>NZ_JACJQG010000044.1 GCF_014696435.1 Calothrix anomala FACHB-343 | reverse complement strand
AGCCTGCCTTCGCAGGCTAAAAGTTTGATAGCCTGCGAAGGCAGGCTTCGTATTTCTAGCCCCACCCTTATAGGGTGAGGGCGTTTTTGCACATTTGGGATGCTCCCGATCATCGCTCCCACGCAGAGCATGGGAGCCAGTTACGGCTCCAAGACAAGGGACTGCTCCCCCTGCTCCCTGCCCCCTGCCCCTCCGCCTCTTTGGTCATACCCCTATCTATTTGTTACATTATTTTTTCAAATTGTGATAATTATAAATTTCACCTAATTAACTGCGCGGTAGAGTTAAAGAACTGGCGCGACAATCCCCGCGTAATTAACACTGTCGTCAATAAGTTAGCAAAAGCAACCATAAACATCAGCAAAATTTCGTAGGAAACAGCATCGGGCGCATTGACTCCAGCTAGTAACTGTCCGGTGGTGATTCCTGGAAGTGCAACCATGCCGATGAGCGTCATTTGATTTAAGGTAGGAAGTACGCCAGCGCGAATGGCTTCCCGACGATATTGGCTAATAGCTTGCTCTGGTGTTGCACCTAAGCTTAAATGAGTTTCTATTTCTATGTGAGATAAGTTGATAGTATTCACCAGACGTTCCCCGGCGATCGCAGCTGCATTCATCGCATTACCTAAAACTACCCCAGCCAAGGGAATAATATATCGGGGTTCGTACCATCTATCTGGTTCAATAATCAAAAAAATGCTATAAAGCACAGTCAATGCTGTACTAACAAAAATTGACCCCCACACCCAAGGTAATAACCGTGGCAGTTTTTGGCTGATGCGGTTTCGTGAGACAATCGCCGTAATCGTCAGCATAATTACTACAATCCCCACAACTGCCCAAACATTGTTTACAGCAAAGATGAAGTCTAAAACATATCCCAGGACGGCTAATTGGAGAAGAGTTCTCCCAGTAGCGACAACGAAATTAAATTCTAGTCCTAACTTTTCCCAAGCAGATAAACCAACCGCGATCGCCATTAACCCAATTGCGATCGCCAAATCAGCTAAATCCAGCTTGATTAAATCTTGCATTGCTCATTACTCCGGGGGTAGGTAGGCAGGGGGGCAGGGGGACAAGGGAAGGGGGACAAGGGAGACAAGGGGGACAAGGAGGACAAGGGAGACAAGGGGGACAAGGGTTCATCGCGTCTCTGCCCAATGCCCAATGCCCAATGCCCAATGCCCAATGCCCAATGCCTATTGACTATTGACCATTGACCATTGACCATTAATAGCAACAATTGAGCGTAGAAGTGCATCTTTTGTATTTCCAGATCAATAAAAACTCATGATCCAAAGTGTAAATCCTGTTCCTGCTTTTGATATTAAACAGCAATATGCGACCCTGGAAGCAGAGGTGAGTGCGGCTGTGTTGGAAGTTCTGGCTTCTGGTCGTTATATTGGCGGGCCTTTAGTAGAAGGTTTTGAAAAACAATTTGCTGCTTATCATCATGTAAGTGAATGCATAGCTTGTAATTCCGGTACTGATGCACTGTTTCTCTCGCTACGTGCTTTAAATATTGGTGCAGGTGATGAAGTAATTACAACAACTTTTACTTTTATTGCAACGGCTGAAGTTATTAGCGCAGTAGGTGCCAAGCCAGTTTTTGTTGATATTGATGATACTTTTAATATTGATTTAAAACAGGTAGAAGCGGCAATTACGCCCCAGACTAAAGCTATTATCCCGGTTCATCTGTTTGGGCAACCTGTAGATATGACGGCGCTAATGGCGATCGCTCAAGCTCACAATTTAGCTGTGATTGAAGACTGCGCCCAAGCCACAGGCGCAAGCTGGAACAATCAAAAAGTCGGTAGTATTGGTCACGTTGGCTGTTTCAGTTTTTACCCGACAAAAAACTTGGGCGGCTGCGGTGATGGCGGTGCAATTACTACCAATGACCCAGAAATCGCCAGTAAACTGCGGGTATTGCGGGATCATGGCAGTAAGGTGCGCTACATCCATGAAGAAATTGGTGTAAATAGCCGCTTAGATGCAATTCAAGCCGCGATTTTAGAGATTAAACTGCGTTATTTAGATAATTGGAACGAAAGCAGAAAAGCGATCGCCGCTTATTATCATCAATTCCTAAATCAAGTTCCTGGTATCATTGTCCCCCAAGAGTTAGCCGGCGGCGCTGGTGTCTGGAATCAATATACAATTCGCGTTTCTAATGCAGAGAGAAACGGTGCTAGCGCCAAATATCGCGACTCAGTGCGCCAGCAATTGCAAGAAAAGGGTGTAAGTTCAATGGTTTACTATCCCTTACCCTTACATTTGCAACCAATTTATCAAAATCTCGGTTATCAACCAGGTTCCTTACCAGTTGCCGAGCAAGCCTGTCATGAAGTCATATCTTTGCCCATGTTCCCAGAATTGACACAGGAACAGCAAGACAAGGTGATTTACGCCCTGAAGGATTGTTTGTAAGAGAGGCAGGGAGCAGGGGGCAGGGAGCAGGGGAGAATATATTATTCCCTAACTTCTAGCCCCTAGCCCCTACTTTAGATGCTTCAATCTTTGCTGAGAGTCCTGCCCAAAGACGCTAAAATTAATAGCAGTTAATCATAGTTAAATGAATGAGTCCGTCACTGGAGAAAATTTTAAGTGAGATTGAGCAACTAACTCCAGAAGAGCAATTGACAGTGATGGGGCATTTGGTAGAACGTGTAAAAAAACATATCACCCAAGTGCAACCAAAACGCAAGTGGAGCGATTTGAAAAGTATGGCTCCCTATCCGTTATTAGGTGAAGATGCTCAAGAATGGGTTTCGCGGACTCGAAAGTTTGCAGATGAGCATCGAGAAGGATTGCAGCGAGAAGAATAATGCAGATTAGTGATGCCTTAACGGGAGTTTCTCGCTTATTTCTGGATACCGCACCCGTAATTTATTTTGTCGAACGTAACCCGCAATTTGTAGATTTAGTCGATCCAATTTTTGATCGGCTAGAAACTAACATTACAGCCGTAGCATCTGCGATAACTTTATCGGAATGTTTGGTAGGAGCTATACGTCTGGGGTTAGCGGATTTAGAGGAAGCTTTTGTTGATGTGTTGCAGCAGGATGAAGTAGTTTTTGTAGAGATTAATGGTGCTATTGCCCAAGAAGCTGCAAGAATTCGGGTGCGTTATAACCTCCAGTTACTTGATGCCTTGCAGATAGCTGCCGCTTTAAGCGCTGGTTGTGAAGCATTCTTAACCAATGATGATGCTTTGAGGCGAGTTACAGAGTTGAGAATTTTAGTAGTGGGTGAGTTAGAAGTATCTTAACCTAGCGGTAATTGTGAGAATAATTAGGGCTGACTGAAAAATTATTTGATTAAGACAACAGGGGGTAGGGAGCAGAGAATAATTATATATCCCCATTCCCTAGCCCCTAGCCCCTAGCCTCTAGCCTCTAGCCCCTACTTTCGCAGATGTTAAAGCTTCAACAATGCTACGAACAGCAGCAATCATGGCTACTTCGCTGTTGAGTTGGTTAATAGCTGAACCGACACCCACACCAGCTGCACCAGATGCGATCGCTAGTGGTGCTGTCACGCTAGAAATACCGGAAGCACACAATACGGGTACGGAAACTGCGCGAGAAATTTCAAAAGCTGCAGCCAAGGTGGGAGCAGCTTTTTCAATTAAGCCCAAAGTTCCGGGGTGGGTGGGGCTGCTGCTGGTACCACCTTCAGTTTGGATAATATCAGCACCAGCTTTGACTAGTTCTTCTGCTAGTTGTACTTGTTTATCTAATGTCAGAATGTGAGGCACAGTCACAGATAAAGTGATTTCTGGCAACAAAGCACGAGTTTGGTGAGTTAGGGCAAGAACTTCCTCCGCCTCAAATCTCCGTCCTTGGGCATAGAAAGAATCGAAATTACCGATTTCAATTAAATCTGCACCAGCCGCCACAGCTTGCACGAATTTTTCTGGCTCTACTGCTGATACACAGATTGGCAGATTGGTCAAACTTTTTGCTAATTTTACTAAAGCAGCATCGGCAGCGATATCAACAAAAGTAGCACCGCCCAAATCGGCAGCTTTGATAGTAGCAGCGACGCGATCGCTATCAAAGTTATTTAAACCGCTGATTGCCTTCAGGACACAGCGATTAGCAAAAGCACGTTGAAGAGAAGAATGCATTGTCATACTTCGTTTGAAGCTACGAAAATTAGGTATATTCTACCTTTAGTCAGTAGTTAGTAGTTAGTTGTCAGTTGTCAGTTGTCAATAAGTCAACGGTCAACGGTCAACAGTCAACGGTCAACAATTTATATTTCGTAATACCAAATATCTTCTTCTTTTAACACAATCCGATGTAGGGACAAGCGATCGATTAAGCCTTCCTGCTCAAACTGTCCCAAAATCCGCGTGATGGTGACGCGAGTGGAACCTAAAATTTCTGCTAAGTCTTCATGAGTCAGACGCATATCGATTAAACGTCCTTTTTCGACTTGTAAACCAAATTTTGTCGATAACCATGCCAATAATTTGAGTAACATGGTATCTACCTTTTTGTAGCTGCGAATCACCATCAACTCTTCAGCTTGTTGAATGTGATTTAACAAAGTCTGTGTTGGTTGCTCCCATTCTTCTATGGGTAAGATTCTTGCTTCTACTTTAGTCAAGCACTCCATTTGATATGGTTGTAGCCGAGATAAGCTACTGCCAACAATGTCATCTGGCCCCCACAATCCTAAGGCGACTGTGGTACCATCCTCTAAATATGTAAAAGTTCGCACAAAGCCTGAATCAATCTGCCACAGAAGGCTTTGATGTTCTGGCAAGAATGCCCTACGGGTAAAAATCTGCTTAGTATTTTTACTGACTTTACTAGTAACAACAGAGTATAGAGCCATTAGTTATATAATACTCTTTCTCGATAAACTAACAGTAGTATATAGATATTCGGTTATCTGAGTCTACGGTATTTTTATCGCTTAACCGTAAAATATTGGCGATCGCCTTCCCAGGATTGTAAATTTTAGCTCGATCGTAGAGAGCGATCGCATCTTAACTCGATGCCGTTTTCGCAAAATGAACCCTTACCGCTTATCCCGAAGTAATTGCGTTCATGGTTCATTCCATTATCCTCGAAAAAATAAAGAAATTCTTAAGCGCATCGCATCATCACACTTTGGAGAGAAGTTAATCAACATTAAGCTTTGTAAAGATTGAGTTGTGTTCCTTGTTCCTTAGCCTAGTGAAATTATGCAATACAACTTTAAAGTTTCAAAAGAGGAGAAAGAGAAGATATTTCACACAGATTTTGTCAAATATGGTGTGAGACACGACAAAGCAGCAAAAGCTGCGAAAATATTAGCTGCTGGAAAAGCAGAAGAATTGTGGACTGAAGAGGAAAAAAAATTAGTTACACAAGTATGTCAACAATGGTTGATGAATCACAAACGCTATAAGAAATTACAAGAACATATGGATTTATAATTCACTGCCAAAATTTTGCGTAATTGCGATCAAAAATTTGTCTTTTTCCAACCATTAGGTACTAGTTATCTAGTTTTTAAATCGGTGCTTAAATTAGCCAACCTTAATCATCACCAAAAAATAACAGCATACAGACATTCAATAAAAATCTATCTTACTGTAAGAATCTGACAATTAAATCCCTAAACAACCACCTACAAATTATTGTTAGCTTATTTTTGTAGGCTTTTTATGTCAAAAATCTTAATAATAAAAACTGTATGTAAGCAGAGAGAAAATAAATTATTATACCAATTTAAATAATGTTGGCGATCGCATCAATATATTCTAGAGGGCACGGCATTGCCGATGCCCCTACAATCTCTCGCATTCTTTTTTCAAAATCAAAATTTCACCAATCATTGAGGCGTGCTATGGGATGGCACATTATTTTCAGCAGCAAAATTTTGTAACTCAATTGCATCATGGCTGCAAAATAATCGCACATCATTACTGTAATTCTGGCGTAACCTGCGCAATTTATTTTGATTTTCAAGTCGCGCTTGACGGTCTACTTCCATCAACCATTGGTAAGCGCGTAAACCTGGCGTACAATTAAACTGAACAGAGTCCATTTCATCGCGGTAAAAGTAAGCATCACCTGCATGTAGCAGCCAACCATCAGATGTTTGAACAGCTATACCTGCATGACCTTTAGTATGACCCAAAAGCGGAATCAGTAGGATTTCTGGCGGTAATCCTTCCAAGTTACGTACTGCTGCAAAGCCAAACCAGGGTTCACCACCTGCAGAATAATACTTCCAATGTTTCACATCATCCCACTGTCCGGGACGATAACGTTGTGAAGAAATAAAACCTTGGCGTTGCTGTGCTGCTTGTTTCTCACTCAACATGACATGAACTGTCGCCTCTGGAAAATCTTCCAAACCCCCTGCATGATCGAAATCGAGGTGTGTCAAGACTATGTGACGCACATCGCGGGGGTTAAAGCCAAGTTTTTCAATCGCTGCAACAGCCGTATATTTTTGTTCAAATTGAATACGATTCAAATTCATAAAGAAAGGGCTGAGTCTGGATAAGGGCGCTTTAATATCCTGCTTACCAAAGCCTGTATCTACCAGCACTAACCCCTGATTTGTCTCAATCAACAAACAGTGACAAACGAGATGCGCTGTTAATCCGCGACTAAAACCGTCAAATAATGCTCCCCCTATGGGGCACATACAACCGCAATTGAGATGATGAACGCGCATAAATGATTTTCCTGAACATC
Source organism: Calothrix anomala FACHB-343 (assembly GCF_014696435.1). Taxonomy (GTDB): domain Bacteria; phylum Cyanobacteriota; class Cyanobacteriia; order Cyanobacteriales; family Nostocaceae; genus Aulosira; species Aulosira anomala_A. The sequence goes on along the minus strand of NZ_JACJQG010000044.1, from coordinate 70,599 downwards.
AATCTCTCTCTTAAAGACGAAAAATTATTCATAATCAACATACTTAAGGCTGAATAAATTTATTACTCACTTCACTTATAATTTAGTCGTTTGTTTAAGTAGATAAGCAATGCTCACCCTACAAATACTTATTGATTTTTATTGTTCGCTTAGAGAAAATTAAAAATTCAATTATTTATCATCAAAATGCTCATCAGTTGGGTTTACTTAGTTGCTGCGGTAATATTTGAGGTTTTAGGTACAACTTGTATGAAGTTGTCACAAGGATTTACTCAAGGATTGCCGACAGTATTTATATTTGTCTTTTACGGACTTTGTTTGACTTTTTTAACACTTTCCCTAAAAACAATTGAAGTTAGCGTAGCTTATTCTTTTTGGGCTGGTTTAGGAACTACGCTAATTGCTCTGATTGGTATTTTTTGGTTCCGTGAATCTATTACTACCGTTAAGCTGGTATCTATCTTTTTAATTGTGATTGGTGTAATTGGTTTAAACTCTGCAAAATAACCAAATTGTATGGTGTGTTGTCTCACGGAGTAAACGCACCAACATACCATTAAATATTTAAGGTGCGTTAGCCTACGGCATAACACACCCTACTAAGAATTTAGATTTATTTTGTGATTTTAAAGCCCTCTCCTGGAAACGTGGAAGAGAGGCTTTAATAATTAAATTTGTAACATTCCTTCAGGATTCACCGAGAAAAGCGATCGCTTCTGCAAACCCTCACGAGATAAAATCTCATTGGCGGCTAATAAGCCACTGCTAACGGCTCGTTCCATTAACCCACAAGGAAAGGGCATTTTTACCCAATCGCCAGCAAAAATTAAATTAGGAATATCAGTGCTAGTTTCTGGGCGTTGTGCATAACTGTTTGGCGGGTAGCCAGAAAAGTTATGTTGATTTACTAATTCCCGATGTAATATCTCTGCTTGCTTTAATTCGGGGACAATTTCATACAGTTCTTCCTCAAATTTCGCTAATAAAGCTTCTTGGGTGGGAAATTCTTTTTCTTTATAACAATAGGCGTGTAATTCTACGACACTACCACCTGTGCGTTGTGCCCAATCAATGAATTGTTCTTGAATGCGATGATAAAGAGTTATGCTATCAGTTAGCTGGTAACCTGATAAGGAAGTAAAATTACTTTGTTCCCACTGAAAATCACGGTTAAACCAAAAGCGACAGACAGCAAAGGGATCGGCAATATCTAAAGCTGTTACTTGCGATCGCACTTTTTGATCTACTTCACCTTTAATCTGTTTAAATAGTTGCTTTACTCCCGGTACGTCAGTTGCAAATACAAAATAATCTGCGGCGATTGTCTGGGGTGATGATGATTCTTGATTAGCTGCTACTAATTGTACTTCCTCATCTTGGCGTTTAGCTATTTTAAACTTAGCTAAATCTCGTTTTGCAGGCCCTTTTAACACTTTCCCATCAGCCGCAAATACTGCACCATGACAAGGACAATGGAATTTTCCATCATCGGCTTTTTTCACAGTACAACCTTGATGGGTACAAGTAAGAGAAATTGCTGTTTCGCTTTCCTGTGATGCGGCGAATACTTCATCAGCAGCGCCAAAATATTCAATTTCTTTATCAGTCACAACTGAGTTACGCTTTACCCAAAAAGGCACATTATTTTTATTACTACCAACAAAATATTTGAGCGAGTCAATCTCATTTTCTTGGGCAAGAATTTCACTCACAGTTGCATCGGTAATAATTTTACCGCCATTATGCAAAATTGATTTGGCGATTGGTTGGACTAAACTCGTCCCCATATCATCTTTAGTACCATTAAAAGCCAATCCTTCTGGATTACCAAAAAAATAAAAATGGAAGAATTGCATCAATTCCCCCACACTCATCATATCTGGTGCATTCAAACTCGATTTCGCAAATGGGAGGAAATATAAATCATATAAACCTCTAGGAAATTCCGTTGCTACCCAATCGGCAACAGAAATATTATCGAAGCGTTGGTAATTTCTTTCTCGTTGAAATCCAGTAATTGCTTGAAAGACTTGTAAGTGTTTTAAGTTAATTAAATTAATACCCCATTGTAAGCGATTGGGCGAGGCGATCGCTAAATCTACAATATTCCAAGGAAAGGCGGAACTACTAGGGCGAAATATCTCCGGTTGATATTTGCGATCGCGGTACACAACCGCATAAAAATTTAATGATTGAAAATTATCTTTTATCCCCAGTTCGCTAACTAAACCATTCAAGTTATAGTACTGCGGAAAAAAGCCGTGGAACCCGTGTTCCATCATAAAGGTTTCACCTACGGCTTCAATTTGCCAACTAGCAATTTTACCACCAAGTTGCGGAGATTTTTCTAACAGTGTTACCGCAAATCCCCTTTGACTCAACTCATAAGCGCAAGCTAAACCTGCTAATCCAGCCCCGATAACTACTACAGATTTATTTTGACTTAACATCCTGGGTAGTTGTAGGGTTTCTCTTTGAAAAACCGTTGGTTGTGGTTTACTGAAACGAGAGTATCCAGTTACTCCAGCGATACTACCAATACCGAACCACTTAAGCAGTGTGCGGCGGGAAATAGTAGATGATTCTGGTGAATTCGATAATTGGTTCATTGGTTACAGAATTAACTCTTCATCATGAATTACTGGTGTGAAATCATGGCTATAAATGAGCCTTTTTTCGGAATATTTTTCCCATTTCAGCAATCGTTCTCAGCAGATTTTGGGCGGAAGAACGGGAGCAATTATCAATAGCTGGTTGTTGTATTTTTAAATACTTTACTCTCAAAATTGCTAGATCAGGTTATTTATGCACTAGACGATAAATCTACTGATTTAGGTTCACAAATAAGCAGATTATTTGCCAGTGTAATATAATATTTGAAAGTTGACTACTAAACGTTAGGTAGGTTTGAGAGTGCCAGACGATCGCAACTCTCCAAAACAAGTCTCATCTGGTGGTAGAGAAAGAATTCTTGAGCAAGCAGAAGAGCTATTCCGCAGCCGGGGCTATAATACAGTGACAATGAGGGAAATTGCTGATGCAGTAGGAATTCGCCAGGCTTCTTTGTATTATCATTTTCCTAGTAAAGAGCAGCTGTTTGTCTCCGTCAACGAACGGATGTTTGAACGTCATCGTTTAGGTATCGAGCAAGTTATTGGGAAAAATGAAGAGAATTTGCGATCGCAACTCCATGCAATTGCTAGATGGTTCCTGTCTCAGCCTCCCATCCACTTTTTAAGCATGGTACATACAGATATGCCTTTATTGGATGCAGAAAATACAGCGAGATTAACCGCTTGCTCTTCCAATTGCATATTTGAACCTATTTGTCAAATATTTACCCAAGCACAACAGCGAGGCGAAATTCGACAAGTACGTCCCCAACTGCTAGCCGGATTTTTTCTGTCTGTAATTGAGAGTCTTCCCCTCGCCAGTACTTTTGTGGATGATGTACCAAAAGAAGCGATTGTCAATGAAATGATTTTGGTTTTATGGGAGGGGTTGAGAATTGAATCCTAAATTAACTTGTCCAGTATGCGATCGCACTGATATTGAAGGTAATATTTGCCCTAATTGCCAAACCGATCTCAGTTCAGTGCGGATACTGATGGAACTACCAACAGAGCGCCCCAGCGTGCCGATATTATTAGCAATAGCGATTGCCTTAGCCTGCTTTATTTTCGGGTTTTTATTGTCAAGATTTTATTTGTCTTGAAATGAGAGATTAGGGTAATTAGGGTAATAAGGACAAAGAATTTTAGATTTTAGATTTGCGATGCGTGGATTCTAATCTAAATCTAAAATCCAAAATCCAAAATCCAAAATTGTTTCAATGCCCAATGCCCAATGCCCAAAAACTATAAACGCTGAAGTATGCTTAGACCATGAGTATCAGTACCACAGGTATTGAAAAGACCATATACTCCAGCCAATTGCTGTGCTTGTTCTGATTCCAAATCACTGGGTTTCCAAGGGTTTGGATTAGCGTAAGCGTAGAAACTTTCTACACCATCAATTTCTAGTGCAGCAGCAGCAGGAATTAAATCAAAATGCGATCGCTTGTAACGTGCTGGATGCGCCAGTACCGCTAATCCCCCAGCTTCATGAATTGCATCAATGACGTTATTTGCTTGATATTCTTTACCTGTAGTAATTCTCCTTTGTAAATAAGGTTTCATGCTGCTGTGTTCTATTTGGAATGAATAAGCCAAAATATGCACTTTAGCATCCAAAAGTTCGGCGTCAATCTCTACTCCACTCCATAATTCAGGAATGCTGCTGTGAGGATGATTCCACTTCCAGTCTTCTAACCAAGCCTTTGCTGCTTGATAGCCGCCAATAGTATGATGATCGGTAATTGCTAGTCCTTTTAATCCGATAGCGATCGCTTGCTCCATCAATATATTGGGCTGCAATTTGCCATCAGAATAGACAGTATGCATGTGAAAGTTAAATAACCTCGGACAACTTTGAGCATCAATATTCTGGAATACTTGCTGTAAAATTTCCGTGGAAGCAGAAGTCCGAGCTAAATTTACAACCATAACCCCCTCTAAGATAAAAATACATTGTTAATCACACAAGAACACGCCACACATTTTTAGATAATAAACACCCAACACTTTGAATTAGTGTTTTAGTGATTTTTTTGACTTTGACCGCAAAGTTTTCAATATATTAAGACTACGTTAGCAAATCTCAACACTGACGGCGATGAGTATTTTCAATTGAATCAATCAGAATAGGTAACAATTACTGCCATCGAGTTAGTCAATAGTCAATTGTCAATAGTCAATGGTTGAGAAACTTTTCCTCTGGAGACATTTGTATAGGCGGGTTTCATCTACAGAACTTGTTTGAGAGTGAATATCTCAGAACACCGCCTCGACAAATTATGTATTTTTTAGCACCGATACTTTTTTGCTAACATTCATTAACAAATACACTCACGTAGTGAAGGCGTATCAACCAATGCACGAAGGAAAATCCCTCGCGCACCATTTAGATCCCTCGGCATAACTCGCCCGTCAGTTAGTGACTTAATGAATTTACCTCCACCAAGATTGTGGATTATTTCACCAGTCCAGCTAACTGTTTTGGATGTATACGCCTCATTAACATCTATTACCAATTTGTTATTTTCAAAAGCTTTGTGTTTTAGAAATTGCTTAAAACGGTAATGAGATAGTGTCAACATTTGACGTACCGATTTTGACCTAATTCGCTGTCCAGTAAGGTTTGCAGTCCTTTACGTTTGAAGTTGATTCCACTGCCGATATCTTTGATGATTTCGGCTTCCGGGTAGAGTGATTGCATGTAGGCAATTTGCCTGCCAAGGTCGTCTCGTTGCTTGGTTGAACTGACTCGGCAGTAGCAAACAAGGGAGCGATCTGTTGCACCGCGAAGGTAGGACTCGACGTTAAAGAGCCTTTGTCCTGCTTCGTTTTTGATGCTCTCGATTTTCCCATTGTCGGCGTATTTCCTTAAAGTATTTGGGTGTAATCCCAGCGCTTTAACCGCTTTTCGTAGTGGTACGTAAGCCATACCACTATATTAGCATTTGTTAGGAAACATCATCTATTGTTAGCAAAATACCAGCTATTGACTAGCCTCAATATTTATGCATAACCTGCATCAATTTTTTGATTTATCAAAGTAATCCCACTAATGAATTATCGCCAGTAATTACTTCACCAATGGCAAAAGCAGGTATTTCTTCTGATTGAAAGTAGTTAATTGTTTGTTCTACTTGCGTTGGAGGTACTAAAAGTACAAAACCAATACCCATATTAAAAGTATTGTACATAGCCTCAGGATTTACATTACCTGCTTGGGCTAGCCACTGAAAAATCGGCGGAATTTGCCAACTATTAGGGTTAATTTTAATTGCTTGATTTGTGCCCAAACATCTGGGTAAATTTTCTGGTAAACCGCCACCTGTAATATGCGCCATCCCGTGAATTTCTAAACCTGCTTTACGTGCAGCGAGTACGGGTTTGACGTAAATTCTGGTAGGGTTGAGAAAAGTTTCGGCGATAGTTTGCCCGCCTAATAATTCTGGACGTTGATCCCAAGCAAATCCGCCATCGCTAACAACCTTACGAACTAAACTTAAGCCATTACTATGGACACCAGAACTAGCAAGTGCGATCGCAATATCTCCGACTTTTACCTGAGAACCATCTAACATTTGGCTTTTTTCTACGATTCCCACACAGAATCCTGCCAAATCATACTCGCCCACTTGGTAAAAACCGGGCATTTCTGCTGTTTCTCCACCCAGCAAAGCACAACCAGCTTGCTTACATCCAGAGGCTATACCCGCCACAACCTCAGTTAATTGTTCCTTCTCCAGCTTCCCTGTGGCTAAATAGTCCAAAAAAAACAACGGTTCCGCCCCAGAAGTCAGCACATCGTTCACACACATCGCCACCAAATCAATACCTACAGTATCGTGACGATTGAGAACTTGAGCGATTTTCAGCTTTGTACCGACACCATCAGTACCAGAAACCAACACAGGTTCCTGATAACCACTAGGAAGCTGGAAGCAACCACCAAAACCGCCCAATCCACCAAGTACTTCCTTTCTAAAAGTACTGTGAACCAAATTGCGAATTTGGTCTACAAAGGCTCGCCCAGCCTCAACATCAACCCCAGCATCCCGATAATCCATTCCTAACCGCTTCCTGACTGCTCTGTTATTAATTCTTTACACACTTACAACATCATCACATAATCTTTACTAATCTGGTCATTTGTCATTTGTCATTTGTCATTGGGCATTGGGCATTGGGCAAAAGTTAAATAGAATTCTTAATTCTTAATTTTGAATTTTGAATTTTGAATTTTGAATTGATTTTGTCCCCCTGCCCCCTGCCCCCTTACTTCTTCGCTTCTGGCTTTTGATACTTACCGGGGTATTTCCGGTGAAAATACTCTTCCATAATTTCCTTAATCATCGGCGCAGCGACACTACCGCCACCGCCTCCAGAATGTTCGGCGAAGGCTACTATTAATACCTCTGGTTTATCGGCTGGCGCGTAAGCACCAAACCAAGCGTGATTTTGCTTGACACCGCGTTTCCAGGCTTCCGCTGTACCGCTTTTACCTGCTACTGGGGGAATTGTGGGTGTATTTAAAGCTTTACCTGTACCTTCAGATATAACTTTTCGCAGTCCTTCCTGCAGTACCTTAATGGTTGACGGTTTCATATTTAACGATGAACGCCAGCTTTTTGCATCTTCATTATCTTTAAGTAAATGGGGCTGGACGCGATCGCCACCATTAGCAGGTACAGCAAACATAATTGCTACTTGTAGCGGCGTGGTTTGTAAAGCACCTTGACCAATGGACATATTAATACTGTCGCCTACAGTCCAGGGCATTTTCCATACTTTCTGCTTCCATGTCTCATCGGGAACTAAACCTTTCGCTTCTTCAGAAACAAACTCAAAGCCGGTTTTTTCCCCAAATCCATACTTGCGCGTCCACTCAATCAAAGTCGGGCCGCCAACTCCCCTACCAATTTGATAAAAGAATGTATCGCTACTCCACTGTAATGCACCAACAAAGCCTAAAGGCCCGAATCCGGCGTGGTTCCATTCACCAAAAGTAGTACCACCAACCGTTAAGGAACCGTAGGTTTGCAGCACGGTACTAGGAGAAAATTTACCCGATTCTAAACCAGCAGTTGTAGTAACAATTTTAAAGGTACTAGCAGGAGGAAAGACACTTAAGGCACGATTCACCAAAGGATGTTCTTCGCCTTGAACAGTGTCCCAGTCTTTTTGCGAGAGTTTCTGCTTAGAGAAAATATTGGGATCGAAGGTAGGATGAGATACCAGTGCCAAAACCGCACCATTTTTGGGATTGAGGGCAACTATCGCGCCATTGCGGGTACCTAAGGCTTTTTCTGCTGTTTTTTGCATTTCCAAATCAATGGTTAAGTGCAAATCGTTACCAGCTTTAGCTTGTTTCTCCCCCAAAACCCTGAGCGGTCTACCAGCACCATCCACCTCTACTTGTTGACCGCCCCATTCACCTCTAAGTTGCTTCTCATAGGCTTTTTCTACCCCCATCTGACCAATCACATCTCCCAAGCGATAGCCTTCTTGGCGCTTCTTTTTTAACTGCTCGGCAGTCAGTTCGCGAGTATAGCCAAGTACATGAGCCATTGGTCTGCCGTGAGGATAATAACGCACAGCGTCGAGATGAATTTCTACATCTGTGAGTTCGCTCTGATACTCTTTTAAGGCAGTAATTTCCGCTTCATTGACATCCCGTGCAATCCTAATCAACGATGAAGAGTTTCTCCCGGCTGTTACTAGCTGTTTTTCAATTTCCGACTGAGGAATATCGAGAATTTGGGAGAGACGCGCCCCGACAACAGGCCAGGAAGGCTTGGTATGAGCCATCGGCCACAAATATACCGATCGCGGATAGCGAGTACTAGCTAAAAGTTTACCATTACGGTCAAAAATATTACCCCTTTCTGGCTGTTTGGGGATCATTCTAATACGGTTAGATTCAGCGCGTTTACGATGATTTGCACCTTCAACTATTTGTAAGTATGCCAACCGCGCACCTATGGCACTTGTCATTAACAGCGTAAATATAATCAGGAATGTTGGCTGAAAACTTTTGCCAACAGTACGGGTATTTTTTGGTCTTCCCAGAGGAGTAGGTTCTATTAGGGCCATAGCATGAGTAATGACTGCAAAATTAATATAATTTATACAATTTTGTTGATTCTTTAACCAGCGATCTATTGCGATCGCTCAAAGATGAGTATCAACAACAATGATGGTTGATTAGTCAATTATCTGTTGACTGTTGACGGTTGACTGTTGACTGTTGACGGTTGACTGTTGACTGTTGACTGTTGACGGTTGACTGCGCCGTGCTGAGACCTACAAGAAGTGTGGGTATTAAACCCTTGAATGTACGATAAAGCCATAAAAAAATACGATAACCAAGATTGAGAAATTTAGTATTAATTGATATACACAATCCTCTAGCACGGTACTCAGTATGAATCGGCAAATAATTCCGAGAACATCTTCCCAATCAATAGTTTTTGACGGATACAATGAACCAAAGTGCCAGAGGTCAGCTGGTTAATAGACTACCTGAATGTGGCACGATCGCGTAGGCTCACGGCATTCTACTGAGGATTATGGCTCAAACTGTGACGCAGGATCGGGGGGAAATGATGGCTTTGCAGCCGCTAGATGTTGAGCTGCGTAACGTGTTCAAGTTTTTTAACCAAGAACCGGCTGTTAATGGCGTAGACTTGGACGTTAGGCAAGGAGAATTTTTTAGTATCTTAGGCCCTTCCGGTTGTGGCAAGACCACATTATTACGTTTAATTGCTGGATTTGAAGAAGCGGACGCAGGTAGGGTATTGATTCAAGGTCAGTTTATGACTAATGTCCCGCCTTACCGCCGACCTGTCAATACTGTATTTCAAAGCTATGCATTATTCAATCACTTAAATGTGTGGGATAACATCGCTTTTGGACTGCGCTTGAAAAAATTGCGCAAACCAGAAATCGAGCGCCGAGTTAAAGAGGCTTTAAAACTGGTGAAAATGGAAAGTTTGCGATCGCGCTTTCCTAATCAACTTTCTGGAGGACAACAGCAGAGAGTAGCTTTAGCGAGAGCTTTAGTCAACCGTCCCTCAGTGCTGTTACTCGATGAACCCCTGGGAGCATTAGATTTAAAGCTACGTAAAGAAATGCAAGTGGAGTTAATCAATCTCCATAAAGAATTGCAATTAACCTTTATTATGGTCACCCACGACCAAGAAGAAGCCTTATCATTGAGCGATCGCATCGCTGTGATCAATCAAGGGAAAATAGAGCAAATTGGGACTCCCAGCCAAATCTACGAATTTCCTCGGACATCTTTTGTCGCTGATTTTATTGGCGATACTAATTTATTTAGCGGTGAAATTATTGGCGTAGAAGCTTCTACAATTCAAATCGAGACTAAAACAGGACTGACAATTGTTGTTAGTCGTCGCGAAGAAACGCCTACAGAAATCACCCAGCCAGTAGTTGTCAGCGTCCGTCCCGAAAAAATTCAACTTTCACTTTATCCACCTAATTTCCCCCATAACTGCTTTGAGGGGCGATTAATTAACATTATGTATTTAGGTACCCATGTTAATTACGTCGTGGAATTGCTCAACGGCATTAGTATTAATGTCTTACAACCTAACACCTTTGGTAGCTTACCTGACCCCAATACACCAATTTATGCTTGGTGGGCGGAAAATGATTGTTTGGCGATTTGTCAATAGTCAATAGTCAATAGTCCAGGGTCAATAGTCAATAGTCCAGGGTCAATGGTTGATAGGATGTCTAGTAAATATTTTCAAGAATTACGGGTTTATCAATTAGCAGAAAAACTAGCAGATACTATTTGGAAAATAGTTGCTCAATGGAATTTATTTGCCAAGAATACGATTGGTAACCAGATTGTGCGCGCAGCAGATAGTATTGGCGCAAATATAGCAGAAGGTGTAGGTAGAGGAAGTTATCAAGACAATAGAAGATTTGTCAAAATGGCCAGAGGTTCGTTAAACGAAACCCAACATTGGCTCAGACGAGCTTATACTCGTAATCTGTTAACAATTGAACAGGTAAATACACTCAAATTAATGATTAACGAATTAGCACCACAATTAAATGCATATCTTAAATCTATCGGGCAAGTTTCAGAAAATAATTAATCAGAGTTTAAAGTCAATAGTCCAGAGTCAATAGTCCAAAGTCAATAGTCCAAAGTCAATAGTCCAAAATCCAGAGGCAATAATTAAAGTTTACATTACCACCATTGACCATTGACCATTGACCATTGACCATTGACCATTGACCATTGACCATTGACCATTGACCATTGACCATTGACAAATGACAAACAGACGCAAATTTATCCAACAAATCACAGCACTTTCTAGCTTATCTTTAGCTGGATGTGGTTGGCGACTAGCAGATGTTCGCGCTAGTGCTAAAACCTCAGGACAACGCGACCAACTTTATATATATACCTGGACGCAATATACTGATAATCAATTACTCAAAGCTTTTAGTACCCAAACCGGAATGAAAATTCTAGCAGATGTCTATGAATCTAATGATGTCATGCTAGCTAAATTACAAGCTGGAGGTGGTGGTAATTACAGCATTATCTATCCATCTGACTATATGGTACAAAAGATGGTAGAAAAAGATTTATTAACAGAAATAGATCGCGATCGCCTCATCGGCTTAGAAAATTTATCTCCCCGGTTTCAAAATCCTACTTATGACCAGAAAAACCGCTATAGTATTCCTTTTAATTGGGGTACAACAGGTTTAGTTTATAATTCTGAAGTCCTAGAAGCACCAGAAGATTGGGATTATCTTTGGCAAAATCAAGACAAACTTAAAAAACGCATGACTTTGCTCAATGATGTGCGTGAAGTCATGGGTGCAGTTTTGCGGATGCTGGGTTACTCCTACAATTCGCAAAATGAAAATGAAGTGAAACAAGCTTACGAAAAATTGAAAGCACTTAAACCCAATATCACCGCATTTGATACCGAAGCTTGGCAAAATCAAATCCTCGCAGGAGATTTATTATTAGCTATGTGTTACTCGGCTGATGCTATCCGAGTTACCAAAGAAAATCCGAAATTAAAGTATGTAATTCCTCGGAGTGGTTCTTCATTATGGACTGATACAATCGTAATTCCCAAAACAGCTATTAACCCAGATGGAGCCTATGCTTGGATAAACTTTATTTTACAGCCAGAAGTAGCAGCCCAAATTAGCCAACGTCTAAATATTGCTACGCCTAATCTGGCTGGGTTTGAGCAATTACCTATCAGCTTACAGCAAAATACGAGTTTATTTCCACCAGAGTCAATTCTAGAGAAATGCGAAAGAATTAAGCCTGTAGGAAAATTTGATGAAATTTACGATCGCTATTGGACGCAATTAACTAGTAGTTAAAATTTTTGAGTTTTAATTATTAAAAATATTATGCATAATCATACTTCCGAAAATCAATTAAACTCAGTCAATAATATTCATAAAATTGGCAAGCATAAGTATCTAAATCTCTCTTGGCTGCAACCTTTAATATTACTTGTACCATCAGGCATTTGGTTAGTACTCTTGCTGGTACTACCCACATTAATCATTTTTCAATTAAGCTTAGTACCCAATATTCGCCCTGGAGATTTAGTAAATCCTAGTGGCATAGAAAACTATATACGGATATTTGATACACTTTATTTACACGTAATTTTGCGTTCCCTTGGTTTATCAATTACGACAACAATTATTTGTTTAATTCTCAGTTTTCCTGTTGCTTACTGGATTGCACAAATTGTTCCTAAACGCTGGCGTAATTTATTATTATTAGTCTTTATTTTACCCTTATGGACTTCTTCTTTACTACGTTCCTATGCTTGGATTAGCATTCTCCGTCCAACTGGTTTATTAAATACTTTATTAAAAACTTTACATTTGCAACCTTTAGAATTACTCAACCATACTCCGGCTGTATTAATTGCTATGACTTATAGCTTATTGCCTTACATGGTATTAATTTTATATGCTTCTCTAGAAAAGTTAGATATACGTTTACTAGAAGCAGCAGCCGATTTAGGCGCAAATCCTACACAAGCTTTTTGGCGAGTTACAATACCACAAACTCTACCAGGATTAACTGCAGGTTCAATGCTTGTTTTTATTACCGCTTTAGGCGATTTTGTCAACCCAGAATTACTAGGTGGTGCTTCTAGCATGACAGCAGCGAGATTAGTCTATAACCAGTTTCTTGGTGCTACTCAAAATTGGGGTTTTGGTTCCGCTTTGAGTATGGTATTAATTACGCTAGTGAGTATTGCGATCGCACTTGTAATTAAGTTTGGTGAAGGCGCACCTCAACGTTAATTTAAAGCAGATTGCCAGTTGGTGAGGTAGAAACGATCGTTGATTGTAGGGGCACTGGCACTGCCATGCCCCCAAGCGCGTACTCATTTACGTAAAATAGGGCGGGTATTGATTACCCACCCTACAGTTCATCATTAAAGAGGGAACAGTTTTCCCTGTTCCCTGTTCCCTATTCCCTATTCCCTTTCTCGATGATTTATAGATTAATGAATCATCACCAAATTAGTAGATTCCTGACTTTCTTCTTGAACCAAATCCCCAATTGTCGTGACTAATTTATCTTCTAAATATGGCTTAGTTAAATAAGCTGTTGCGCCTAAAGATTCAGCCAGTTGGCGATGTTTGTCCGCACTCCGAGAAGTCAGGATTACTACAGGCTTATCTGCCAAATTTGAGCTTTTACGTACATGAGATAACAGTTCAAAACCGTTCATCCTGGGCATTTCTAAGTCAGAAACTACTACTTTAATTTCTGGATAAGCCTGCAATTTTTCTAGGGCTTCTACACCATTTTGTGCTTGTAATACTTGATAGCCATGCTTCTGTAATGTTAGCGACAAAGTTTGACGCAAACTCAGAGCATCATCTACAACTAACAGCACTTTAGATGAATTTTGATTTGCGGATGAAGAGTGACTTTGCTGGCTGGAAGTTTTATTTGTAGAATTAGCCGGAGCCAGTAGTGGTGTAGAGTTAGATATTACGCCTGAAGCATTTAAAGCTGGTTGATTTGTGGCATAATCTGCTGATATTACAGATGTTTCAAGTGTGGCTTGCATCTCCTCATAATATAGCAACAGCATAGGATCGATAACTAAGATGAGATTACCACTAGCTAAATTACTACAACCATAAATATATCTTGGAGGAGCGATCGCACTTCCTAAAGGCCTAATTACTAATTCTTGTTCGCCAATAATTTGATCGACTTCTAAACCAAAAATTTCTTGATTGCGCCGTAGTAATAACACAGGATTTTTCATAATTCCTGTTTCATGGGCAGAGAGTTGATTATTATAACTAATGCAATTGAAAGATGAACCGTTATAATCCATTAACTCAGAAATATGGCGAAGGCTGACTATCCGTTCATCTTCATCAATTTGATAGTATAATACTTTCTTGCCCTTAAATTGTTTAATTTGCTGTTCTGAGGGCACTAATATTTTTTCCAAATTATCCAATAACAAGGCGTAAACAAAACCACCTGCTTGGACTAGCATTAATTTGTCAGTAGTCATAGAAAAAGGAATCTTGAGTATAAATGTTGTACCTTGATTAGGCAAGGATTTTACAGATAAAGAACCATTGAGCGCTTGGATTTGCGAACGGACAATATCTAAGCCCATACCGCGTCCAGAAATTTCACTGACTTTATCGGTAGTGGTAAATCCTGGGGAAAACATTAACTCTAAAAGTTTCGCTTCTGTGGCTTGATAATTATTACCTCTAACTGATTCTTCTGCTGAAATCAGATTTTGTTCAATGGCTTTTTTGCGAATTTTTTCTAAATTCAAACCTTGTCCATCATCGCGCACTTCAATAATAGTTTGGCTACCTTGGTTATAAGCACGAATTTCAATTACAGCTTGTTCTGGCTTCCCTAGCGATTGACGAACTTGCGGCGTTTCAATTCCATGATCGAAAGCATTCCGGACTAAATGTAGCAGAGGTTCATAGACTTTTTCGGCGATCGCTTTATCTACCAGTACATCAGTACCGAAAAGTTGCAATTCCACAAGTTTGGCATGAACGCTCGCCATTTTTTTCAGCATCGGCGGAAAACGATTGAGGATGTTTCCTAAAGGAGTCATCCTAGCTGCGACTAAATTATCAATAATATTCAGGGTTAATCGCTGTTTTTTATCACTTAGCTGAATCGCTTGTGTTAAGGATAAATCTAGGGATTCAATGATTTCTTGGATTTGCAAACTTTCAGCTACAGCTTCATGTAACTTTGTTTGAAATTCTGTATATCCATCCATTTCTAAAGAGTCAAATTTTACAGATGCAAAATTTTGGTTCTGCTGTAAAGCATGACTCTGGGTTTGCAGGGGTAAATCATTTAACTGATTTAAAATCGTTTGTTGTTTATTGAGTCTGTCGTTTAATTGCTCAATGATGCCTTTAAGTTGTTCATCATATAACATGCGCTGTTTTTGCTTAATCAGTAGTTCACCTGCTAGGTAGTTCAGACGGTGTAATCCTTCTGTTTCTACACGCACAAATGAAGCAGTCCGAGCATTTTTTCCCGAAGAAGATGATAACTGTTCTGTAATTTGCTCGTTGTTTTGAATAGCTGATTCAGCAATTGCGATATTAGGTGTACTAGCAATATCTGTTAACGTCGGCTCGCTAATAGTTAATGATTCTGTATTTTCTGCGATCGCTTGAGGTTCTGCAATCTGATGGATATGATCATCGTTAGTTTCTCCTCCCCAAATTGACTCTAATAGATAATTAGCATCATCTAAAACATGTTCTTGGAAAACTAATAATTGTTGTAATTGAGGATGCTCTGTCCAATTTTTTTCTGCTTCTGTAATTGGCGGAAAGTTTTTATATTCTTGAGCTAGTTCTTTAATTTTTTGTTGCAGTACTTGAACGACAAAGACATCTTGATTAGTCGGCTCATTTGTATAATAAAATTTGACAACAGCTACAATGATTGTCAAAATGACGCCTTGGCGATATAAACGCAAGCTTGGGCTATCTGCTGCTACTTGGACAAATTCTAAAAATTCCTTAAACCAAGTTTCAATATAACTAACAGTATCTTCACCGTTAGCTGCTACCATGAGCGCCAAATTGAGGTTTTCTTTGTTAATTTGACGATGGTGATTAAACCAGCCAAGAATAAACCGAACTATCTTGAGATAAAACTCCGCTTTAGCCGGATTAAGTACCTGTGGTTGGCTATCACTAGATGTAGTTAAAAATTTATATAATGCCTGAAGTTCATTGTCTAAAACCAGAGGAATCTCAGAATCTTTTGGTTCTGGGGATAATTCATCTGTAACTATTTGTGTGAAACGCAGCAATTCTGGTGAAGGTTCGCCGCCAGAAGTGCGATCGCCTGCGAATACAGAAGCTTGAGCTTGTTGCAAATTACTCAGAGCAACTTCCGCAATTTCATGTACTTGATTAGGTTGAGCTTGAATGGCTGCAAGAATTGTGTGCGCGATCGCTCCAAAGCCAGGTAAATTTAAAGACTCACTTAAACCAATAAAGACTTCCGCTTCGGAAGTTAATAACTCAGCCAATTGAGTTGGCTCTATTATATTCTTCAGTCCATCAGCAATACTTTCTATTCTTTGCTGTACTCCAACTTCAAAAATAGATTGGACAATATCAAAACCCAATTCTTCCGAAGTTGGGATATAAGCTTCACCACCAAAAGCATCACCCAGTTTTTCTTGCACCTGAGCAAAAACCGCAGCCGCTCTTTGCAGGATCTCTTCACCATTCACCGTACTACCTGTTAGTTCTGCGGTGAGTGCTAACCGCAAGCATTCATAAGCTTGTAGTATCAGTGATTGTAGGCGATCGTCAACAACAACACTAGGGTTATGTAAAGCATTAAATACATCTTCTAAAGAATGAGCAATAGAGCTAATTATCTCTAGCCCAACATTAGCGGCTCCACCTTTAATTGTATGGGTAGAGCGCATTAAATTATGCACTTTAGCTGTACTAAAATCCTCTGACAAACTAAACAATTCTTCTTCAATAGTTTGCAGTAATTCTGGAGCTTCAGCTAAAAAATAGATGTAACCCTGTTCGCGAATATCATTATCTGAAGTCATATTTTTTAGTTATTAGTCATTAGTCATTTGTCATTGGTCATTGGTCATTTGTTAGTAGGGGCGGGTTTATTTAGATTGTTATTTATTGGTGAGGATATCTGTTAACCCGCCCATACAGGTTTAATTGGTCAGTAGGGGCGGGTTTATTGAGATCGTTATTTATCCGTGAGGATATTTGTGAACCCGCCCCTACAGGTTGAATTGATTATTATTCATGTTTTAAAGGGAATAGGGAATCAGGAATTATGAGAAGTAATACTGAGTATTATCATCCTCATTCCCTCATCCCTTTATTAGCAACTATTACTAGTTATCTGGGTATTAATTCACTTTGAACTTACTCGCCGTTGCTAATAGTTCTTTTGCCATTGCTGATAGCTTTTGGAACACAACAGCAATTTCATTAGATTCATCGACAGTTTGGTGAGAAATTTGCGCCACATCTTTCATGCTCGTAGTTACCTTCACAGACTGATCCATTTGTTTTTGGGTAGCTGCGGTAATGCGCTCAATTAACTGACTAATTTCTGCAGTGGCGCTGACAATGGCGTTCAAATTTTGTCGCGCATCATTGACTAGATTTGTCCCTTCCACTACCTGTTGGATACCTATGTCCATAGCTACTGCTACTTCTCCAGTATCTGCTTGAATTTCTTGGACTAATTTTTCAATTTCGATAGTTGCGGCGGCTGACTGGCGAGATAAAGATCTCACTTCATCTGCTACCACAGCAAAACCTTTACCATATTCACCAGCACGAGTGGCTTCAATCGCTGCGTTCAGCGCCAGGACGTTTGTTTGAGTGGCAAAATTACTAATTAAGTTCACCACTTTAGAGATTTTTTGCGAAGATTCACTCAGGCGTTTAATCTTCTTACTGGTTTGGGCTACAGTTTCACGGATTCCTTGGATAGCATGTACTGTTAAGTTCATGGCGCTATCCCCAGACTCAACGGTTTGGTTGGCTTGTTTAACTGCTAGTTGCACCAATTCAGCGTTAGATACCACAGCTTTAGTAGAGTCAACCATTTGTTGAATATCATTTAAAGCTATAGCCATTTCTTGGGTTTGTTTACTGGCTAAGTTGGTGAGTCCAGCTAATGAAGCTTCGCTAGTATCGGAAGTGTGAGCAACTTGTTGAGCGGCTGTTTGTACTTGGATGACGATTTGTCGCAACGCTTGCAGAGTATTATTGTAAGCATCCGCGATTGTACCGAGTTCATCTTCTGTAATCGGTGCCCTTACTGTCAAGTTACCATTAAGTGCGGGTCTGAGGGCTGTTAGCAGTTGAATAGAACGCTGTTGTAATAATTCTTTAGCGGCTTTTTCTCTGGCGGCGACTTCGGCTAATTGTGTTGACTGGGTTTGGGCTTGTTGCAAATAATCAGTTTGTTTGAGTGCTAACCCTAACTGATCGGTAATACGCTTTAACAAGCTAATTTCCGAGTCTTCCCATACACGAGGCCCGGAGTTTTGATAAACTGCCAGCAATCCCCAAAGTTTGTCGCCAAAGAATATTGGTAATGTGGCGTAAGCGCGGACATTATATTTCTCTAGGGTTTCAATATGGCAGGGAGAATGTCCGGAGGTGTAAATATCACTAGTGTAAAAAATGTCACCTTTTTGATATTTACCAATGTAAGCACATTCTTGAACTCTGGTATCTTTCCAGACAGTTTTTTTATCGGGGCCTACTAAAGTCACCCAACCACGATCTACAGACTCAGCGATAAATTCGCCACTCCAATCGGGCTTGAAGCGATAGATTACCGTGCGATCGCATTTGAGTAATTGTCGTAGATCTAGAGTTGAGGTTTCAAAGATTTCCCTCATATCTAAAGATTGACGAATACGATCTACTATCCTTGAAAAAGCTTTTTCTTGCTCGGTTATCCGGGCTAGTGTTTCTGATTTAACTTTTACTTGGTCGAAGTATTCTATTTGTGATTTAGTTATACTTAATTGCAAGCCAACTTGGGTTAAAAAGTTAATTTCCCAGCTGTGCCATTCCCGAGGCGCTGACTGTTGATAAGCTGCTAATAAACCCCAGAGTTTGTCTCTAAAGAAGATGGGAACGATGATGAAGGCTTTAATGTCTAGCTCTTCATACATCTCCACGTGACAAGCACTAAACCCAGCTTTGGATACATCATTAACTACTGAGTGTTCGCCTTTCTGATATCTACCACCCTGGGTTTCTTGCAAACAGGTATCGTACCAAGTTAATTTCATTTCTGGGGTGACAAACTTAGTCAAACCAAAAACTACAGATTCAGCAATAAACTCACCACCCCAGTGCGAATTGAATTCATAGACAACCACGCGATCGCATTGTAGAGCTTGACGCACTTCTTGAGTTGTGATTCTCAAGATATTTTCTGCATCTAAGGATTGGTAAATGCGGTTGGCTATTTTAGTTACGGTTTTTTCCTTTTCAACTATTTGCGTGAGTTGCTGATTTTGTACTTGCGCTTGGACTAGAGAATCGGCTTTAGAAATAGCATAGCCAATTTGCCAGCCAAGTTCTCGCAAAAAATTTCCTTCCCAAGGCTGCCATTCCCGAACTGCTGAATGTTGATATGCTGCTAATAAGCCCCAGAGTTTTTCTCTAACAAAGATGGGAACGATGATGAAGCCTTTAATTTCTAACTGGTGATACATTTCCAGATGACAAGGAGCAAACAGACTCTGGGAAATATCGTTCTGGACTAAAATGCTCACTTGCTCGACATCATTAATGATCGAGTTTTCGCCTGCAGCATATCTCCCGCCTTTGGTTTCTTGCAAATAGGTATCGTGCCAAGCTAATTTCATTTCTGGACTAACAAACCTATTTAAACCAGAAATTACAGATTCAGCAATAAATTCACCGCCCCAGTCAGCATTAAATTGATAAATAGCGACGCGATCGCATTGTAGAGCTTGGCGAACTTCTTGAGTAGTGATTCTAAACAGGCTGTCGGTATCTTCTTTAGCTGAGAAATTACGAATGCGGGTAGCTATTTTCGATACAGTTTTTTCTTGTTCTAGTATTTGCGCTAGTTGCTTATTTTTGATTGCTGCCTGCTGCAAATTATCTGCATGGGAGATAGCAACACCAAATTGTGCGCCAATATCTTTGAGAAAGTTAATTTCCCAAGGTTGCCACTCACGGGTTCCTGAATGTTGATAAGCTGCTAGTAAACCCCATAATTTTTGCCCGGATAATACAGGCACGACAATATAAGCTTTGATGCCAAACTGGTCTAAAATATCAACGTGGCATTGAGAATGACCTGCCCGATTGACATCATTAATAGCTAAAGTTTCACCTTTGGCATAACGTCCTCCTTGGGTGTCTTGTAGATGTGTATCTTCCCAGACAGTTTTGACATTAGCGTCTACTAATTTTCCCCAAGTATTACCCACTGATTCGGCAATAAATTCTCCACTCCAATCAGGAAGGAAGCGGTATAAAGAGACGCGATCGCAGCGAATAAATTGCCTAACTTCCTGAGTTGTAATTTGAAATACTTTATCAATAGATGAAAGGTGAAGAATTCTATCGATAACTTTGGTAATTGTTTTCTGGGCTATGAGTTCTTGTTGGTTTTGTGTTTGGGAAACAACGTTCTGTATTCTGTAGGCTATTTCTGTAGTAATTTGAGATATTAAAGTAATTTCTAATTCTTGCCACTGTCTAGGAGCAGCACAATTATTGACTACCAACAAGCCCCAAATTTGTTCTTCAACGATAATCGGTAAACTTAAACTAGCTTTAACTTGAAACTTGTCTAGTAATTGTTGTTGATAAGGTGTGACTTTTATTTCCGTAATATCGTTAATAACTAAGGGTTCTAAATAATCTTGGCTGCTATAGGCACCAAAGGTGAGAATTGGCAGATTTTCTTCAATAGTAGGTGTCCAGCCTAGAGCAATAGATTCTGCTAAAACAGTACCACTATCAGCATTTTTAAATTGATAAATTAAGACGCGATCGCTAGAAACTTTTTCTCTAATTTGTACCACAGCTAATTTCAGCAGTGCTTCCATATCTGGGGCTTGACGTAGCGCTGTATTAATACTTTGCAACTGCTGTCGCCAGTTTCTAAATTCTTCTTCTATAGCATTTAATGTAGATAATCCATCTGTGACAATATTGGCTACATTAGCACTGCCATTTTCATTTTCTATATTGCCAATTACTTGCGTGGCTTTCGGAGACTTATTATAGGAAATGGTCATTTTACACCCCTGATAAATTGTTTGGTTAAAGGAAAAGTTGAGGTTGATATCTTAGAAAGATGGTAAATACCGCAAATAGCTGTTTTTGCTAGCGGTTGCATCTTTAATTATTGTGTCCCCACATCGGAGATTGGAGAATTGACAGTGCATTTAAATTAAACACCATTGCTTCTTCAGCATTGATAAAATACCCTTCTACAAACGGAGAAATCGCTGAATAAAATATTTCCGCAGTTGGAGATTTCATTTTTGTAGTATCTAGGGACTCAATATCTGTGAGATGGCGTACCAATAATCCTAAATATTTACCATCATGTTCTAGGATAATTGCCATCATCTTTGCCGCTATATTATTACCTTGTAATAATGGAGGATAACCTAGCATTTCTTCTAAATCAACTAACCACAGCATTTCGCCACGCCAATTGTAAATACCTAAGACACAATTTGGCATCTGTGGTACACCACAAATTTCTGTTAATGAAATTTGTAATACTTCTGCAATGTGCTGTAAATTAATTACTGCTAAGTCATTGCTGCCTAAATTAAAGCTTAAAAATTTATGCTTAGTCTCCAAAGTATTTATCCTTTATCAATTAATTGTTTCGCTAGTTACTCTCTTTAGTTGCATATTGAAATACCAAATTTTAACTATATTTATCCACCTATAAATACTAGTTTGAATGTTTCGCTATTTGTTGTAAAGTTACTGCCAATTCATCTTTATCAATTGGTTTGGAAATATAAGCTTCCGCACCTAGCATATTTCCCCAAATTTTATCTACATCGCTATTCTTTGTGGAACAAAAAACTACAGGAATTTTACTAGTAGTCGGATCGCTCTTTAATTCTCGACAAATTTCATAGCCACTTTTACCTGGTAAAATTACATCCAAAAAAATCAAATCTGGCCTAGAATTGACGATTTTATCCTGAGCTTCTTCACTACTTTTAGCGCAGATTACAGAGTATCCAGCCTGTTGCAAGTATCTGGTAAGAATTTCTAGATCGGTCAAACCATCTTCAACAACTAAAACAGTAGTCATAATAATTTCCCAGTAAATTTAAGCAAAGTTTACTATTATCATCCTGATGGATCGATTGTGTTTTAACATCAGGAAAAGCACTTAGAAAAGTGTCTTTTTGAAAATTTAATACATTTTTAAGAAAGTTTGACTTAGGTAAGACTGATGTCAGAACTTTCTGCAACTCTGATTCTGATGTATCTTCTGTGGTTCTATTGCCTGTATTTTCTACCTAGTTCCTGGGAGACAATAGTTGAGTGAAACTATGAAATTAATCGAGGAATCTATGAGTTTAATTTTATGTAAGATGCTGAATTACATAGTTAAGCAGTGAAGTTTAAAATATCATTTCTCCACTGCAGAAGCACTCAATTTAACTGATGAGTTTGGTGTCTGTAAATATTTCCGGATCATACTCATAACTTTATCACTGGCTACTGGTTTAGTGAGAAAATCTGTAGAACCAGCTACTTTAGCACGAACTCTATCTAAAAGGCTATCATTACCTGTTAAAATAATCACAGGCGTCTGAACAAAACTAGAAATTCTGCGTACTTGAGTACAAATTTCATAACCGCTAGCAACAGGCATAATCAAATCTAAAAAGATTAAATCTGGCTGATTTTGAATGAGAATTGGTAAGGCTTGAACTGCATCTTGAATTTTGATAAATCTCAAGCCATTGGAAGTAATAATTTCCTCCATGATTTTACAAACTTGGGGGCTATCATCTATACAAGCTATCAAGGGGATAGAGGCAGATTTTGATTTTGCTACTGTGTGATTTTGAGTGGTATCAAGAACTGCTAAAGGTAAATCGGGAACTTCTACTAATTCAATAATGCCTTTGAGGATATATGGTAGTAATGAACGCCCAACAGGTAGGACATTTTGCTTCATTTTTATGGCTAAATCTCGCAGGGTATAATTGCCATTAATGAAATTCACAAAATTATTGTAGACAGATGGATTGACTAACTGCTTGAGTTGTTCTGGTTTGCGCAGAATTGGTGCTAGATCGGGATATATATTCGCCAACCCTGCATCTGACCAAAGTCTCCAAGATTCTTGCATTTGTGTTAAAAAAATATCTGCACTTGTAAAGCTCATTGGCATTTCTAAAATTACTTGTTGGCTGCGATGACAAGTGACAGAAGTAAAATGTGCTTCTTGCGCGAGATCGAAAAATAATTCTGCTATTGTGTTCTCTACAACTGTATTGATTTGCTCGCGTTGAATTTTTTGCTTTTTATATAAGATTTCTAGGAGTCGGTAATCCCAGTAATCAAGCTCTAATTCTTTAGCACTTAATCGAATCTTATCTACATCAATTTGTGGACAATTTTGTGCCATTTGTCTGCGCCAACGGCGAAAGGGGTGAATTCCTCCTGTTGCCCAAACTATTCTGCCAAGTCGATAATAAAAATTCCATTGATTGCCTTTGGAACTTTTAATATTTAAGTTGCCACTGTATTGTAATTGAGTACAAGTTTTAAACTCATTGAGTAAATTATTTGATAACATCAGTTCTTCCTGAGTCATACATTATGTTGTTACTAACAAGTTTGCCCTTGGCAAAGCTATCCTCATTCTTTAGTAGCGTAGCCAGCAAAAATTCTA
The DNA here is from genome assembly GCF_014696435.1 of Calothrix anomala FACHB-343. Lineage (GTDB taxonomy): Bacteria > Cyanobacteriota > Cyanobacteriia > Cyanobacteriales > Nostocaceae > Aulosira > Aulosira anomala_A. The sequence continues at coordinate 46,974 of NZ_JACJQG010000044.1, read as the reverse complement.
CCTTGCCCATATATTTGGCAAAATTGTCCGGGTGTTTGCTATTTCTTCTGTATAACTTAGATATAAAGATGCTAAGTCAAATCTGATTATCACAAATAGCAAATAATGGCAAAAGTAGTATCTCTGTCAGAGTAATCTAGAAAATAATTACTCTGCTGTTAACTCTACCTTTACCAACAAAAACTAATCATTTGGAAATTAGTACTGCTTGGCGAGAAAGTCAAAGGTCAATAGTCAATAGTCAATAGTCAATAGTCAATAGTCAATAGTCAATAGTCAATAGACTTATGTTCTAGGCTTTTGCGCTATTGGGCATGGTATGTTTATTGACGCCAACCTGTACTACATATTCCAAAAGGCTAGTGTATGTAGTTGTGATTAGACGATTTTATTCATTTTTTGTTTGATAACGATCAGGATTTATACTGATTTATCTCGAAAAAAAATATTGTAATCAAAAAAATATGATTCAGTTCTTCACGGTTGCTTGAGTATTTGCGGTGAAAATACTTTTTGTCTAAGATTTTAACTAGCTTTGTATAAAATCAAACTTTGAATAAATAGAGTGGCGCAATTAAAGATAGCTGGTAAAGGCTGTCATTGGTCATTTGTCATTGGTCATTTGTCATTTGTCATTTGTCATTTGTCATTTGTTATTGGTCATTTGTCATTTGTCATTGGTAAGAGTTTCAAGTCTATTTACGTTTCGTAATATAGTTTGGGTTATTTATACCCACTTACTTATTCTGTTCAAGTCGTTGACTGTTGAGGGTTCACAGTCAACAGTCAACGGTCAACAGTCAACAGCGAACAATCGCTGCGGAAACGGTTTAAGAGGAATGCTGATTGTTGTAGCTAGCAATAGCGGCTTTCAAATTACCTTGATGTTCTGATAAAAGTTGGTTACCGGGTTGTTTTTCTAAGCCAGTCCAGTGCATTAATAGGGCTAATTTCACCCAATTACCGCTACGATCGAGTAATATACCAGCATCTTCTCGGCTTAAGTCTGTGAGGTCTTGCAAAATCCGCAAAGCGCGATCGCGTAATTTTTGATTAGTTACAGCTACATCTACCATGCGATTGCCGTAAACTTTACCTAGTTTAACCATTACGCCGGTAGAAAGAATATTTAAAGCTAGCTTTGTAGCTGTCCCGGCTTTTAGGCGCGTAGAACCAGCGAGGATTTCCGGCCCTGTTAATAGGCGAATATCAATGTCGGCATCAAATTTTACTTGTTCTTCTGGTACGCAAGCTATAAAAATTGTGATGGCTCCCCGTTGGCGGGCGGCATTCAGCGCTCCGTGGACAAAAGGCGTAGTGCCGCCAGCAGTAATGCCGACTACCACATCTAACTGCGTAATGTGCCGTTGAGCGATCGCGGCTTCTCCATCTTCCGATCGGTCTTCTAAATCTTCGGAACTGCGGACTAATGCGCCAGCACCACCAGCGATAATCCCCTGTACCAATTCTGGTGGTGTGCAAAAAGTCGGGGGACATTCCGCCGCATCTAATACTCCTAATCTCCCACTTGTCCCTGCACCCACATAAAATAAGCGTCCCCCTTGGCGCAAACGTTCGGCTGTACAATCAATGGCCTCAGCTAGCTGCGTTTTCGCTCCAGCTACTGCAGCAACTGCGTTATGGTCTTCGCTATTAAACAACTCTACCAACTCTAGAGAACTTATCTGATCTAAATTCAGACTATTAGAGTTCACTTGCTCGGTGAGAAGATAGCCGCGTTCCTGCAAATTTGTCATTGATTTTTGTCCTTTGTTAGTTGTCATTGGTCATTTGTCATTTGTCATTTGTCAGAGACGCGATGAATCGCGTCTGTACAAGTGTCATTGGTAAGGAGTTCAAGTTTATTTACGTTTCGTAATATAGTTTGGTGCAATTACTGGCTTACTTAGTTGTTAGCTGTTATTGAACAATCTCCTAATGGTACTAAACTGCAATCTAAAACGTAACATTGAAACCTTCTCCAGGGCGGGGAAACCCCGCCCCTACGACAATCTTAATTACGTATTAGAACGCGGATTGGTATAACTAATGACTAATGACTAATGACTAATGACCAATTACAATAGCCCTTCTAATTTGCGCCGAATCTTTTCTAATTCGCTATCAGAAAAATCTGGTTCTGCGTCGTCTGTTGTATTAGAACGGGAAGGTTCGCTAATTTCTGGCTCGCCATCTGGTTTCCAGTCGGTTTCTTCGACATTTAACTCTGGGGGAGTCACTAGTTCGTTACTGTTGGCGGTGAGTATTTCCCATTCATAATTGGCGCTGGCACAAAATTCTTTGATTTCTTCGGCCTCGATCGCTTCTACAGAAGGTACTGGGAAATCTTGAGCTTCTAACATTAAAGCATAGCGGGTGGCATCGTCTTCGGACTCAAACATGAGAATTTTATTGCGATCGCCTAGCCGCACGGTGTGAATTCCCTCATTTTCAGTTCCAGCATTGAAAATCAATACAAAAACGCGCATGGGTGTGATCGTCTATTTTTAATGGTGGTTCTCTGGTCTATCTTAATTAAAGTTCTAGGTTGTACCTATCGACTAGCCTTTGATTGATTTTCTTTCACAGTAAATATTTCTGGAACCTGGCCGAGATACTGGCGTCTTGAATAATTGTCTGTTGGGCATTCTCACTGGGGTAGAAGTTGTTGCTATTGGGCTAGCCTCAACCAGTCAAGGGTGCCATCTCTAGTTTGCATATTCAACTACGCGCACAGAAACAGTGCTAGTAAAGCAATTTTTGATCGCACAGTTTGCGTAGTTTACTTGATTACGGTATTCCTGACAATGCCAATATTATTGAATAGAACAAGTTCCTTGGCTCTGGCTTCAAGCCTGAGGTTGAGTTGACGTATTCTAAGAATGGCAGAGCAATCTATTACTAATTGATGCCGACAGTAAGTCAGCTAAAGTCGCCAAATCAAGAGTGAAAGCCAATGACTAAACGTCCCGATTCAGTTAATCACTCCAATTCCGCCAATCGTCAGCGTTTCTGGTTGCTGGTGTTGACTCGTGGTGGTATTGCTTTAGGCGGACTATTGCTGCTATTAATCGGCGGGGGTATTTGGCGATTACAGAGTTTTATCCAAAAAGAGTTAGCACCCTTAGCCGAAAAAAATCTCACAACCACCATCAACCGCCCAGTCAAACTTGGGGGTGTGAAAGAATTTTCGTTGATGGGAGTCAAGTTTGGCGCTTCAGAGATTCCCGCTACCGCCACCGATCCCGATAAAGTGACAGTGGAGGCGGTAGAAGTCGGTTTTGACCCGCTAAAGTTAATTTTTAGCCGCAATCTTAAGCTAGATGTCACTCTCGTCAATCCAGATGTTTATATTGAAAAGGATGAGCAAGGACGCTGGTTAACTACTCGCATTACTCTTGGTGCTAAAGGCGGGCCGATTAAAACGGATTTGGAGAAAGTGCGGTTACGCAATGGCAAACTAGTTTTACTAGACTTGTCCCGCAAAGCACAGCAACAATCGCCCACGCCTCAGCCTGCTACCGTACCTGTGGGATTTTCTCACCTGAATGGGACTGCCCAATTGTTAGATAATAACCAGGTGATGTGGTTTGATATTGCAGGTCAAGGAAATAATGGCGGTAATTTAACGCTGAAGGGCGAAACACGTTTAAAGACACAAGCTGCTAATTTACAGATTCGCACACAAGATTTACTGGCTGCTGATATTACACAAATTATTCAGCTACCCCTGACTTTACAAGCAGGGCGAGTTAATGGCGATTTGCAAGTGCAACTGATACCACAGCAGCAGACTTTATTGTATGGTAGCGCTTTGTTGCAAGGGGTAGCACTGCAAGTACCTCGTCTCCCACAATTGTTGAATAATACCCAAGGAAATCTCAGCTTTAAAGGCACGGAAATTAAGTTAGAGAAAATAGCGACTAATTACGGCAAAATTCCCGTAGTAGCTACAGGTATTATTGACAGACAAACTGGCTATAAGGTAACTGGACAAATCAATCGGGTAGATGTGAATACCGCCTTGGAGACTCTCAAGGTGAAACTACCTTTACCGGCTGCGGGAGAAGTGAAAGCTGACATTGAGCTTGGCGGCGCACCAAATAAACCCATTCTTTCAGGTACAGTAGCAACTTTAAAGCCTGCGCGAGTTGATAAGGTTGATTTTCAGAATGTTAGCAGTAAGTTTGAGTTTTCTACGAGCAATTCCCTGATTAGTCTCAAAGATATTCAAGGTACGCCGACGGTTGGCGGTAAGGTGACGGGTGCAGGGAAGATTCAACTGGGGAAACAGCCGCAACTGGATTTTAATTTTACGGCGGAGAATGTACCTGGGGATGCGATCGCTCAAGTTTATAATTCTCAACCAGCATTTACAATCGGTAATGTTTCTGGTACAGGGCAGTTAACTGGTATTGCTGGTAAGGTTCAAACTGTCGTCCAATGGCAAGCACCTAGCGCCACCTACCCGGCAACTGGTACAGTTACCATTGCCCCAGATAGAACTGTCTTCTTCCGTGATGTGATTGCTAATTATAGTGGCGGTAAGGTACAGGCTGCGGGCAGTTACGCTAATCAACGTTGGCAAGCTGTCGCCCAAGCTTCGGGTGTTCAGGTAGAAAGGTTGGTAGATAAAGAGAAACTGCAAAACGTTTCCTTAACTGGGGCAGAATTTAACGGGCGCTTACTGTTAGCTGGGACAACCGCACCATTTAAAGTCGCTTCGATCCGCACTGAAGGCGCAAACGTGCAAATTGGTGGCGGTACAGTTGCAGTATCAAATATTCAACTCCAAGACCAAAATTTTGCCGCCCAATTAGTCGCCAATAATGTGCGGTTGGGACGGATATTCAAGAATATTCCCGCCGCTTTTACCGGGCCTGTAGCTGGTACTTTCCAAATCGCAGGTAACCGCGATAATTTTAGCCTACAAACCCTGCGCGGTACTGGGGAAGGTAGCTTGGCTGTGGCTGGTGGAACAGTCACGGCGAAAAATATTCAATTGGCTGATGGCGTGTATTTAGCGCAAGTCAAAGCTAATGATTTGGCTGTGCAACAATTGGCACCGAATATTAAGCAATTTCCAGGACGATTAAATGGTGATTTTGACGTTGCTGGGTCGGTTAATTCCTTTAAACCAGAGTCGATTGTCGCCACTGGTCAGGCACGGGTCAAGGTAGCCGATGGCACAATTACCGCCTCGAATATTCAACTAGCTAACGGTAGCTATCAAGCTGTAGTGGCGGCGACTGGTGTAAAGTTACAGCAGTTAAATCAACAGTTGCGGGGTCAGTTTGGCGGGAATTTGCAAGTTTCGGGGACTGTACAATCGGCTAAATTAGCTGATATTCGGGCGGCGGGACAGGTACAATTTTCCCAAGGTATAGGGGCGATCGCGCAACCGTTAACTGCGGCGATCGCTTGGGATGGTCAAAGGCTGAATATTGAACGGGCTACGGGCGCAAATTTAAATGCTAGTGGTTATATCTTAGCCAATGCCCAAGGCGCAGGCATACCCCAAATTACAGATTTAAAACTGAATGTGCAAGCGCAAAATTATGACTTGCAACAGTTACCAATTAAACTACCCAATGCTGTGAATTTGGCGGGTAAAGCCGATTTTAACGGACAAATCGCAGGAAACTTACCTCTGCCAAATATCCAAGGACAACTGAAACTGCGGAATTTGACGGTGCAGAAGTTTGCCTTTGAGCCTGTGTTAAGTGGTAATATTCAGTCGGTGCAAGGGCAAGGGACTAATTTAGATGTTGCTGGCACAAGCGATCGCATTACTGTTAACCTCAATGCGAATAATCGCCCCAATTCTTTCCTCGTCAAGTGGAAAGAAGCATCGGCTGTTGGTCAAGCTCAAGGTGAGAATTTAGCTTTAAGATTAGATAACTTCCCATTGCAAGTATTAAATTTAACCTTGCCTGAGAAAACTAGACTGGGAAATACTGCTTTAGCTGGGGCATTAACCGGGAATTTACTGATTAATCAAGATAAATTAGCAGCTAGTGGGAATGTGGCGATCGCAAATCCCGCGATCGGGCGGATTAAAGGGGAACTGTTAACGGCTCAATTCGGCTATGCTAATGGCACGGCTAACATTACAGAGAGTGCATTTGTTAAAGGTAAAAGCCGCTACGCCTTTACAGGTAATATCAATACAACTACAAAAACGCCGCAAATCTTCGGTAAACTCAACATCAATGAGGGTAATGTCCAAGATATTCTTGCAGCAATTCAGGTATATGAATTACAAGATTTGCGTGGTGGTTTGCAAGAACCAACCTATGGTAAAGCCGCAGATTTGGTGACAGTACCCCAAGGATTACCCAATGAGCCATTATTAACGCAAATCGAGCGTTTATATCAAGTTGATGCTTTATTAGCAGAGCAACAAGAACGACGAATTGAGGCTAATCCTATACCAGATTTAGCCGATATCCAAGGCACTTTTAACGGGGAAGTTGCTTTTAATAATAATAATGGCATTGCCGCACAATTTAACTTAGCTGGTCAAAATTGGACTTGGGGTAAAGAGAAAGAAAAAGACGAACCAGGGCGTTTTTATAGTGCAGATCAGTTAGTTGCTAAAGGTAGTTTTGAAAATGGGATTTTGACATTTTTACCTTTAAGAATTGCGTCTAAAGATAGACTAATTGCTTTTAAAGGTACTGTTGGTGGTAATGACCAATCTGGTAATTTACAAATCAGGAATTTCCCAATTCAAGTATTAAATAACTTTGTCAAACTGCCAATTGGGTTAACAGGGAATCTCAACACTTCTGTAGCTGTTGCAGGTAGCTTTACCAATCCCAAAGCTAGAGGAGAAATACAAATTCTAGAAGGCACAATTAATCAGAAGAAAGTAGAATCAGCTACAGCTAGTTTTAGTTATGATAATGGACGATTAAATTTTGGTAGTAATGTTATGGTTTCTGGCCCGGAACCAGTAAGTATTACTGGTAGCCTACCTTATAAACTACCTTTTGCTTCTGTTACTCCTGAAAACGATAAAATTAACTTAGATATTAAAGTTAAAAACGAAGGTTTGGCGCTGTTAAACTTATTTACTAACCAAATTGCCTTTGAAAATGGCGAAGGAAATATAGATATACAAATAGGCGGTAGAGGATATTTCCCTAAACCAGAAGAATTAGTTATTAATGGAGTAGCGACACTGAATAAGGCTACATTTTCGGCTCAAGCTTTACCAGAAAAGCTGACAGAAGTTACCGGAAGCGCCAAGTTTGATTTTGACAAAATTATAGTTGAAAGCTTGCAAGGAAAATTTAGTCAAGGACAGGTAACAGCATTCGGAGAAATTCCGATTTCTAAAAATCAAGAAGTTTTCATTAAACAGCCTCTGGAAGTTAACCTAAATAAATTAGCTTTAAATCTCAAAGGACTTTACCAAGGTAATGCAAATGGTAATGTTACCATTACTGGTTCAGCACTGAGTCCTATCCTGGGCGGTAAAGTTGAATTATTTAATGGTCAGGTATTACTAGCAGAGTCAGCTAATACAAATAAATCTGGAAATAGCGATGCTAATATTTCATATATCAAAAATGAAAAACAAAATAAAGATGATGCTAGGAACTTAACTACAAGGTTTAATAATTTAATATTGGAACTGGGTAACAATGTACAAATTAGTCGTCCGCCAATTTTGAATTTTCAAGCTAAGGGTACACTTACTGTTAATGGTTCCTTAAATCAACCAATTCCAGATGGTACAATTAAGCTAGAGAACGGAGGCGTAAATTTATTTACTACTCAATTTAATCTGGCTCGTGGTTATAAACACAAAGCAACTTTTAGCAAAGAGCAACCCCGCGACCCAAATTTAGATCTTAAGCTATATGCTAAAGTATTGGATGGTAATTTAACTGGTGATATTAGTAAGCTGAATACTACAGGTTTATCAACCTTAGAAACTATCCGCGTTGAAGCGACAGTGAAAGGGCCTGCTAGTAAATTAAATGAAAGTTTGCAATTAACTAGTACTCCTGCACGTGGTGAAACGGAACTTGTAGCACTTTTAGGCGGTGGTTTTGTTGATACTCAAGGGCGTGGTGACAGTACTTTGGGGTTGATTAATATCGCAGGTTCTGCTGTATTTAACAATTTTCAAGGCACATTTAACCAAATTGGTAATGCTTTTGGCTTAAGTGAACTCCGCCTATTTCCTACTATTATTTCTGATAATCCTGAAGCCGGAAGGAGTAATTCAACTTTAGAATTAGCACTAGAAGCTGGGGTTGATATTTCTTCTAAGTTTTCGATTTCTAGCATTAAAATTTTAACAGCTAATGACCCGTTGCAGTGGGGGATTAATTACCGGATTAATGATACATTTCGCCTGCGTGGTTCAACTAATTTAACTGATGATAGTCGGGTTGTAGTTGAATACGATCGGCGATTTTAATGAGTAAACTAAGCAGGAATTTAGAGTAGGTAATTTCCTGGAAATCAACCCAAATATACTGTTAAATGTAAATACACTGAAAATCCTTTTTAATGACTAATGACTAATGACTAATGACAGCCATCGCTAGTTATTTTTAATTGCAATGCCCTAGTGAATAAATTTGCTAACACCATTGAGGATTTCTAGCAATTAATGCTGCTGCCTCTGAACTGTGTAATGGCTGAGAGAAAAAGTAGCCTTGAACCGATTGACAGTGTAAATTCCTTAAAATTGCCAGTTGCTCTTTTGTCTCCACACCTTCGGCGATCGCACTCATCCCGAGTTTATCTGCCAGCGCCACAATAATCTCAATAATGTCCAAATTTCGCTTATTAGTAGTCATGGGATCAACAAAGGATCGGTCAATTTTGAGAACGCTAATCGGAAAGCTATAAAGACGACCTAAGGAAGAGTATCCAGTACCAAAATCATCAATTAAAATTTCAATTCCTAATTCTCTGAGTTTTAAAAGAATAGCAACTGCTTCATCAGCATTTTCAACAATTACGCTTTCGGTAATTTCTAGAGCTAAATTCTGAGGATTCAAACCAGTTGTCTGCAAAATGTGGCGAATCTGCGCCATCAAATTTGGCTGGGAAAATTGCTTGGCTGAGAGATTAACGCTGATTTTTTCTAGTGAATTATGAGGGTAAGTCATCTGCCAAACTTGCATTTGCCGACATGCTTCATAAAGCGCCCAGTAGCCCATCTCGATAATGAGTCCAGTTTCTTCCGCTAAAGGGATAAAATCGGCAGGATTCACTAAACCGCGTTCTGGATGTTGCCAACGCATGAGTGCTTCAAAACCTAAAATTCTGCCGCTAATTAAAGAAACAATGGGTTGATAATAAAGTTGAAATTCTTGATGTTCAATTGCTCGGCGCAAATCAGCTTCTAACTGTAATCTTGCCAGCGCTGATGCATACATATCTGGATTAAATAGGGCATAGCGCGATTTACCCAAACTTTTGGCTTGGTACATGGCTGTGTCTGCATCTCTAAGCAGTTGTTCTGGTCGCTCATAGTTGAGTGTGGAACTTAAAGCAATGCCGATACTGGCACTGGTAAATACTTGTTGACTATCAACTTTTAAAGGCTTTCTCAGTTTTTGTTGAATTCGCTCGGCAACGTTAATGGCATCGGCAATATCTTGAATTCCTTCTAAGAGAATGGTAAATTCGTCTCCTCCCAAACGTGCAGCTATATCTGTAGAGCGAATGCAGCCTTGCAAAATTTGGGCAATAGTAATCAGAAATTGATCTCCTTTTAAATGTCCCAAACTATCATTAATTACCTTAAACCGATCTAAATCGAGAAATAAAACAGCAAATAAATAATCTGGCTGTCGTTTTGCTTGTTGCAGGGAGTGTTTTAAATGTTCTATGAACAAAGCTCGGTTGGGTAAACCTGTCAACCCATCATAGAAAGCATTTTGTCGCAATTGTAATTCTGCTTGCTTACGTTGGGTAATATCGCGATTGACTTCGAGAATGCCTTTAATTTGTCCTTGGTTATCTCTGATTAAAACCTGACGGCTATCAACGATAATTTGCGTTCCATCGCGCCTAGTTTGGGTTAGTTCTCCTTCCCAATGTCCATCTTGCAGCAGAATTGTTTGGAAGCGATCGCCTGTGAGGGGACATATAGTTTGTAAGAGAAAATGGGCTATCTTGCCAATTGCTTCTGCACTTGTCCAGCCATAGAGTTCTTCTGCACTGCTATTCCAATAAGTGATGGCATTGTTAGCATCGCAGACAAAAATTGCTTCATATACTAAGTCTAATAATTGGGCTTGTTCTCGCAATGCATCTTCGTTTTGCTTGCGATTGGTAATATCAGAGCGAATGGCGATATATTGATATGGTTTATTTGTGGCATCTAGAAAAGGTACGATAGTTGTTGCAACCCAGTAAAATGAACCATTCTTAGCTTTATTCCTAATCTCTCCTTGCCAAACCTGTCCGCTAGAAATGGTTGCCCACATTTGCTGAAAAAATGTCTTGGGATGATAGCCAGAATTAATCAGTCGATGGCTTTGTCCAATTAATTCTTCTGGGGAATAGCCAGAAAGCTCGCAAAATTTATTGTTAACTTTGGTGATGATACCTTTCGCATCTGCGATCGCCACAATAGAGGATTGATCTAGAGCAAACTTAATATCTGCGAGTTCTCTGAGGGATTGTTGCAAAGCTGCTTCTGTAAGCATTCGCTCGGCAATTTCTTGTTCTAGAATTTGGTTTGCTTGCGATAATTCTGCTGTACGTTCCTCTACCCTCACTTCTAATTCAGCATAAGCAGTTCTCAAGGCTGCTTCTGCTTGTAGGCGCTTAATATCTAAGCGATATAAACCTTTTGCACAATACCAAATTAATCCTGTAAAGGCGGCTACATTGCCCATGACATGAAAGCTTAAGCCAAAAGCATGATCGAACCACCCTAATTTTTCCCCAAACACTCGCATCCAGCCTAAGCTTAAGGGGATAGCTAGTGCTGCAGGAAGTAAGACTCTAGCAGTCAATCCTCCCGCACTATTGCTAATTACCAAACTCATCAAACTTCCATAAGGAGCCGCAAATAATATACCTAGGGAAAGGAAGATAAACGCTGTAGCACTGTGAACAGCAGTGTAAGTAAATGATGAAAGCCCAAATATTGGTTTAACTCCATAAATATAACCAATAACAACCTGTATATTAGTCAGAGCGGTAATTAGGGCAAAGATTTCTACTTGTCGATAACGAATGCTGCGTTCAGCTATTAGCCATAAAGCCAAACCTATAAAGCAAAAGTTTACAGCAATCATTGCTGACATTCGCCCTGGGCTATAGGTGTGGAGTGCGCCTGGTGCTTCAGTAAACAACAAGCGATCGATGCCTAAATCCCAGCCAAATAAGTATTGACTGAGGGTGATTAATCCTAAAAGTGCGATCGCGATCGCCAAACTTTTAGCTAGGCGACGATTTAATTCTTGTTTTGACTGCAGAAGATTTAACGCCAAACCAGATAATACAAAACCTAATGCAGTATTCGGTTTCATTGCCACCCACTGTGGCACGATGCTTTTGAAAATTTGAATATCAAAATTCCAACCTATTAGTACAGCACAACCTACTAAGGTTACACATATACTTATAACCTTAGATGTGTGATTTAGCGCATTAATTAAATGCCGATCTAAAGGAGCAGGAATCATAAATATTAATGTTTTTCTAGAGAAGATAGAAATATTTGGATTCTATCTTCAAATATCTCCAGCTATATCATCTGATTTTTTACATAATGTAGAAAATAGCAAAAGAGGTATCCAGAACTCTATCTTAAGAGGGATGCACTCATCAAAAACATTTCAAATATGATGTTGCTTGCTACATACAACACACCAATAACCGATGAATCTATCCCAGGTTATAGACTATATCTCATACTAATTTTGCTGTACTTTTCACTGGGAATAATAGTTATTTAATCATCACAGCTTTCAAATCTATTTGAAGCAGTGCTTCGTCTCATTAGTTGTGAGAATTTGATGGTGGTTAGACCCCCCACTTCTATCAAAAGTCGGAGATCTAGGGAACTTGTTTGTTTGATTTAATATTAAATAAAATTAAACAATGACCAGATTAGATATTATTAAGCGCTAACACATCCATACAAACTTATTTTGATTGAACAATATTTAGCTATAATCGCTATGGCACATCACTTCAACTACTGGGCAAGCAAACAGAATTTGCATAAATGGCTAATTGCGCTCTATTTTTGAGATTGAGGCGATTAAAAATACTGTTAATATGGGTTTTGACTGTGCTTTCTGAGATAAATAATTGCTGGGCGATTTCTTGATTTTTTGCTCCCATTGCTACTAAACGCGCAACATCTAATTCTCTTGGTGTTAATCCAGTTAATGCAGGGGAAACAGATTCGCTTTGAGTTTTTGGTGTGGATTGATGATTCACAACTCGTTCTAATAAGCCTGGTGCGAGTTGTGCATATCCGCGATTAATACTGCGAATGGCGTTAACTAATTCTTCGGAAGGCATATCTTTTAAAAGGTAACCTTTTGCACCAGCGCGAATGGCTTCACTCACATCGCGATCGTCATCATAGGTACTTAAAACTAATACTTTGATCTGAGGAAATTTTTCACAAATAGTCTTGGTGGCGGTAGCACCATTCATTATCGGCATACGCAGATCCATTAACACAATATCTGGTTGTAATTGTTCAACTTGCGTAATAGCTTCTTCTCCATTTTCCGCCATACCAACAATTTCTAGGTCTGATTCTAGATTTAACATTGCTTTTAGTCCTTGGCGAACTAAACTTTGGTCATCTACAAGTAATAAACGAATCATAGGATTTTAGATTTTATATTTTGAATTGTCAGGTTTTGGAGGAAAAACTATTTGTAGTAAATGGCGTAATTTTCTCAGGATATATGTATAATATATCTGAGTTTTGGTGTGCAATATGCAATTTACTACTTTGCATACATTCTGAATCCATTTGTCTGAGAATTTGGCGTAATTCTTGCATTAATTCGCCACTTAATTGATAGGCTTGAGACACTGATTGTTGTGATTGTGTAGGGTTAATTTGCGATAATTTTTGTGCTGCTTGTAGTTGAATATTTAAAGCCATGATGGACTGTCCTAATGTTTTATACAAATCAATTAATTCATGATTTTTTGCTTGCATCATTAGCAATTGTTGATGCTTAAATTTCGATATATATAAAATCTGCAATTGCCAAACTAGTATGCAGCCTCCTATTATCAACAACAGAACAGTAATCATGGTGTTGGCGACTTGATGAAATAAATATTACATCCATAATTAAACCCTGATTTTTTGCATTTGACTATCTATAACGCTAAAATACCAACTTTAGTTGTGAGCAATTTTAAATTATCAATCGAAAGTTGTAGGTAGTTTGGTCAATCTTTAGAGACGCGATTAATCGCGTCTGTACAATTGTTGGTTTTCATTTGTCAGTAGGGGCGGGTTTATTTAGATCATTATTAATCAGTGAAGATATCTGTGAACCCGCCCCTACAGGTTTAATAGGTAATTTATCATTTGTTAGTTGTAATGATGGTATTTCTGTTAGTCGATTAAATGCGTTCAACTTAATATACATATTCTGATGATTCTAAGCTGTGCCATTCATCTAAATTCAGGGGTTGCCATTCGCCAATTTTTACTGATTGGTTTTGGGTAATAGTGATGGATTGGGGCGGAATGGAAATTTCAGAGATAATGGATATATTTGATATTTCAGGAATTTTTGGTATTTCCGCTATATTAGATGTTTGCATGGGAATGAAAATATTAATGCAACAACCTGCTTGGGGTTGGGATTCTAAGTGAAAATGACCTTGTAATACAGCAATTCTCTCTTGCATTCCCTGCAATCCATAACCACCGGAGATGTTTTCGGGTTCAAATCCGCGTCCGTTATCTTGAATTGTTAAATGCAGTCCGGTTGATGTTGTGCAGAGATGGATTTGTACGGCTGTGGCTTGGGCATATTTACGAATGTTGTTAAGCGCTTCTTGAATAATGCGGTAAAGCTGGGCGGTTAAGTGGGGTAATAAGCGAATGGGCAGATTAATTTCCAATTCTGGTAAAATACCAGTGGTTTGATGAAAATCACGTACTAAAGACTCTATTAAGCCATCTAAAGACTGGTTAGCTAGAGGATCGTTACGTAAGGCTTTGACTGATTGACGGACTTCTTGAGTTGCGATCGCAACTAACCGATGTGCTTCATTAATAAACTCTTGGGCTTGATTGGGATCGGGTTTACATAGTTTACTAGCTGTTTGTAATTGAAAATTTAACGCCGTTAGTGCATGTCCTAGTGAATCATGTAACTCTCGTGCAATGCGGTTGCGTTCTTGTGTGGCGGAAAGGTTAGCAAATTCCAATACGCACTGCCACAACTGCTGATGCATGTGATTGAGTTGTTCTGGTGTATATAGTTCTTCTACCAAGGTAATCTCTCCATAACTTCCAGCTGACTCTCTATAGTTCTGGGTGGGGGGGACTTATGCAATTGGGCATTGGGCATGGGGCATTGGGCATGGGGCATGGGGCATTGGGCATTGGGCATTGATTAAATATCTCTTTTGCTTCCTTCCCTTGTCCCCCCTTGTCTCCCTTGTCTTCCTTGTCCCCCTTGTCCCCCCTATCCCCTTCCTAAGTCCAATTCCCTAACAATACGTAAGGTGCCCAGTAATATGGGGTTTGATATTCTGGGTTCTTGAGGATGCTAAGTTGGGCGCGGCGTAGGGCTTCTGCTTTGGTGATACCTGTTTGATTGGCTTTGACTAGTTGCTCGTAAAATTGACTCATGAGTGTTGCGGTGGCTTCATCGTCAACACGCCACAGGGTTGCTACTGTACTCTTTGCACCGGAACGCACAGCTACGCCTGCTAATCCTAAGGCGGAACGATTATCGCCGGTGGCGGTTTCGCAAGCACTCAAAACCAGGAGTTCTAGGGAGTTGTCTTGTGAGACTTCGACGGTTTTTAAAACTCCACTGAGTTCGTTAACTTTGATTTTGCCGTCCCAGGTGAGAATAAATGTGTCATCTGCTTGGGAACTAAATTGTCCGTGGGTGGCTAGGTGGACTATGGGGAAGGGAATGGCGGAAATTTGATTTTGAATGGCAGAATTTGTAAATGTTTGGTTAAACAGAACTTGAGAGGGTAGTTCTGATTGAATTTTGTCTACTTCTTGCTGAACGTTGGGTAGGGCGGTAAATCCGGAACGTGCTTCACTTAAACCGCCTACTAAGACTCCTAAACGTTGTTGTTTGAGCGATCGCGGTGCTAATAATTGTAATCCGGGTGTGAGGGCAATACTATATTTTTCTACCAGGAATTGTTGACCATCATGTAACGCTGCCATTGGAATGTTGCGCAAGACGCCATCTAAAACAAATACCAATGTCTCTACCTGACTCGCAGCTAAATCGTCTGCTTCTGGGCGCAGTAATAAATCGTACATTCGCTGCAGTAGGGGAAGGGTAAAATCAAGCTCGGTTGGTTGGTTTAGACTTCTGCGTAGACGGGATGCTAGACGCTCTATGTCTTTACGGCTAATGGTTGTTTTATAGTAGCGAAAATTACGCTCATTTTTTGTTTCGGCTTTATTTTGGAAGTTTGGTAAGCTGGCAATAATCGCTAGTTGGTCTTCGAGAATAATTGGATAGATAACTGCGGCTTTGGGATCGACTTTGTCTATTTGTTCCGGGTTACCATTGAGACAAGCTTCGCGGAAGAAGTTATCGAGTTCGACTAATTGCAACCCTTCAATGACATCTCGCGCGGCTTTTAAATTATCTTTTTCATTGGATTCGACTAACAAGCCGACGAGTTGACGGTGAATTGGTTCAACTGCTTCGCGGAAGGAAAATTGCACATCGGGATTGGCGGCGGCTAAGTCTGCACGCAATGATTTAATTGTACCTACGGCTTCTGTGTAAGCGGCAATCGCACTTTTGGTTTTCCCTTGGGCTTTTAATACTCTACCTAATTGCCATTGCCAACGATAAGCAATATCGCCAGCGTTGATTTGTTGCCCTAATTGTACGGCTTGTTGAGTTAATTTCTCTGCATCTTGCCAACGCTGTGCTTGTTCGTAAACGTTACCTAGAGTACCCAGTGCATCAGCTTGTATGCGTATATCGCCTAAATCTTGGGCTTGTTGTACCGCTACTGCTAATAGTTTGGCGATTTCTGTTTCAGAAATTTGGCTGGCTGGTTGCTTTTGCATTTGTATCATTGTTTGCGCCAAATTTACCCGTGATGCGATCGCACTTTTGCTAGGTGGTAAGGCTGCAATATTTTGTTGTAGCTGTGGTAATAAAGCCTTAGCTGCATCTATTTGATTAGTCTCCACCAGTAAGCTAAGTTGATTAACTTGCGCTTGTACTTTTAAATTGAGGGGTGCAGAGATAGCAGCTTGTTGATAAAATGCGATCGCCACTTGGGGATTAACCGGAGTTTTGCTAACTTTAGTCAAGCTGATTTGAGTACGGGCAAGATTACCGAGACTGAGTTGGGTTAATGCGATCGCCTCAGGTAATTGTAATTGATTCGCGATCGCCAAACTGCGCTCTAAAATAAAAGTTGCTGGCGGAAAATTCCCCACCACCCGCAAAGATTCACCCAAAGTTCTTAACGCCGTAGCTGTTTCTGGTGTCGCTGTAATTTTTTCTAATAAAGGTTTGAGTTGTTCAGGATTTATATTTGCAACCTGGGGTAACTTTAACGCCGTTTCCAATAGAGAAATTGCTTTTTTATACAAACCTAAATTTTGTAAAGCCAGCGCTTGGTTAGTTTGGGCAGTCAGTACCCGATTTGGTTTATTTAATTGATTATATATAGATGTCGCTGCTTCCCAAGATTTCAAAGCAGCTTCAGCTTGACCCCGTGCCAATTGTAACCCGCCTTGAATATCCAGAGCTTGAGCTAAAGCCAAAGATTTATCTGATTTCCCTTCTTTAATGGTATTTAATAGCGCAACACTTTCAGTAATAGCACGGTGCGCATCATCCCATTTTCCCAACTGTTGATAACACAAAGATAAATTACTTAAACTCAACGCTTGCTGAATCGGTTTATTCGCAGCTTTATAAGCCTGCGCTGCTTGTTGAAATAACTGCGCCGCCTCTTTCCACTCACCCTTAGCGTAGGAATTACGCGCTTGCTGTTCCACAGATAAACCAGGAACTTGAGCGATGTGTGTTACTTGCGCTAACCCCGGCGATGTTATAGATAATAAAAGAGCGATCGCCATCAACACCACAAACCTTTTAACTCTCTTCATACTCCCCTCTGCGACTCTGCGCCTCTGCGCCTCTGCGTGAGATAAAAAAATCTTGTTCACTGAACTACCGGACACATAACAGACAAAAAAATTAGTTTTGATAAGATTGACATTGTAGTTATATTTCCAGTTGACATATGAACGTTAACTTAAAACCAGAATACGAAAAATTCATTCAAGAGCAAATTGCTAATGGACAATTTAATAGTGTAGATGAAGTCATGAATGAAGCCATTAAATTGTTAGAACTACGAGTTAATCGACTAGAACAAGTCCGCCAGAAAATAGCATTAGGCACAGAACAAATTGCTAACGGACAAGTAACAGATGGTGAAATAGTGTTTGCGAGATTGCAAGAAAAGATTCGCGCTATGACTGAGGAATCTTGAGCATGGGTAATTATTCATTTTCTGATGAAGCAATTCAAGATTTAGAAGAAATTTGTGAATATATTGGACGCAACAACCCGAAAGCATCCAGCAAGCTTTTTGATCGAATTTGCCAAAAATGTAAATTAGTTGCTGATTTCCCCAATATGGGAAAAGTTATGCGAGGCTTGCACCTAATTTAAGAGGTATTGTTTTTCAAGACTACTTGATATTTTATTACCCTAGAGAAGATGGAATTGATGTTGTTCATGTAGTTAGTGGTTATCAAGATTTAGAATCATTATTTGCTGATTCAGATGATGAATGAAGGGGCACGGCATCTACAGACTTTTGGTAAAATAGATATATTATCGGTGCCGTGCCCCTACTAAGATGCTGGACACATAGCAGAACTACTAGTAGCAGCAGGTGTTGCTGTTGGCGCTTGCGCAACCAGAATAATATTACCGTCAGCAGTTTTCACCAAACCTTGCGCCTCCACAATTGGTGCAGAATTCACCGCGTCTTCCTTTAGCTGTGTTTCCGCGTCAGTTTGACTATTAACAAGTTCCCCATCCAAAGTAGCTAAAGGACTGAGGTTATTTGTACCTGTGAGTGGTTCTAAAGTATTAGGCGGTAAACTCCCGCGTCCAGTGACGACAAAGGAACCTAAAGGTTTAGCATAGCGGCCTCTAGGGCAAATTTGCGCAAATTTTGTACTAGCATCAACCAATCCTGCTGGTAGTTCGATGAGTTTTTGTGGCGGTTGGACTTGTGGTTGAGTGATAGTGATTTGTCCCTGTACGCCTAAGTCAGAACTTGCGGTGATATCGCTTTGATTTGTCTGTTTGGGACGCGCTTCGATACCAAAAATAGCTTGAGTGTTAATGTTGACATTACCACCTTTACCATTGAAAGCATTAGCTGTGATGTCGCTGTCTTCGTTGGGTACGGCGATAATGAAAGGTGAATTGATGGTAATATTACCGCCATCTCCGCCTGCTTGAGCTAACCCTGCGGTGGTAGAAATTTGACTATCACGACGCAGTAATAAGAACTCTGCTAACTGCAAGGCAATATTACCACCTTGGCCGTTAGTGGTTTGGGCATCAATTACAGCGCCATTGTTGAGAGTGAGAGCCTGACTCTGAAGAAAAATATTACCTCCATTACCAATGCCTGTGAGAGCTACGTTGCTGAAAGCACCACTAGAAAATCCATCATTATTACTACCGTCAAAGTTGACTGTATCACGAGCATTAATATTGATATCACCAGCATTTCCCTGCCCAAGTGTGGTAGCAATTAGCCGTCCGCCGTTGGTTAAAGATAAGGAGCCAGTCGTTACTTTCAGGTTGCCGCCATCGCCGATACCCGTCGTCTCTACACTGCTGAAAGCAAAGCCATTATCAAAGTTGACAGTATCACGGGCATCAATTGTAATATTCCCTGCATTCCCCTGTCCACTAGTTGAGGCTCTAAGTACAGCACTGTCTCGTAATGAGAAATCACTAGAATCGATGGTAATATTACCCCCATTACCAACTGTCCCTATATTCACGCTGCTATAAATCGCACTGCGAAAGTCATTTTTCTTTCCAGCAATATCAACAGTGCCAGTAACTTTAACATTGACGTTCCCCGCATCCCCCCGTCCGGCTGGCTGGTTTCCAGATGCACCACTAGTAATAGTTTGCAGTTGAGCGCCATTAAACAGTGACAGGGTTGCAGCATTGATGTCGATATTACCACCCTTACCTACACCTCCTGCTTCCACTGTGCTCAAGATGCCAGCTTCTACAAGGGAGACCGCATTTTTTGCATTTACTGTTACATTCCCTGCATTCCCCCGTCCTAAAGTTGAGGCTGTAAGTACAGCGCCGTCTCGTAATGAGAAATCCCCAGAATCGACGGTAATATTACCTCCATTACCTACTGTTCCTGTACCCACGCTGCTACGAATCCCGCTGGCAACATTTTTCTTTCCAGCAATATCAACAGCACCAGTCACTTTCACATTGACATTGCCTGCATCTCCCCGTCCAGCTAGCTGGTTTCCAGATGCACCACGAGTAATGGTTTGTAGTTGAGCGCCATCAAATATTGACAGGGTTGCAGCATTGATGTCGATATTACCACCTTGACCTACACCCCCTGCTTCCACCGTGCTCCCGATGATAGCATCTACAAGGGAGACGGCATCTTTTACAGCCACTGTCACATTCCCTGCATTCCCCTGTCCACTAATTGAGGTTGTAAGCCGAGCGCCGTCTCGTAATGAGAAATCGCCAGAATTGATGGTAATATTACCTCCATTACCTACTGTCCCTGTCTCTACCGAGGTGCCAATCGCACTGCGAAAGCCGTTTTTGTTTCCAGCAATATCAACAGCACCAGTAACTTTTATATTGACATTGCCTGCATCTCCCTGTCCGGCTGGCTGGTTTCTAGATGCACCACGGGTAATGGTTTGCAATTGAGCACCATCAAATATTGACAGAGTTGCAGCGTTGATGTCGATATTACCACCCTGACCAACACTTCCTGCTGCCACCGTGCTGAAGATAGCAGCATCTACAAGAGAAACAGCATCTTTTGCATTCACTGTTACATTCCCTGCATTTCCTTGTCCATAAGTTGTGGTTTGCAGTTGAGCACCATCAAATAGTGACAGGGTTGCAGCGTTGATGTTGATATTACCACCCTGACCGATACCCCCTGCTTCCACTGTGCTGAAGATGTCAGCATCCACAAGGGAGACAGCATCTTTTGCACTCACTGTTACATTCCCTGCATTCCCTTGTCCATAAGTTGAGGCTGCAAGTTGAGCGCCGTCTCGTAATAAGAAATCACCAGAATCGATGGTAATATTACCCCCATTACCTACTGTTCCTGTACCCACAATGCTAGCAATCGCACTGGCAAAGCCATTTTTGTTTCTTCCTGCAATATCAACAGCGCCAGTCACTTTCACATTGACATTGCCTGCATTCCCTTGTCCATCATTTGAGGCCGCAAGTCGAGCGCCGTCTCGTAATGACAAGGAACCAGAATCGATGGTAATATTACCCGCATTACCTACTGTTCCTGTCTCCATCACGGTGCCAATTTTACTAGAAAAACCATTTTTTTCGCCAGCAATATCAACAGCACCAGTCACTTTCACATTGACATTGCCTGCATCTCCCCGTCCGGCTGGCCGGTTTCCTAATGCAGCACGAGTTATGGTTTGCAGTTCAGTGCCGTCTTGTAATGACAGGGTTGCAGCGTTGATGTCAATATTACCACCTTTACCTACACCGCCTGCTTCCACTGTGCTCAAGATAGCAGCATTCACAAGGGAGACAGCATCTTTTGCACTCACTGTTACATTCCCTGCATTTCCTTGTCCATAAGTTGAGGCTGCAAGTTGAGCGCCGTCTCGTAATGACAAGGAACCAGAATCGATGGTAATATTACCCCCATTACCTACTGTCCCTATATTCACGCCGCTGCGAATCCCACTGGCAACATCGTTTTTCTGTCCAGCAATATCAACAGTGCCAGTCGCTTTCACATTGACATTGCCTGCATCCCCGCGTCCGGCTGGCTGGTTTCCAGATGCACCACGAGTATTGGTTAGCAGTTGAGCGCTATCTAATAGTGATAGAGTTGCAGTGTTGATGTTGATATTACCACCCTGACCAACACCCCCTGCTGCCACCGTGCTTATGATAGCAGCATCTACAAGGGAGACAGCATCTTTTGCATTCACTGTCACATTTCCTGCATTCCCTTGCCCAAAAGTTGAGGATCGAAGGAAAGCACCATGTTGTAATGACAAGGAACCAGAATCGATAGTAATATTACCTGCATTGCCTTGTGAACCTAAACGCACAAGATTACGAACTTGACTCTGAGTACCTGCAACTTTGATTTCTCCAGTGGCATTGAGGTTAATATCACCTGCAACAGTCTCAGGTGTTCCTAAACCTTGCCCAATACCACCAGAAAGAATACTTCCTCCTAATATCTCTAAATCTCTGGCATTGACTGCAATATTACCGCCACCAAATCCTTCTACAAATACCGCCGATCGATTGTTAAGGGATACATCTGCACGATTTACATTCTCCGGAAATCCCAAGCTCAAATTATCCCCATCAAACAGCAGATTTACATTTCCAACTTCCGCCAATCCTCCTAACTCAACTCGCCCATCAAAAGCATTTAATTGCCCACCATCCATGCTGACATTACCACCAACTAGCAGCAAACTATTTCCATCTGCAACTCTTAACCCAAGTGCCTCAAAACCCTCTAGGTTTTGTCCTGCTGGTGCAATTGAATTATTTTGGATCGTTGCATTTTGATTAATTTGATTAAACAGCAACGCACTGGGATTAATAGTTAACAAAGGTGCTGCTTGCGGATTTGTGGCGCTAAAAATTCCTTGATTACCAAATTGTATAGCATTGGCGGTAGTTCCTACAAAAGAACCGCGCACATCTAACCGCGCATTTTGCCCAAATAAAATGCCATTGGGATTAATTAAAAATAAATTGGCATTACCATTAACTCCTAATGTGCCGAGAATATTTGAGGCTTGTCCGCCTGTTACTCGCGTGAGAATATTTTGCACTCCCGCAGGATTACCAAAATAAACTCTTTGCCCATTATTAATATTAAACTGGGTAAAACTATGAAAAAGATTGCTACCACGTTGAGCGCCGCCGTCAATTTGGTCGGCATTTGCATTATTAATTAAAACATTGGGTGTAAGGCGAGAACTTTCTGCGCCTAAGGTGTTGTCAGGAGTGATTTGGGCTTGGGCGGGGGAAATAAGGCTCACTTCGACTTCTCTCAGTGAGCGCATTTCGACTTCGCTCAGTAAGCAGATTGTCAGTGTAGTTGAAGTGAGACAGAAGGAAAGAATGCTGGCGATCGCATGATTAATTTTCATATCTGCTGAGTCTAAAAACTGGCTTTTAAAAAATTGATAAATTTGTAGTAAGCACTTCAGTGCTTAATAATCAAGGACTATAGGACTTACTACAAAATTTATGAAGAAATGCTTTATTGAATTTGAGATTTTGTGGCTGATGGTGTCTTGGATGTACAAATATTGGCAATGAATTCTTCGCGTTGCTTCACGAAGGATTGAGAGGGTTTATCTACTTGATGAATTGCTTGTAAAGCATCAGACCAAAGGTAAAATTTTCCTTGTTCTCTTTGATGTTTAATTTCGTAATTGAGAAAGTAATCGGCTTTTTCAAGGGCAATATCTTCTGATGAAGCTTTGTTAGCTTTAAGTTGTTGTTCTAATTTTTGTAAATCGGTTTGAATTTTTTGGCGATCGCTTTTTTCCATGACTTGAAACCAATTCCACGGAGAATTATTTGATACTGATAGTTGCCATTGATAAGATTTGCCTGGTTCTAGGGGTTTTTCTGCGTCGTAAACCGCTTGTTTATCGCTAACTTTGACGGTTTTTTCCCAGATGACTGCTTCGGTTTCGCGATCGCGTACCACTAGTTTCGCTTCTCCATCTGTGCCGAAATTCTGCCACAGAAATAAGGGGCGATCGCTCCAAGTAATATATGTCTCTACTAACCCAGGTGCAATTGGACACATAAAACCTCTTGATGCTAGCCGTCTTTTTGGGCGGCGTTGCCAAAGTGAGTTAATTCCACTGGTAGCTTGGGCAATGATGTCTCCAGTTTGGGGAATCTGCTGGGCACTAGTCATGTCGCCAGATGCGATCGCTAGGGGAATAAGTGCCAAGCTAAATAATTTACGCATGATTGTTTCTCCTTGTAGCTGGTAAAACGTATGCTAAAAACACTGCTGAGGGTAAAAACCAGGGAAGTAAAATCGCGCCGGAAATATATAGTTGCAATCCGCCAATACCGTAGAGAGTGACTGCACCTATGGAACCTGCCATAATTTGTCTGCGTCGGCTGAGGCTTAAACGCGACTGATTTTTAATGATAAATACCGTGATTTTACCGAGAATAATCGCAATCCCAATCATCCAAATATCCGGGATGGGAATCACTAAGCGTTTGGTGAGGAAATGGTGAACCATATATGCTAATGTTTCACCACCAGTTAGCCAAGTTTGCTTGTACTGCGTCCAATAACTGATGGCTCGGGGTGCTAGTGCGCGATCTGGTTGCCCTGCGGCGATTCCTAAGCGTTCGTCACTACCGACTGCAATTAATACTACCTGTTTGGACATTAAAGGAAATTTGTTAATATCCGGCTGTTCGATTAATTGCCACGCAGGTATGGTTTGATACACCTGTTTTGGCGGAATTGAATAATCTAAGATGGGTTGTAAACCAAAAGGCGATCGCCATTGGGATAATGCAGATAAGTTACCGGGTTTGTTATGCTTTTGAATAATATCGAGAACTTCCGCCCGTAAATTTTGCTGTCGGTTGGTGTTTGGTTGGGGAAATCCTTCAATTTCGTCTTTGGCTAAATATACCAGCGACAGCAAATAAGCAAAGGGGCAAGTTTTACGACAATCTTGTTGTGCATCTGGCATTTCCACAAAGTTGGGGTAAGCATCGATATATCCTTGCAATGTCCAATCCCACTTATTAATGTCAAATGCTTCATTTGTGCCGACTTCTCGGTTTTCTTCCAAAACAGCCGCAAACATTAACCACATATTTGCATCGACTGCTTGACGTACTGTTTCTCTTAAATCTTTATCTCCCGACAAATTTTGTTGTGGTGTATCAAAAATAAAGTCTAAACCGACAACTGAGGCTTTTAATTTGCGCGTACTATCAACCAACTTACTAATATAACTGCGGTTCATGGGTAAAAGTTGGTTACTCGGCATTTGCGCACGGTAAAGAGATTCGGTATCGATTTGCACTAGGGCGACTGGGGGAGCTTGTTCGGTGGGGATTTGGGCTGTAACGTTGCGGTAAACTGACTGAGTAAATAATCTTGCATCCAAGAGCAGTTCTTGAACGGGAACGAGAAAACCTAAACTGAGACTTAAAGCTAATGCGATCGCCTCTAAGCGATTGGGTATACTTTGACGCAGGCGTTGTTGCCAGTGAAAAGCCGGGATGCGGTAGAGTTCCGCCCCCGGATGGCAAAATAAGGAAGGTACTAAATAGGATGAAGGGTAGGTGTGGCTTTTATCCATCCTGAGAAATTGTCTAGCCTCTGTCAAAGATTCGTACACATCCATGTGTTTCGCTAATCCTTGCAGAAACCGCACCATAAACCCTTGGGCGACGCTATTATGAATAGGTTCGCGCATCACCACCACTTGTCCAAAACCCAAGTCAATCAAGGCATCAGCAATACTTAAACCACTACAGGAATTAAATATTGCCACTTGCAATCCGCGTTTTTTCGCAGCGCTGAGATGGGGAGCAATTTCTTTAATGGAGATGGAGACATCAGGAGCAATCCCTAATTCGCCGCCTGTCAGATCTGTTTCATTACTATGTCCTGCAAAAAATAATACATCCCAACCGCGATCGTCGGCGATCGCTTCGGTAATTTCCTGAATAACTTGAGCAGCTGTATATTGTGGTTGCCAACCAACAAATTCTACATCCGCAATCCGCATGAGTGATTTTAAAGCCTCTTTTTCGGCTTTAAAATTCAATCCAGTATCATCACCTAAAATTGCTAAAATTCGCGGTCTACCTTGACGTTTTTCTTGAGATTCTGTAGAAATATTTAAAGGTGTGCGAATAATTTGAATTGCTTCATTTGTAGCAAATTCATTACCTAATTCCCACGCTTCCCAAGGGAAACGATCTAATTCTAAAGGGGCGCAGGTAAGGAATATTTGAATAGCTATATTAGTATCGGGATTATCCTTACTAAATTGCTGACTTGTTTGGGCAATTTGGGCGCGAATTTCATATAATTCTGCACTGCGTAACCAGCGATGAAATTCATACATAAATTTAGATTCGGCTTTCACTATTTCTGCGTGCAAATCAACAGTGAGTTTAGCCACTCCACCATCAACAGTACGCCCGCGCATATTGTCCGAACGATAAAAGTTTAAATATGCTCGTCGCCAATCTTGATATCGCTGAGTTAATACTGGGGGATAATTAATTTGTGTATTTAATTTTTGTCCCTTTCCCCAAGTGAGTTCAAATAAACAAATTTGGTCAATTTTTTGAACTTTTAGATTAAAAATATAGTTGCTATTATTCATAGTTAATTATTTATAGCTGTTGACTGTTAACTGTTGACTGTTGACAGAATTGAAAGCCTTTTATAGAGATTTATCTTAGCTTGATGTCCTAATCTATCTGGCTAAGGCTATACTATAATTAAATACTAGCCTCTAGCTCCTACCCCTAAGCCAAAAGGCGGAATTTCAAATACATGATCATCAGCAGTGACTATTACCGCAAATTGTTCGTTTAAATTGCCAATTACTTGAGCATAGAGAATACCTTGAATGGGATCTGTAAGAGATTGCTGGAATAATTGTTGTGTTTCATCGCTTACTTCTAAAGTTAATGTGTTGGGCATTGCTGCTTGTGGTTTAGAACCTAAAACAATTAATAATGTCCATTCAGGATTATCTGGTGTTTCTGTTAATTCCCAGGTAATTGCATACATTCTGACGCTACTTTGTGGATTATCTAAATCGCGGTAAGCACCTCGTGCTGATGCGGGAATATATACTCCTTGCTGTTCTAAACTAGCGCGAATAGGGTCAAAACTTTCTTGTATATAACGCAATGAACGCATTTCGGAAAATGCAGGTAATGGCATTAATAGCCAACCTAATTCTTGAGTTACTGTATCTATTTGATTATTCAGCCATGCACCAACATTAATGATGGGTTGTAAGAGTGAAGGTTTAGCTGCTTGATAAACCCAGTTAATTAAATCGGGATTGCTAAATAAAGTAATACTTTCATTAACTGTAAGTAAATCCCAGAGATATTGTTTTTTTAGTTGAGGTTTTAATCTAATTAACTTTTGTTTTAAAGCCACAACTTTGTTAGTTTCTACGGGAACACTTACAGGTAGCTGAATTGCATCGGGATTGAGACAGCGAAGATTTAATAATAAGGCGTTAGGATGGGAATTAAAGCAACTTTGAGGTAAAGTATATGTCCAATCTCGCTCTATTTGTAATCTAGCTGTTTGTTGATAACTACGGTATTGTTCGTAGTTCATAAATCCAGATATCGCAACTTGTTGTTCTTCTTCCTGAACTTGCATTAATACATAAAAATGCGCCGTAAAATCGGGAATTTCCAAAACTGCATGAGGAATGCTATGTTGGTCATTAAAAATGCTGGCAGTGATGACACAAATTTTAAAAGCACCTACTTGGATGTTACAAGCGGCGGCTAATAAATTCGCGGTTTCTGGTTGCCAAATTGAAGCAGCATCGCTATGTATTTCTAAATCAGGTGCGCGTTCTTTTAACCATTGGGTAAAGCCTAAAGTTCCTAATGCACAAAGGTAAACTTCCCAGCGTTGTTGTGAGAGATGAATTGATTGGCTTAATCTGATGGCTTGATTTAAATGTTCTGGTAATAATTCCGTTTGGGTTTCATTTAGCGGATACCAATCTAAGTCATCGTTAAAATCTAAATCTGGTGTAGGATTGTTAATCATAGTTTGTCAGTTGTCAGTTGTCAGTTGTGATTGGGCATTGGGCATTGGGCATTGGGCATGGGGCATTGGAAAAATAGAATTCTTAATTTTGAATTTTGAATTTTGAATTTTGAATTATTTGTCTGCCCTTTTGGCTTCTAAATAACGGCACAATCTCCGGGCTAATAATCCACATAAGGGTTGATTTCGCTGGGGATTTCTGGTTTCTGATTCGGCTTCTTCAATAATGGTGGTGATTTGTTCGTCTAAAATTACTTCTAATTGGTTTTCTAAATTTTCTAGGCGTTGAGCATCTGTAAATTGTTGAGCTATTTCTAAAACGCGATCGCGTAAAATTATTAACAGTTTTTGGCGTATATCTGCCCGCAAATCATTTAACTTTAATAACCTTGTCACTTCATATTGTTTTTTCATTCCCAATTCGGGAGCAATTTGGCTCATCGGTTTACCTTGGCAATGAAAAAGATGTAATCCGGTGACAAATGATTGGCTAATTTCTTGATTTGCACTGCGCTTGCGTTGGAGTTGAGTTATGAAACTTTCCACAACTTGAGAAATTGCTGTATCTAAAGCTTCAAGAAATTGCTGTTGATATAAGTTAATAAATTCAAATTTTTCTGTTTCGTCATCTTGGGTAATTTGCGAGCGCTCTACAATTGGTTGAATGTCTGGTTGATCGTAGGCTACTGCGGAAATATGCCCGCCTTGCGCTACAATGCGGTATTGTCTGAGCTTTTGCGCGATTGCTTGCAGTTGTTTTAATACTGCTTCCTGGCTAAGTCTGCGGTTAGTTCGGTTTTGTAAATTTTGCGCAATCTCGCTTAACTGTTCCGATGTGGGAATTTGACAGCGAACATTTACCCCAGACAATTTTTGTTGTAAGCGTTCTTCACGGTAAACTGCGTGATAACTAATCAACAATTGACAGATTTGCTCTATCTCCCCTGGCGTTAAATGATACATTTCCGCCAGAATTCGTTGTAATTGCTTGGGATTTGTATTATTTAACAGCGCCCAATCGCTAATTAACAACACGCCATGCTGGAGTAAAAATCGCTTCAGTTCTAGATTTTGTTTAACATAGCGATTTACCCATGAATTCAGCGTTCCTTTTGTCGGATCGAATGTTTTTAACAGCTTGGTTGCTAGAGATTCATAAGTTGATTTGCGGACTTTTGGTTTTGCAGATGTAGTTAAAATAACCTCGTCATCTAAAACAAAAGGTAACAAATCCTCTGCTCTAAAACCGTGACGACTGCCAAAGCGCAACGCTAAATCAAGACAAACTTGGTAGACTTGGTAGGAGATATAGCAGCGCAAACAAATTTCTGCGAGGTGAGTTGCTTCAGTATCGCTGGTATGTGACTGTTGTAATTGTTGCCACAAGTGACGAGCGATCGCAGCATCAGAAAGCTCAACCCCATCTGTTAATTGTGTTTGCAAATAACTTTTAGCTGCAACTATCATTTCCACCCGGCGCTTACTCGTAGACTCTAGCTTGACAAATTCCCAGAATTTTGCTGCTACCACGGTATTTTTACTTAATTCAGCTAATCATTTTTTATTCTTTCACCTCCTTTAGGGAAATGCAATTTGTTGGGTATGGGGCATGGGGCATTGGGCATGGGGCATGGGATGTTTGACGACAATTCTTTATATTTATGGTGAGGGGGAACTTATGCAAAATCAATTTAGTTATGTCAATTTTTTTTGGAGTGCGATCGCTTGTAGGGGCGGGGTAACCCCGCCCCTACGAGTTGCGGGTTTGGTAAGTTAATGATTGGGATATTTTTTGATTTGGAAATCCTTGATTGAAACAAAAGCTAATTCGTGACAGCAAAGCCTTAGGTTGTAAATTTCAGCAGTCGATCCCATCGCATTCTCACCCAATGCCCAATGCCCAATGCCCAATGCCCCACTCTGTAAATTTAGACAAAGGTCGGTAGCGATCGCGTCAGCAAAAATTATAAAATTTAATCTGAGAGAATGCCGAAAATCTCAGTATAAACCACGACTTTAGCCATCGATGGAGGAACGGTAAGATGGGTGATGTCGATCGAAAAGTCGCTAGGCGGCGGATGTTTGCTGCTCAGAAAGCAAATACATCGAGTTCTGCTAATCCATCTCTTGTTTCGCCACATACTCCCACTTTGGCAAACCCGGTGCGTGGCTTCGGTTCGCTGACAAATAACGCGATCCAAACAGCAATTGCAGATTCAACTCACCAACAAGCGCAGTCGTCTGGGGAAGAATCTTTATTATCACCAACTATTAAACCAAGCACTTTTGCTCGCGACTTTAGTCGCATACCTTTGCATCGTCCCCAGGGCGAAGCCACAAATGGGGTAGTAACTCCACTGATGAGTAATGTTGCTACAATTCAGCGAGCAACGGATAATGATGCTACCAAAAAAGTTAACAAAGATTACTCCGCCCGCTTTGAAGGCGATCGCAAATTAGAAAAAATTTCCGACGGCACGGAAACTATTAATAAAGGTAGTAATAATATTCAAGTTGTCAAAATGCAGCAAGCATTAATTGACATGGGCTATAAACTGCCAAAATATGGTGTAGATGGCATCTTTGGCAAAGAAACTCAAACCGCCCTCAAAGAATTTCAGCATGATGCTACAATTCCCGAAACCGGTGTATTCGATCAAGCAACGATCGCGGCGATGAATGCTAAATTCGATACCCGTCAACCTTATATAGATAATGCTGTCTTCGATCCAGCAGATCCAAAAAAAGGCATTCGCAACTTAAATAACCGCGATCGCAAAGCTGTGAATGATGCGCTGAAACCCGCCCAAGGTGTTGGCGGTAAATCAGCAACTTTTCAAGAAGAAGTGGGTGGGAAAAAATATGGCGATGAAATTCGCGATCGCCTAACCAAGGTGATTAAATTTTTACATAAAGACTTGTTTGAAGATAAAGAACCTCTCAGAGCCGATCCTAAGAAAAACTTCCATGATTGGAATGTGTTAGAAAGCACAGCAGAAGCATCAAAAGACGTTACCGATAATCTTTACAGTTCCTATGCTACCGGGCCAAAAATGACACAGGCGGCAGGTAACTTTGTCGATCAGTGGGAAGATGAAGTTGCTCGTAATAGTGCTTTATCACCAGCAGAGAAAAAACAAAAAGCTACAGACAAAGTTAACTATCTTATTGTCTCCAACTGTTCCAAGATCAACGCCGATCACTCAGCCGTACCCTCAGATACCAAAGAAACAGCGATTCTCAAGCCGATAGTCGAAAGCTTTGTTGATAGCCCAGCCAAAGTCCAGACAATGTTAGATTTAGATATCGGCTGGGAAGGCGCGCAACTCGAAGGCGTAGTTTATCTCCAGCGCTATAAACAAGCCACAGATGAAAAGAATCGGGCGCAGTTGTGGGAATTATTCCATACATGCATTCACGAATATATTCATTCCCTAGCGCACGATGATTATCAAAAATATGCACAGAAATTTAAAAACAAAGGCGATGATGTCCGCTACAACACCTTAATCGAAGGCTTTTGTGATTTCTTTACAGAAAATGTGCGCAAAACAGTGAAAATTACAAATCCTCTGCGGCAGAAAGTCGAAGGGCCTTATTATGATGCTAAAGCCCCTGCACCCACAATCAATCCTGGCGTTTATCCATCCATTGCCCAAGCCGAACAGGTAGTATCAATTGTAGGGATTCGCAATGCCCAAGCTGCTTATTTCCAAGGCCAAGTTAAATTAATAGGAGACAAATAACCTTGCGCTATCGTGGATATTGGATCTGGATAGCTTGGTTAATATTGGTATATACCATTAATTTTGCTTGTAGCAGCGCAATCAAAGAAACTCAACGCCAGGAAATATTAAATCCCGCGATCGCCAATACACAGATTGCACAAACCAAAGGAAAAATAATTATGGCAAACAACTGTGAAAGCATTCGCCAGAGTATTGAAACCAGAAATTTCCTCGGCTGGCGTGGGTTACCAGCAGAATGCACAGCCCAAGATTTATTTACCAATATTCCCACAGATTTAAGCGATCGCCCAGTTAGACCATTAGGTAGCGATTTTAACCAAGCAATATTTGTTTTATTAGAATTACCAGGTTACTATCGCCCAATGGCTAGCTTTCGCCACAATCAATTAATTATGTTTGATGCCATGAATCCCGATTTAGCTGGCGGTTTTGCACCCCTACACCAAGACTTAGGCGAACCAGCCACCCGCCTTGATTGGCATTATGGTACTCTCAGCATTCCTACTGGTGAATGGGTATATCCTGAACGGGGGATTACAGTATTTCTCAACACCACTGCTGATAAAGCCTTGCATATAGCTGTGTATCAACCCACAACTTTATCAGAATACGAGCGTAATTTGCGACCGCACTTACAGAAGCAAGTTAGACCATTGCGCGTACCATAGAGCGATCGCTCTATTGTAAAATCTCACCCAGCGATTTGGGTATGACATCCCAATCATTACAGCAGTTTTTACCTATTTAAACCACATTTGTCGTAGTAGGGAACATCGACAATCTTTTGGTACATACAATAATTTTACTGGTGCCGTGCCCCTACAGTGTGGTCTATTTACAGGAAGATGCTGTAACTTACCAAACCCGCAATTCTTAGGGTTGGGGTCATCCCGCCCCGACAATTTGGGATAATTTATTTTTTGGCGTTCCCTCAGAAAAAATGCGATTGTCAAAAACAATCAAGCCTAGCTACACAGCAATTTATTGTCAAACATCGCAATTTTTGCGCCAGCAATCTACCCTTTTACCTGCGGAAAACACCAAAATGAGTACGCAATATACCTAAATGATTAAGCAGTATACTTTTTCATCTGCGGAAAACACCAAAATGAGTGCGCGATTTACCGAAACGAGTAAGCGAAAAGGCTTAATGAGTAGGTGAAATAGTATTTCACTTGCGGAAAACACAATAATGAGAACTCATTAAGGCTTAACGAGAAGGTGAAATGGCTTTTTGCTTACTGAAAACAGAAAAATGAGTACTTGATTTCGATAAATGAGAAAGCGATCGCCTTTTTTGTTTACTAAAAATTTAAAAATGAGTCCTGAATATGTGTAAATGATAAAGCTGGCGTATTTTCAGCGAAAAACTGAGGCTATTTTGCAATTTCCGCGTTTCGATGCCAAATACAGCGTATTTCGCGTTAATTATGGATGCGCTTCGGGGCATGGCAATGCCCATCTGTGTCAACTTAACGCAAAACCCTTATCCTAACTGGCTCCCATGCTCTGCGTGGGAGCGATGATCTGTGGGCTGCCGCCTCAATTTATCAGAAGACGAGGCGGAGCCTCGCAATACGCATTTCCAGCCGGAGGCTGGAAACGAGATAGAGAAAGCTTTTGAGCTTAAGTTGACACCAATGGGCATTGCCATGCCCCTACAATCGTATTGTCAGGCAATGCCATGATATTGTTAAACGAGACGATGTCTACAGTTAATGTAACCTCGCTACAAACTAATCCCCCTTGTCCTCCTTGTCCCCTTTCCCTTCCCTTCCCACCAAACAAATTTAAGCCTTGTTAGTAGGTGCATTAGTGACCCTAGCATCTACAATTGCTTGAGATACATTGGGAATAAACCAGTTCACATCACCAGACTTGAAAATTTTTGTCCCAGCTTGATTAAATTCCAGCACCCCAGTATCGGGATTTGCTCTCAAAACTAAGTTAGCGCCAATGGGAATCTTAATTGCAACACCACCAGCGACTTCTTGAGTTTGTCCATCTTGACTTAAAGCCGTCACCTTCACATCATTCGGTAGATAAATTCCCTTGCAATTCCATCGATCTTCAGTTGTTTGTCCATTAGCTAAAAAATATAATGCAGCCCCTTGGGAGTATTCATCATCATCAAGTCCTGGCTCTGGGCCGTATACAGCAATAGTTTTACCTGTTTTATTGGTGCATTGTCCCCAATCTACTCCCGATTCAAACACATATTTCTCTAAAGTTAACTCATCAATGGCTTTGTCAATTTGTTCTGGTGTATAACCCTCTAATTGAGATTGTGTCTTTTTGACAGTTTGCAACCGCTCAATTTCTTTCGTCAGCGCTACATAATCAGGATTTTTCGTAAATTTTGGGCGATCGGCAAATGAAGGCGGCGCAATAACTAAATTTACTAGTAACAGCGCTAGCATCAAAAAATATTTGCAGGTTTTCATCTTATATGTCCTACTTTTTACCAATTGCTGTTGAGGTATATCTCAATAAATTGTCATCTTTGTAACAAAAAAACAATTTTAGTTATTCTGAAAATTTTTTCTACAATACCTCAGATTTTTTCAGAATATCGATTAATTTTAACCTACCATTTCAACTCTTACTTGACAACATTAGCCTTTTAATAGAGTTTTATACTTCTGATATTTAAGTAGCAACAATGCCCATTTCCAGCTAAATTCCCACATTTACTTGATCCCAATATCGTCGCCAATCAATTGACCCACAATCCTACGATCTTATAGGGTATTAGTTTTATCTTAAAACTTGATGTATCAATTAATGATTTATTTCTAAAAAAATAATTTACATAATCTCGATAAACTTATCGTAAATAATCATTATTTAACCAAAATTTAAAAATTATTTTTTACTGATACTTGATTGCAGAAAATACATGGGGTAGTATGACCACTATCGTCAGAAATACAACCAAAGATAGAGGTTGTTGAGTTGAGATATACAGCAAAAATTTATGCTTAAACTTTGGGGTTACTTGATAGGGATATTTTGATTTAGGCAATATTAAAAACACCCCTAATCCCCCCGAAATATGTACTATTCTCTCGCCAAAGCAGCAATATGAAACAGGAAATCTCATCCCATCGCAGTGTTCATGGCTTAAAACCAGATTGTCTTTCTTTCACAGAAGTTTTAGCGCAATCTTTTGCTGTCATTGCACCTACAACTATACCTGCATCTAACATTGGTTTGATAGTTGCACTTTCAGGTAATGGCACTTGGTTAAGCTTTTTAATTGGGCTAATTGGGCTATTATTTGTCAGCATTAATATCAATCAATTTGCTAGCCGTTCTGCTTCTCCTGGTTCCCTCTATTCCTACATCACAAAAGGTTTAGGCCCGACTGCTGGTGTAATTTGTGGTTGGAGTCTAGTCTTAGCCTATTTATTGACTGGAATGTCAGTACTCTGCGGTTTTGCTAACTTTAGTGGGATGTTAATCGGCCATTTAGGTATCCATCCCTCTAGTATTACCCTCTTAGCAATCGGTGCCGGCATTTCCTGGTATGCAGCTTATAAAGATATTCAAATTTCCGCAGTAGCAATGCTATTGATAGAGGCTCTATCAATTTTATTAATTGCTATTTTATGCATCATCATCTGGGCGCACAAAGGCTTTGCGCTAGATATGTCTCAATTGACTTTAACTGGTACAACTCCAGGTAGCGTAGCCACAGGATTAGTCTTAGTGATGTTTGCTTTTTCTGGCTTTGAAAGTGCAACATCCTTGGGTGATGAAGCAAAAAACCCCTTACGAACCATTCCCAAAGCTGTCAAAGGTAGCGTCATACTTGCAGGACTTTTCTATATTGCAACTACCTATATAGAGGTACTGGGATTTAGAGATACGGGAGTTGCAATTACCACGACGGAAGAACCTCTAGGCTTTTTATCGCAACAACTAGGAGTGGGTTTTTTAGGAGAATTAGTAGCTTTAGGTGCATTACTTAGCTTCTTTGCTTGCATTCTGGGGAGTATTAACCCAGCAGCGAGAATCTTCTTTTTAATGGCGCGTCATGGTTTGTTCCATTCCTCTTTAGGTACAGCACATTCATCCAACAAAACACCCCATGTAGCAGTAACTATGTGTTCTTTACTCACCTTTCTAGTACCTGCTGTCATGTCTGTGTTTCAAATCAAATTATTTGAGAGTATGGGTTATTTGGGTGCTATTTGTAGCTATGGATTTTTAACAGTGTATATTCTCATCTCCATTGCTGCGCCAGTTTACCTGTACCACATTCGCCAATTGCGCCTGAGAGATATAGTCTTTTCTATTTTGGGAGTAGGATTCATGATGATTCCTGTATTAGGAAGCGTGGGAATTCCCGGTAGTACACTTTTCCCGGTTCCCGAAGCGCCTTATGATATCTTTCCCTATATCTTCTTGCTGTATCTAGTTGTTACCTGTGGATGGTTCAACATTAAAAGGTTGCGTTCTCCCAACTTAATTGTGGGTATGCGTCAAGAAATCGAAAAAATTCACGCCAGATTTAACGATAGAAAAGTCCCTTAAAAACATCTCTTCAGACTTGCTTTAATTCTATAGCTTCCATCCCCAATCCAAAATCCAAAATCTAAAATCCAAAATTGATATGAGTGGTTTAGTCACAGCAATTAACACCGGCATCGCTGCTTTCAGTGCTACCAATATTGATGATATGCTGATGCTGACATTGTTTTTCTCCCAAGCAAATGCGACGTTCCGACGGTGGCATATTATTGCTGGCCAATATCTCGGTTTTACAGCCCTAATTGTCGCTAGCCTTCCCGGTTTCTTTGGCGGTTTGATTATTCCCCGCCCTTGGATTGGTCTGTTTGGAATAGTGCCAATAGTGATGGGAATTCGTGCTTTAATTAAACAATCAGAAGATGATGATGAAGATGAAGAGACAGAAATTCAACAATCGCGCCACTCACTTTTAACCAAATTTCTGAATATCCAAACTTACAGTGTAGCGGCGGTGACTTTTGCTAATGGGACAGATAATATCAGCATTTATGTTCCTTTATTTGCCAGTAGTAACCCAGAAAGCTTACTAGTCATTTTAACGGTATTTTTTCTGCTGGTTGGATGCTTGTGCTATACCGCGTATAAACTAACTCATAATAAAGCGATCGCAGATCTTCTTGCCAGCTATGGTCATAATATTATGCCTTTTGTACTGATGGGATTAGGCGCTTTTATTTTGTTAGAAAGTGGCTCTCTAAATCTGGTAAATATACTGACTAATTAAATGCGATCGCTTGTTTTTAGCTGATGCTCAAAATTTATCGGCTGTTGCTGGAAGTATCTGAAAACTAAAATGTTATCTCCGCATAATATTTATCTGGCATCAGCCTGCCAGAAATCCATAGTTCAATTATCATTTATATAAACCAATGCTGAAATTACGTCTAATGTGAATTTAACAAAGCTTCGTTCATCTAAGAGTTTTTAGATGTGCGAAATTAAGATTTTCAAATAACTATATTACGAAAAGTAAAGTTTACTAAAATCTTCTTTCTCTCTGTTATTTGCCTTGTATTAATGAGAAATATTCATACCCAGTTAATTATGGACAAGACTTGGCAGATTTAATTCACATGCAACGTAAATTCACCACTATACAAAAACATCTCATCGTCCATTGATATATATCGAAGCAAGAGGTATGAAATTTGAATATCCTGGAATTTTCCTTATTAGTTTGGATAGGTTCATTTACCGCCGGATTCCTTGGTGCATTAACTGGTTTAGGTGGGGGTGTTGTCATAGTTCCCTTACTAACTTCAGTCTTTGGTGTTGATATTCGCTATGCTGTTGGGGCTTCACTAGTATCTGTAATCGCAACTTCCTTAGGTGCGGCGTCTACTTATATTAAAAAAGGCTACGCAAATTTACGCTTAGGCATGTTTTTAGAAGTTGCGACAACAATAGGCGCTATAGTTGGGGCGTTAATTGCTACTTTTGTGTCTGTCAAAGCATTAACTATTGTATTAGCGATCGTCCTAATTTATTCAGCATATCTTTCCCAACGACCAAGGCTTGAAAGAATTGAAAACGAACCAACCGATCCTTTAGCTAATTATCTACAACTCAATAGTACTTATCCCACCTCAGAAGGGTTGATGTCTTACCAAGTTCATTCCCTTCCCGCAGGATTTAGCGTCATGGTAGTAGCAGGAGTACTTTCTGGCTTGTTGGGTATTGGTTCGGGGGGGTTTAAGGTATTAGCAATGGATCAAGCCATGCGTTTACCTTTTAAAGTTTCTACTACCACTAGCAACTTTATGATTGGTGTCACAGCAGCTGCTTCAGCTGGAGTTTACCTTGCCAGAGGTTACATCGATCCAGGATTATCAATGCCGGTAATGTTAGGAGTATTACCTGGTGCTTTTTTGGGTGCTAGAGTGCTGTTAGGTACTAAAACGCAAACTTTGCGTCTAGTATTTAGTCTAGTACTAGTCATCATGGCTGTGAAGATGGTTTACAACAATGTTATAGGAGGACTGTAAAATGTATAAATTTGATGGTAATTTTCAGTCAC
Organism: Calothrix anomala FACHB-343; assembly: GCF_014696435.1. GTDB lineage: Bacteria > Cyanobacteriota > Cyanobacteriia > Cyanobacteriales > Nostocaceae > Aulosira > Aulosira anomala_A. The sequence goes on along the minus strand of NZ_JACJQG010000044.1, from coordinate 9,372 downwards.
TCTCATCTCCACAGCCCGATACTGAAGTATTAGCTATAGCTTTACAGCATACGGATTTAAATTCTGATATGAAAGAATTGCCAAATCCTCAAGCCAATATATTAGTTAAGTTACCTAATTTGAGTGAAGAGAAAAAAAAGAATTCTACAAGGACATTTGGTGAACTATCACTAGAAACCATCTTGAGCAACTTGCTCAGATATGGCGTTTTGCTGGCGAGTACTGTGGTATTTATTGGGGGAATTCTCTACTTAATTCGGCATGGTTCTGAACCTGTCAACTATAAATTTTTTCAAGGAGAGCCTGCTGAGTTGTGTTCGCCATTAGGTGTGATTAATGCAGTTTTAGCAGGTAGTCGGCGCGGTATTATTCAGCTAGGGTTGCTGTTATTAATAGCTATTCCTGTTTTGCGTGTAATAATTTCTTTATTTACTTTTATCTGGCGAAGAGAATTTGCTTATGTAATTATCACGTTGATAGTATTAGCTAGTTTAACTTATAGCCTAGTGGGAGCTTATTACTAACAAAAATTTTAGTCATTTGTCATTGGTCATTTGTCATTAGTAAGGGGTTTCATCTGTATTCTAAAAAGAAAAAAGAAGGCGAAAAATTGTAGGGGTATGGCAGTGCCATACCCTCTAGAATGCAATCAGGTTCAGTTAAGCATAATTGTAGGGTGGGTAGGTTGGGTTGAACGAAGTGAAACCCAACATTTCCGGGGGTTTGTTGGGTTTCTCAAATTCTCATTCTGTCTGGTTTCTTAATTTTGAATTTTGAATTTTGAATTTTGAATTGCTCTTATTTGCTTAAGAGCCTAATCAATCAAATGCAAATCCGCCCAGGTTTTGCAGTTGATTGGGGAGATATTGAATCAATAAATTTAGGCTTTCTAAAGAAGGGGTTCCCAAACCTAGCGCAATTGCTAAACTGAATAAACCTATAAATAAGGCTAAAGTTCTGCCAAAACAACCGGGATTAATTTCGGCAAAACCTAGTTTAGTTTGTCCTAGTACAGCAATAAAGATAAAAATAATTCCTAAAATAAAAAATACGTTATTTGTCGGTAAGCTGGTCATTTTATTGTCAACATTAATGCAACATTGGTAATTGTGATTATAGCAATTATCAATAAGAGTTCAATCGTTGTGAATGGAGAGTTAAAATTTAAACGCAAAGTATCGCTAAGGTAAGCGCGGAGGTACGCGGAGAATGAGCTATGAGTTAATGAGATGTTGTATTAAGATGTTTGATTTTAGGTGAGGAATGTCTACTTGGTTATGTGGGTTTTAAGAGTTAGAGCGCAATAGATATCGGCTCTATATTTTACCTACTAAACTCATCAATTGCTTATCTAATTCGATGAGATAATCTCTACCGTAGGTTCCATTTTCTAACCCTGTAACTAGATGTTCAGGGATATCTTGGGCAATTTCTTGACTACAAGAACCAGCTGCGAGGGCGATGGTGGCAACTGTATCGACATCGCCGGTAAAGGCGATACAATCTTGCAATAGTTCGCTCATGCTATCGTTGCGAATGACTGCGGTAATGGCTGCTCTGACGCTCATCCAGCCTTTAGATTTAACTTTACCTTCCCAAGGTTTTGACCATTCGCCAGATAGTACATAGCTTTCAATAAACTGTCCTAATTTGCGTTTCGGCCCGAGTTTATAAATGAAATAATGCGTCATTAAGGCGGCGGCAACGGCGGCGTTAATGCCATCTGGTGTATTGTGGGTAATAGCGGCTTGAATGGTTGCGGCTTCGATGACTTTTTCGGGTGTGGAGAAAATCCCAATTGGCCCTGCACGCATTGCAGCACCGCTTTTGTCACTATCTGGGCGAATTTTGGCTAAAAACTCGCTGCCATCTTGAATTTCGAGAAGAAAATGGTAGAATCCACTAGCGTAACCTTCTCGGCGATCGCGTTTAAAGCAAGTCACAAAACTCTGTGCTAATACTTCTGGTGTCCACTGTGCTGCTGATACTATGACTTCAGCGATCGCAATACTCATTTGGGTATCATCTGTATAGCTACCCGGTATGAGTCGATGACGCGGATGTGATACGTATCGACTCAAATCGTTATAGACGCTCACTTCATTAGCGTATTCAAAGCCTGCACCGTAGGCATCGCCAATTGCTAATTCGATGAGCATATCAACACTTTAGGTTAAGAAAGGACGAGCTAACAAAAAGCTAGAAATCGTTTTCGCATCTACTGGTTCGCCATCGATAAAGGCTTTCTCCAGTTCTTCGGGGGTGTAATAAAGAATTTCGATATCTTCATCTTCTTCTTTTGCTGGCGGTGTCTCTAACTTTTCTAAATCTCGCGCCAGAAAAGCATAGAGGATTTCGTCAGAATATCCAGGAGCGAGGAAAAACTCTCCTAATTTATCCCACTTTTGGGCACGATAACCGGTTTCTTCTTGAAGTTCTCGCTGTACTGCTTCTAGGGGATCTTCATTGAGTTCTAGAGTACCGGCGGGAAATTCGATGATTCTGCCTTGAATTGCAAAGCGGTACTGACGCAGCAGTATCAGCTTACCATCGGCTGTCACAGGCACAGCTAGCGCACCACCGGGGTGACGAATACATTCCCATTCGCCCTCGGCTTTGTTAGGTAAGCGCAAGCGATTAACTTCAAAGTTAAACTTGCGTCCTTTATAGAACAAACGTTGTCTTAGCAGCTGTGGTAATTCTCTACCTAGTGGCATAGTATGATTGAGTGTCTTTAGATACACAGGCCAACTCTCAGGCTTGTTAGGTCTAGGTTTCCTGCGTTTATGGGGTGTAATTTTAACTGCCCATCAATAAATGTACATCAGAACAGTTAACCTCTTTAACCAAATCTTTAATAACACATCCGGATACTGGTTCTACCCAATTGGGGGCGATTTCTGCCAAGGGAACCAGAACAAACGCCCGCTCCCGCATTCGCGGATGGGGGATTTGCAGGGTGGGTGTATCAATAATTAAGTCATCATATAACAGCAAATCTAAATCTAGGGTACGGGGGCCCCACCGCTCTTGACGTACACGCCCAAATTTTTGTTCGATTGCTAATAATGTTTCTAATAACAGATGCGGGAGCATGAATATTTTGATTAGGGCGCAGCCGTTTAAGTAATCTGGTTGTGGCGGGCCGATGGCTGCGGTTTGATACCAGTGGGATTTTGCTTGGAGAAAAATACCTGGAGTGTTGGCTAAAGTCGCGATCGCTGCTTCTAAAATTTCTTGTGAATCGCCAATATTACTACCAAGAGCGATCGCTGCGATCGCATCTGTAGCGAGCTTGTCTGTTGCGGACATGCTACTCGTCTTTTTGCTTATACCTAGCGGCATATTTTTTAGTTGCTAATCACAGTATTTTAGCTGTGAAAATTCATAAATTTTTGTATTAATATTTACGGGATCAAATCTAAAGAATTCCAAAAAAACATTGTATTTTACTAAATTCACTTGTTTATTTATGGGATATTATACTAACACAAAGGCGATACACTAACCCCAACCATACTGGTGGTTAGATAGCAACTACATTTGAGCGAGAAACTAACGTGAGGAAACTTACCTCCTGGTTCAAGCAAGGAACAACTGATTTAAGTGCATCTGACAAGGAGCAACCACAATTGTCATCTGGTAATCATCTCGAACATGAAGAATCTGTCCCAGAAGAATCTATAAATGAGAATTTACCACCAACAAAGCTGGACAAAGGAAAGCAAGTACTTAGCCAGATGCAAAAAGTCTCATCTGGAGTAATTGCTAAACTATCCACCAAAGAAAAACCCTTTTATCGTCGCCTGTGGTTTTGGGGAAGCTTAAGTATCGGTGGTGGGATCGTTGCATTTAATTATGGAATTGCTAGCATAGACCGGACTCTACCAGATAAATCAGAGTTAAATGCTGTTGTCCGCGAACAAACTTTGACGATTAAAGCCGCAGACGGTAGTATCTTACAACAGCAAGGGGAAGCTGCTAGAGACCAGATCAAACTAGAGCAAATACCAGATAAGTTAAAACAAGCTTTCATTGCTTCCGAAGATCGGCGATTTCAGCAACATAATGGCGTCGATCCCCAAGGTATAGTTAGAGCTGTTTGGAATAATTTGCGATCGCAAAATGTGGTAGAAGGCGGTAGCACCATTACCCAACAACTAGCCCGGATTTTATTTATCAAACAAGAAAAAACTATCTGGCGCAAACTCAAAGAAGTGCGGTTAGCGCAAAAAATGGAGCAAGAATTAACCAAAGACCAAATTCTTGAGCGTTATTTGAATTTGGTGTATTTGGGATCTGGGGCTTATGGTGTAGCTGATGCTGCATGGGTTTACTTTAGTAAATCCGTAGATCAACTGACATTACCAGAAATGGCGACCATTGCCGGTTTAGCGCCAGCCCCTAGCCTGTATTCCCCAGACAGAAATCCCCAAGCCGCCAAAGCTCGGCGGAATTTGGTGTTGCAAAGAATGCAGGAGGATGGTATAATCACTACCTCTGAAAGGGAAGCTGCCAGCCAAGAAGCCCTTACCCTCAACAGCAGTTTACCGAAGCGACTGCAAGTAGAATTTCCCTACTTTACTACCTTTATTCAACAAGAATTGCCCAAGTATGTTTCTGCTGATGTGTTAGCTGGTGGGGGTTTGGTAGTAGAAACCACTTTAAACCCAACTTGGCAGAAATTTGCAGAGGAAGCCGTAGCCAAAACACTGAGAAATCAGGGACGCTGGGAAAACTTTAAACAAGCTGCAATGGTAGCCATCGATCCCCGGAATGGGGAAATTCAGGCGATGGTTGGGGGTAAAGACTTTGGTAAAAACCAGTTTAACCGGGTGACACAAGCCCAACGGCAACCAGGCTCGACTTTTAAAAGCTTTGTTTATGCAACAGCGATCGCATCTGGTAAAAGTCCCTATCAAAGCTACCTCGATGCACCCCTTGTAGTCGATGGCTACGAACCGAAAAACTACAGCGAAAAATTTCGCGGCTGGATGACAATGCGCGATGCGCTCACAAGTTCCATTAACATCATTGCCGTCAAAGCCTTAATTGATGTGGGATTTGAGCCAACAATTAAGCTTGCCCAAGAAATGGGCATTAAATCTCAACTTAAGCCCACATATTCCCTAGCTTTAGGCTCAAATGAAGTAAATTTGCTAGAAATAACTAGCGCCTACGGTAGTTTTGCCACCCAAGGCTTACACACAGAAGTACATGGTATTCGCCGTATCCTCAACCGCCAAGGTGAAGTAATTTGGTCAGCAAATTTCGCCTCCAAGCGGGCACTTGATGCTGATAGTGCCGCAATTATGACTTGGATGTTGCGCAACGTTGTCGAAGCTGGTACGGGTGCTGCAGCCCAATTAAATAATAGACAAGTCGCAGGTAAGACTGGTACCTCCGACGAAGCCCGCGATTTATGGTTTATTGGTTACATTCCCCAACTGGTAACTGGAGTTTGGTTAGGGAATGATGACAATCGCCCTACCTGGGGTAGTAGCGGTAGTGCGGCTTACACCTGGCACGAATTTATGGAAGAAGCTGTCAAAGATATGCCAGTAGAAAAGTTTCCGGCGCGTCCTAAACTCGAAGGTCGTAAAGCTACCATTAAAGCTAAACCCATAAAACCAGGACGAATTGTCAATAAAGCCATATCCTCAGATGACGATGAGGACAATAATAACGAAGAACGTTCATCAAGAAGGCGGCGCAGATATTCTCAAGAAGACCAACAACAAGAAGAAACGCCCAGACGCCGCAGACGTTATTACCAACAGCAAGATAATGACACATCTTCATCTTCATCTCGGAGACGGCGACGCTATCGCAGCGAAGAATCCAGCAATAACAATAACAGCGATTCTTCTGAATCTCGCTCCAGACGGCGCAGGCGCGTAGAATCATCTGAGCCTTCCACACCTCGCAGATCTAGGCGATCGTCTTCATCATCCAGTGGTAGTTCATCAGGTGGTAGTTCATCAGGTAGTTCGAGAAATTCATCCCCATCACAACCTTCTTGGCGGGAAAGACTTAGACCATCTTCATCGCAGTAATTGTTGACGGTTGAGGGTTGAGGGTTGACTGTTGATACTAAACTGCAATCATTCAAACCAACACAAGGGCGGGGAAACCCCGCCCCTACGGGAATCTTAATTACGTATCAAACCGTAGATTGGTATGATTAATGACCAATGACTATTGACTATTGACTATTGACTATTGACCATGTGATTCAAACTCATGGGGGATGTTAGGTGTTACGCTCATTTTATAGTCTGTTAAGTAGCGTTACCTAAGCTAGGAGAATATACTCATGCTTTTATTTATGCAGACAGCAGCACAGGCGGTAAACGGGCCCCATTTTCCGTTTGCTTTTACCTTTGTTTATGTATTTGGTTTTATTGCTGCTGTTACCATCGGTTCTATCGCTTGGTATAACTCTAAGCGTCCCCCCGGTTGGGAAAGCAAAGAACGTCCTGACTTTGTTCCCAAAGTTCAAAAAGAAGAAACTCCGGGTCTGGGTGAACCGAAGTCATAAGCAGTGAAAAAGCTGAATTAAATTAGCAAATTTTAAACTCTTCCACAGGCGCGATAAACCGCGTCTGATTAACTCAACAATCATATATCTCAGTTAGTTTTGCACTTCAACCCAACGCCGATAAAGCTTTTGAATTTGTTTGAGTAAAGTAGTGTGGGCTGCTTGGGTTGACTCGCTAGCTTTGGTAATCTCCTGTAATTTTGTCAGTAGTCGCGCTTCTTCGATCGCTACATCGCCGTCGCTGTAAATTAAACCACTAATCGCTTCAATCAAGCTGACGCAATCTTCAATACTTGGGCGATCGCCTAAATATTCTTGCACCCAGCCATAACACTCTTTTGGCTGTACGGGAACTAATTCGTACAACCAAGGCTTAATTTCCGGATCGGTAGCTAAACCTTTGGCTTGGGCTATTTCCCGCAGGTATTGTCTTTCTTCCGGCTGGATTACACCGTCAATCCAGGCTGCACCAATCAGGATTTTCACTAAGTTTTTCACATTGGAATCAGTAACCATGCTGCATCCTCTGGGAGATTTTAACCTCGATTAAATCGTACAGTCTCGTTACAGTAATCACCCGGAATCATTAGTTTTTCTTAAGCGAGCCAGAAAAAAGCCATCCATATTATGTCGCTGCGGCCAAACTTTGCACCAGCCTTGCGATGTGGAATAGGCAAATATTGGTGAATCTGCACTCGGCGGTTCTATTTTCCAGTCGGGAGACTCAGCTAAAAACTGGGAAATTACCGCTTCGTTTTCTGCTGGGTGTAGGGTACAAGTAGCGTAGACTAAAACTCCGCCAGCCTTGACAAACTTTGCAGTATGTGATAATAATTCTTTTTGCAGTTGAGAAAGTTGCTGGACTGTTTCTGGTGTTTGTCGCCAACGCGCATCAGCATGACGGTGGAGAGTTCCTAAACCAGAACAGGGTGCATCGAGTAAAACCCGATCTGCGGTATGAGTAAATTGTGAGAACTCGCGACTGTCCCCAGTACAAATTTCAATCGATTGCAAATTCAAGCGTCGTGCATTTTCTTGGAGTTTGCGCAATCGGGAAGCAGTGCGATCGCAAGCCCAAACTTTTCCTTTATCCCCCATCAATTCCGCAATGTGAGTAGTTTTCCCCCCAGGTGCAGCACAAGCATCAATTATTACCTCACCTGGTTGGGGGTCAAGTAAATGACTGACTAATTGGGCGCTACTATCTTGAACAACCCACCAACCCTCACGAAAACCGGGTAAATTTTGAATCGCGCCACTGTTACTAATTAAGCGTAAAGCTTGGGGTAAATGAGGCAAGCGCTTGACTAACACATCAGCCGATTTTAACGCTTGTTCGACCACATCAATCGAAGTGCGTAGCGGGTTGATGCGTAAATCAATGGTGGGTGATTGATTCATCCATTCACATAACTGTTCTGCTTCCGCAAAACTCAGTTGTTCTAACCAAACTTGAATTATCCAATCTGGAAAGCTGTGTAAAATGCCTAAACGTTCTGCCGGATTTTCTGGTAATTGTAAGGGGATTTCCCCATTTTCCCCTGTTTGCCTAATATATTGACGCAACATCCCATTGACAAAACCTGTTAATCCTGGAAAGCCGTTTTCCTTCGCTAGTTGAACTGTAGTATTTACAGCCGCAGAAGCGGGAATGCGTTCTTGATAGCACAGTTGGTAAAAGCCAAGATGCAGAATCGTGCGCAAGTCTTTTGGTTGTTGATGGGCTTTCTTTTTGCCAAATTGGTCAATTAAAGCGTCAAGGGTGCGTTGTCGTCTGACGCTACCATAAACTAATTCTGTAACTAAACGGCGATCGCTATCTTGTAACTTAACTTTTTGCAGCACTTTATCGAGAGCAACATCAGCATAAGCCCCTTTGTGAACATCTCGCAGGGCTAAAAATGCTATTTGACGCGGGTTTATCATGGAAATATCTAAACTATTAGATTTTATAATTAAAGAATCTCAATTATCCTTAGATTAAAAATTATTGCTTTTTCAACTTAAATAACTGTCTGAACTCAATAAATTATGGTTAAAACACTTGGAATCACTAAAGCCATTACTAACCTAAATGAGGTACACAATAAATTTAATTTAATTCAGACATCTGGATTAGATTTTTTTACAGAATGGTGTGAAAATCTACCTGAACTCTCTGAAAGCGAAAAAGCCTATTTGAATCGGCTTAAGAGTCGCTATCTCTATTATGCCGCAGATGGTGCCATCACGGAAGGTACTATCAATATTATTATGCTATCTCCCCTACTAGAATTAATAGGTTTATGCGATCCACCTTTCAAAATTAAAAGTGAGGAATTGGTCAAAGTAGAAATTCTCAACGCTGGTGCGGAAGAACTTATCCTAGAAGGGTTTATTGATGCTTTAGTTGTTAAAAATAGATTTTGGGTAGTGTTAATTGAATCAAAACGCTATGGTTTCAGCGTGATGCAGGCTTTACCCCAAACTTTAACTTACATGATGGCAAACCCTAACAGAGAAATACCAATTTTTGGACTTATAACCAATGGAGAAGACTATATATTTGTCAAACTGAATCAGCAGCAAAAATGTTATGCTTTATCAAATAAGTTTACTCTCTCTAACCCTCATCAAAACGAAATGTACGATGTAATGCGAGTAATGAAACAAATTATTAGCTTTTTTGAATAAACAAATATTTTTATTTCCTGAGCTTTATTTGTTCATTCTCTCAGCACAGCTTACAGCAGTTTTCACCTATTTGAACCACATCTGTCGTAGGGGCACGGCAACAGTAAAATTATTGTATGTACCAAAAGATTGTCGGTGCCGTGCCCCTACAGCGTGGT
>NZ_JACJQG010000043.1 GCF_014696435.1 Calothrix anomala FACHB-343 | reverse complement strand
TATTACCCGAAACTTCAGAAACCTTTATCTACCTTGCTATGATCCGTATTATGGTGAGGCGGCTAGCATAAAATTTGACCCCTAAAAACTTTTCAAACACCCTCTTACAGAAAATCTTGGCACAAGCGAAAAGATCCTTGGCTGATGCAGCAGTAGTTAACACTACTAGACATGGATTATTGTAAGTTTTAAAAGCGACTGGATTACCTGTAGAAACGGGTTCAGGAGGTTTAACAAATTACAATCGCTGTCAACAGAACTTAGATAAAACTCATTGGATTGATGCTGCTTGTGTTGGCAAATCAACGCCAATTCTCAAAATTAAAGGAGTTAAACCATTGTTAATTACAGCTAACGGACATGGTTCTAGACAGTCATGCCGTACAGATAAATTCGGGTTTCCGAGTCGTCATGTACCAAGAGAAAAAATACATTTTAATTTTCAAACTGGGGACATTGTAAAAGCAGTTGTAACCACTGGTAAAAAGGTTGGTGAGTATGTTGGAAAGGTTGCTATTCGCTCATCAGGCAATTTTAACATTTCTACAAAAAACGGGTTAATTCAAGGAATATCACAGAAGTTTTGTCAACGCATTCATTCAAAAGACGGTTATTCTTATGCACAGTAAAAGATTTGTCAATTGCTCAACTGTCCCCATCATTGTTTGTGCTAACGCACAAATTCACTCAAGGGAAGTTTGCCTGCGGCACGCTACGCGAACGCAATTGACCCTCCATTCCTCCCACCACCAATCTGAGTACAGATTTGGTGGGGGTCTCCTGGAGGTTTGAGATGAAAAAGCGGCTCTAGCTGTTGCTAAAGCGCGCTTTGTGTTGACTAGAAGCTAAAATTATGGTCTTTCTGTAGTTGTAACTACAAGACTTGTAAAAGTTGTTTAATTTTGATGTCTTGACGCTGCTTAAATTTATCCGGGAAATTCAACTCGATCGCAATTTTACCGTTGGGTTGTTCTTCTACCGAGGTAATTTCTGCCACAAATCGGCTAGATGAAAGCTCATCCCCATCCCGATTCAACAGCAATCCCACCAACGGCTTGACTGTGCGCATGGTATGCCAATCATGCTCTCGTAATATGCGGTTAGAGGATACAGCTTTTGTATCTTCTAATTCCAAGCGTAAACCTGTTACCCCTAATTCTGTGGCGACTCCAGAGAAAAAGTGACCATCCCAATAAAGTTGACCGATAGTTTGGACTTGTTTGCGTACCTTTTTGCGACTGGGTTGTTTGATATCCCGTAAAGAACGCCGCAAACTAGTCGCCAAAAATCCAAAGGAAGCCATTGGCCGATCTATATATTGGCGTTTTTGGGAATACCATTCTCGGACATCCGAGTACAACACCAAAGTCAAAGCATCCAGTTGAGCCGGAGTAGTATTGATAAAATCAACTGCTAAATGGGTTTCTGTATCGTTATACGGAGAAATCCGGATAATTCTGGCTGTGAGGGTAGCACTAGCAGTAAAGTCGCCCATGACCTCAATTTCGACTTCATCGGCTAAATTCGGCCAAGATTCCAAAGAAATTAACGCCCCAGTTTCGGAAATATTGATTGTTTCCCCCATTACTACTTGGTCGTTACTAGAAATAACCACATTTAGGCGTCGCTGTAATCGGTGTGCAGAACGGATTTGCGGTTGTTCAAAGCCAACTAACAAAGCAGCTACCAATAAAATCAGGTTTAAAATAGACCACATGGTATTGACTAGCACAGCTTGCCAATCTTCAGGCCGTAGCAATAGCCAATAGGGGATAGCCACTAAAGAAGCAACTACCACTAACGTCACTAACAACAGACTGCGCATTGATTGCCAGTCAAAGGTACGTTTGTTAACAGACACACCTTTATCCGTGACGTTAAATGACCCCATCTTGGGATTAATTAGCGCCAACATAGTTACCCACCCAGCCTGGAAAGCCATTGCAAATTCAAAAATTTCATTCCAGAACGAGAAGCGGACTTGTTTGTAGATGATGTAATTGGCTGACAGGGAGAGAAGTATATGGGGGATAGCGTAAGCTAAAGTTTCTAAACCTAAACCTTGGACGGAGTTAATGCCAAATAATAAAAATAGGGTAGGAGCGATCGCATATATTAATCGAGGATATCCATATAAAAAGTGCGACGTGGCACTGAAATAACAAATCCTTTGGGCTAATGTTAACTTCAGTTTAGGGTTAAATAAGGGGTTTTCTAACCGCAATATCTGTGCCATTCCCCGGGCCCAACGTACTTGTTGTCCCACATAAGAAGAAAAGGTTTCTGGTGCTAAACCAGCCACCATAATTTTGTCGTAGTAGACCGACTTGTAACCCTTGGAATGCAACCGCAAAGCAGTATGACAGTCTTCTGTCACGGTTTCTACAGCAATTCCTCCAACTTCTAAAACATGGGTTTTCCGCATCAATGCTGCTGAACCGCAAAAGAAGGCAGCATTCCAAAAATCATTACCTTTTTGCAGTACTTTATAAAACAGTTCATTACCCACCGGAATTTTACCATCGGTGAGCAAATTCCGCTCAAAGGGGTCGGGATTATAGAACCAGTGAGGCGTTTGCACGAAGGAGACTTTCGGGTCATAAAAGAAGCCTGTGGTGTGCAGTAGAAATTGGCGCGATGGAATGTGGTCACAATCCAAAATCAGCACCAAATCCCCATCAGTTTTGTAAAACGCCGTATTAATATTACCAGCCTTGGCATGTTCGTTATTATTCCGCGTCATGTGGATGCAGCCGAGTTCTTGGCACATTTGCCTGATTTGCTCCCGTCTGGCGCGGAACTTTTCCCGACGCGGATCGCCTTCTGGATATCTTTCTGGACGACCATCATCAAGAATATAAACTTTCTTTTTCCCCAGAGCATAGTCACAAGCTAAGGCTGCTAACGCTGTCTTGCGGACAATTTCCACATCTTCGTTGTAAGTCGGAATGTAGATATCAACGCTAAACCATTCAGCTTCTGGGATAGTAGATAAATTAACAGGTTGACGTTCTTTAATTTTCAGTGTTTGAAAATATGCCAATACCAAGGTCAAAATAGCATAAAGTTCCGCCGCCAATAGCAGCAAACAAGCAATACTATTTACCCAACCGTCAAAATTAAGCGTATAGCTGAGACGGTAGTATAAATAACGCAGTGTTGTCACCAAACTCAGCCAGATCATAAATAAATGATAATACTGGCTGATTTCGGGAGAAGATTCTTCATTTTCTGCTTGGACAACTAACTGACCAAGTAATATTAAAAAGACAGCAACTGCACCTTGTTGCCAAACTTGTATCGGCGTAATAACTAACGGCACAGAAACTATTAATAGCAGCAGTGCCAGCCACTTTAACTGTTTGAGACCGACTTGCTCAAGATGACGATCAAAGAATTTAGGGGTAAGGTCAATCAGCCAGTTACCCAATTTAGGGCGCTGGCGATCGCCTGGTTTACGCGGTGGTCTATAAGAAGAAGACATTATCTGATGTTAAATTTTGGATGTGAGATTTGAGAGAGCATTTGTCATTGCACGCAGAAAATTTTGAGTTTTTCCTGCGTGCATGGGAATTTTTTATTTCTTTTCCGAATTAGCTAGCCGCTTGATATACAACTGAGAAATGCCGTAAAGCAGCACCGATAAACCCACAATTCCTAGAGGTAGTAATAGCCAATTTTCTTGGATGAGCCGCGATACCTTACTTAAGAGCGTGGTCTTTTCGATGCGATTCACCTTTGGCGCGCTTTGGAAAAAATCTAGCTGGTAAGCATCAGCATCATAGGGATTGGGGTCTTTTTGATCGCTGCTAATCAGCACCGTGTCTTTTTTGAGTTGGAAGAACCACGGATCTTGATTGAACACTTGACGCACTCTTTCTAAACCAGTATCCGATTGAGCTGTCAAAGCCAAAAGCACGCGCTCTTTATTCCAAGGGGAAATAATTTGCTTAATCATCCCTTGGGCGTCCTGTGGAGTTTGCACCGTTGCTTGGGCGGATAAGCGAGAAAATGCTTGACTCAAATTTAAGCCACCAGATTGAAATACATCCGGAAGGGGAAACTTTTCTCTAGTACCAATTCCCACTAAATTGTTATTTTTGCGGACTGTTTCTGGTAATGAATCTGGAGTATAAACATCTAATTTGACCGTATCTGCTTGGCTGATTCTTCCTAAGCGTTCGCTCAAAGCTAGCAAAGTTAACACATCTGTAGCTGTGGGGTTTTGGGGTAGAACGATCGCGGTGTTCGATAAATCTTGAGGTGCAGCCAATGGATAACCAAATTTCAACAGATTTAAATCTGGTAAATCTGCAGAAACTTCTCGTCGCAAGTCAAAACTAGTATCCGAATGCACCGTCCCTGTGAGTTGTTGATCTGGTGGTTGGAGACAGTTTTGTTGATCAAATGGTTCTCGCGAATTCATCCGGAAAAACACTTGCAGTCGAGAGTTAGGCTTAACTAGGTTTTCTGGTAAATTAACTTTCAGGTTTTTGCGATTTGCACCAGATTCAGAATCTAGACGCGCACCACCGATGAATACCCCATCTAGCAGTACTTCTATGGCTGAGGTTCTGGGGTTCATTTGCGGCCCATAGCTATAAACCAAGTTCATTGAACTACCGCGCAGAAAGCGATCGTCAGGTAAAGCCCGAAAATCAATATCAATTGCTGGCGCAGCTGCACCACGTACAGTCACATCAGTAAAAGGTTGACCGTTTACCTGGGTTTTAATCTCGCTGAGTTGGAATGTATTCTTCTCTGGTAAATAACGCGGCCATTGGCGGGTTCCAGGTGTGGCTGTATCCTGAAGTTTATCGACTAAAATTACTTGACCTGTACCCATTTTCCGCACGTCAGGCTGTGTGAGAAACTGTACTGCTTTGGCTACAGCTTGGCTGCTATTGCCAGTCGCAATTAATACAGGAGCATTACTCTTCTCAGTGCGGGTAATCAGCAATACACCTGTATCTTCAGGTATGGGGTTGTTATCGCGATCGAGAATTTGAGAGCTAACAACTTTCAAAGGTAAATTCTTCCAACTAGCAAGGGCGGGTTGTTCGCTAGGAGTCCCAATAATGACTAAGCGTTGGTTTGGCTTGACATCTGATACATCCGATACCAAGCTTGTTTGCATGGGGCGAAAATCCGCAGTTCTTCCTAGAGAAGCTTGTAAGCGAGCTGCTGGAGTTAGCCAAGTTTGACTGACTTGGTTAGGTTGCAGATAAACAATTTGGTTGGTATCTAAGCCCAGTTCATCAAAGACAGGATAGGGATAGCGACTAAAGTTGAGGGGAATTGGCTGCTGTTGAAAGTTAAAAATCAATTTAGAATCGGGCAGAATTTCTGTCCACAAATCTGGACTATTGGGATTACTGCATTCTAGAGAGTTGCTTTGTTGAGCGACAATTGTTAACTCGTTATAGTCCTGAACTAAATTTGACGGTATATTTAACAACACTTGACCGATTTGCGACTGTTTGCGGTTAAGTGGTACGCTACCGACGCTCGTACCGTTGAGTAGCACTGTCAAATTAGAGCGACTGGCATATAAAGCTGGAGAATGTTGAAAGCGGATTAAGGCTTTGACTTGTCCTTTATCCAATTTCCAATTACGGGGACGGGTAAAAGCAAGGCGACCTTCAGAATAAACCCCTCGTAAACGCATCCGGTTACCAACAACCGGACTGCGATTAAATTCTAGATTGTAAGTTATGAGATTTTTGGCATCAGTTGCTTCGGATAAAGAGTTGGCTGGTGACTTTTGTGTACTCTTAGCCTCTGTATCTGCTTGTGCTAATAAAATAACTGGCTGCTGGTTGTTAGCTTTGCTCTGAGCATTAACCCTGGTTAATGCATCAGGAAACAATAAATAGCAGGAAGTCGCAACGACTATTGTTGTGCCAGTGGGTAAAAGATGAAACAACTGCTTCATGGTATGCCGTATGGTAGATTTTCTTAGTTTTTGTGTTTAATTAATTACTTATGAAACAATACGAGATAAGTTAGTATTTACATATGCGCGATCGCTTTCCACTCCTCTGTTTGATGGCTAAACTACAAACTTGGTGCTACTTACCTAGAATCAGTTCCCTTGGTAGTGAATCTGGAGACCATAACCCTAACCAAGCTAAATTTTGGGTGTAATAAGCAGAGTGTTCTCCCCAAATTCCTTGCTTGTATTGCGGTAGCAATTTTTTCGTCAGTACTTCTGATGCTATTGAGGGTTTAACCAAGCGCATGGCAGCATAGAACATGGCGTACTGAGATGTAGCATCGTAATCTACTAATTGATTTCCTTGGAGATCTATACGTGCAGGAAGATAAGATTTTTGCGTCCATAGATTTTGTAGGTTTTGAGTAGATTGCTGTAAATATTGCTGGGCTTGGGGTGAATTGAACCACACAGCATCCAGTGATAACCGCCACCAAACGCGGTAAGCATCGAAACTATACAAACTCTTGAGGGCACTAGAGTTTGGCATAGTTTGGAATTGATTGGTTTTGAGATCTAACGCTACCCAATCGCTAGGTAAACCCACAGTAGACAGTCGTGCAGAGTTTTCCAAAATTTGGTAGCTGCTATCGACTAAACTCAACCAATCATGTCCAGAGTCAATTTGGGCAAATATGCGAAAAGCATAAGGAGCCAAATATGAAGGGTTGAGATAGAGGGTGGATTCATTGGGGACAAAGGCGGCTGTGGGGCCGGGTAGCAGATAGCGTTTACCATCAGTTCCAGAAATAGTAGATAGGTTCCACAAATCTCGTAATTTGGTTTTCGCCAGTTCCATATATTCTGGACGCTGCCAACGCCGTGATGCCAAAATCAAGGCGGTAATGGCATCTATATCACCATCGCTGGCAAAGTTGCTGTCGATAATACCCCAGCTATTATCTGGCTTTTTACCCCACTTCCAAGCCCACAAATTATCTGTAGGTTTGCCATTTTGTTGCCTTAGCAGATTACTTTCTGCCCACTTTAAAGTCAGAGCAAATGTTTCTGGATCGTCAATGAACACAGCTCGCAACATCGCATAAGCTTGACCTTCACTAGTGGAATGATCGCTCGCTTCATAGTCGATGACTCGTCCATCACCTTGAATAAATTTGCGGCGGTAGCTATCCCAGCTTTCAACTAGTAATTGTCGATTTGGGGTTGATTCAGGTAAAGCAGCCAAAAACACTGACTTTTGATCGCTACCATCTACAGGAGTAACATTTGGTACTGGAGTAGGTAAATCGTTTGGTGTTTTGGGATTCACTACTAAGACACAAGCTGATAGACCGAGCGGGCAGAGAATTACTGCCAGTTTTGAGAGGTACCGCATCCTAAGAACTGTTTGGTTTGTGAAACGTTGACAAAGGGTGCAGGAGGTGAACAAAGAAAACCTAGATATTTGGTTGTTTATACTCACGAAACCTGCACTTATTTTTCCCCTCAAGTGGTTCACAATTAACTACGCATTGCTAATCTTTGATAAAGAAATCTGGGCGATCGCTAATTTTTACTTCTGCGTTGTGAATCTTCCCAAGCAGGTTGAAACCCTCGCCGCAGCAGAAAGTCTTCTTGGATTTGTCGCATCTGGCGGTCTATATCTGTATCTACAGATCCTTGAGCCATAGTTTCCATTTGTAGTTTTTCTAGCTGTGTTAATGCTGATAAGGGTTGATCGAGAACCGTACTCAATCCAGCTAAAGCCCGTCTGGTATCTTTATCGTCTGGCTTTTGTGCCAACACCTGATTGTAAATTTCCTGGGCTGACTCAAAGCGGCGTTGTTCAAACTGAATTCCGCCCAATGCTGCCAAGGCATCAATGTTATCTGGTTGCTGTGCCAGAATATTTTCATAAGCCACACTGGCTAAATCCAAATTACCAACAGCACGAGCTAATTCTGCCTGTAACTGATAGGAATCTGAGTTATTAGCTAAACGAGCAATTAACTGTTTGACCCTAGCTTGCGCTTGACCGGGATTGCGTTGGGCTATCACTTGCACTAAGCGCAGTTGCAGAGGGATATAACTGGGATCGAGTTGCAATAAGTAATTATATAAAGCTTCTCGTTGGGGGTCGGCAGGTAGCACGCCCGCCAAACTATATAGTTCTGAAGGTGTATTAGTTGCCGGTTGAGTTGCTAACCAATTATTCAAAACTGCTTCTGCTTCTGGTTGGGAAATCCGTTTAGCTTGATAGGCAATACTGGCGCGTCCTAGTTGAGTTGGTAAATCTTGAGGATTGCGATTGATTAATTGGTCATATATGGCTACAGCTTCATCAAGATTTTTTTGTTGCAACCGCACACCAGCCAGTCCCCGCAAAGCGCCGTCAATAATATCATTACTATCAGGACGAGCAGTCAGTATGGCTTGGTAGCGTCGGGCACTAGCTTCTAAACTCCCTTCCCGGCGCTCAATTTCTGCTGCTAGTAATTGCGGGGCTAGATCTTGAGAATTTGTATTGCTAGCTGTGTAAGCTGCTAAAGCTTGCCTAGCACCATTCAGGTCATTCTGCTGGATATACATCTGAGCTATCCGAAAATTCAAGAATGGTGCATTGACTCCCGATCGCAAAATAGTTTGGTAAACAGGTAGAAATTCGGCATCGGGAGTATTGATATTAACTAAAGCGTTAGCGAGTTGCTGTAGTTGAGCAGAGTTTGTGGGTAGCGGTTGCAAAATAGCAGCTAAACGTTGCTTGAGTTCATTTTTACCCACCATTCCTAGTTGAGATTCCAAGGCTAATTGCTGTACTAGCAAACCGCGATCGCCTGGAAATTGAGAAGCTATTTGTCGGTAAATTTTCAGAGCTGTTTGTCTTCCTTGGGGGAAGGCGCTAAAAACATCAGCAACTTCTCGTAGTAATGTGGGGGAAGGATTGGGATTATTACTTAGAGCCTGATTATAGAGACTGATAACTTGCTGTGTCAGAGTAGGATTGTTGACCCGCTTGCGAATTTCATTGAGCGATCGCGCTAAGGGTAAAATCGCATCGGCTCTACCTTGTAATGGATCTAATATGGCTAAGGCTTGTGCTTGCTGTTGATTGGCAAGGTAAGCAATAGCTAGTTCCTTACGAGTCTCTATAGCTAGGGCATCTAGGCTACTGGAGCGCTTTAACTGGGCTTCTAAAACTTGTACCGCCCCTCTACTATCACCAGTTTCTCTTAAAGTGCGACCGTAAGCTACAGCAGCATAGCCAACTATGGGTTTACCCATACTTTGGTAGCGGTTAAATAACTCCAAAGCTTTAGGAAAATCGTTACTGTAGCTATAAGCTTGCGCCGCACCAATGACGACTTCTGGCGTGGGGTTATTAGCTAGTACCAGTCGATAATCTGCGAGGGACTCGGCAAACCTTCCCTGGTAAGAATAGAGTTGGGCGCGGTAACCGAGGGCTTCGATATCGTTGGGATTTGACTTGAGAAAAGTTGTTAAAGCTGTAATCCCTTGTACTTGCCACTCTGGACGGTAAGTACCTAACAACCCAATAGTTTTTAAAGCTAGTGAGTTATTCGGATCTATCGCTAGTACCTGTTGATAGGCATTCCAGGCTTCAGAAATGCGTCCAGCGCGACGATAAGCGATCGCTAACCCTAACCTTGCTTGTAAAGATGAGGGTTCCCTCTTGAGTACTTGTTGAAACGTAGTCATGGCATCATTGACTAACCCCTGATTTAACAAGGTAAAACCCTTTTTTACAGATGCCGATACATTTTGTGCTTGGGCAGAGGCAATGCTGCCTAAAGGTGGCACAGCGATTAAATAAGTAAAAAGGGGCAATGAAAAAGTCAAAAGAGAAAGATATTGAATACATATACCTTTTGACTTTTGGCTTTTGCCTTGTTTATGTTGCCTCATCGAGCATTTCTCCCTCTTGGAGTCACATCAAACTCGGATTTTACTCTCACACCTACAACTGTTTCCGAGAAATTATCCCGTCCTTGAACGGTAAAACCTAGACGCAGATTGGGAATAAGTTGAAAATCGTAATAAAGTTCCACTACATCTGGTCGAGATTGATCGCTACGACGTAGGCTTTCGTTCGATAAGGCTCGTCCGTAAGCTAGTCCCAGGCGATCGTCTCGCGTAAATAAATCTAATAAGGTGGCTCCTAAAACATAGGTATCTGCACCTTGTCCTAAGTCGCGGTTTTCATAGCGACCATAGCGGCCAAAAAGGCCTAATTTTAAATTGGGTATAAAGACTTCAGCATTCAAACCATAAGCTTCTTCGCGATCGCTTTCAATAGGCCCAAATTGATTATTTCCTCTAGCAATGCTGTAACTTTCGGCAAAGCTATCCCGAACACCACCATCGCGATTGGAAGCATAAGTACCGCGAATAATCGCATTACCATAACGAACGCCAACTTCTCCCGCAAAGCCATCTAAGGAAAAGTCACTGATTTTGTCTGATGAAGAGAAAACAGCAGCTTTAGCTTCAATATTGTCAGTAACGCTCCAGTTAACTAACAAGCCAGGACGAGACGCAATCCCCGTGGCGGCTAATGCGGGGTTGGTTTGAAATACGGGGTTAAAGAATTGGCTAGCACCATCTTTTGCAAAGCTATTCCGGTCAAAATAAGAGGTTAAATCCATTTGACCTACTACAAATCGCAGATTCGGTATACCGGCGATAGAGGTGGCTAAATAAAGCTCGTTGATGTTCAAACCCTCGCGTCTAGAATCATCAAAGCTGCTACCTTCACTAGTTAAGTCAATAGTTGCACCAAATAAGGCTTGCGGAGAGATGGGATATACTCCCGTAACTCTCGCCCTTGCTGAGGTATCACCGCCTTGAGTCACATAGACGCCTTGGATTTGTAAATAGGGTTCTTTTAAAGCACTGCTAGTAAACTGAGGGCGTTGTTGACTAACAATGGTTTTTGGTTGTATGGGTGCAGCTGGAGTCGGTGTAGTCAGTAATTGATTAAAAGTAGGCGTTGGGGTAGAGACGTTAGATTGTATGCTGCTGGTTGTCCCAGGAAGCGGTGGTAAGGGAGCTACTTGGGAATTAAGTACCTGGTTAAATGTTGGTGTTGTTGATGCAGTAAATTCTTGGGCGACAACTTGGCCGGGAAGTGGCGGTAGTTGTGGCTGTGGATTTTCTCCCTGTTTCACCAATCCCAAACCAAAGTCAGAATTATCTCCACCTACTGCTGTTTGCAATACAGTCTTCGGCTTTTGTACCTGGGGTTGAGCAGAATTACTTCTTCCCCTCACCTGCTGTTGAATAAAGCCACTCTCCTGTTGTTGGAGATTGATAACTGGTTGTGCTGGTACTACTGGTAAAGGATTACCAATAGGTGCAATAGCTATCCCATCTACCCTATCTGTTGTTGGTGGCGGAGGTACAGTTTGTAATCCCAGTACTGCTTTCCCCACAGGTACAGAAGATGGCGGTACTGGTAACAAGTTTGTATCACCTAGATGCAGATCGTTAGTTTCTGGTTGAACCACGTTCACTTGAGCTAACGATGCTTCACTCACAGCCAATACCCAAAAAATCGAGACTGCGAGATTACTCAGCAGTAAGTACACCTTTTGGGGCTGTTTTGAACAAGTAAGTCTCGGACTATTGAATACTTTTTGGCTCATGAGCCTAGTTGGATTTACTAGTAAGTCTTTACTTTATTTAATGTTGCTACTTTAGCAAATAATCTGAGTAATAACATCAATATTGACAAACTTTGTATTTGCTAAAAACGTTATGTAAAAAGTTGATAAACCTTGCAATTTTTGTCAGTAAATTGGGCAGAATAAATAAAAACCTTAACTAAAAAGGTAAAGAACCACTTCAGCCCAATTTATCCATGAAAATACTTAATTTACAAGTTTTGTGCCAGAAAATGCAAGACTCATTTTCCGCTTCTCCTTTAGCAATTATTTGTCTCATACTGTTGTTTAGTAATTACGGTTGCGAAAAAAAAGCATCAGTAGAAACCCAGTTAGAGATTCAAAATGTTCAATCTACAGAAAGTAATAGATTATACAAAATTACTGGCAATACAAATTTACCTGAATCCAGTCGCATTAGTGTCGCCGCAGTCCGCTATTTACGTCCGAAAGCAGGACAACCAGGAGTATTATTGAACTCTCATAACAGTACTCAACTTTCAATTCTGGCGCGCCAAATTGTTGAAGTGAAACAAGGAAAGTGGGAAGCCGATCTGAAGTTGTGGGAAGTCGCGCCAGATGGTCGTTTTCAGGAAGTTTGGCAAGGGAATCAAGCACAGATGAAACTTACACCTGAAAGTGGCGTGACATTTATTGCAACTTTCGATCCGGCTGGTCAGTGGGAACAATCAGATAATCAAAAATCTGCAGAAACGCCACAGCTAGTAACTCCAGAACTGAATGGTAAGTTAGTGCGCTTCACGAATGAAGGTGAAAAGTATGCACAAGCAAGTCAAACTTTATTGCTTCCTCTACCTACAGGTAAAACAACACCACCGCGTTTATTACCAGAAGAGATGAATGGTGGCTGGGGAAATCGATATCAAATTCTCCCAGAACCGAGAGTTGCGAGTACGACATCAATACCACCAGCTAAAACTAGACAGACTAATGCTTCTATGCTTCCTGCTGAATTTCTGCGTTAACCAGAAATTTTGATGATAACCCCACCTAAATTTAATTAAGGTGGGGTGTGTTTCACTAAAGTAACTAAATATTAATCACAAAGACTGAGGCTATTATCTTTTAATTGATAGTTGAGGCTGTCAATATTGCTGGGATTGCTATCTAGGTAGATTGTACTCAGATATCTTTGTCAGGTAATGCACATCTAAATTACATCACTACTCGTAGTGATTGTTGACTGTTAACTATCAACGGTCAACGATCAACAGTCTAATCGAATTAATATGCAAGTTAAATGTGGAACAGCTTAAAAGCGATCTGAGTATATCTGACAAACTTTCCCTATGTTCTATTGACAAACATAATCTTGATTGATAACTATGCTAATTGCTTAAGTCATAATCCAATCAAGATTATCAAGTAAGCTGCATAAAAGCAGCTTATTTGATTATTGTAAGTTAATGATTAAAACGGATTACTAGTGGAAACTTCATAGAAAGCTTGCAATTTATTTGGCGTTTTTGGCGCAGGATTTGGTGCTTGAGGAATAAATTGCAAATTTTGCTGCATTTTTTGCATTTGCAACATCATTTCTTTGAGTTGTTTTTGTAACTCTTCAAACTCACTGGCTGTAATCGTGCTTTTACTGACTGGATTTGCAGTAGCAGCTTCTGGTCGATTGTTTGTGTGATTTTGAGAATAGCTGATGAAGGTTTGCGCAGATGCAAATTTAGAAGTTGCAGCAGCAGGTTTCACAGTTTTATGATTATTGTCTTGCGTAACAACAGGGGGTAGAGAATTAACAGGCTGTTGATATACCACTGGTGGAGTTTGCACTACAACAGGTTCGGAAAAGGTATTAGGTAAGGTGTTGGCAAAAAGAGCTTGATTTAAAGGTACGTCATCATCCAAGAAAGCCTTCAATCCAGATATTTGCAGGCGAGATTCTGAGTGCTTTAGTTCTTTAAGTAAGGCGTCTTTTTCCTGTAGGTGTTGCTCTAGATGAGATAATTCTTGCTCATATTTTGCGGATTTGCGAGAAGAGTGTCTCCATCCACAAACAGCAGCTGCTGATATCCCAGCACCTATACTAATTGTGGTTGATAAGATGACATAGGGAATTGCAACATCTCTCAGTTTGCCGTAAAAAATAGGTTCTTCTTGAAATTTAATAGCTATTTGCTTTTCCCCTAGTGTAGCTAGAGGAAATGACATTACTGAAAATACACCGCAGGAAGCAACAATTGGTGGTAGAAAGAATTTCTGTAATGCAGATAGAGACATAGAGGAAATTTGGGTTGTTTGTCTACAAAAATAAGAGGTAGATTGCAGCATGGTATTACTACTGATGAAATCTAGCGTTGATAGCTGTTCAGCAGTTAGTGAATAATTTTTACTGCATTAGTATCCAAATTATTCTCTTAATGCCTAATATGCAATATGAGACTCATGAAGAACTCGGAGAACTAATTAAATTTTTCGTAAATTTAATTACCAAAGTACTAGTATCAAAATATTCATGAATATACAGAGGAAGCTTGAGAAAGCTTATTTTATATATATTTGGAGGATATAATGATGATAAATTTCTGACAAAATAGGGAACATTAGATGCTGAGGATATCTCTCTAGGAGATAGTACTTTTATGGATAATTTTTAATTCGTAATCACCTCTCGCTCGTGGCTATAACCATTTTTAACAGATAGTGAATCTACGTAAGTAAATAATCAAAAATATGCGATATTTCTTGTTGAAAAATACACAAAAACAATTCATTTTTTATCAAAGATTTATTTTATTTTTGTCAACTTTATTATTGTGCTTACTGGGGAGTTTGATCCAACTACCTGCTCAAAGCCATCTCAATGTAGCTAGTGCGGCGATTGCAATCCAACTACCACTGTCAACCTTGGGTGCAAAGATTGTTGATGCTAGAGGTAAGCAGGTGCTTTTGCGAGGTGTCAACTGGTTTGGGATGGAAACAGAGACACATGTACCTCATGGGTTGTGGCAGCGCGATTACAAAGAGATGCTTTCCCAGATGAAGATGCTGGGGTACAATCTGATTCGCTTGCCTTATTCTGTGGCAGGATTGAGAGCGCCTGATATCAATGGTGTTGAATTTAATATTGGTAGCAATATCGAATTTCAAGGCAAAACGCCGTTAGAAGTGATGGACTTGATTGTGCAAGAAGCAGAAAGACAAGGATTATTCATTCTGCTTGATAGCCATCGCCTCAACGATCAAAGGATTCCCGAACTGTGGTATGGAGACGGCTTTACAGAAGCCGACTGGATTGATACGTGGAAACTGTTAGCGGAAAGATACAAGAATCAAACTAACGTCATTGGTGCAGACTTAAAAAATGAACCGCATGGACGCGCTAGCTGGGGTACTAATGACTTAGCTACAGATTGGCGACTAGCAGCCGAACGTGCAGGTAATGCCATTCTCAGTATCAACCCTAACTGGTTAATTATCGTTGAAGGCGTCGAAAACAATGTTCCTGGTCAAAAACTCAAGCATCATTGGCAAGGTGGTAATCTAGAGGGTGTCAAGCGCTATCCAGTACGCTTAACTAATCGCCGTAAATTAGTTTATTCTCCCCATGAATACGGCTCGGGAGTTTTCAATCAACCTTACTTCTCTGAGTCTAGCTTTCCCAAAAATCTCATTCCGCGTTGGCAAATCGGCTTTAACTATATTTCTACTCAAAATATTGCGCCAATTTTAATTGGCGAGTTTGGGGGACGACAAGTAGACAATATTTCTCCAGAGGGTATTTGGCAAAATGAATTTGTGAAATACATCCAGAAGCATAATTTAAGCTTCGCCTATTGGAGTTGGAATCCGAATAGCGCTGATACAGGGGGTATCTTACTGGATGACTGGCAAAATTACGATCGCGCCAAGCAGCAATTATTATCTCAACTGCTACCATCGATGGCAGTTAATAACCAGAATGTCGCCTCATCTCCCAATCCCCCTATCCCTGCAACTCCTACAACTACAGCAAAATTAAAAGTCACGACGAATATTTATGCTAATTGGGAAACGGGACTTTGCGCCAACTTGAAAATTCTCAATTCCAGCAATAGTAAAGCGAACAACTGGCAACTGACATTTCGGATGAATCAAGCTAGGATTAATAATTCTTGGAACGCTAATTTTCAACAGCAAGGTACAGAATATATTGTCACTCCTTTGGATTGGGCAAGAGTAATTGAACCAAATCAATCACGGGATTTTGGTTTTTGCGCGCAAAAATTGGGTACAGATTACCAATTGCAAAATATAGAAGTGAAAATTACCCAATAATAAAAAAGGCAAAAGAGAATTCTCTTTTGCCTAAATTAACTATTAGTTTTGAAGATTATTCATCAAAATCATCGTCATCATCATCTTCTTCGTACTCGTCTTCTTCCTCTTCTACAAGATCGATGACTTCATCAGCTATCAAGTCATCATCATCGAGAATAGAACGTTCTGCACGTCTACTGCCAAATGTATGTTCGGTGAGAGAAGGTGCATCTAGATTGTAGGCACGTGCTGTGCGATCGTCTAGCACCATGTCTAAAGGATCGTCAACTTCATCTAAGACACTGCTACTTTCTAAAGCAGCATAGTCATCAATTGCTCCTGTTTCTTCATAGGCATTGTACCCAGTACCAGCAGGAATCAATCGTCCAATAATCACGTTTTCTTTTAACCCCCGCAGCCAATCAGATTTACCTTCAATGGCGGCTTCAGTTAAGACTCTGGTGGTTTCTTGGAAGGAAGCAGCAGAAATAAAGCTGTCGGTGTTCAAGGATGCTTTGGTGATACCCAATAATACAGGGGTATACTGCGCTCTAGCACCGCCTGTAATCGCCATTGCTTCGTTTACCTGCTCAACTTGGCGCAATTCAACCAACTCACCGGGAAGCATGGTGGTGTCGCCACCGTCATCAATCCGGACTTTATTAGTCATCTGGCGAACAATCACTTCGATGTGTTTGTCGGCAATATCAATACCTTGGGATTGGTATACCAACTGTACTTCGTTCACCAGGAATGTTTGCACTTTCTGTAAAGCATGGCTAGCACAAGCGTAGACGCCATCTTCTGAACCCAGGCTAAAGAAGACTTCCAAAATTTCGTGGGGGTTGGAAGGGCCATCGCTGAGGGGTTGTCCTGCTGCTACATGGGAGCCATCTGTTACCACTAAGTTTTGTCCGGGGCCTAAAGGATAATCGGTGACTACTCCATTGGGTTCTACTACTTTAACTGCGATCGCTTCATCACCATCGCCGTAAACTACTTTCACTTCCCCAGCCCGACGGCACAAGATACAAGCTTCTTTGGGTTTACGGGCTTCTAGTAGTTCCTCAATCCGGGGTAAACCTTGGATAATGTCCCCAGTTTTGGCACGTTCAAATACCAGCAACACCAAGTTATCACCGCGTTGTACTAAATCGCCATCTTCGATTTGCAACACAGCACCAGGGCTGACTCGATAGGGACGACCAACACGGATAGAAACTGTATAGTTTTGTGTACTCAGGGCAGAATCTTGAGCTGTTGCTGTAGCCGCAGCATTTTTGATGCCTACAACCTGTCCAGATTCTTCACTGAAGACGCCAGGAGCAATTTCGGTACCAGCTACAATCAAATCACCAACTTTGACTTTTGCTGGGGCACTAGTATTCAGTGTTATGGTATCGCTTGGACGCAAGACTAAACAACGGCGTACTGTTTCTGTACCTTTCTGGACGCCCCGCACAATACCCCCTTCTTTACACAAGATTTGGGTACGGGCGACGACTGCACCAGGGGCGATGGTTAATCCATCTTGCACTTCCAGGGAAGTTTGAGTACTACCCTGGGTAGCATCAGCCGTGATATCCCGACGAATTACCAAGGATTCCAAAATTACCAGCTGTAAGCGCTGAACTTCTGAGTTGTCTGGATCGGGTAATAATTCAATATCGGCCGCTAAAGGAGAAGCGTTGTGGTCTTGTTCTCCTTCTTGCTCGATTTCCAATACTAGTTGGGTACGTAGCAGTTCTACCCCTTCCACAGACTTGACACGTTCAGAATCTTTGTAAGGCAGTCTTTGTACTGCTCGCAATTGAATTGAACGTCCAGTTTGTTGACTAACTGATGTAGTGGAAGGTACATCAGGGTTGCTGGGAACAGCAAACTCTACTACAGGACGGCTTAATAAAGCGGGCCCTTCGGGAGACTCTACATACTGGATGTAGCGCAATTCGGTGGCGACTGTACCTTGGAATTCCTCACCAGGTTGAATAAAGGTGTTATCTCTACCGATGACTGCTTCAGGATCGTCTACCATCAGCAGTTCACCTGGTTTAATCACAACTTCCCGCAAGATGTCGTTTTTCTGGGTAACTTCAATCACACCACTGTTTTGGCAGAAGATATCCTTAACGACTTCGGTACCGGCTTCGACAAATTGTCCGTCTTCTACCAGTAACAAGGAAATATCTTTGTTAACTTCGTGGGTTTCTTCGGGAATCCACAACAGGGTACCTCCCTGTACCACTTCATAACCCAGCTTGGCTTTACCTTTTTTCTGAACTTCAACGCCAGCGAATTTCAGGAAGCCCCCGGTGGTGGTGCGATAGCGGTCATCAATTAATTCCGCTACTACTTGACCATTTTGCACTTTTGTGCCTGGGGTAGCTCTGAGGTTAAATACTTGGTTATTACCAGTGGAAACTAGGTAGCTGTTACGTCCTTGGGAACTTTGAACGGTAACTGTGGCTTGGTCTAAAACTACAGAAGCGGTAATAATTTCAATTTCTCTGGTACTCTTACCGGGAGTAGCTTCTGGTAAGCGGACTGTACCACCGTGTAGGGTGGTGAGTTTGGTTTCTGCGAGTACGCCGTTGGAAGCGATCGCATCTCCATTTTTCACTACCAATTCTGCGCCGGGTGGCAAGTTATACACTTCCCCAGACAAAATCCAAATCAATCCACCGCGTGCGGCTGTGGTCGTGGTGTTGCCTTGGCGGTCTGTTTTTTGTTCGGGGACAACTTCGGCAAATTGCACTTCACCTGCTAAGTCAGAGGCTACATCTTTTACCGCTTTTTCCGTATTAGCACGGGTTGTCCGTCCACCAAGGGCGACTTCCGCAAGTAACTGCCCGGTTTTTACCTGCTGACCATCGGTGATGTATAATGTGGAACCTTGCGTAACATTAATTTCTTGGTTTGCTCCTGTGCTATCAGCACCATCTTTTTTCGGTTCCAAGACAATTACGCCGTTGGCTTCGACAAATAAAGCATCTTCACCGTGGCGGGTACGGTAGGGTCTGGTGCGTAATTTCCTGGGTAGGCGGATAGTACCATCGGTTTTGGAACGTACTTGTTGGGCGACTTCCCCGGTAAATACACCACCTGTGTGGAATGTCCGCATGGTTAGCTGGGTACCAGGCTCACCGATACTTTGAGCGGCGATAATTCCCACAGCTTCGCCCAAATCAACCATTTTCGCATGGGCTAAACTCCAGCCGTAGCAATGTTGACATACGGAACGGGCTGCTTCACAAGTCAGAGGCGATCGCGCGAGGACTTCAGTTACCCCAGATTTTTGAATTTTTGCCGCCAATTCATCGGAAACTGGGGTATTGCGAGTAGCTATCACTTCTTTGGTCTTAGGATCTAGCACATCTTCTGCTATTACCCGCCCATGCAAACGTGTAGCTAGGGGAATTTTTGTTTTGCCACCTTCTACCATTGCCCGAATGGGAATACCTCTGGTAGTACCGCAATCAAATTCCCGAATAATCACATCCTGGGATACGTCCACAAGACGCCGGGTGAGATAACCAGAGTCCGCCGTCCGTAAGGCTGTGTCTACCAAGCCTTTCCGGGCACCGTAAGAAGAAATAATGTATTCGGTGACGGTGAGTCCTTCACGGAAATTGGTTTTGATGGGTAAGTCAATAATTTCCCCTTGGGGATCTGCCATCAGTCCCCGCATCCCTACTAACTGACGGACTTGGGAGATGTTACCCCGTGCGCCGGAGAATGCCATCATGTATACGGAGTTGAGGGGATTGGTCTTTTTAAAGTGAACAACTACCTCATCTTTCAGGGCTTCACTAGTACCGTTCCAGGTATCAATTACTTTTTGGAAGCGTTCTACTTCCGTAATTTCACCCCGTTGATAGCGAGCTTCTGTAGCGCGAATTTCTTCTTCAGCTGCTTCCAAGAGCGATCGCTTAGAAGGTGGTACCATCAAATCGTCTACACTGATAGACACCCCTGCCCTGGTAGCATAGCGAAATCCCAAGTCTTTCAATTTGTCCGCCATGACTGCGGTACGCGCCGTACCATAATTTACAAAGGCCCAAGAAATCAAATTTCTCAATTGACCTTTATCAACTACGCGATTGCGAAAAACTGCCTTTTCGTTAGTCATTAGTCAATAGTCCTTAGTCAATGGTCAATAGTCATTGGTTAGTGGTCAGTAGTCAGTAGTCAGTAGCAAAAAGCAACTGTACGGGCGGGTTCACAAATATCCTCACTGAATCAACGATGATCTAAATAAACCCGCCCCTACTTACAAAGAACAGCTAACTAGCTAGTGCTTCTTGAATTGCCTTGTTGTAAATCACGCGACCTGGTGTCGTGCGGACATACTGAGACAACAAATTCCCTTGGGCGTCTTCTCTGACTCGGCGGTATTTATACAGCAGAGTCCGGGTACCATCGGTGTTTTCTGTAACTTCTAGCGCTTCTGTATCTGGCCCGTCTGATTCGACTTCGCCATCAAACCGCACGTAGATATAAGCGTGTAAGTCAATTTGCTCTTGCTGGAAAGCCATAATTACATCGTCAAGAGAAGCAAAATACCGTCCCGCCCCTTTGGTAGCACCTGGGTTTTCTGCGGTTAGGTAATATGCTCCCAAAACCATGTCTTGGCTGGGTGTGATAATCGGCTTACCTGTAGCTGGCGACAAGATATTATTAGAAGCCAGCATTAATAACCGCGCTTCTGCCTGACTTTCTAAAGACAGGGGAACGTGTACCGCCATTTGGTCGCCGTCAAAGTCAGCGTTAAATGCTGGACAGACTAGGGGATGGAGTTGAATGGCTCTACCTTCTACCAAAATTGGCTCGAATGCCTGAATCCCTAAGCGGTGCAGCGTTGGTGCCCGGTTGAGTAGTACTGGGTGTCCTTCAATCACTTCTTCCAGTACGTCCCACACACTGGGGTCGTTACGGGAGATCAGTTTTTTCGCAGCTTTGATGTTATTCACCATCCCGCTACGAATTAAGCGATTGATCACAAAGGGCTGAAATAGCTCAATCGCCATTTCTCTGGGCAAGCCGCATTGGTGGATATTTAATTTTGGCCCCACCACAATTACAGAACGACCAGAGTAGTCAACCCGCTTACCTAACAAGTTTTGCCGGAAACGTCCTTGCTTACCTTCAATAATGTCCGATAAGGATTTCAGAGGACGGTTATTGGCACCGACTACGGTGCGTCCCCGGCGTCCGTTGTCAATCAAAGCGTCTACTGCTTCTTGCAACATTCGCTTTTCGTTGCGGACAATAATTTCTGGTGCCAAAATTTCTTGTAATCTTGCCAGACGATTATTCCGGTTAATTACTCGACGATACAAATCATTCAAATCGCTGGTAGCAAACCGACCGCCATCCAGCTGCACCATTGGGCGTAAATCAGGGGGAATAACGGGGATTACCGCCATTACCATCCACTCTGGTTTAGAACCAGTAGCGATGAAGTTGTCAATTACCCGTAAGCGTTTAATTAACTTCGCTCGCTTTTGTCCTTTAGCATTGCCAATTTCTTCCCGGAGGCTTTCGGCTTCTTGCTCTAAATTAATATCAGCCAGTAAGTGTAACAGTGCCTCAGCACCAATACCTACTTCAACACCTTGTAGCTGGGAATCTTCACTATAAATTTGGTCTTCAATTTCCAGCCACTGGTCTTCACTCAATAGCTGTTTATAGGTTAAAGTTTCCGCATTACCTGGGCTAAGAACAACATAAGAGTTGAAATAGACAATTTGTTCTACATCCCGCAAAGGCATATCTAGCAGGATGGAAATATAGCTAGGAATCCCCTTGAGATACCAAACGTGAGCTACTGGTGCTGCTAGCTTGATATATCCCATGCGGTGACGCCGCACTCGTGATTCTGTAACTTCTACACCACAGCGTTCGCAAACAATACCTCTGTGGCGCACTCTTTTATATTTACCGCAGTGACATTCCCAGTCTTTTGCTGGGCCAAAAATGCGTTCGCAGAATAAACCGTCCATCTCTGGTTTGAGAGTCCGGTAGTTAATAGTTTCTGGTTTGGTAACTTCACCAACAACTTGACCGTTAGGTAAGGTGCGTTCGCCCCATTGCCGAATGCGTTCTGGTGATGCTAAACCGATTTTTACGTAGTCAAACTGATTGGTTTGGGCGTTTCTCATACTTAAGTGCTGAGTTTTGAGTTATGAGTATATTTAGTTTTTCGGTTGAAAATTGGGCATTGGGCATTGGGGAGCCACTGCGTTGGACGGGTTTCCCGGCTTGAAGCAAGTGGCGTCATTGGGCATTGGTGATTAGTCATGGCTGCCTCCCCTAGCCCCTAGCCCCTAGCCTCTATTCATCATCTTCCAGTGATTCACGGGAAAGAGATTCATAGGTTGGTCGCGGTGGTGTACGTCTGGCTGATTGGTCTGCCATTAAATCGACTTCCACATCTAAGGAACTGCCATCTGCTTGAGTTTCTACTTTGTGGACGGCAATATCTAAACCTAAGGATTGCAGTTCTCGCATCAATACCTTAAAGGATTCTGGCGTTCCTGGTCGAGGAATTGCTTTACCTTTAACAATGGCGTTGAGGGCTTCATTCCGTCCTTGCATATCGTCAGATTTAACTGTCAGCAATTCCTGCAAGGTGTAAGCTGCACCAAAGGCTTCCAATGCCCACACTTCCATTTCTCCGAAGCGCTGACCACCTTGTTGGGCTTTACCACCCAAGGGTTGCTGGGTAACCAAGGAGTAGGGGCCTGTAGACCGGGCGTGAATTTTGTCATCCACCAGATGCACCAGCTTCAGCATATAAGCTACGCCCACTGTTACCGGACGGTCAAAGGGTTCGCCTGTACGACCATCAAATACCATGATTTTGCCGGGGTTATCGGGGTTGTATAACCAATCTTTGCTGGTTTCATCACGTGCTTCTTGCAATTTGCCATGCACAATCCGGCGCGATGACTCTTCCCCATACATTTCGTCAAAGGGAGTAATCTTAAACCGCACGCCCAAGTTTTGACCAGCCCAGCCTAATAAACACTCAAATACTTGTCCGACGTTCATCCGGCTGGGTACGCCTAAGGGGTTGAGAACAATGTCTACTGGAGAACCATCTGGTAAATAGGGCATATCTTCCAACGGCAATATCCGGGAAATAATCCCCTTGTTACCGTGGCGTCCTGCCATTTTGTCGCCGACTTGAATCTTGCGTTTCTGGGCTACGTACACCCGGACTACCATGTTGGCTCCTGGTGGTAGTTCATCCCCTTGTTCGCGGGTAAATAAACGCACATCGACGACGCGACCTTTTTCACCGTTGGGCACTCGCAGGGAGTTATCACGCACATCCCGGGCTTTTTCACCGAAAATCGCCCGCAGTAGTTTTTCTTCTGGGGGTTGGTCAGATTCACCTTTAGGTGTAACTTTACCAACTAAGATATCCCCGGCTTCTACCCATGCACCAATGCGAATGATTCCTTGTTCGTCTAGTTGACGTAAAGCATCTTCCCCAACGTTGGGAATTTCTCGCGTAATTTCTTCAGGGCCTAGTTTTGTTTGTCTAGCCTCAATTTCATATTTTTCAATGTGAATTGAGGTGTAAACATCATCCTGAACTAATCTTTCGGAAATTAAAATCGCGTCTTCGTAGTTGTAGCCTTCCCAAGGCATGTAGGCGACGACGATATTTTGCCCCAGGGCTAATTCTCCGCCTTCTGTGGAGGAACCATCAGCTAATACTTGACCAGCAACTACGCGCTCGCCTATCCGTACTAGAGGTTTTTGGTTGAGGCAAGTATCTTGGTTAGAACGCTGATACTTAGAAAGGGTGTATTTAATTTCAGTTGTTGTGTTCTTAACCCGCACACGGATTTCTGTGGCATCCGCATAAACCACATCGCCATCGGTACGAGAGACGATTACCATCCCGGAGTCTCTTGCACCTTGGGCTTCTAAGCCTGTGCCGACTAAGGGACGTTCTGGCTTGAGCAGGGGTACTGCTTGCCGTTGCATGTTGGAACCCATCAGCGCCCGGTTAGCGTCGTCATGCTCCAGGAAGGGAATCATGCTTGTAGCTACCGATACAATCTGTACTGGTGATACTGCTACATAGTCCACTTGTTCTGGGGTGGTGGTGGAGAATTCCTGGCGATAACGTACTGGTACTTGAGGCCCAATAATCATGCCATTTTCATCAACAGGAATGTCACCGGGAGCAACGCGCAAGTCGTCTTCCTCATCGGCGGTCATGTAAACTGGCTGCAGGTCAAATCTCACCCTGGCATTTTCCACCGGTCTAAAGGGTGTTTCTAAAAAGCCGTATTGGTTTACCCGCGCATGGGTGGCTAGAGAGCCAATCAAACCCGCGTTGGGGCCTTCTGGGGTTTCAATGGGACAAATCCGTCCGTAGTGGCTGGGGTGGATATCCCGGACAGCAAACCCGGCTCTTTCTCTGGTTAAACCGCCAGGGCCTAAGGCTGAGAGACGGCGTTTGTGAGTCAGTTCTGCTAGGGGATTGGTTTGATCCATGAACTGACTTAATTGGCTGGAACCAAAGAATTCTTTAATTGCAGCTACTAGGGGTTTGGGGTTAACTAGGGAAGCTGGGGTGAGAACTTCAGCATCGGATACAGTCATCCGTTCCCGAATGATTCTTTCTAAGCGGTTTAAACCTACCCGGACTTGGTTTTGCAGCAATTCACCGACACTTCGTACTCGGCGATTACCCAGGTGGTCAATGTCATCGATGTTACCGATGTCATATTCTAGGTTAATCAGGTAATCTACCGCAGCCAAGATATCCCCAGGAGTTAAGACGCGCATGGTGTCGGGAACCGACAACCGTAATTTTTTGTTGAGTTTATAACGTCCGACACGCCCTAAATCGTAACGTTTGGGGTCGAAGAATCGCGAATCTAATAGCTGTTGTCCACCTAAGACTGTGGGTGGTTCACCAGGACGCAATTTGCGATATAACTCCATTAGGGCTTCTTCTTCAGAAAATTGCCCTTCTTTTTCAATGGTTTTTTGGAAGTACTCAGGATGGCGTAAGGCGTCAAAGATTTCGTTATCTGATAAACCTAGAGCTTTTAAAAGTACTTGGGCTGAAAGTTTGCGGGTTTTATCAATCCGTACCCACACGAGATCGTTACGGTCTGTTTCAAATTTTAGCCATGCACCCCGGTTAGGAATTAAGCTGGCTGAATAGGTACGGCGACCGTTTTTATCAATTTCTGATTTGTAATAAACTCCAGGCGATCGCACAATTTGGTTGACGATCACTCGCTCGGCTCCGTTAATAATAAAGGTGCCGCGATCGGTCATCAAGGGCAAATCGCCAATAAAGACTTCTTGTTCTTTAATATCCCCGGTTTCTTTGTTGAGTAGCCTTGTGGGAACATACATTTGGACGGCGTATGTACTATCTCGCCGCTTGGCTTCTTCGACACTGTACTTTGGTTCTTTAAGTTTGTAGTTTTGACCCAAAAAGTGCAGTTCTAGTTTGCCGGTGTAATCTGTAATCGGACTAAAGGAGTTAAGTTCTTCTATTAACCCTTCTTCTAAAAACCAACGGAAGCTAGAACGCTGGATTTCAATCAAGTCGGGCAACAGAAAGGCGGGTTCCATATAATTTTCGTTCGTCATGCCTCTACCTTTGTCAACCTGGTTAAACTTACCATTGGACACTGCTTTTTGACGGTTCCCACCGCTAGCCAGTGTCCGTAGCTGTTTGGGAACTTCTCCTTAACGCCACCTGCTATGTGCAGGTACGGGCAAACGCAGAAATTAAAGCTGGAAAGTGCTATCTTGGCAAGCGGGAAACTACTCCACTAAAAGTGACAATTATAACTAATAACCAGCTACTAGGTTGATTGCTCAAAAGTAGATGGTTGAGATAATCTGGAATTAAGTTGGCTTTTGTCACTTCTCCTCCCACAAGCGCGTTAATTAGCCGCCGCAGCTTTTTTCCTGTTGTGTTTTCAATACCCCTCTATATTTAGACTCACGGTGATATCCTAAAACTAAGGAACCGAGTGGCTCTGAATCGACTCTGGATTAGTATGGCTTTATCTTGGTGGGTGATACTCACAAGGCAATTATGTTTAACAGTTTTCTATAGATTAAATACGGAAAAGGTAGTTTTCTCAAAGTGTCTAGCTCAACTCATGATTGTCAGTCTTGGCGATCGCGGCGATTACATCCGCTTGTAGAGATTAGGAGGATGGTCAACCCCGGCAAATAATTAGCTTAGACACCTTAAGGGTGACTGCTTTGCGGGTAGCGATGGTCAAGTTAGTAACTGTGTAAAACCAATCTTAGGAGTTTTAATTTCCTTCCTTTATCATTATGGCGCAAGCAAAATGTTTTGGAGGAAATAATTTTAGCATATTTCCATCCTCCAAGGTGTTTATTTTTTTGTACACAGCCAACTACACTTAAATGTACACCTTATACTACCAGACTAAATAAGTCGCAAGCATTTTGGGTGGTTTGGGCGGCGATCGCTTCTACCGTCTGTTTACGCAGTTCGGCTATACTCTCTGCTACATAACGGACATAAGCTGGTTCATTGCGTCCTGCACCTCGTTTGGGGACGGGAGCCAGGAAAGGACAGTCTGTTTCAATTAGCAAGCGATCGCTCGGTACCATTGCGGCGGTAGCTTGGATTTGCTTGGCATTTTTGAAGGTAACTGTCCCGCTAAAACTTATGTAGAAGCCTAAATCAATGAACCATTGAGCTTCTTCGGGCGTTCCACCCCAACAATGCATTACACCCCGCACTCGTTCGCCTTTTTGTTCTCGCCATTTTTGCAACACTTCTCTTACCTGTGCGGCTGCATCGCGGCAGTGGATAATTACAGGTAAATTCAGTTCATAGGCGATCGCTAATTGCGCTTCAAACACCATGCGCTGTTGCTCATAGTTGTCTGCTTTACAAAAATCCAGTCCCATTTCCCCCATAGCGACTACTTTTGCATCTGATTTCGCCAATGTGAGAATTTCATCGGCTGTTCCATCAGTCCATTGTTTAGCATCTAGAGGATGTAACCCAACGGCAAAGCTGAGTTCGGGAAACTCGCGTGCTATGGCTTGGATACTGGCAAATTCTGCTGGTTCCACGCAGGAATGTATTAAATGCACTACACCTGCTTGTTGCCATCGCGATCGCACTGCTGCTAAATCTTGCTGAAAAACGTCAAAGTTGATGTGAACGTGAGTGTCAATTAGCTGCATTTTTGTTTTAGAGTCATTAGTCATTAGCCATTAGTCATTAGTAGCAGACTAATGACTAAATGATTTGGGACTACTGTGCCGTTTGTGTAAGTGGTTTGAGTTTACGAGCCAATCTTGACTTTTTCCTGGCTCCATTATTGGGATGAAGCACACCTCGCTTAACGGCTTTGTCGATTTTGCTGTAAGCCTCAGCTAATCGCTCCTGTACTTGTTGCTTTAATTCGGGAGTGGGATTAGCAGCATAGACTTCTACTGCATTCACGTACTTCTTCATCAGCGTATTGACAGCTGATTTATATGATTTATTACGCAGCCGATTGCGCTCTGCAATATGGGCGCGTTTGAGAGCAGACTTTGAATTCGCCACAGTCAGTTCCAGAAAGACTATTAATATGTACACACACTACTAGATTTACTAATATAGCATCCATATTGCCAATGTTAAGATTTCCCAAAAAAATATCGTGGGGCATTGGGCATGGGGCATTGGGCATGGGGCATTGGGCATGGGGCATTGGGCATTGGTTCAGTTACTATTTCTCCCCCTGCTCCCTGCCCCCTGCCCCCTGCTCCCTGCCTATCTGCATCAGATAATTGGCAACCTATTAACAACACTGGGAGTATCAAAAAAATCCAGGTTAAGCTAGAGAAGGGAATTAGACTCACCTCGGTACCTGTTTGGGTAAAGAGCAAGATTAATTCTCAGGCGGGAATATTCTAATTTTGGCATTGTGCTTACTCCATGCTGCGAATTATTACTCAGCAGGCAGACGTCAGAGCAGAACTACAACGGATCTGCGATCGCACCCATGACGAACACGTACTTCATAAAGAAGCCACGGTGCGGGAAGTGTTGCAAGCGGTGAAACGCCAAGGCGACAAGGCTGTATTGCATTACACAGATGAATTTGACAACCAAACTCTTAAGCAGGAGGAACTGCGGGTTACAGGCTCAGAATTGGATGCGGCTTATCAGCAGGTGTCTCAGGAGTTGATTGCGGCGATTCGGTTAGCTAGCCAAAAAATCGAAGCATTTCATCGTCAGCGAGTCCCGAAAAACTGGGTTAACTTTGCTGATGATGAGGTGGTATTAGGCAAACGCTACAATCCTGTAGATCGGGCGGGTTTATATGTCCCTGGTGGGCGTGCTGCTTATCCCAGTACTGTACTGATGAATGCCATTCCGGCAAGAGTGGCTGGTGTACCGCGAGTAGTCATGGTGACACCCCCAGGAGCAGGTAAAGCAATTCCTCCGGCTGTGCTAGTAGCCGCTCAAGAAGCTGGGGTACAGGAAATTTACCGAGTCGGGGGAGCGCAAGCGATCGCGGCTTTAGCTTACGGTACGGAAACGATTCCGAAAGTTAATGTCATTGTAGGCCCTGGTAATATTTATGTCACCCTGGCTAAAAAACTTGTCTACGGTAGCGTCGGGATTGACTGCCTATCAGGGCCGAGCGAAGTGCTAATTATTGCCGATGAAACCGCAAATGCCGTACATGTAGCTGCGGATATGCTAGCCAGAGCCGAACACGATCCAATGGCGGCGGCGGTTCTGCTGACTACGGATGCGGCTTTAGCAAAAAATGTCCAAGTAGCTGTGGAACGACAATTAGTAGATCATCCCCGACGCATTGACACCGAAAAAGCGATCGCTCACTATGGGTTGATTGTGATTGTCGAATCTCTCAAAGCAGCTGCAGAATTGACTAACGAATTTGCTCCCCAACATCTGGAATTAGCAATTGCCGAGCCTTGGGAGTTTCTACCACAAATTCGCCATGCTGGGGCAATTTTCTTAGGAGATGCTACACCACCAGCCGTTGGACAATATTTAGCAGGCCCCAACCATACCTTACCGACTTCGGGGGCTGCCCGTTATGCTTCAGCCTTGAGTGTGGAAACTTTTCTTAAACAATCAAGTATTATTCAATACTCCCAAAGTGCATTGCAAAAAGTGGCTGGGACAATTGACATTCTAGCATCAGTAGAGGATTTACCCTCCCATGCCGATTCTGTCAGACGGCGAATTCAGCATGAAGAGTGATTGAGAATGGTGAATTTTTGCTGATGATTTGCGAGAAAATCACCCATTAGATGCAAAATAAAAGCTTGGGAAATTGAGTATGATATAAACTCAATTTACGAATTCTCATGTCTAAAGCTCCCAAATAAAGTTGAGGGAAATTTAGCCACGAGCATTTTTTGATAACATACTCCTAGCGGTAAAACGCTAAAGAGATAAATATTGTTAAATCTGGGCAAAAATTGGTTTAGTTACCAATTAATTAACCAGGTATTTATTTAAGGGGTCTACTCTTGAGGAGACGAGAGCGGTGTTAAAAAATATCTTGGTAGCTCTAGACGGTTCGGAAATTTCAGAGCGAGTAATTGAGACTGTAAAAGAGTTGGTGCTGGCTCCAGATAGTAA
This sequence comes from Calothrix anomala FACHB-343, assembly GCF_014696435.1. Lineage (GTDB taxonomy): Bacteria > Cyanobacteriota > Cyanobacteriia > Cyanobacteriales > Nostocaceae > Aulosira > Aulosira anomala_A. The sequence continues at coordinate 47,958 of NZ_JACJQG010000043.1, read as the reverse complement.
AGTTATTCTTTGCCATGTTTTTCCACCGCCAGAGTTAGAGATGGATTTACCAGCAGATCGGCCTCATGCTGATTCACCAACATTGTCTTATTTTTATATTGAAAAACAACTGCAATCTTATCAAGAAAGTTTACCTGTTGCCAGCCAATTAGAATTAGTTACAGGCTATGCTGCAGACGAAATTATTCGCCTGGCTAATATTTATCAGGCTGATTTGATTGTCATTGGTAGTCGCGGGTTAACAGGAATGAAGCGAATTGTTCAAGGTTCTGTTAGTAGTCAAGTGGTTGAAGAAGCTAATTGTTCTGTATTAGTGGTTAAGCCAACTTAAAGTAGCTTGGTGTAATTAAAGATAACTAGTTAAGGTGGTCATTGGTCGTTAGTCATCTGTCATTGGTAAGAGTTGTAATACTAATTTAATATCAAGACGCGCGTAATTATATTGGAAGATATGGAACTGAAAAAACTCTGCGTACCTTTGCCTTCAAGAAAGGTAGAGTTTTGTGCAGCTTCACAAATAAATAGTATGAGAGCCAGCGAATTTAGTCAGAGAAATAACACCAATTTAAATAGTTTTTGCGGCACATCAATATATTCTAGAGGGCATGGCAATGCCCATACGTGTCAACTTAACGTAAAACCCCCATTCCATCTAGCTCCCATGCTCTGCGTGGGAGCTGAGATTTATGAGGCTCTGCCTCAATTTATTAGAAGACGAGGCGGCAGCCCACGAATACGCATTTCCAGCCTCCGGCTGGAAACGAGATAGAGAAGGGTTCTGAGCTTAAGTTGACACCAATGGGCAATGCCATACCCCTACGGTCGCATTCTTTTTTAAAATTGGTATAAGTTGGTGTAAATAAACCCAAATATGTTACTAAACATAACTAGGGTAGAAACGCTTACCAATGACCAATGACCAATGACAATCCCTACCGATTATATCTAATTGCACCAACCTACTTATTCTCAGATTTGTGACTTGCTAGAAACTGGCGCAAGCTTAATAGACTGAAAGTTTGTCCTATATTTAATGGTAATAGGGAGACTCCTTCTAGGCGTGACTGTACCCAACCTTCTCCCCAATACCATTCATGAAATCCATCAATTCCACCGCTAAGTAATAAGCGCAAACAGTTAGCTTTTGCCACCTTTACTTGATGATGAATTGCCACTGGGCCAGTCCAGGTGGTGAATTGAAAACCTGCTTGTAGTTCTTCTGGCATTCCTGGTGCGAAACGTTGTCCAATGAGCCATTTTTGTAATTGCGCTGGACGTAGCAGGCTATCGTGAATTGCACTGGCTGAAGCTTCGATTTCGATTCTGAGTTGGCTTTGTTGAAAAGTACCTAGCATTTTTTTAGATGATAATTATTGTAGGTTTGTTATAATTTTATTATGGCAAATATTCAGTTACTAAGTAGGGCGGTGAAATTAAATATGACTGGTGAGGGCTGTCATTTGTCATTTGTCATTGGTAAGGGTTTCAAGACAGTTTGCGTTTCGTAATATAGGTTGTTTTTTTCCCCAGACTTACTTATTTTTAAATAGTAATTAACAGACAGAATAATTAATCATTGATTTTTTCCTAATATTTACAGGGTATTTGTGAACGCTGCTGCCACTAGCACTGCGACAAAAAATATAAGTCCTAGCAATTGTCTGGGAAGATGTAGTTGATTTTGAAAATCAGCCTCCCAGTACACATGAGACTCGCAGCAGCTTTGTGCAGGATATGATGCCAACAAGAAAGTTAGAAGAGTCATTTAATTACTTTGTGCAGGTTTATACAAAATCGAGATGAGAGAAATTGGCAGTCTAGGAAATGGTTAAGTTTAGTTGAGATATACTAAGTTATACTAAATAAGGCTTTAATTTGCGACCCTCACAGCAGGGGCATTTAATAACATATTATTTGGTAAGGTTTTCATGGCGGATCAATTAATTCGCGCCACAGCAGCCGACGGTGGGATTCGAGCCGTAGGTTTAATTACTACGCGCCTCACTGAAGAAGCTAGACAGCGCCACAAACTTTCTTATGTAGCTACAGCTGCACTAGGACGGACAATGGCGGCTGGGTTGTTGATGGCTTCTAGTATGAAGCGAACTGGCTCTAGGGTCAATGTCCGTGTTAAGGGTGATGGGCCATTGGGCGGCATTTTAGTAGATGCGGGATTAGACGGTACGGTAAGGGGCTATGTTGGCAATTCATCTGTAGAATTACCACCCAATGCCAAAGGTAAGCTTGATGTTGGCGGTGCAGTGGGTAAGGGATTCCTTTACGTTGTGCGCGATATTGGTTATGGTTACCCTTACTCTAGTACTGTGGAACTAGTTTCGGGTGAAATTGGTGATGATGTGGCAAATTACCTGGTGAGTTCCGAACAAACGCCTTCGGCTGTAGTTTTAGGCGTATTTGTGGGCGCAGGTGGGGTAACGGCTGCTGGGGGTTTATTGGTACAGGTGTTACCGAAAGCGGCTAGAGATGAAGCTTTAGTAGCCACTTTAGAATCAAGGGTAGCTAGCCTGGCTGGATTTACGCCGTTATTGCAAGCTGGTAAGACTTTACCGACAATTTTGACAGATTTGTTGGGGGATATGGGGCTGACAATTTTCCCGGAAAACCAAATATTGCGCTTTCACTGTGGCTGTTCCTTTGACCGCATGTTGGGCGCATTAAAAATGTTGGGAGAAGCGGAACTACAAGATATGATCGTTAAAGATGATGGCGCTGAGGCAACTTGTGACTTTTGTGGTCAAGTTTACCAGGCCAGCAGCGATCAACTGGCTCAGCTGATTGTCGATTTGCAAACTGAATCTTCTGCTTCAGGATAAGAGTATAAAAGGGCACTAAAATTTTGCGTCTACTAGTGTATCTATGGAGATGATAAAAAAAGTAGCTTTTTAATGATGAGAAAGTTACTATGGCAACAATAGAATTATCGATCTATACAGATCGCTATTCAACTATTTTTTGGTGTGAGAGATGACAGAGCGGGATATTACAGACAGTTGGTCCCGAGGCAGAGCCAGAGATCAGGATGAAAGTCAGGGATTATCCGAAGCACAGCAATTCGGAGAAGCTCATTTATTTAATATTCCAGCGACTGGTTCTAACTCTAAGTCAGTGAAGCGGCAAACAGATCATAATTCCGAAGAATTACCTTTTAATAGTCAGTCTCAAAAAACTATTTCCCCCAATTTGATTCTCAGTAAATTACCTCGCTGGATGCAAAATTGGGTGTTGTGGTTAGTAATATTAACGTTAGTTCCTGGGGGAATAGCTTTTTTGGCAACAGCGATGCTTTTAAAGTTGCCAGCTGCCCCCAATTGTCCAAAAATTTTCTGGCCTTTGGCGAGTGAGTCGGTGCGGCTACATTGTGCGCAGTTGGCGGCTTCTAAGCAAACTGTCACCGATTTGCTGCAAGCGATTAATTTGGTGAAGCAGCTGGGTAAAAACCACCCGTTACGTGGCGAAGCCGATCGCTTTATTGAAAGATGGTCGAAGGATATCTTACAATTAGCCGATCAAAGTTTTCAAGCCGGAAACTTAGAGGAGGCGATCGCTACTGCGCAGAAAATACCTAGCGATGTACCTGTTTATAACAATGTAGAAGAACAAGTAGCAAAATGGCAATCAATTTGGTCAAAGGCTGAGGGAATTTATCAAGAAGCCGAAGCTGAATTGCGGCAAAGAAATTGGCAGTCAGCTTTTATGCTGTCTGCTAAATTGCTACGTGTGGATAATAAATATTGGGCGACTACTAAATACGATGAATTGAATCGGACAATTGCTACGGCTAGGGAAGATGGCGAGAAGTTAGCAAAAGCTGATAATTTAGCTGAGAGTGGCGTTGCTGAGAAAATCCTCGAAGCTATCAAACTAGCGGAATCAATTGGTCAAAATAGTTACCTGTATCAAAAAGCTCAAGAGTTAATTCCGGCTTATGGGCGCAAAATGCTGGATTTAGCCCAGGCGAAATTAGATAAACGGGATGCAGATACAGCTTTAGATATAGTTAGACAAATTCCCGAAAATACCAAGCTGCAAACCGAGGTTGAAGACTTTATCAGCTTGGCTGAAGCCCAAAGAAGTGCTTGGATCGGGACGATTGATTCTTTACAAACAGCAATTTCCCAAGCGCAACAAATTGACCCGTCGAGGGCTGTGTATAACAAAGCACAACAGTTGATTGCTCGCTGGCAGTTAGAAATTGAAGATGTTGCTCATTTAGAAAAAGCGCGAACATTAGCTAGTCAAGGATCAGTCACCGATTTAACAGCTGCGATCGCTCAAACTCAGCTGATTCCCAGAGGTAACCCCCGTGCTAGTGAAGCGAGACAAGAGGCGGGACGCTGGCAAGCGCAAGTTGAGACGATCCAAGATAGACCTTTCTTAGATCGGGCTGAACAGATAGCATATCTAGAAGATATCAATTCTTTACAAGCGGCGATCGCTGAAGCCAGTCAAATCCGTAGTGGTAGAGCATTATATTCTGAAGCACGGAGAAAAATTCAGAATTGGACAGCGAAGATCCAGCGCATTCAAGATCAGCCTTATTTAGATCAGGCGCGAGAACTAGCAGCTAGTGGTAATTTAGCGGGTGCGATTAGTGCGGCACAAAACATAGCTTCTTCGGGAAGGGCACTTTCTGGCGAAGCTCAAGAAGCGATCAATGATTGGCGAGAGCAAATTCGCGCGCGAGATAACTGGCAAAAAGCAAGAACCGCAGCGCTGACGGGTACGCCGGATGCGTTGGTAGAAGCAATCCGCCTAGCTCAACAGGTTCCCAGGCGTAATGCCTTGCGGATGGATGCGAATGTTGCCATCGATCAGTGGAGTCAGCAATTGTTAGATATTGCCCGCACTCAAGGACAATCTGATATCTATAAAGGTATTGAGATTGCCAAGTTGGTTCCTAGAGGTAGTTCTGCTTATAGTGCTGCACAACAACAGATTCAGACTTGGCGAGAATTTCTCAATCCCGAACCTCAGCCAGCAACTCCGCCAACTTTGTCACCGTCACCTAGTAGCACTGAAACGCCAAATTGACCGTTGGAACAACTCAATATATTCTCTGGGGACACAATATTTTGTGTCCCTATTTTTTGTAATTATTTGTAGAGGAGTGGGGGACAAGGAGGACAAGGGGGACAAGAAATTTTAGATTTGAGATTTGCGATAGCGCAGCGTAAAGCCTTCTCCTATCAAAGACGCTACGCGAACGGGAACGACTTCGTCGAACGAGAACGCCTACCCTGCGGGAAGGGCTTCGCCCAACGGCGAACGCTTAGAGCGAGTCATCGAGCGTCTTTTGGATTTCAATCTAAAATCTAAAATCCAAAATCCAAAATTGTTTCAATGCCCAATGCCCAATGCCCCATGCCCAATTAGCTATTCAAGATTTGCCGCACTACAGTTAAGGCTGAGTAACTGACGCCGGCTGTTCCTTCGCCGGGGTGGGTGGAGTCGCCAACTAGCCAGAGATGGTTGATGGGCGTGCGATTGGCAAAACCAAAGGGGCCGAAGGTGGGGATGCGTTGTCCGATACCGCCAACGATACCGCGATCGCGTGCTGTGAAATTGGCAAAGGTGCGGGGTGTGGCGGCTTCTTGGTGGATGATGGTTTCGGGTTTGAGGTAGAAGTATTGCCCTAAACGGGCGATCGCTTGTTCTGTATACTGCTGCTTGAGTTCAGCGTAATTTTCTGTGCGCCACCATCTCCGGGTATCTACGAAGGAAGAAGCAATAATTGTAGCTTTACCTTCGGGTGCGCGTCCATCGCCGGGATGGCTGACGGAGACAAATAGGGAATTATTCTCGCCAATCGGCCCTTCGGCATTGTATAAAAATTGCAGGTGAGGCGGACAATCAGCAGGAATGGCGCTGGCGTCTACGCCTAAATACACAACAAATGCACCGGAGGCTGGGGGTAATTTTTCTACGCGCTGTTTATAACCTGCTGGTGCTTGTTCGCCTAAAAGCTGTACGAGGTTTTGCACTGTGACATTGGCAACTATACGATCGGCGGTTTCTGTCCAAACTTCGCCGCTTTGCTGGTTGCGAATGGTGACGGATTTGGCTTGATGATTTTCGACGGTAATTTTTTCGACGGTGTGGCGTAGTAATAGTTTACCGCCATCTCTTTCTAAGGATTCTACCAGGCGATCGCTTAAGACTTGCATACTACCTTGGAGGTGAAATAAGCCTTGGGGTAGTTGGGATACACTTAACGCCGTAGCTGCATAAAGTAAGGCTGTTTCTTCGGCGTTGACTTGGGAATACAGCTTGAGTTGTAAATCTAAGAAAGTTCGTAAGCGATGGTCATTACCTAATCCATATAACCGTAAAGCATCGCCCACAGTAAATAAAGTAAACGGGACAGTAATTAATGTACTGGGGCGTACCGCTTGAGTTAGCTGCCACAAATCCCATAAACTGCGTGGTGGTAGCACCGGATCGCGTCCTTGGAATTCCCAACTAGCTTGAAATAAAGTTGCTAACAACTGCCAAAATGGTTCGCTACCAGGAAATTGTTTTTGTCGTTCTTCTCGCCATTTTTCGCGATCGCGCCAGACGTTGATCGGTGTGGATTCGCCAGGAAGATAAACAGCGCAAGCCGGATCGCAAGGTGTAGCTTCCGGTAAATCTATGCCCAATTCTGAGAAAATTCGGTGATGAATTCCCCCAGGTTCTAAGCCGGCGACTTGGGTTGCGCCGACATCAAAGGTAAATCCTCGGCGTTTAAAGGTGGAAGCACAACCCCCAGGAACCAAGGCTTGATCGACAATTAAAACGCTGTAACCTTTATGGGCTAATAATGCGCCAGCAGTTAGCCCGCCTATTCCCGCACCGACGACGATGACACGAGGCTGATTTTTGTTAACAGTTACACTGGGCATTGTTACTTTACTTTATATTTCTTAATATTATTCTTAATTTTAACAAAAGCCGGACTGACTGAAAAAGGTGAGGCGGAAATGCGATCGCGTCACCGTAAAGCATTAAAAATGTTTAGTGGTGTGTTTCACCGCATGGAAGTCAAAAGTCACAAAAGTCAGGAATCGGAACTTTGTCAGAAAGATCAATTTAATTACAACCGACCTACTGATAAGTATTTCAAAACTATGTAACCTAAAAAACAAATGATTTACTGCTGAGGCTGGGCTAAAATAGTAACTCCTGATACATACACTTGTAAAATCCGCAAGTACTATTAAAAAAAACTTCACTCTCAATCAAGGGAGAGGCGTGTAGGTTGGTTGACTCTATTTTTTTATCCTCCGGTTGGGTTCCGTGAGGTCAAATGTTTGTGGGTAATTATCTGCTCTCAAGCAGTACGAGATTTGAAAGTGAACTCAAATAAGTAACAAAAATTATCCCACAAGGGTGAGGCTGATATTGACAAAAATGTGCCAATATGCAATATATGCTTAACGCAAAGGAGTTTACCATGCAGCGACAAATGTGCTGGTTATCTGGTTTAGGTGATGATGGGGAAAAGATTTTGCATTTGCAAACTGCACCCGGCCAACCGTGGCGTCCTTATACAGCTTGTAGAGAATATGCAGTTCCTGATTATAAAATACCAGGTGGTTCAAAAGGTTGGGCAACTTATCAAAAATTACTCAAAGCAGGTTGGACTCTGATTCCTAGCTCTCGTGCCAATGAATTTGTTAACAATTTTTCAGACTCAATAATTCAAAATCAATAAGTCCACAGCGATTGAAAAATACTGTGGGCTTATATTTATAAATAGCTCAAAAACCGATTGGGGAACCTTCGCCCCGAGGATCGGCTGCTCCCTCTAAAGTCTTATCTGCTGTCACAACGATCGCATTTGCATTCCCCCAAGGAGTCGTCTCCTTGATGTTGTGTCCCCGGCGACGCAACTGTTGTAAAGTGACAGCATCAAAACCCCAAGGTTCAACTCGCAACTCATCGGGAAGCCACTGGTGATGTATGCGTGGCGCAGAAACAGCTGCACCAGCATCCATGCCATATACTAAAACGTTGAGAATAACTTGTAAAACTTGGGTAATAATTGTACTCCCGCCAGGGGCACCCACTACCATGCGTAAGTGACCGTTTTCGGTAACAATTGTTGGTGTCATGCTGGATAGAGGCGTTTTACGAGGTGCGATCGCATTCGCTTCAGTACCAACTAAACCAAAAAAGTTAGGTACTCCCGGTGCAGCAGCAAAATCATCCATTTCGTTGTTCAGCACAATTCCTGTTCCTGGTGTCACCACACCAGCACCAAAACCAAGGTTAATTGTAAAAGTTAGACTGACGGCATTGTGCTGCCCATCGACAACTACCAAATGGCTGGTTTCTGATGACTCGGACAATTTTGGATTTTGAATTTTGAATTTTGAATTTTGAATTGTTTCTAGCCCTGGCTTTACCTCTGTGGAAGGTGTAGCTTGTTCCATATTGATTTGTTGACGGCGCAATTTAGCGTAGGCTGGGCTGATTAGTTGCGTTGTGGGAACTTTGACAAAATCGGGATCGCCTAAATATTTTGCGCGATCGCTGTATGCAATCTTCATCGCCTCGGCAATTAAATGTAAACTATCAGGGTGATGCCATCCCCAAGATTTTAAATCGGTGTCCCCAATGATGTTTAAAATCTGCAATAGATGTACCCCTCCCGATGAAGGTGGTGGCATAGAGCAGATTTTAGCTTGACGAAAATCGCCACATACAGGAGTGCGCCAGATTGGTTTGTAAGCTTTTAAATCTGCCAGAGTAATTAAACCGCCGTTTTTTGCCATATCTGCAGCGATCGCTTGGGCAATGTTTCCGGTATAAAAACTTTGGGGATTCTGCGCGATCGCTTCTAGTGTCTGAGCTAAATCGCGCTGTACTAATTTTTCTCCTGATTGGTAATATTCGCCATTGCGAGTGAAAATTTCTCGCGCTGCTGGATTGCTGAGAATTATCGGTTTGCGATCTTCGTAAGCTGGTAAAGAACGGTAGGTGACTACCCGACTGAGAGTGAAGCCATTTTTTGCTAATGCGATCGCAGGTTTTACTAACTCCCGCCAAGGCAATTTACCATAACGACGATGCACTTCATACATCCCCGCCACTGTTCCTGGCGTAGCTACAGCTAAATAACCATTCACACTTGCATTCGGACGCACTTTACCTTGTGCATCTAAGTACATATTTCTGGTAGCTTTGAGTGGTGCGCGTTCCCGAAAATCCAGCGCTTTCATTTCGCCAGTTGTTTGCGAATACATCAACAAAAACCCACCGCCGCCAATTCCTGCCGAAAAAGGTTCTACCACAGAAATTGCAAAAGTTGTGGCAACTGCCGCATCAACTGCATTACCACCCTTACGTAATATAGATATACCCGCCTCACTCGCTAAGGGATGTGCTGATACCACCATCCCTTTTTTGCTGCGTAACGGTATAGTAAAAGCGGCTGATACAACTTGACTATGGAAAAATACGCCCAGAGAAAAGACTGCGATGCCTACGGCAACCCCTTTGGGGAACGCTACTCGTTGATATTTAGTAATAATTTTCATTTTGCTGTAACTTTAATGATGTATTTTTCAGCGTAGCTTTGGCAGTAAATTTTCTTATCATCTGTTATGTATGACAACGAGGTACGCGCTACTTTGACGCAACAGGATTTACCAAAATTACACTAGAATAATTCAGTTTGAATTTAGAAATTTGCAACCTTTACCAATGATAAATGACAGCTATATTTTACAAATATACACTTAATATTTATCGTACATAAAAGGGTTTAAGACCCCTACGTCTATACGTAGTATCATTTTCAGGCTGGGTTTAAATCCCCGTCTGAAAATGTCTTTAATTTTGAATTTTGAATTTTGAATTTTGAATTGTTAATGATTTATTGCTTACTTACAAATACAAAACCGCGAGTTTTACCTGAAGTAATATCATGTGTCGCCATTGCTTTCCATAACTCTTCTGCTTTCACCCAAACAGGCGGATATTTGTAACGAGAAACATCCAAAATTAAAAATCTATCTGTTTGTTGATTATATGCAGCTACAGGCGAAATATGACCGCCTCTTTCTTGCCCAATTGTTTTGCGTAAATAATTAACAATAATAAAATTACCCGGTTGTTGTAAATTCTCTGCCGCTAGTTTACGAAAGTTATCTAAACTAATATCAGCCCCATGATAAACTCTGACTTTGACACCATAACTTTCTAATAACCCACCTAATTGTTCTAAAGTTATACCTTTACGCGCCACATCTTCAGCCGAAATTACTTCCTTGGTTTTCTCATTGCTAAAAAAGTTTTCTTGGGTAAATACTCGATATGGTTTATATTGGGGGACTTCTGGTGCAGGAATTCCTAAACTGTTCAGCACCATTACCATACTAGCTACGCCACAATAGGCTTGATTGTTTTGAGTAATAAACTGACTGCTGAGGGGAAAAAAATCTTCTCGCGCTTGGCTTTCAATTAATAATTTTTCTCCTTCCTTAGAATTGAAATTAATTAGATTAGGTGACAATGTAAGAGTCTGAGCTAATACAGTACTGCCACTCAAGCAAATACTTAGTAAAAGAAATTTAATAAATGATTTTAGTATCATATTTTTAGCTTCACTCATCTGAGATTAAAGTGCATATTTAAGATGTTTAAAATGAAAAATTTTACCTAATTTATGAATAAATATAAAATAATTTATCATTCAAGATAGCAAAAGGTATGATACTTGCGAGAAATAAAATTAATTATAATTTATAGAATGTTGCAAAATTCGCGTTTCAAAATCTTTTTTGCTGTCAGTGCGATCGCATTAATCTTTCAGCCCATCACACCACTTTTAGCTGCACCGCCACAACCAAATAATTCTCAACCTGCTACCGCTAGCCCTAATACAGTAAATCAAGCTAAATTAAAAGTCTATGGTGCGCCAAGAACGCGCGTGTCAATTGTGCAGTGGTATTTAGCAGAATTAAACATTCCTTATGACTATATTTCACTCAATTTCAGTGCTAACGAACACAAGCAGCCTGAGTTTTTAGCCATTAATCCTATGGGGAAAGTGCCTGCTATAGTTGATGGCAACCTGAAATTATGGGAATCAGGGGCAATTTTGCTCTATTTAGCCGATAAATATAATCAAATGCCTAATTCCCTAGAAGAACGCGCCAAAATTACCCAGTGGGTGATTTTTGCTAATGCTACCTTGGGGCCTGGGTTATTTTTAGCAGATAGGCGAGAAAAAGAAATGCCAACTTTACTCGCGCCACTGAATCAAATTTTGCAGACACAGCCTTTTATCGCCAGTAATAAATTTACTGTGGCAGATATTGCAGTTGCTTCCTACTTGCACTACGCTAAATTGCTTTTATCATTAGACTTTAGTAAATATCCTGCGGTTGTCGCTTATCTTGATAGAGTTAGTGCTAGACAACCATTTAAAGATACTCTGGGTAAACGTTAATTTTTGATTTTACAATCAAGAATGGCGATCGCAGGGCACAATAAAAACAAACCACAGCGATTTTTTACGCTACCATGAGCTACTGCCTTAATCCCCATTGCCCAAAACCAGAAAATGCTAATGATGTTAAGTTTTGTCTAACTTGCGGTTCTAAGTTACTCCTCAAAGAACGTTACCGCGCAATTAAACCCATAGGACAAGGTGGTTTTGGGCGTACTTTCTTGGCGGTGGATGAAGATAAACCCTCAAAACCACGTTGTGTAATTAAGCAATTTTACCCCCAAGCCCAAGGCACGAATAATGTGCAAAAAGCTGTGGAGTTATTTAACCAGGAAGCTGTGCAATTAGATGAATTAGGACAGCATCCACAAATTCCTTCATTACTGGCATATTTTACCCAAGAAGATAGACAGTATCTTGTCCAAGAATTTATTGATGGGAGAAATTTAGCACAGGAATTAGTCGAACAAGGCGCTTTTAATGAAGTGCAAATTCGCCAGTTACTTAACGATTTATTGCCAGTATTGCAATTTTGTCATGCTAGACAAGTAATTCACCGCGATATTAAACCAGAAAATATTATTTTACGCAGTAGCGATCGCAAATTAGTTTTAGTAGATTTTGGGGCTTCTAAATCTGCTACCAGTACCGCCCTCAACCGCACAGGTACAAGTATAGGTAGTCCCGAATATGTTGCCCCAGAACAAATTAGAGGACGGGCGATTTTCGCCAGCGATATTTATAGTTTAGGTGCAACTTGTGTGCGACTATTAACAGAGCGATCGCCTTTTGATTCTTATGATGTGAATAGCGATACTTGGAATTGGCAGCAATATTTGAAAACTCCTGTGAGTCACGAATTAAGCCTCATTCTCAATAAAATGTTAGCCAGTATCCCTGTCAAACGCTATCAAACAGCAGATGAAGTTCTCAACGATTTGCAAAAGTTACCATTAAACGCCACACCAGCAACATCAGTTAAAGCTGTTACTATTTCACCATCTACACCTCAACCTGCGATTCCTCCGAAAAGTAACAGTCAAATTGATAAAGAATTAGAAGAAATGAAAACATTATTTTTAGGTGGCAATAAACCGCAAAAAAATTCAGTCAATCCACCAAATCCTAATCCTCAGTCTACTACTAAAAGTATCATTGATGATGAATTAGAAGAATTAAAAAATAAATATTTAGGTCAAAATAATATCTAAGAGTGTTTGCGGCACATCAATATAATTTAGAGGGCATGGCAGTGCCAGTGACCCTACCATTTATCGCATTCTATTTTCAAATTGGTATTATAAAAACCATAATAAAATTTAGAAACCCAACTTTTCAAATAAGTCGGGTTTCTGGAAAAAGTGAATTGACCGAGGCTTAAATAAACTCACCAATTAGATGTGTTTGTCTCATCCCAAATTTGCAAAGATAACTCTTTAAGATAATTTAATCCGCTTTGAATTTGGGCATCTGTTCCTTGCAATTCTAAGTCAAACCAACCATCACCAACAGCATTAGCTCCCAAAATTGCCGCAGTAATATTCACTACTAAACCATAATCAGAAACTAATTTAGAAATTACAGGTTCTTGGTGATAGTCTTTAGGAATTCTTAATCTGATTCGTTTATTGGTCATTAGTCATTAGTCATTGGTCATTGGTCATTTGTCATTTGTTAGTTATTATTTCTCCGCATCCCTAATTTCTACTCACTCGACATCTTTAATGCGGGTTTTGCGCTCTAAAATTTCTTTTAATACCAGGGTAACGACTGCTAGCAGCGCTAACAATACAGCAGCAGAGAAGGCGGCTTCGGTTTCATACTGTTTGTAAGCATCTTCAACAAACAGTGGTAAACTTTGGGTTTTATCGGCAATATTGCCAGATACAACGGAAACTGCGCCAAATTCACCCATTGCTCTCGCATTGGTTAAAATTAAGCCGTAGAGTAAACCCCAGCGAATACTGGGTAGGGTGACGCGCCAAAAAGTTTGCCATTCATTTGCGCCAAGTGTTCTGGCTGCTTCTTCTTGATCCTTACCAAATTCTTCTAAGACAGGAATGACTTCTCTGGCGACAAAGGGCATACTAACGAAGGCTGTAGCCAGTACCATTCCCGGAAAGGCGAAAATAATTTGGATATCATTTGCTTGTAGCCAAGGCCCAAACCAGCCATTTCGCCCGTAGAGGAGGACAATCATCAATCCGGCGACTACGGGGGAGATGGAGAAGGGAAGGTCAATAATACTTAAGACTACAGCTTTACCAGGGAAATTATGACGCGCGATCGCCCAAGCTGCACAAAGTCCAAAAACTGCATTGATGGGGACAGATATCAGCGCTAGTAATAATGTCAGCCAAGCTGCATGGAGAAACGCCGGTTTGGCTAAGTTGGCGAAGAAAGGGCCTACACCTTTAGCGAAAGCTTGGACAAATACATTGATTGCTGGGATATACTGCACCAAAGCTAAATAAGCGATCGCGATCGCAATTAATAGTGTCGGTACCCAACTTTTAGTTTGTTTCGGCTTGATTGTACTTTTCTCTGACTTAGAGGAGTGAAGACTTGGCTCATTTACTGTCATATCTTCTTGACCAGGCTTGTAAGAAATTAATCGCTAGCAGTAGCACTAAAGAAATTGCTAATAACACTACACCAATTACAGTTGCACCAGAATAGTCATACTGTTCTAGGCGTTGGAAAATTAATACAGGTGCAATTAAATCTTGGAAAGGTGTATTAGACGAGATAATGACGGTAGAGCCATATTCCCCAACTGCACGGGAAAAACCCAATGCTACACCAGTTAAAATTGTCGGGAATAAAGGCGGTAAAATCACTTTCCAAAAAGTCTGCCATTGAGAAGCACCTAAAGACCAAGCGGCTTCTTCTGTTTCATGTTCCATTTCTTGCAGTACAGGTTGCACTGTGCGCACCACAAACGGAAGGGAAATAAAAATCATCGCTACCCAAACACCCAAACGGGTAAAAGATACCTTAATTCCCAAGGGTGCTAATAGCGAACCAATCCAGCCATTATTACTGTACACCGTTGCCAGTGTTAAACCTGCTACTGATGTAGGTAAGGCAAATGGTAAATCTACGGTAGCGTCAATAATCCGCTTGAGGGGGAAATCATAGCGCACCAACACCCAAGCAATGAGTGTACCAAATACGCCATTGAGCAAAGCAGCAGATAGTGAAGTAACGAATGTGACATTGTATGTTGCTAAAGCAATATCGCTAGTAGCGATCGCCCAAAATTTCGCTGGCGGTTCCGTACTCGCTTTGAGAAACATCGCCGCGATAGGGATGAACAACATCAATGTCAGATATACCAAAGTAATGCGCCAAGTCCAGGGAATCCGACCCAATTTTTCGAGGAATTCCTTCCAAACGGGAGTTTTACTGTCAGCTTCTACAGAAGGGGATAGAGTCATAGTTAAGAGTCAAAAGTCAAAAGTCAAAAGTCAACAGTCAACAGTCAACAGTCAACCACTGACCATTGACCATTGACTAATTATCTATTTCTTTGCGGCTTGAATCTTATCGAAAATTCCGCCATCAGCGAAAAATTTCTTATCGATTTCTCCCCAACCACCAAAGTCTTGGACTGTACCTAAAGTTTTGACTGTGGGGAATTTATCGGCAATTTCTTTAGTGTTGGCTACTGTCTCATCTACAGGACGGAATCCCAATTTGGCAAACTCTTGTTGTGCTTCGGGAGTATACAGGTATTTTACAAAAGCTTCTGCAACTTCACGATTACCGTGTTTATCAACGTTTTTATCTACTACGGCGATGGGATTATCAATAGAGATATTCACATCAGGAATTATAGATGTGACTTTCTCACCCTTTTGTGATGCTAAAATAATTTCGTTTTCGTAATTGATTAAAACATCACCTTGACCTTGTTTAAAGAAAGCATCCGTAGCTTCACGAGCATCTCTAGCTAGAATAGGCACATTATTATAAACCTTCGTCACATAATCAAGTGCTTTAGCCTCATCTCCACCTGTTTTAATCACAGAATTCCACAGTGCCAAGAAATTCCAACGTGCTACCCCTGAGGTTTTGGGATCTGCGGTAATGAGTTTGACATCGTCTTTTGCTAAATCAGCCCAAGTTTTAATCCCTTTAGGATTATCTGGACGAGTTACTAATGCAGCTACTGATTTAGAGACAATGGCATTATTGGGGGCTTCTTTTTCCCATCCAGGTTCAATTAGTCCAGCCTTTTGAATTTTTTCTGTATCTCCAGCCAAGGCTAAATGAACAATGTCTGCTTCTAAACCATCAATTACAGCACGAGTTTGCGAACCAGAACCGCCATAGCTTTGTTTAAAGCTAACAGTTTGGTTGTGTTCTTGTTTCCATTTTTCAACAAATTTAGGAATAATAGCTTCGTGAGCTGCTTTGGTAACAGCAAAAGATACAAGCGTTAATTCTACATTTTGTTTATTGGCTGCAACAGGGCTAGCTGCTGGGTTTTCACTTGCAGAATTACCGCTATTTCCACCACCACAAGCAGCAAGGGTGACACTCAAGAATGTCCCCACCAAAAACATTGATACAAAGCCTTTGAGGGAATTTAACCTAAAGGGAGTGATAATTCGTTTAATACTCAGTTGCGATCGCTTTAGCTGGCGTGGCCACAGACTCATGACACATTCTCCTCTATAATTAGTATCTACGGTTATTCTCTAGAAATACCGTATACGCAGATGGTATATAAGATAATGGCAGGTATTCCCGATAAAAAGCAAGAGGAAAAACTACATATTCCTATCGGGAATATGGTGATTTTACCAGTTTCATTGGCAACTTCACTACAAAGAGTCAACTCGATCTGCCTTGCGAGGATACAGATTACATCTGTGAACATGAGGCGAGAAATCTCCAAGCAAAGACGCGCAAAGGATTGGCGACAAATTAATGAAATGCTGTACTCAGCAATTGTCACTTTCTCCAGTTATCTAGAATTGCATCGTTCTACTTATAACTTTTAACTCTCGGTAAAAGAAATTTTCTTGTGTTTCTTGTGCCCATTTTTTGTATCTGTCTTTGGTAGGCTGTAATCTTAAACTACTTTTATCTGAACCGACCCGTATATCTGCTAATTTGATAGAATCCTTGCTACTCTTATGTTTTTGAGTGCATAGTAAATTTCTAGTAAAAATACCAATTTAATAAATGAAGCTTACTAGAATAGTTGATTTGACATCGTTTGATGACAGCAGGAATGGGGTTGTTGAAATGGTCGAGCCATACAGCCAAACGCAGCAGACGCAGCAAGTTGTCTACCGCATTTTAGATGCTAATTTAGATCGCGCTCGTGAGGGTTTGCGAATTATTGAAGAATGGTGTCGCTTTGGGTTAAACAATTCTCAGTTTACCAACGAATGCAAGCGTCTGCGACAAGAGATAGCCCATTGGCATACGGCGGAACTCCGGGCGGCGCGGGATACTCCCGGTGACGCTGGAACTGAGTTAAGCCATCCCCAAGAGGAACAACGTACTAGTATCAAAGCTTTATTGCAAGCTAACTTTTGTCGCGTGCAAGAAGCAATGCGGGTGCTGGAAGAATACGGTAAACTGCATCATCCCCAGATGGGTAAAACTTTTAAGCAGATGCGGTATCAAATGTATACCCTAGAAAGTAATTTATTAGGTCATCAACGCCATCAACTGCTGTGGCGATCGCATTTGTATTTAGTTACCTCACCATCAGAAAATTTATTGACAACGGTGGAAGCTGCACTCAAAGGTGGATTGACTTTGTTACAATACCGTGACAAAACTGCCGATGATACTATTCGTCTCGAACAAGCGAAAAAACTGCGACAGTTATGTCACCTCTACGGCGCTCTGTTTATTATCAATGACCGTGTAGACTTAGCTTTAGCTGTAGATGCCGATGGGGTGCATCTAGGACAGCAAGATATGCCTATTGATCTGGCGAGACAGTTACTTGGTTCCCAGAGGATTATTGGTCGTTCTACCACAAATTTGGAAGAAATGCAAAGGGCAATTGCAGAAGGTGCTGATTATATTGGTGTGGGGCCAGTATATGAAACACCAACAAAAGCAGGTAAACCGGCGGCTGGCTTAGAATATGTCAGCTATGCGGCTAGAAACTGCTCGATTCCCTGGTTTGCGATTGGCGGCATAGATGCAAATAATATCAATGATGTAATTGATGCAGGTGCAGAACGTGTAGCTGTAGTGCGATCGCTCATGCAAGCAGAACAACCTACCCTGGTGGCGCAATATTTGCTTTCCCAGTTACATCGGATACAACCAGAACCTTGAATAATTCAAAATTCAAAATTCAAAATGTCTGAGTAGTAGTCTTTGCTACTCAGAATTTTTTCTACTTGCTGATGAATTTGTGAAAGCTGATGTCGAATGAAATTACACTCCAAGTCAATGGAGAAAACCACAGATGTTCATCCCAAACGCCGTTACCCGAACTCCTGCAACAACTAGGCTTTAATCCGCGTTTGGTAGCAGTCGAATATAACGGTGAGATTTTACACCGCCAGTTTTGGACAGAAACAAAAGTACAACCAGGCGATCGCTTGGAAGTTGTCACAATTGTCGGTGGGGGCTGAAGAGAGAGGCGATGAATCATTAATCGAGATCACAGACGCGATGAATCATCCATCGAGATCACAGACGCGATGAATCATCCATCGAGATCACAGACGCGATGAATCATCCATCGAGATCACAGACGCGATGAATCGCGTCTCTACAATTCCTCCAACCTGTATAATGAACGGTGAAAGGTCTTACGCTGGGCTAGTTCTTTACCTTTACGACCAAGTTTTTCTCGTAGTGCTTGGTCTTGGCATAAGCGAGTGAAGGCTTGAAATACTTCATAGCCAGATTTGGGGTTAACTAAGATACCGTTTTCTTCATGGTGAATGGTATCGATGACGCTACCTAAACGAGAGGCGATTACAGGTTTGCCAAAGTAACTCGCCTCTAGGTAGACAATACCAAAACCTTCTATATTCCTAGTTTGAGTATCCAAGAGATTGAGCATGGCAAATATATCACAGGCGGCATAATAACCAGCCAATTCGCGATCGCTCACATCTGCTGCAAAATGTACTCTTTGATCTACTCGTAAGCGTTGGGCGAGAGATTTCAGTTCTGCTTCACAAGGGCCTTGACCGCAGATTATATAATGTACATCTACCCCAATAGTCAGCAGCAGGGGTAAGTTATCAATCACGCGGTTAAAGCTTTTATTTTTGACTAGCTGTCCCACCGATAAAATAACTATTGCTGTCTCCGGAATGTTGTACATTTGGCGGACATCTGCGCGTAACTCACTCAAGTTACTAGGATTTGCGAGTTGAGTAAATTTTTCTGCTCTCACGCTGGGGTTAATAACGTGGGTAGGGGTTTTGAGTCGCAGCTTTGTACTTAAGTAATCTTTCGTAAACGAACTATTACAAACGATACCTTCAGCCCGTTTGAGAGTTAATTTAAAGAGCGATCGCCATAAAGGATTGCGTAAGCCACAAACAATATCATTACCGTGAAGATAGATAAAAAAGCGAATTGGCAAGAAATAGCTTAACAGTAAAAGCGATGGAAATTCATAGCCGTGACCCCATTCAATGTAGCGATAGTGATAGCGAAAATATAGCTTGATGGCTAATACAAATGAATATATAAGGTTAAATAAAGGATGTAAAAAACTCCAATTTCTCGGACTTGGCCAGCGATATATAGGGAATTTTTGTGTTTGGTCAAATACTTTATCGCCTGAACAACTGGCAGCTAGAACTATTACCCGTTCTGGATCTTGCAGGCAACGACTATAAATATATTCGCTCAGTACAGTCTCTTTTGGCAAGAAACTGCGAGATATTACCAGAATATCGGGCAGTGCAGTTGTTTCTCTAACATTTGCCCCAAGTTGTGAAATATGTTCCATAATAGATTTTCTGACTATACTGCTAATAAATGTTAAGTTTTGAGATGATTCATTTTCGTTAATGAATCAAAGTCAATTTTCTGCTGTTCTTGAGTTTAGTCATTTCAAATTCTCCACAATTTGTTAGAGACAAGTAGTAACTTTGCTATTTAGGGAAATTGCCTAAAAAACTCAGGGACTTCTGTAGTTACTAGTAATCTAGACATCTGCCACCGAGAGACAGTCAAACTGGATTTTGAATCAAAATTTGTTTCTGTAATTTCCAGAATAAATTTATCAGAACTGTATATAATTTTCTCCGGTTTTGTCATCAGCGCCAACAGCTAACCTACAGAACCCTGTAATTTTAAGATTTTTTTATCGTTTGATGTAAGTATCAGTATTTATCTTCAAAATTTTAATAAGATTTATACCGATGTTTGACGTTTTGTAATACATAGGCTGTAGCAACATCATTCTCAATCCTTGTTTTAGCGATTGGAGTATAAAAATTTCAGCCAGAGTTGAAAACAGTATTTGGCAAAATTTCGGTTTAAATATTGTTAATTTATATTTCTAGGCAATTTCTCACCACAGAAATTTGTCTACCTGATTAACAAGCATAAAAATTTAGTACTGCCGGCTAAATCAATTGTTCATAGACGACTGTGGTCATTGCTAAAGAGAGTTTCTATCCTTAGCCTATCCTGAAAAACTGGAAAATATTGCCAAAATGCCAAAATGGGGCATTGGGCATTGGGCACAGACGCGATGAATCGCGTCTCTACAATTGTCTTCCTTCCTAGCCCCTAGCCCCTAGCCCCTAATGATTAATTGATCCCAAAATTCCGGCGATCGCGAAAAGATTTAAGGTACGGTAATCTACTCAAGAAATCCCCCCT
Organism: Calothrix anomala FACHB-343; assembly: GCF_014696435.1. GTDB lineage: Bacteria > Cyanobacteriota > Cyanobacteriia > Cyanobacteriales > Nostocaceae > Aulosira > Aulosira anomala_A. The sequence goes on along the minus strand of NZ_JACJQG010000043.1, from coordinate 27,662 downwards.
AAGCGTGCTGTCTAGGCCAAATCAGACGCGGTACATTAAATATGTAGCCGACTCAGATATCAGTCACAGAGAGCTACTGCTAATCAAAAATTCGCTTGCTTGCTACGGGAGCAGCGTTAGTGACCAAGCATGACTCTCAAGCACAGCTTTGGGAGAAATCATCACCAATAATGTTTTTCAAGTGACTGTATTATGCATCAAAAACTAAAACTAGCCATTAAACCACTGTTAAAAACTGTCTTTATCCTCAGCCTGGTGTTAACTTTAGCACTTGGTCACGCTGATAACGCATTAGCGGCTCGTAGCGGCGGACGCATCGGTGGTGGTTCCTTTAGAGTACCTTCTAGTCGCACTTACACGCCTCGCACTTACGCACCTCCTGGTGGTGGATATTATCCCGGTGGTGGTGGCTTTGGATTTCCTTTCCTGATTCCTTTTTGGGGAATTGGTGGCGGATTTGGCGGTTTGTTTAGCATCTTAATCTTTATTGCGATCGCTAATTTCTTATTCCAAACCTTCCGCCGTGTTACCGGTGGCGAAACTGTCACCGAAGAAGGTTATAGCAGCAACCCCAATGTATCTGTCACTCGTTTACAAGTGGGTTTATTAGCTCAAGCGCGCGATTTACAGCCAGAATTAGATCGCATCGCCGAAACTGCTGATACCAACTCCCCACAGGGAAGAGCAGAAATTTTACAAGAAACCAGCCTCGCTTTGCTGCGCCATCCTGAATATTGGGTATATGTCGGTGGTGGTACACAGCAAGCTAAATTAAATTCTGCTGAAGCTCAATTTAACCGTCTCTCTTTGGCGGAACGCAGCAAATTTAGCGAAGAAACCCTATCTAACGTTAATAACCAACTTAAAGCTGCACTGGCGAAAGAAGCGCTACCTGGTAGCTCAAATCCAGAAAATCCTACCGATTTAATTACCTCTGGCCCTGGTGAATATATTATCGTTACCTTGCTGGTGGCGACTCTCGGTAAGTATGGAATTCCCGCACTCAACAGTACTGAGGATTTGCGTCAAGCTTTACGTCAAATCGGCGGTATTCCTAGCGAGCAAATTCTCGCCATCGAAGTACTTTGGACTCCCCAAGCTGAAGGCGATACTCTCACTTCTGATGATTTATTGGCTGAGTATCCCGACTTGAAGCTGGTTTAATTATCAAGTTGCGATAAAAATATAAAAACCGCTCGCCTTACAGCAAGCGGTTTTTAGTTTCCGTATAACATGCTTAACATATTTGGTTCCGTATCGCCAGGATTATAGCAAGCTTGGTTTATAGTGTCAAATATTTTTTTAGGGTCATTTGTCAGAGACGCGATTCATCGCGTCTGTACAATTGTCATTTGTCATACCGATTTAAAAAAGGAATGCGACTGTAGGGGAATGGCAATGCCTATTGGTGTCAAGTTAACGTGAAACCCTTATCTGGACTTGATTTTGCATCAAATCGTTTACCATCAAGATCCGCGTTACCCCACCCCAGTTTTGTCTAAAGCCAAAACTTCCCCTCCCCGTTTACGGGGAGGGGTTAGGGGAGGGGTAAAAGGCTTGTGGGGTAAGCGTTTGGACTTAAGTTGACATGTATGGGCATTGCCATGCCCTATAAAATATATTGATGTGCCGCAAAAATTATTGAAATTGGTATCATTTGTCAACTGTCAACCGTCAACTGTCATCGGTCAACCATCAACACTATTCTTCAGCTAGTTTACAAATTTAGAGAATTGCCCGATCATAACCACATTAGCAAAATGTGCCCAAAAACACTGTTTTTTTCACAAAAACAATGCAGACAGCACAATTTGAGTCGTGAATTTTCTAAACAATCACCATGAGTAGAGTTTCTACGATAAAAAAACAGCTATCGAATTGCGTCCCCATACTTAATGATTGCAGTTCGCAAACCCTGCTCAAGTATTTTGAAAATGCTTGGGAACTTGAGGAAAAATTAATGAAATCTCTGGTGAGTGATGACATTTTTTACCTCAGTCCCGATCCTTTAAGAAACCGTCTGATTTTTTATCTTGGACACTCACCTGTTTTTTATATCAATAAATTAATCTGCGTTGGGTTACTGGAAAAGCGGATTAATGCACATTTTGAAGCTTTATTTGAGGTAGGAGTAGATCCAGAAACACCAGCAGAACTTGATGCGGCTATGCAACATATTAGCTGGCCGGAAGTCGCAAAAGTTTGGCAATATCGAGAACAGGCGAAAGATGCGATCGCGAATATGATTGCAAATACGCCTCTCAATCTCCCAATTCACCAACAGCACCCGTTTTGGGCGTTGTTGATGGGGATAGAACATAGCCGGGTTCACTTTGAAACCTCTTCGATGTTGCTGCGTCAATTACCTGTTGATTGTCTCCAACGTCCTTCAGATTGGGATTACGCACCTAGTAATGGAGATATTCCAGAGAATGAAATGCGCTTGATTCCTGGTGGTGTGGTGAAATTAGGAAAACCCCAAAATGATCATACTTTTGGTTGGGATAGCGAATATGGCGATCGCACTGTGGAAGTAAAACCATTTTTGGCGAGTAAGTACCTCATCAGCAATGGCGAATTTCTGGAGTTTGTCCAAGATGGGGGTTATGAAACTCCAGAATATTGGAATGATGAAGCTAGTAACTGGAAGCAACTCTACAACGTCCAGCACCCGAAATTTTGGCTACCTAGCGCCAATGGTTATCGCTATCGCACAGTATTTGAGGAAATTGACTTACCCTTAGATTGGCCTGTAGAAGTCAACTATTACGAAGCGATCGCATTTTGTCGGTGGAAAGGGGAAAATATTCGCTTGATGAGTGAAGCTGAATGGAATCAAGCTTTAATTTATTCGGAAAGCGATGGCAATTCAACTAATCATAATTTGAATTTACAATTCATCTCTCCTAATCCCGTCAATATGTTTCCACCAGCTAACAGTGCGGGAATTCATGACTTAAGGGGGAATGTTTGGGAATGGTTAAGCGATACTCTCAACCCTTTACCCGGATTTCAACCCCATCCCCTGTATCTCGATCAATCTGCACCTTTCTTTGATGGCAAACATCAGATGCTGCTTGGTGGTTCTTGGGCTACTAACGGTTCGATGGCGTTACCAACCTATCGTAACTGGTTCCGTCCTTACTTTTATCAGCACTCTGGTTTGAGAATTGCGCAAGATTTCTCAGCTTAAAATTTCTCAGTTTGTTCATGGCATTTACATATCCTGCCTTAAGCATTCTTTAATCAATTCATCCCAAAATTTTATAGCACCCCATAGCAAATAAAAGAGAAGAGAACATGGTAATAGATCCGTTATTAATTCTGGATAATCACTATCAAGATTTAAATAATGATGGTGAAGATATCATCCAAGGATTAAGCCAGACTCCCAAAACCTTACCTGCTAAATATTTCTACGACGATCGGGGTTCGCAATTATTTGAAGAAATTTGTCAGTTACCAGAATATTATCCCACCCGCACAGAAGCAGCAATTTTGAGTCAATATGCTGCGGAAATTGCCCAAAGTACAGGTAACTGCGAACTCGTAGAATTAGGTAGCGGTAGTTCAACAAAAACGCGCCTATTATTGGATGCTTATCGCCAAATATCAGATGATTGTCGTTATTTTCCCATTGATATTAGTGGCGGAATTCTCAAAAATAGCGTTCTAGAATTACAACAAGCATATCCAGAATTTTTTATTCAGGGATTGCTGGGAACTTACGAACAAGCTTTAGCTCATCTAGCTGCACATCCCTGGCGGCGATCGCGCCTGATTTTCTTCTTAGGAAGTTCTCTAGGAAATTTTACACCGCAAGAGTCTGAGCAGTTCTTTAAGCAAATTGCTGACGCTTTAAAACCAGGAGATTACTTTTTACTAGGTATTGATTTACAAAAACCCAAAAACATTTTAGAAGCCGCTTATAACGACAGCCAAGGAGTAACAGCAGCTTTTAATTTGAATATGCTTTCGCATTTAAATTGGCGGTTTCAAGGTAATTTTGACTTGAATTTATTTCGACATCAAGCGATTTATAATGTAGCAGATACACAAATTGAAATGTATCTCCATTGTCAAGCAAGTCATGATGTTACCTTAGAAACTCTCAATTTAAATGTTGGGTTTGCGGCTGGTGAAAGCATTCTCACAGAAATTTCTCGCAAGTTTGATTTAGTTGATATGCAACAACAATTGACAGTTCAAGGAATGAAGACATTAAAAACTTGGACAGATCCCCAGCAATGGTTTGGCTTAATTCTTTGTCAAAGACAAGAAATAGCATTAACAATTCAAAATTCAAAATTCAAAATTCAAAATTAAAGACATTTTCAGACGGGGATTTAAACCCCGTCTGAAAATGATACTACGTATAGACGTAGGGGTCTTAAACCCTTTTATGTACGATAATCCGATGACTATTGACTATTGACTGTTGACTGTTGACTGTCAACAACCCTAGATGTAAGATTTCACAAATCCTCAACCCATTCTATATATTTAAGAGGGCATGGCATTGCCATGCCCCTACAATCTATCGCATTATTTTTTTGATTAATATTCACCAAACGCAGATATGCTTGAGCGATCGCTGCTAATGCTCAGATTTTCTGCGCCAACGCTTAAATGTATTTATAAATACAATTTATGCGCTGTTTTTGCTCTTAAATACAAAATATAACTTTAAAAAACCTATATCTTTAGTATGAAAAGCTGTCTACCTAAAGACATAAAAAGTTGCGATAAAATTAATTTCATCTTATAAATGGATAATTTATTCCCCGACAAGCAATAGTTTGTCTGAATATAGTGGATTTACTGAGGGTATATGTGCAATTTACATTGGGGAATTACTTAGCAAAGTTGGCTGACGACGCATGAATCCACCTTTTTCCTCAACAAGAGAATCGCTTCAACTGGAAAACTAAATGAAATACTGGATTGGGAAATTATTCATCTGTGTCTTGTTAATTTATAGCTGGTTAATAGGAACTAATTCCGCAGTCGCCAACCAACTTGCAAATATTGATATGTCCCAGCTGCCTACACATCCGGTATGGGAAAATATGTTTATTGACAATAGAAAGGAAGATTTGCGACTATTTCGGGAGATAGTTAGGGGAACTGAGAAATTACCGGGACTTTTTACCCTCTATCGTCATCATGAAGATGGCAGTATTTATTTAGAATTGACACCAGAACAACTTAATAAAAATTACTTAGCGACAGTAACATTAGAATCGGGATTGGGGGAGAGTGGAATTTATAGCGGATTACCCCTGTCCGATTTTCTGTTTTATTTTCGGCGCGTCAATAATAATTTGCACTTTGTCATCCGCAATGTGAAATTCCGGACAGATCCAGGCGAACCAGAACAGCGATCGCTTGCTCGTTCTTTTAGCGATTCAGTTCTCTATGCTATAGAAATAGATACTATCAATCCCCATAGTAAAAATATCTTGATTCGGCTGGATCGTTTACTGATGCAGGATTTACCCGGTTTAACACCCCTATTAAAATACTCTCTACAAGCAGATTATCGTTTAGAACTAAGTAAGTCTTATTTTGATGATGTTAAAAGCTTCCCCGAAAATCTAGAAATAGATTCTATTTACGGATTTTACTCATATGACGGGTCAAATTTAGTTACCTTACCTGATAGTCGGGCACTTTCGTTAAAAGTCCACTATAGCTTTTCTCAACTACAAGAACATAACGGTTATATCCCCAGAATTGCGGATGACAGAGTGGGATATTTTATTACAGCATTCCAAGATTTTTCTAGCGATCGCCATTCAGAACCATTTGTACGTTACATCAATCGTTGGCATCTAGAACCAACCGATCCAACTGCACCTTTATCGCCACCCAAACAGCCGATTGTATTTTGGATTGAAAACGCCGTACCATTAGAATACCGCGACGCCATTCGTGAAGGCGCGCTGATGTGGAATAAAGCCTTTGCTAAAGCGGGATTTAGCAATGCTATTGAAGTACGACAAATGCCAGATGATGCTGATTGGCACCCCGCAGATGTGCGTTACAATACTATTCGCTGGTTCAATTCCCTCGATGCAGGTTTCGCTAAAGGGCCGATGCGCGTTAACCCCTTCACCGGGGAAATATTAGATGCAGATATTATTGTTGATGCAGGTATGGTACGTTCCATTCAACAAGAATATCTCACCTTAATGGATGGAAATGCTAGTCAAAACCCATGTGGAGATATAGGGGAGAAGGCAGGAGGAAAGAATGCTATAATTATGCCTCCTTCCGAAATCTGCTATGGCAAGGATTCTCTAGATCAAGCAGCTATGGGGGCGTTGGCGTTATCGCTGTTGCAAAATAATACACCCAATAGCGAAGCGATGAAAGAATATGTACATCAATACTTGCGTTCTGTCATTGCCCATGAAGTTGGACATACTCTGGGTTTACGCCATAATTTTCATGGCAGCACCATGTTAGCACCCCAGGAATTAAATAACACAGAAATTACCCACACCAAGGGTTTAGTCGGTTCGGTGATGGATTATTTACCCGTCAACATCGCTCCCCAAGGAGAACAGCAAGGAGATTATTTTCCTGGGGTTGTCGGGCCTTATGATGAATGGGCTATAGAATATGGTTATAAAAGAAGCCCGCAACCAGAAGCAGAAAAAAGCTTTTTAGAACAGATAGCTTTAGCATCGCCCCAGCCAGAATTATCTTACGCCACTGACGAAGATATTTGGGATATCAACCCCCTAGCAAATCTCTGGGATATGAGCAGCGATGTATTAATGTATTCTCAATGGCAAATGGATAATGCTCGCTTAATGTGGGAACGCTTGGATCGGCGTTATCTCCCCAAAGGAGAAAGCTATAGCAATTTGCGCGTTTTATTTAATCGAGTCTTCAGATACTATTTTCGCAACGCTACTTTAGTTTCTCAATATATTGGCGGACAATCCTTCCGCCGGGTTCACGCTGGAAATGATACATCTTGGGCTTTTGTCCCAGTTTCCCTAGAAAAACAGCGTCAAGCATTGACAAATTTACAAGATTATGTGTTTGCGGCAGATGCTTTGAAGTTTTCACCCCAATTATTAAACCAGCTAGCACCGTCACGTTGGCAACATTGGGGTAATCCCATCCCTAACGATCGCTTAGATTATCCCCTACACGATCGCATTTTTCGCTTCCAAAGTCGAATATTGCGATCGCTATTGAGCAGCGATCGCTTGAATCGCCTACAAGATATAGAATTAAAAACACCACCAGGAGAAGCTTTAACCATCCCCGAACTGTTTGACACCTTACAAAAAGGTATTTGGACAGAAATTTTCACACCAGACAAAGCACAGCCAATTTCCAGTATTCGCCGTTCCTTACAACGGGAACACCTGAATATTTTGCTAGAAATGATGTTACAACATACTCACGCCACTGAAGATGGTAGAACATTGGCTTGGTATGAATTGCGTCAACTGCAAACAGCCATTGACAAGCAACTCCAGCAAAAGAGCGAAAACCTGGATATTTCCACAGTAGCGCACTTGGAACTTTCACGCGATCGCATCAATAAAGCCTTCAACGCACAATTACTATCTAATTAAGTTAGTCATTGGTCAATAGTTAAGAAATTCTCAACTATTGACTATTGACTATTGACTATTGACTATTGACTATTGACTCATAACTATATTGTCAATCTTTGTTGCAAGTTGCCATTAGTTTATGAAAATCTCGCTAACTTGTATATAACTCTGTACTGAAATTAAATCGGGGGAGTTATTAGCCATGACAGGAATAATTCTAGTTTCGATTTTCTTATTACTTTGGCTGGTTGGTTTTACACTTTTAGCGGAAGCTTGGTTTTTTGAAGAAGAACAACAATAAACTCGTAATGTTTAGACAAGCTAGTAGTATTCTAGATGTAGGTTGGGTTGAGGCTTTGCGAAACCCAACATCTGCTTAACAATTCAAAACTCAAAACTTGTACTGAAGCTCACTCGAAGTATTTGCGCGTGAAAGACATTTTCAATTGGAGATTTAAACCTCCACTGAAAATCTACTACTTGTAGACGAAGGGGTCTTAGGTAACTCCAAAAAATACAGCACATTGTCATCTGGTGATGTACAGATGATTGTTGATTGTAGGGGCACTGGCACTGCCATGCCCCCAAGCGCGTACCTCATTTACCTGAAATATGCTGTAAATTATGCCAAATTGTAGGGGCGGGGTAACCCCGCCCCTACGAGTTGCGGGTTTGGTAAGTTAATGATTGGAATATTTTTTATTTGGAAGTTCCTTATCCCTTGAATGTACGATAAATGTTGGGTTTCGTTCCTCAACCCAACCTACACCTTTTGATTAAAATATTCTCTAATTACCTGAATGTTTTTCTCAATTTCTCTTTGAGGATAGCGAGGATAGGTAGGTAAATACAATAGTTCTTGTTCAACTTTTTTTGAGTTGGGACAATCTCGATAAAACTCTTGATATTGAGGTGCATTAGCAGTACTAGTAAAATGACCAGCAGCTATATCTCGATGACGATTGTACATAAACCGCAACAATTCATCCCGACGAGAATATTGCACTGGAAACCACAGGTAAGTATGAGAGCCATCAGTTCGCAGAGGCGGTAAAATTAACTCATCAATATCTTTCAATCCTTCATAATAAATTAGGGCATTATCAATCCTCTTCTTAATATGACGATTGATATGTTTAAGCTGTGATAATCCCAGGCGAGCTTGAAATGTTGTGTACCGTGACTTATATACATCAGGTAAATGTGTTGCTGGTTGGCTTTCTTGGGGTTTTCTGCGAACTGCTTCGTTGACAACTTTAATCTGCTTCAGATAGCTATATCGAAGTATGGGGTAGGTAAATAGCTGAAAAATTCCAGGTAAGCTGGCAATATCTTGAATTAATCCTGACTTAACTTTACCTGTAATTCGCGGTAGTGGCGGATAGATAAAACTCTCAATTTCCGTGCGAAATTTTTCTACTAGATCTGTGCGGTTGGTAATTACTGCGCCTCCCAGCCAGGTAGTTAAATTCTTATGCATTTCAAAGCTGAAGACACCCACATCACCAATTGTGGCGACTGCTTTACCTTGTTCGTATGCACCGAAAGACTGAGCGCAATCTTCAATTATGGGGATGTGAAAGCGATCGCAAATTTCTTTAATTCGGTGCGCTTCAGCCGCAAGTCCATGTAAATGAGTAATTAATACTGCACCTGTATTCTGATTAATCAGCCGTTCTACTTCTCCAGGTGAGATATTGCAACTTTGGCGATCCACATCTGCAAATACCGGACGCCCTCCCGCAAAAATCACCATATTAACTACATCCGCGATTGTATAAGGAGACAAAATCACTTCTTGTCCCGGCTTAATTAAAGCTTTAACAGCAAGATATATCCCCACTCGACATTGATATACGCAAATAGCATGTTTAGCCCCAAACCGTTCGCATAGCGCCTTTTCAAATAACTCAATATCTTTTCTCTCTTGCTGAAATCGCCCCCCTAGAACATAACCCAAATACAACAGGTAACTGTTCAGATTGGTATACAAACGATTCTTAGGATGAGTCCCAAAATTTCGCATATTCTTATCTTTGCCTCTCAAACTTGAGTTATCAAAATTTGGCGATGCTTTCCATAGATTTGGTAGTTGTCAAACAAAATGCTGATATGATTTGTCACCAGTTTAATACAGGTAACCGGAAAATACTGTGGTTTTCTCTGCTTTTATTGATTTCTTCATCTAAACTTTATTTTTAATGCAGTAAAATTACTGAATATTAGTTATATTTAGTGACTTTAGTTAATAATATTTAGAATTAAGCTGCTTAGTATCCAGCAAAAATGCAGCTATATTAAATCTAACTTTAACGTTATTTTATATAAAGTCCAAATCAAGTAAGAGAAGAAGATGGTACCAGATTCAGAACATACCTTAAAAATTGCCCAGCAAGCATTTGTGCATTTTCAGCATGGTTTAGCAACTACCCAATGGCAAGGGTTTTTAGATATGCTGACTGAAGATTTTACCTTTTGGTTTCCCATCGGTAAATTTCAAGGTTGGAATCAGGGACAAGAGCGAGCTAAAGAGTTTTTTCAATATGTTTCTGCTGCTTTTAATCAAGGTATACAGTTAACTTCTTTAGACAGAATTACCAGTAACCAAACAACAGTTGTCTTTGAATTTAAAGATGAAGGGCTATTATTAGGACAACCTTATAAAAATCGGGTAGCTGTCTTTTTTGAAGTGCGTGGAGACAAGATTTGCACTTATCGGGAATATTTTGGTAGCGATGGTAAATCTTAGAGATTCTAAAATTGCTAGAGCCGCAACTTCTTCAAGAAGTCGCGGTTCTAAGTAGCCTGGCGATTTCACTTCATTCAGTTATGTATTAATTCCACATACTGATTGAATCTTGTGCATACAAGCAAAAATCATTGGTGTTAACGAAAATAAATTTCTCTTTTACATCATAGTGTGGCAACTTTATTTGACATTTGAGTTTAGTTTGTATCTTTGCTAGCTTCTTCCAAGCTGTATTAATTCTTTCAATGGTTTGTAATTCATTAATTTTCCCTGTATTGTATAATTTATAAATATAAGCCTGGTGTCGAAAAAAGGCTTGTAAATAAGCTTGAAAAACCGCATTATCTACATTAAATACATCAGCTTCGTAGATAGAAAATGCCAGAAAATTTTGTGATTCCATAAATGTTGTATCTCTACTTAATACTAGTTGGTGAAATGTGTTACTTTGGAAATTTCTTTTTATGAAGGTAATTTTAGGTATCAAGTCTCATCAACAGATAAATTTAGTTTTCATAAAACTAGTAAAGTCCGTGTATAAATAAACCACCAATGAGAAATGTCTAATACCATTTTGCATTCCATGAAAAGTCTCGCCAACAACTTACCAGAATCACCCATTTCCAAAAAGCATTGTGTCGCCTGACTATGGAATATGCTGACGTGGATTGTCACTTTATCAATAGATTTTAGTTTGGGAATTGTCTGGGAAATCTCGCTTATATAAATATATCTGTCGCCCTTCGCGTCAAATTGGTATAAAACCTTTTCTAATTAGGTAATTAGAAATTAAGCACAGCATTACTAGAAATCGCAATTAATACTGGTTGATAGCTTGAATTATACAACCAAAAATTCAGTTAATTCCAGCCTAAAATACATGCTACTTGGTCGGCTAATTTTAAGGGGTCAAAAGGTTTACTAATTACCCCGGCAATACCTAATTCGTCATATTGGTTATGCTTTGTAGGTTCGACTTTAGCAGTAATTAACATGACAGGAATAGCTTGAGTCAATGGATTTTTTTTCAGTTCTTGTAAGACGGTAAATCCATCTACATCGGGCATCATAACATCAAGCAAAATAGCATTCAGCTTTTCAGTTTGAGCTTTGATTAAACCTTCCTTACCAGATTCGGCTTTAAGTACTGTCCAATCTGCTAAGTTTTCCAGACAAGCTTGAATGACTGTGGCTAGAGATTTTTCATCATCTATCAAGAGAATACGCTTTTTGGACATAGAAAAGTTCCAATTTTGAGTATCTAAACACCATATACATTGTTTGTGATGTAGAAAGGAAGAACAATCGTCAGCCAAACTATTCCCTGATATCTGGAGTACGGTTCGGTTAATCAAATATATATTGTTGACGGGCAATAATTAAGCCAAATCTTCTACATCTTTATTAATTCTCTTGCCCAGTTTGACAATTTTTTATCCCAACCGTATTACTTGCTACCCTGTTTTCCAACTGTTTCCCAACTAACTTGAAGTTAATAGTAAAGAATAATTATGAGGAAAATCTGAAGATATTATTTAATTTATCAATTTTTCAGAGCGATCGCTAACAACTTAATCTCAAAGAATAGAGATGTGACTGTGACTTTTAGTTTATTTGGACTACATCATCAATCAAGCTTTACAATACTGAAGATCGACGTTTGAAGGCCAATAGCTAATTATCGTGCAACCAGTAGATTATACGACTCTCTCAGCTGCTTGTAGCGAACTCCGCGCTCACTGGCTACCATCCCGGATGGAACAGGTTTTTCAGCGCGATCGCTATACAATTTCCATAGCATTACGTACTCTCAAACAACGGGGTTGGCTAGAGATATCTTGGCATCCCCAAGCCGCACGCCTGTGCATTGGTAATCCCCCACCACGCACGCCGGATACTTTTACTTTTAGTCAACAACTCATACATCAGTTAGGTGGTTTGGCTTTAATCGCCATTGAAGCGATCGCACCTTGGGAACGTGTGGTAGATTTACAATTTGCCCGTCGTCCGGGAGAAAGCCCTTTATATCACGTTTACGTGGAAATTATGGGCAAATACAGCAATGTCATTCTTACCGATGCCAGTAACTTAATTATCACTGCCGCTCATCAAGTCAGTCAACAACAATCTAGCGTCCGTCCCATTCTCACCGGACAAGTTTACGAAACACCACCGAAACTCACAGGCCCGGTTCCCAGTATCAACGAATCGCTACAACGTTGGCAAGAGCGAGTGAGTTTAGTCCCCGGTGCGATTAAGCGTCAGTTACTCAAAAGTTATAGTGGTTTGAGTGCATCATTAGTAGATTCAATGGTGCGAGCGGCAAATTTAGCACCAGACGCCAATACTGATGAGTTAACTGTACAAGATTGGCAAGAATTATTTGCTAAATGGCAAGAATGGTTACAAGCTTTACAAGCGAAAAAATTTCACCCTGCTTGGACTGCGGATGGTTATACTGTCATGGGTTGGGGTGGAGTGGAACCAGCGAAGGATATCCAAGAGTTACTTAACCGTTATTATAGCGATCGCCTGAACGAGCAATTATTTGCGCAACTGCGCCATCAACTTAGTCAAAAGCTGAGTAATATTTTAGCAAAATTACGCCTAAAAGCTAACACCTTTAGCGATCGCTTACAGCAATCGGATCGAGCTGATGAATATCGCCAAAAAGCCGATTTATTAATGGCGCATCTGCAAAACTGGGAACCAGGGATGAAAGAAATTATGCTCCCAGATTTTGAGACAGGTGCGCCAATTGCGATCGCTTTACAACCAGATAAAAATGCTGTACAAAATGCCCAAGGCTTATATAAGCAACATCAAAAGCTCAAACGGGCGCGGGCGGCTGTAGAACCCTTACTAGCAGAAGTAAATAGCGAAATTGAATATTTAGAACAAGTAGAAGACGCGATCGCCCAAATTGACAAATACCAGATAGCAGAAGACTTACAAGCCCTAGAAGAAATTCGCGACGAACTTATTGGACAAAAGTATCTTGAAGATCCAGAATACCGCGATCGCAGTAACAATGAAACCAAAAGCAATTTTCATCGTTATCGTACCCCCAATGGTTTTGAAATCTTAATCGGTCGTAATAATCGCCAAAATGACCAATTAACCTTTAGAGTAGCTGGGGATTATGATTTATGGTTTCACGCCCAAGAAATTCCTGGTAGTCATGTATTACTGCGCCTAGAACCCGGTGCTGTTGCTGAAGAAACTGATTTACAATTTACCGCTAACTTAGCCGCTTACTACAGCCGCGCTCGTCAAAGTGACCAAGTACCAGTAGTCTATACACAGCCCAAGTATGTCTACAAACCCAAAGGCGCGAAACCAGGAATTGCTATTTACAAACAAGAACGCATTCTTTGGGGTAAACCACAGAATGGTCAATAGTCAGTTGTCAGTTGTCAGTTGTCAGTTGTTCTCCTTATCCTCTCATTTTGATAAAAATGTACTAAATTCTGCTGATAGATAGAGGTAAGAAATTGAAGCGGGTATCTTTTTTTTGTAAATTTTTACGAAAAAACTGTGTTGACTGCTACAATATTGTTAAGAAAAGTTGCCCGTCATATTTTGGGAACGCGCAACTTGGTTTTAACTCTATTGAGAAGACAACGCGGAAAATATTTGTTAGACCAGCTGTGGGAGGCTGGTCATTTTTTTTGACTGATATTGAGCGATAATATTCACTTGCTACTAACGATACTATTCTTATTAGTTACTGTAGCGTCTGCTTACTGGAGTAGCTATCACAGACTATTGCTATAACTACCGCAATACAACAGATACCGAAAATAATCAACTTCCTACTAAGGCTTATTGCATCATCCACTATCAGTATTTTCCGCAAATTTTTTCTACTATCTCAGTTAAATTTACTAGATGATATATATCAAGTTTTGCTGAGAAGTTCTAGCCCTACTAGATTTTACTGAAATATTAGTTAAATGATAAATAAATGAATACAGTTTATTGTTTTATCTGCATATAAACACTGAATAAAATCAAATAGTTATACAAGGAAAAATCTTTTCCAATAAAAGCTTGATTTTATCTTTAGAGTCATTCCCAAAAAATATTTTTTTAGTTAAAAATATTGCTTTACTCTACACAATTCTTAGTTTTATATGCCATCCTATACATAAGAAACGGGCGAAATCAAGCTCTGTCTAAACTTTTTAATAGCAACAGACACATGAGGTGAGATGAAGCCTTGAGATTAAAAGATAAACAACGGTAATTTGGGGTAACAAAACAAACCCAGCCACAAAGGCTGGGTTTTACTTTAGGAAGCTCATGTTTATACTAAACTGCAATCTAAAACGTAACATTGAAACCTACACAAGAGCGAGGAAACCCATATGTGTTAACTTAAGCTAAAAATCGCCTCTGTCTTAGCTTTGTCGCCCGCCTGAGAATTAATTCTCAGGCTAATAGCCCAAGTCTACTGAAGTAGACTCAAGATTTTGAGAATATTTAGGAATCTGACGATGACTTTGGCTATTAGCAAGGAACTTCAGTTCCTTGCGGTAAATGGGTTTTGCGTTAAGTTGACACCAATGGGGGAAACCCCAGGGAGCATCCCAAATGTGCAAAAACGCCCTCACCCTATAAGGGTGGGGCTAGAAATACGAAGCCTGCCTTCGCAGGCTAAAAGTTTGATAGCCTGCGAAGGCAGGCTTTGTTGGGATAGCAATACCCTTCTAGGGTATTGCGTCAAAATTGGGATGCTCCCAAACCCCACCCCTACCAAAATCTTAATTACGTATTAGGGAACTCCAAAAAATAAATTATGCCAAATTGTAGGGGCGGGGTTACCCCGCCCCTACGAGTTACGGGTTTGGTAAGTTAATGATTGGAATATTTTTTTATTTGGAAGTCCCTTAGAACGCGGATTGGTATTAGTCTATTGACTGTTGACTGTGGTTAAAAACTAAATGTAGTTCTTAAAGCACCAATAACAACATCATCATTGTTTTCGTTGTGATCTGGTGCTGTTAACCAAATTACTCCAGGTGTAATGGTGATATTGTCGCTTAATTTGTACTGGTAGAATGCTTCAATGTGATAGGAAGTATCTTGGTCTTTAGGAAGTTGGCTAATGCTGGAACTGGTAACTTTCGGTTCCATACCCAATATAATACCTGCTAAGTTACCTGGTTTGCCTAAGTCGGGGAAGCCAAGAGTAACAGCATAATTCCAAATGTCAACATCGCCAGTATCAACTAAGCCATCAGCGCTGGATAAGCTCCGAACGTTACTGTATCCTACCCAACCACCAAGGACAAATTTCTCGCTAATTGCAAAGGATGCTTGGATACCGTAGGAATTACTAGAAGTAGGTACGGTAACAGGCTCGTCACCCGCCTCACCTCCCAACAATCCTCCCAGAAAGGAGCCGACATTTTTTGCTCTGTTGCTACCTGTAGCCAATTCCTGATTGTAAGCATTAATGTATGTGAAGGCAACTTTTAAGCGATCGCTTGGTTTAAAGGTAAGCTGTGCCAAAGCACCATACCCACCATTAAACAAACCATTCCCCGCACTAGGATCGTTACTGGAATTAGCCAAATATCCCAAACTCAGCGCCAATTTGTCGCTAAAATCATAATTGACGCCTAAACCAGCACCATCCATCTGATAATAAATCGGGTTGCGCGTCCCAAAGGTAGACAAAGCGCCAAAGCTACCATCCCCATCAAACAAGTTTACTGTATCTGTAATATCATCTGCTGCACCAGCATTAGCCAGAGCAATTACTTGGAGTTTTTCACCAACCGGGAATTGATAATATAGTGCATCAATAGATGCTTCATTGGTACCATCTTCGCCAGCAAAGAATAAGTTACCTTCATATGTGCCAATGTTGGGGCTAAGGATATTATTCATTTGGATTCTGGTGAATAATGTATCTTTACCCGTGAAACTGGTGACTAATTCAACTCTTGCCCTTGCTCCAAGCGTGGTATTCTTGTCTGTAATTTCCGCACCGTTAACTTGTTTGCCTGAGAAAACATCGCTGATGACGGCGACAACTTCACCTTGCAGTTTGGTTGTGGTAGAAAATTGATTAGCTTCTAACTCTGCTGTTTTTGCTTCTAAACCATCGACTCGTCCCCGTAATGTCGCCAATTCTGCTGCGAAACTTTCTTGTAATCTTTGCAGTGTGGCTAAATCTTCTTTGGTAACTAAGTCAGCTGTTGCAGTTGCAATCAGTTCGTTGACACGATTGAGACAAGCATTCAACCCAGCTGCAAATTCATATCTTGTCATGGCGCGATTACCCCGGAATGTTCCACTGGGATAACCCGCAATACAGCCATAACGCTCTACCAAGGATTGCAATGCTTGAAACGCCCAATCTGTAGGCTGTACATCTGATAGTTGAGATACGGAGGTAACCTGAGACATTACCTGTTGTTGAGTAGTATTCTCAGTTTCTTGTTCCCCATTAGCTGCAACAATTGTTTGATTAATTTCTCCGGCAATTGCTGCTGTGGTTAAAAACAGCATTGCACTGCTAACTGCGGAACTAGTCAGCAGCGACTTCCATAATTTACGCATCTTTTATCCTCACACCTAATGAGAGTAACTCTCTATACTACCTAGCCCTTAAACCAAACTTATTAAAAACTATTGTCAAATATCTTATCAGGAGCCAAGCTTTTTTTTGAAGAAGATTCAGTCAGGAAATCATCATCGATCAAATTACACACATACAATAATTGCATGAGAATGAGAATTATTATAATATAGAATTCATAATGGATATCATTGTCAATCGTTGTCAAAAAATGTTTGACGAAGACAGCGCCAGACAAATCTGGAGGGGAAAAAACTGTGGTTCGCACTGGTATAGAACCGAAAAAGGGCAGGAGAAGAAGTGGTATTCTGCCTTTAATTGCACTGCTGATATTATCAAGTTTTGGTTGTAACCAATCGCCCACAGATAAAAAAGCAGTATCTCAAGAACAACCATCGGCGAAAAAAACCAAAATAGTAACGACATTTTTACCGATTTATTGGTTTACAAAAGCAGTAGCTGGGGATGTAGCAGAAGTAGAAATTTTAGTACCGCCGGGTACGGAGGTACACGAGTATCAAGCCAAACCAGAAAATGTAAAAGCGATCGCCACTGCGAATATACTGGTAAAAAACGGTTTGGGTTTGGAAGAATTTCTTGAAGAAACCGTAAAAAATGCCCAAAATCCCAAACTCACAGAAATCGATACCAGTAAAGGTATTAAACCAGTGAAAGAAATTTCACCAATTGTCAAAACTAGTAAAGAAGATAAAGACCACGACCACGATCACGAACATACTAGCGGTAATCCGCACATTTGGCTCGATCCTTTAATGGCGAAACAACAGGTAATCAATATCCGTGACGGATTGATAGCAGCCGATCCGCAAAATAAAGCTACCTATGAAGCTAATAGTGCAGCTTATATTCAAAAATTAGATCAATTAAATAGCGAATTTCAGCAGACTTTGCAGAAATATCCTAACTGCACCTTTGTCACCTTTCATGATGCTTATCCCTACCTAGCTCAACGTTATAAACTCAAGCAAGTTGCTGTAGTAGAGATTCCTGAAGATCAACTCTCACCAACCGATGTGCAAAATGCAGTCAACGCGGTGAAGAAATATCAAGTAAAAGCTTTGTTTACCGAACCAGGAACAGATAATAAATTGCTCAAAAGTCTCTCCCAAGATTTAAAGTTAAATTTGCAAACATTAGATTCCTTGGAAAATGGCGAAACAGATCCGCAGCATTATTTCCAAGCGATGAAAGCAAATTTGCAAACCTTGGAAGCCGCTTGCAAGTAACTATAAATAGCCAATTGTCAAGATGCAAAAGTCAATAAGCAATAGATGACAAAAATCATCTTGACTTATTTATGAAGTTCGCTTAATTGCTGGTGTATCCCTATTTAGCAATTATCTATTGTCACTGTCAATATTTTCAACAACCAAGAAATTAAATTAAATAACCAATATGATTAATGAGCAAAAAATGAATTTACCTATTTTAAAAGTAGAAGGATTAACCGTATATCAAGGAAATTACCTAGCACTACGAGATGTTTCTTTTGAATTATTACCAGGAACAGATACAGCTATAGTAGGGCCGAATGGAGCAGGTAAAAGTACTTTAGTCAAAGCTATTTTAGAATTAATTCCTCACAATAGCGGCAAAATTGAAATATTTGGCAGAAAAGTAAAAAAATTAGGTAATTTACGCCATTTATTGGGTTATATGCCCCAAAATTTTATTTTTGACCGTAGTTTTCCCATTTCAGTTAAAGAACTAGTAGGGCTAGGATGGGAGAAAATTACTAATAAAAACCAATCTAGAGGTTCTTTCTGGAAAAATTTATTCAGACAAGACAGGGAAAAATCACTAGCAGTAGAGCAAGCTTTAGTCAGATGTGACGCTTATCATTTAAGAAATCAAGCTATTGGCACTCTTAGTGGTGGTCAACTTAAGCGGGTATTATTAGCTTACTGTTTGGTTACACCACGCAAACTTTTGGTATTAGATGAAGCCTTTGCAGGGGTAGATATGCAAGGTGCTGCTGATTTTTATCAGTTGTTAAACGAGTTAAAGCAACAGGAAGGGTGGACAATATTGCAGGTTTCCCATGATATTGATATGGTAAGCCATCATTGCGATCGCGTTCTTTGTCTCAACCAAACCGTTGTATGTACTGGTAACCCAGAAATAGCGCTTTCACCACAAAACTTATTAGCAACCTATGGGCCTGGTTTTAGCCGTTACCAACATCATCATTAAGCAATTCAAAATTCAAAATTCAAAATTCAAAAAATGCAAAAATAAATTACCTAAATTATAGATAGGAGACTGTAACAGGTTGTAAAGTACCTTATGCCTGTGCGAATTTTAATTTATTTTGGTTGGGCTAGTTAATTTCCGAGAAAATTATCTAACAATTTGTGATAAATAAAAAGCTAATCAGTTAAAAAGCTTACACATGAATTTATTCACTGATTGCCAGATAATTGAGTTAGCTGTCGTTAACGTTCAAGATTTACTGAAGTTATTAGAATTTCCCTTTATGCAGCGCGCGATCGCAGGTGCTGTATTAATGGGAATCTTAGGCGGTTTGTTAGGCTGTTTTGTCACCTTACGCCAATTATCTTTTTTTAGCCATGCTGTAGGTCACGCAGCCTTAGTTGGTGTAGCTTTAGGCGTACTACTACAGTTAAATCCTACATGGATGTTGTTGCCATTTAGCTTAGTTTTTGGTGTAATTGTCCTTTACTTAATCGACAAAACAGATTTAGCCAGTGATAGCGTACTGAGTATAGTACTCTCCGGAGCCTTAGCGATCGGCATTATTCTTGCCAGCCTCATTAAAGGTTATCGCGGTAACTTGATGGGAGTACTGTTTGGGGATATTCTCGCCATTGACAATACAGATTTAATCTTGACACTGCTAGTGTTGCTCAGTAGTAGCCTATTCTTACTATCAACCTTAAGACAACAAATTTTATTGACCCTGAATGCAGATGTAGCGCAGGTACAAGGTATCCCCGTCCAATTGTATCGCTATGGGTTTGTAGTATTGCTGTCACTAGCTGTAGCTGTTGCCATTAAAGCTGTCGGCGTTTTGCTAGTCAACGCTTTTTTAGTCATTCCCGCCGCCACCGCCAAATTAATTAGTCATCATTTTACCCGCTTTCTCATTCTCTCAGTGATTATCGGTTCTATTAGCAGCTTTGTTGGCATGATGGTTTCCGGTTTGTTTAACTTAGCCTCTGGCCCTAGTATTGTTCTAGTTCAGTTTCTCTTATTTGTAGCTGTGTTCATCTGGCTCAAGTTGATTGGGAAAGCAGCATAAAAAATTTTTTCCTCATCCCCTTGCGCAATCCTGATAACTTTGCTAAATTTAGTAATCGTGGCAAAGAAAACGTCCCCGCCGGGATAGCTCAGTCGGTAGAGCAGAGGACTGAAAATCCTCGTGTCACCAGTTCAAGTCTGGTTCCTGGCATACATTACAGCCAAACGTCCTCTTTTAATATAAGGCATAACTGGCATATATCTGGCATAAGGGTAAAACCTTGTGCCAGTAATTGTATATAGGGGTAATGCCTGCCAAATTTGGGTGTAACCGGGTGCAAGGATTGGGTGTAATTGGGTGTAAATGTCCTTGTACTGGTTTTGTACTAGCGGGCTATCCCTGGCATAATCTGACATCTTTATGCCAGGGGACAGGGTGTAAAGTATACTTGCATGGTGACAAGTTTTCTTGCACCTTAAGCCATGAGAAAACTTTTTGCGATCGCTTACGAGTCTACCTCATCAAGGTATTTTTTCGCTGTACAGATTTCCTTGCCATCTGGCAACATCACCCACACCTGCTTGGCACCATCTTCCTTGATGATGGTCACTCACTTACCGACATGTTTTGGGTAGTCTGGGTCGTGAATAACGGCAAAAAGTGTAACAGGGTTAGGCTGTAACGGGGCTGTTACGGGGCTGTTACAAGGCTGTAACGCTTGCTGTGTATGGGCGGAAGTCGATTTTGTAACTCGATTGCCTTCCAAAAACTTTTTAGTGAAATTATCAGAGCAATGGTCAGTATCTTGTGCTGTGTTTTGTGAAAAAGTTTCCAGAGGCGTTACGCTGTTACAAATGGGGTTTAATCCTTGCCCAGTAGGCGTTACAGCCTTGTAACAGGGGTGTAACTCGTTGGAGGCTGTTACATCAGGTTTTCGTCTCCAAACCCTCTGAGGCTTACCCTGATATCGCTCTGGCTTGCCAGCCTCATAACCTAGCGCTGTCAGTGCCTCCTGTATCGGGAAAAGGTCTTTGCGGTCTGGTGTTTTTGTTTCATTGGGGAAAATACCTTGCCAAACTTCCAACGTTGTGAGTGCAGGACGCCAGCCATCAGATAGTGAGCAATAATCTCTCACCATGTCCGCTAGTAGGTCAACGGGCTTGTATCTCTCGTTGTTGGCGTCAGATTGCGACTGTTCGTCATCAGTAAGCCACCAAGGTTCATCAGCCTCATAGAGTGCGTTAGCTAGTGCCCACAGTTCAGAACGATATTGACGCGCCTTATGGATATCTACTTTCTGATGGATTGCTACCACCCAGAAACGCCTATTCCCCGTACTGTCCCTCAAAATGTCCTGTCTGTTAGTGCTAGCCACCAAAATACAGCGCCTTGCTGCACGAGAAACGCTGTTTTTGTACAAAGGTCTAATCATATCTATCTGAGTGTCCAGATAGGTCTTAAAGCTTTCCTGGTCGGTCTTAGTGAAGATTCTTGCTAGCTCCGCAAATTCATGTATCCATGCAGAGTGCAGTTTTCTCATCTCGTTGTCATCCTTGACCCCAGTAAGCGATGTCCCGAAATAGTCGTCACCTGCTAACACGCGCCAAAATGTACTTTTCAGGAATCCTTGTGCCCCATATAAGACACACATAGTATCGACCTTTTCACCTGGATTCTTAGCACGCGCTACGGCGCTAATCATTGTACGCATCATCATCACGGCTGCTAGGTCTTCATGCAGTCCCAAGATTTCGCTCAACAACACCTTGATGCGTGCCCTGAGTGCATCTGGTGTCATCTCAAAAATTTGGCTGTGGACACTCTTTAGCTCATCTAGGTATTCCGCTATGGGGTTATATTCGTTCGCCTCTGCTATATCTAAGATGGCATCAATAGCAAGTGCTTTCGGTACATCTAGACCCAAGTGTCGCGATATATCAAAGTACGCTCTCTCGTAGCTATCCCATCGCTTCCCGTCTAGCTCGACAGTACCGTGTATTATTACGTTCAGTCTTACTCTATCTTTGTACATATCTGCGATAGCATCACGCGCCTCTGCATGTTTGCCTTTAGCTGATGACTTTTTGCTTTCTTCCTTGACGCCATTTGATGACATCCCCTCGTCATATTTCTCCAGTACTGCCATCATCTGTTGTTCAATGACTGACATGTAGTCGTAGTCATCGCCGTTGTCATTGACCCAGTCACTAAAGTCATATCCCTTCGTCATATTGCCGTACACACCAGAAGCATCAAGAACTATCGCCATGATGCCACACTCTCTCGCGAGGCTTGCACGTTCAGACGCTTGTTTTAGTCCAGGGTCGTCATTGTCGGGTAGAAAAACAATGCACTCCAATCCGCGCTCTTTCGCCTCAGTGATGTGAGCTTTAAAAGCTTCCTTGTCGCCCGGATTCTTAAAGTCAATAGCAGGGATACCTCTTCTTAGAGCGTTTATTGTATCCTTCTGCCCTTCGCACCCGATGACTGTGTCACACCTATGTGATAGACATATCTGTAAACCTATGACATCGGGTGTATATCCACCGTACCCCTTCTTCCATTCATTGCCATTGCGATGTTCCCAGCCAATGAATTTTTTGGGGTTAACCTGCTTTACAGCACGTAAGTTATAGCCGTGATGCCAGCAAATGATGTTCCCTTCTCTTCTCTCGCATGAGTCGATGTTTATGTTGTCTTCAAATGACAAATCGATGCGCTTAAGCTTAGGCTTCACCGATGTCGCTGGCATGGGTTTATTTTTGGGTGATGGGATTACTTTGTCATTGGTACGGCTTGACGGTTTCTGTGCTGGTGATAATGCGTTACGGATGTCTTTGCATTCACACCCATTCCAGCACTGATATTTACCTGTCTTGTCGTCAACTGTCAGGTTATTCCCTTCACACACTGGGCAAATGTAGCGCCCTTTCTCTTTGGCTGATGACAGTTTATCTACATGTGCTAATATTGAAAAAGTCATTTGTTATGCTCCTATGCAATAGCGAATGATAAAAACCATTTGTCATGCTCCTGTGCAGTGATAGATGAACATACAAGTCATCCTTTTGTTTTCTTCCCTGGTAGTACTCTAATACTGCTGGGGAAATTGCTTTTTTACGTATATGCGAGACGGAAAATCGCCGCAATCTTTACGAGTGACGGGTATTAGTCATTCCCCGCAATAGACTTGATATCAATACCCAGTGCTGAGATTTTCTCCCTGATAGACCCTGCTAGCTCTTTGGCTTTGCTGTAGCGTGGGTTTTTAGCGATATCCTTGCCGTTGATTTCCTCTTCCCACTGCTGAATCTCTGTGTCCAGTTCAGCCAGGAATAGGTATAAGTCATCGAGTTTTGGGGCGATGCTGGCGGGTACGCGAACCTGTACCGTATCTTCCCCGTACTTTTTAGGTCTGCCACCGCCTGAGGCACGCTTGCCACTTGCGGGAACGCCTCTGGGCATACTTGTTACTCCACATCTTGAAACGTCAAATAAATGCGAGACTCTTTCTGGTTTGGCGGTCGGCATGGATACGGCTCTGATTTTTCAACAAATCTCAGCCCGTTGTCCTCAGCCGTTTCTATGAAAACCTCAGCCGATTGCCTTACTTTGTCTGATGCAGCCCAAACCCTCAGCCTTATAAGCTTTGTCGCTTCCTTGGCTGGTGTGTCATCGCGATACCATCCCTTCTTATTACTGTCCCAAAACCAACCCAGCCTATTAAGTTCGGCGTAAAGTTCATCCTGGGTCACATGGGGAAAGGTCAGTAATTGGCAGGCTTTAGAATACTTCTGTGTTTGTCTCATTTTGCGATCGCATTTTTGGGAAACTATGGTTAAAACTTCAAAACCCTTATCCCGCTTGCTCATTCTTATTATCGTTACAAAATAAGAGAGTGTCAAGGGAGATACATAGCTGATGTGCATAGGGTAGCCTTACTCATACTAATAAGACTTATTCAGACTTTAAAAAGACTCTCTCAGAAAGCGAGAGAGAGAATTTTTTAGAATTTGGTCACAAGAAAGCAGCCCAGTTACCAAAACCGCCACAGTTACCCCTTAAATGGATTGAGGCACATTTTGAAGAGTTGCGATCGCAGTGGGAGAAATCTGAGGAGAGAACGGACGCAGTTCAAGAACAGAAATGGGAAAATCACCCGCTCCGCGTTGAGTGGTTAGAGAAGATACGCCTTCTTGGGCCCGTTGGTTTTCAGGCTGAAGATATGCCCAATCAAAAATTGCGGCGCTCATTTTATCTGTGGGCTGAGGAAAACAAACTGATTTGGGGGCAGATGGAATCATGATTGATGACTTACCCCAGTTGGAGCCATTACCTGTAATTGAGCCGCAGCCTGAAGAAGAAAGAGAGGTTTTTTACCCCAGATGGCATTGTTTCTGTTGCCAAGATTCAGGGCTAGTTAGGTCAATGCTAGTAAAACTTGTAATGCCCAACTATGACGATAACCGCGATAAATGGGTGGCTTGCCAAAATCTAAGTTATAACAAGTTTAATCAACGTTGGTCAGGAGTGCCACTGCATAATTTTGATACTCGGTTTTTACCAACAATTTGTCAAAAACTGGATTTGAAAAATCGTGAAGACTGGCGCAAAACTGTACAGCACCAAGTTGATATTCGCGCTCTTTCTTTGAAATTGGCAATGTCTGGGACAAAGGAGCGCACTGAAAATGATCAGCGCGAGGTGCAACAGCGCAAAACTGAAGTTGAGGCAATTAGCCATGAGCATTGGATGGCAATGAACGATGCATATTTAGGGGAATCAGCATGAAAGTATTGAATTCCCCTAGCACCCAACGCAAACATGTCTCCGGTAGCGGTAATCTCTTCTCGGGTTACGCAAATGCAAATAAAACAAAGAAAAAGACCATCAAACAGCTTTATTTTGAATGGGGGTATCAGATATTTTCTATGTATACTACACAAAATATATTGTGATTTTTTTTGATAAATATTCCGATTAAATACTTAAATAGGAACAATTTTTGTATTTATAAACACTTTGTATTTTGCTATTTTCATATTTATACACATACAATTAGTAATTAATAAAACCCATCTTTCAGATACTTTAATCGGATAAAAATCTGAGTTAAAAATACTACAATTGGTTGATGTAAAATCAATAAATCGAGAGTTAATTATGGAATAAAGAAAACGTTGGTTTGATTTCTATGCTCTCGAAATCGGACAAATATGTAGACTCGCGTCAAGAAAATTATGCTCGGTTATCTCCGTTAATGCTGATAGCAAATACCACAGCAATCCTGGATGTAATTATTAACCCAAGTTGGGGAGGAATCACGATATTTGGGATTTCAGCATTAGGTACGCTCTCAATATTTTGGCGGCGGGAGTTGTCTGGTTTCTTGAACACCACTGCCAAATTTTCTCGCCGATACAAAATAACTTCATCCGCATTAACAGTTTTAGGTGCATTCTTACTTCTAGATGCTCTTTCTACAACCGCACAAGCACAATTTTTCCAAAATGCAGAAACTTGGATGACAGGGCAATTTACAGGTGCCCAAGAAGCAATTACTTTATCGTTTAACGTCCTACGAGGATTATTCATACTGTACTTGGGAATTTCTTTAGTACGTGTTGTCCAAGCAGCTCGTCAGGATGAAGATTGGCAAAATTTAGCCCGGACACCGATGATTATTTTGATTGCGGTGACAATGGGTGATATTCTGGCAAATTTAATTATTGGAGGTGGTACTGGAACTAAGACTTAGGGAGTAGGGAGTTGTAAGTGAGCAAATTAAAGTGAACTATTTTGAATGCAATAACTTGTTTTTTATATTACTCCTATTCATCATTAACTACTCACTACTTACAAAATAAAACGATGGAGGAAAAATCAAAATACCGTAAAGTTAATGGCACAGTGGGAAAAGTACCAAATATCGGACTATTCCCCGCAGATCAATTAATCCCTTGGGCAATAATTTGTGGACTTTCTTACTACTTGGCACATGGTTTATTTCGACTAAATTGGGTTTGGACTTGTGCAGCAGCAGCTTGGGGAATAGCAACTTGGTGGATACTTACAGCCAATGGTGCTTGGCATATTTTATCTAAATTTGTTGCAACTCCTCATTGGACGCGAGTGCGTGTGAGATATCAGAAAATATTGGATATAAAGGAGTACTCAACAAAATCAGACGGTAGAAAATAATGATGGATAAAGTTGGTAAACGTATACTTAGATTAACACCTCTTGAAGATTCATTTTCACTAGTTACAATGTTGCAAATAAATCTCCAAGGGCGTTCAATTGGTGCTTATCTTCTACGCAAAGGTGTTGATAACTTTTTGATTCAATTTGGATTTGAATGTACAGGGATTCATTCCACACTACGCAGCGAACAAATTGATCCAGTTTTCGATGCAATTGAATCGGGATTGAAAGATTTACCATCCTCTGAACGTTTAACCATCCATCTTAGTTCGTTTACCAACGACACATCACGACAGCAACAACTGAAGAATTTGAGCGATATTGCTCCTAACAAAGAACTGCAATATCTCTTGATGGGAGAACGATGCCGGACACAACAATTAACAATTCAAGGAGTTCGTAAACCGAAAAAACTACGTCTTTATTGCACCTACACAGTTGAAACCAACAGCACTGGTACAACCGATGCATTGGAAAAAGCTCTATCGAAATTAGAGCGTTCTTGGAAATCATTTACAGGAGAAATCAACGAACTACAATTTATTGCCATCGAACGCCTATTACACGCATCTTTTACCGATGGATTCCAATTATGGGAGCAATTACTATCAAACAAAATGGGGCTAGATATCCGCCCAATAAATGCCGATAAACTTTGGTCAGAACTTTGGCAGCGATTTAACAATACACCACCCCGTCCGATTCCCCAACTTTTAATTCTCGATGAAAACGGACTGCGAGAGGAAATTTATTCAGATGTCGCCCCCACATCTTTCCTTATGGAGTCCGAATCCTGCATCCCCATTGCAGATAGACGTTGGGTGCATCTCAAAGAAAAATACATTGCAGCCCTTACTTTTGTAAATAAACCTGGTGGTTGGGTGGATAAAGAACGACAGCTTCGCTATTTATGGGAGGTTTTATCAAGAGAAAGAGTTTATGACACCGAGATTTACTGTCAGTTGATGCGAGCTTCGGAAACGTTGGTGAAAACTAATATGCAGCGTTTGACGAAACAGGCAAACACATCAGCCGCACTTGCACAGAATAAAAACTCAGTTGATGTAAAATCGCTACTTAACATCAAAAAATCTGTTGCTGCACAAGAGGAACTTTATGAAGGTGCTGTTCCCATTCACGTAGCGACAGTATTTTTGGTATACCGCAAAACCCGCGAACAATTAGACGAAGCTTGCCGTTACTTGGGGAAGAGCTGGCGAAGCTGTCACCAAGTGCAAACTAAACAGTTTAGTTTAGAGAGCAGTCTGGAAATCAAGGGATGAAACTTTGTTAGCACCCTTTGTTAGCACC
>NZ_JACJQG010000042.1 GCF_014696435.1 Calothrix anomala FACHB-343 | reverse complement strand
ATTAACAATTTATTGGGGTGAGAAAGCGATTGTTATCGGCAACTGCTTTCTCACACTTAAAATGATTATCATTTTAATTACTGTATATTTTATTCTCTGGAAGTCCCTTAACAAAATGCTTAACGCGCCCTGAAAACAATGTTGATAATTTTTGGTTGAAATAGTATTTTTAGGATGGGTATTGCTTACCATATAAGCTTTCCGGCGGTTATTGCCCATCCTATATTACTATTTGGCAAGTAACCTAGTTGGCAACTTCAGCCATTTCAATAATGCGTCCTTCGTAATCTTTAACTAAGAAATTCAGGGGCTTTTGGTTGCGAATTTTAAACTTTAAACCGCGTGTTTCGACTCGCAGTAAAATCATTTCTAAACAGTCGCGATCGAAACAGACATGGCGTTGCTGATTTTTAGTGCCTAAACTAGCGCCAGTAATTACATGCAACTGGGTATTTTTCTTTAACTGATACCACAAACCTTCACTAGCATTATTCATACTTCTGCCAGCTAAACTCGAACCAGCAGACATATAAAGCGGATCTATGCTGGTTGCGCCGATGGTTTGTTCGTAGTTGTAGTAGTAATGTAAAGGTACTTCAGCAGCAGGTAAATCTAGCAACCCTTCATATAACTGTCGCGCAATCTCTAAATCGGAAACCATGACAGTATGCACTTTTGGCGCACTGGTGAGGAACATCCACATTGCACCAGCGTAAGCCGCCAGTAGCAACACCATAATGCCTTGGGTTGATAATAGACTATCCAGGGGCAAAGAAGGTAAAAAAGAGGCTAAAGTCAAAGGACTGAGCAGTATTGGTATCACGCTAGCTACTATAACCATGAATAAATCAAATATTTATTGTATAGGGGAGACGCTTTTATGATTATCGATTAAGACTAAAATTAACTGTTTGTTTATAGTGTATCAATAACTTTAGCGTCTGAATTTTAAGTCTCACAGACAAATGTGAAGATATTGTGCGCTAACTGTACGCTACTAGGGGAGACTACATCCCCACCTATTTTAACAACTATCAACTCTAAGTCTTATGCAAATACCGCACTTTCCCGAAGCTAACCACCCTCTAGTCAAGTCACTGTTTCATCAAAGCGATCAAGATTTGCTAACTTCTTTTCAAAACTCTCCGGATTCGGGGAAGTATTTCACGGCGATTTTTTGCCGCTATAGTCCCATAGTCTACACCCTGATTCGCCACTCGGCGCGATCGCCTGTGCAAGCAGATTATCTGTTTGCTCTTACCTGGCGGCATATTTATTATGAACTGAGTGGACTGGATTTAAACAAAAGCTCCCAACCAGATCAAGAACCTTTAACCCTGCAAAATTGGCTAATTAATATCACCGCGTTCTGTATTAACGAAATTGAACTACCGCCTACAGAAGCAATTCACTATTCTCTCAAGGCGACTTCACCAGCTTTTTGGTGTTATGTAGAACAAGCCTTAGAACAATTACCACCAGTTTTGCGGTTTGTGGTGTTAATGGCTCAGACTTTTCGCTGGAGTGAAACGAGAATTGCTGCTTATTTACAAGCTGAGGGCGAAAATTTTACTCCCCTTGAAGTAGCCAATTTTCTTCAGGAAGGATATCGTATGTTAGAAGCGAAATTACCTGGAGATATTCGTGCTATTTATTTAGGTGAAGGTGCTGCCTAATCCTAGCTTAAGTAGAAGTACTGAGAATTATAAAAAAAAGGTAATTTAAACTTGAATTATAAAACCTTCTACTTAAAAGCAAATTTCTCAGGTAAGTTTTATGACACAAAGGTATTTCTTACCAGAGGCTAGCATTCTCGATCTAAATCCCCCCCGGAAGTCAAAACGCGATGGAATGGGGAGTTGGGATTGTGCTATCCTCATCTCTAACAAGGGTGGCAAATCCCAATTTTTGGCTATTTGCTTGTTAATTTTGGCTGTGGCTTTGATTCCTTTCAAAGCTAATGGGGCGGATATTACTCAACAATTGCGCCGCCCGTTAAATAATTCGGCTGTGCTAGACTCCAGAGAGCAAGCAGACAGTTTATTACGAATCGGCGAGCAACAGCTATTGTCTGGTTCTAGTGATAAAACAATTGATTCTTGTTTACAAGCACTAGAAATTTATCATTCTTTGGGGGACTATAAAGCCCAAGGTAAAACTTACGAATTACTAGCGAAGTCCTACATTCAGCTTAACCGATTTACGGAAGCTGAGGATGCTTTACGGCGACAATTAGCGATCGCGCGTGATACGAAGGATTTTCAGTCGCAAATTTTTGCCTTAAATAATATTAGTACGGTGCTGCTGCAAAAGGGAGAATATACCCAAGCGGGTAAAACCGTAGAGGATGCACTGAAAATTGCCCGCAATGTCGATAATCTGGCGGGTGAGGGGTTATCTTTAAGTAATTTAGGGCTAGTAAATGCCAGATTGGGCAATTACAACAAAGCGATTAAATTATACGAGACAGCCTTAAATTACCGCCGTCAGGTTGGTGATATTTTGGGTGAAACCAATACCCTAAATAATTTGGGTGAAGCTTACTTCGCAATGGGGAATTATCCTGATACCATTGGTACCTATGGTGCAGCTTTGCGGATAGCGAAAACCACAGGCGATCGCATTAATTATTTAAGATCCATTGATGGCTTAATAGCAGCTCATAGTTCCGCAGGGCGTTATGAACGTGCTTTTGATTTATTACAGCAGCGCTTAGAAATCGCTAGAGATACGCAAAATTTGCGAGATGAATTTAACGCTATCATGGTTTATGGGCAATTGTACGAGCAGTTAAATAAACTTCTCACTGCCCGTCATTTTTACGAAAGAGCGCTGATAATAGCGCAAAATATGGGAGATAAGAAGCAAGAGGTGTTTTTAGTCGATAAATTGCTAAAACTGCCTAAGCAGTGATTTGATGAGCAGTAGGTAGGGGTTCACAGATATTTTCACCGAGCAAACATGATACAAATAAGCCCGCCCTTATTGATACTAAACTGCAATCTAAAACGTAATATGGAAACCCTCACAAGGGCGGGGAAACCCCGCCCCTACCAAAATTGCGGATTGATATGACAAATGACAAATGACAAATGACAAATGACAATTGTACAGACGCGATTAATCGCGTCTCTAACAAATGACTAATTTACAAATACCGAGCCATTAGATTGAATTCTCATGGCTTTTTTGTCTTGGGCTACGTCTGTGGTTTCATCTAATCTTACTTCCAACAAACCGGTTTCTGAAGCTTGGGCATTGACGGAGATTAATCCGCCGTCTGCACGTTGGAATGTAACTGTAATAGGCGCACGTAGACTTTGTAATATTACATCAGATTGTCCGCCGAGCGATCGCTGGTCTGTATCACCAACAACTTGATAAGTGATATTCGCTCCAGTGTCATTTACCAGCCTGATATTAACATTACCATTATCCAGTAGTGCGACTGTCGCAACTGGGCTTTGGGATGGAGAAGTTACAGAGTTAGATTGCGAAGGAACGCCCTGGGGTGTGGTGTAGGTACTGGTAGAGTTATCAGTTTGGGTATTTTGCTGGGCGCTATTACGGTTATTTGGTGTGGAGTAGCTACCAGAGTTATCGTAGCTGCTGGAATTATTGGAATTATCTATCTGGTTGTCTTGCTGAGAACGATTAGTGTTATTTGGTGTGGTGGAATAAGTACCAGAGTTATTTATCTGGTTGTTCTGCCGTACACTATTACGGTTATTCGGTGTGGAGTAGCTACCAGAATTATCTATCTGGTTGTTCCCTTGAGAACCGTTATCAGGTGTTTGCTGGGGTGTAGAGTAGGTGCTGGAACCGTCAATCTGGGTGTTTTGTTGGGAGCGATTGTAAGGCGCTTCGTTTAAAATGCCAGGATTGGGGTTAAGTGATGAAGAAGTTGTTTCTCCACCTACACCAGTTTGATTTTGTGAGGAAGCCCCAGAATTAGAAGTATAAGGTAATGTTCCTTGAGATTGTAACTGTTGAGTTAAAGCATTAGGCGGGCATCCTTGGGGAACTACAACCCGACTGTTGTGTGGTTCTTCGTAGAATATTCTTGGGCAAGGATTGACTTTGCCGCTAGGAGAACTGGGCTGTGGGGTTACGGGAACTGGTGTTTGAGCTAATGCTGGCATACTCATGAGTACACCGCTACAGATAGCAGCTAAAAACTCAGCAGATTTGCGAAACTTGTGCGATTTGCTATTCATTAGTTCACTCCTAGAGAAATCTCAAGTAACTGGTTAGGGAATTGGATAAATCAGCAAATTAAATTTAGGTAATAAATTGGTGATTATTACCTTATTGCATTGAATTTTTCTGCTTTTTATATTGGTTTAGACTTACGCCTTGATTGCAGAACTGACAGCAAAGCTAGCCACGCCATGTCTAAAGACACGAGGTTTTGCAAGCTATTTTGCGTAAGTTTTAATTAACGCTTTTGATAAGATTAATTTAACAATTAGGCTTGTTTAGCGTATCTTACTAGAGGTTTGAAAATTTAATTAAACTAAAACTTATGTTTATTTCTGAAGAATGAGAAAATCAATCAATAGTTATAATTCAATTAGATTAGATGCTTTAATTGACTCATCAGTAAAGAATTTAATTATTCTCTAATGATATTAAAATTACCGTAATTTGAATAACTGTATAATTAGCC
This sequence comes from Calothrix anomala FACHB-343, assembly GCF_014696435.1. Lineage (GTDB taxonomy): Bacteria > Cyanobacteriota > Cyanobacteriia > Cyanobacteriales > Nostocaceae > Aulosira > Aulosira anomala_A. The sequence goes on along the minus strand of NZ_JACJQG010000042.1, from coordinate 78,355 downwards.
TACTGATTAGCCACAAACGTTAAAGCTGTGGCTTTTGCAGCTTAAGCGGAAGCTTATACTGCTTTGACGCAAATTGCTATGTTATAATAATTACCAAGTGAATCATTATTTATTAGAATTCCTCTTGCCCACTCCGAATTGAGATGAACGTCAGCGAATTCAACAGTTTTCTGGGAAGAATGCGCGGATGGGTAGGTGTGGAAAATAGGGTTTCTCTAAAAATGGCTGAAAGTATTTCTCTGTAATGCTTTCAAATATTTTTCATGTTAAATCGCCCGCGCTCTTTATGCAGCAATACTTTCAGCGATTTTGCCTTTGCTTTTTTACTATTGCTTATGCTAGAATTGAACCGTCCGCGCAACAGAACCTTGAAAACCTCATATTCACTAGCTTTCAGGCTTCCGCTCTTGAAATTTCACTTAATCCCTATTAGGGATTGAAACAATCAGCAAAAGGTAATGGCTCTTGTCCTTCTGGCATTCTTGAAATTTCACTTAATCCCTATTAGGGATTGAAACTCAATGTACCCTTCATCTCCTTCGACTATGCGGGCGCTTGAAATTTCACTTAATCCCTATTAGGGATTGAAACCAATCTTCCAATAATCCAGATACATCACCAACAGCACTTGAAATTTCACTTAATCCCTATTAGGGATTGAAACAACGGCACAAATGGTAAAGTTGTAACCCCAGAATCTTGAAATTTCACTTAATCCCTATTAGGGATTGAAACCCCAAGTTGTATATGCAGAACAGAACATAAATTCTTGAAATTTCACTTAATCCCTATTAGGGATTGAAACTGAAACTTCAATATTAAACCACCAATCCTTAAGCTTGAAATTTCACTTAATCCCTATTAGGGATTGAAACTTAAATAGATATAATCTATAGTACTATATATAATACTTGAAATTTCACTTAATCCCTATTAGGGATTGAAACATTGGTGAGAGGATATCTCTAAATCTCTGACCGCTTGAAATTTCACTTAATCCCTATTAGGGATTGAAACTTCAACTCGAAATGCCCCAAAAATTTTGAACCCCTTGAAATTTCACTTAATCCCTATTAGGGATTGAAACCGAATTACCAACCAAAGCTTTGGTGAATATGGACAACTTGAAATTTCACTTAATCCCTATTAGGGATTGAAACTTGCCTGATACTTTTTCTACTATTCCTGAGTTGCCTTGAAATTTCACTTAATCCCTATTAGGGATTGAAACTGCATTCCTGACAACCATCCAGATTTCAAAATTAACGACTTGAAATTTCACTTAATCCCTATTAGGGATTGAAACCGTGCCAGCTTGTGAGCATGTCCACCATCTGCTACTTGAAATTTCACTTAATCCCTATTAGGGATTGAAACACAGAAACCGGAGGACTGCTGCATAAATCTTCTGCTTGAAATTTCACTTAATCCCTATTAGGGATTGAAACATACCTATTGGCTACCTGACAGCAAAAGAAGACAACTTGAAATTTCACTTAATCCCTATTAGGGATTGAAACAATTTATGACCCTAAAATTGATGCTCCGAGATTGCCTTGAAATTTCACTTAATCCCTATTAGGGATTGAAACTGAAAGCATCTTCTTTATTTAAGGCGTAGTAGTCAGCTTGAAATTTCACTTAATCCCTATTAGGGATTGAAACTAAAGTACTTTACATCAAGGCTACTTTTAGGGCATCTACCTTGAAATTTCACTTAATCCCTATTAGGGATTGAAACAACTCACTGTAAGAATAAGTAACACTTGTGTTTGCAGCTTGAAATTTCACTTAATCCCTATTAGGGATTGAAACGAGAGATAAATCTCGCCGGGGCTATTAACAACAGTCTTGAAATTTCACTTAATCCCTATTAGGGATTGAAACTAAAAGCCATGATAGACAATCCTTGTGATGTTAGCTTGAAATTTCACTTAATCCCTATTAGGGATTGAAACGGATATAAAGCAAATATCGCTGGTGTTCCGGTGGTACTTGAAATTTCACTTAATCCCTATTAGGGATTGAAACATAAAGAAAGAAAAGCTACTTATCAAAGTAAGTTTCTTGAAATTTCACTTAATCCCTATTAGGGATTGAAACCAGGTTGAGCCATCGGATTTTTGGTACAGATTTCTTGAAATTTCACTTAATCCCTATTAGGGATTGAAACTTGCCTTGTCCGAGCTTGGCGCTCAATCAGATAACTTGAAATTTCACTTAATTCCGATTAGGGATTGAAACTTTAAGACTCAAGACTAACAGGGAAAGTCACTGTAAAAGCTAGTAGGTTGGGTTGAACGAAGTGAAACCCAACAAACCCCTGGAAATGTTGGGTTTCGTTCCTCAACCCAACCTACGCAGCTTAATGTTTTTCGCGCTAACTGAACTGTATTGAGTCCTGCCCTATTAGGGATTGAAACTTCACGACTCAAGACTAACAGGAAAAGTCACTATAAAAGTAGTACCTTTACCAAGGCTGCTTTCCACTTGTATTTGACCTTGGTGATGTTCGACAATGGCTTGAGCGATCGCTAATCCTAATCCTGAACCTGTAGAAATGTCGCAAGCTGTATTTTCGGTGATGTGGGTACGTGCTGGATCTACGCGATAAAAGCGATCGAATAATCTTGGTAGCGCTTCTGAGGGAATACCAATCCCTGTATCGCTGACTTTAACTTGTAATTGGGCACTACTGTAACGCAATCCCGAAACTCGATGGATTCCTTCGAGACGGGCTAATTCTACATTTACCCGCCCACTAGCAGGGGTATACTTTAATGCATTGCCAATTAAATTTGTAAATAATCGCACTAATTGATCCCAGTTACCCGCCAGGGTAAACCAATTGTCTAGCAATTCTGGGCTAATATCGCTATTCTGGGCATCTACTAAATGCAAAGACAAAGTAATCTGCTTTTCTGCGGCTAATAGTTGCTGTTCTTCCACCACTTCTATCAGCAACGCATCCAAAGGACAAGGAGAAAAATTATCTTTGCTAATACCGCTATCTTGTCTAGCGAGAAAGAGTAAATCATTAACTAACCTGCCTAAACGTTGGGTTAGTCGTTCCACTAATTTTAACTGTTGGCGATAATGTGAGGCAGCAGTAACTTCTCCTTCTGCTAACTCTAAATCAGTTAAGGCTACTTGGACGTTAGTTTGAATTAAAGTTATGGGATTTCTCAGTTCGTGAGAAGCATCAGCTGTAAATTGTTTCAAGCGTTGATAGGAATCTCCTACCGGTTCCATTGCTTTCCCGGAAAGAAACCAACCGCTAGCACCTACAGACAAAACCATTAATCCCGTACCCAGTGCTAAATCAAAAATTAACTGGCGACTGGGTTTGGTAACTTCAAACCAAGGATGACTAACACGCAAATAGCCTAATACTTGCCGTCCTACTTCGACGCGCTGGGTAACTTGGCGTAATAAAACAGGCGATTCTCCCCAACCCTCTTGTTTATTGATATGTACCGTTTCCCCAGTGCGGCTGCCATGTATGGGAATATTTAGGGGTGTAGTTAAAGTTGACCACAATAACTCACCAGTAGGACTGAACCATTCCAAATCAATATGATCGTCTTCTACAGTCTCAGCATTATTACGGAAGCTGGCTTCTATATTAATACGTAATGTTTCAGTACCGCTATTAACTGGTTCGATAACAAGCGATCGCTCGACTATTTCCACGACATGATTGAGGGTATCGTCAATTCGCTCAACTAGGGTACTGCGAACATATAAATATACGCCACTAGCAAATAGTAGAAGTAAAACAGCAGTTACAGCAGTATACCAAACAGCTAAACGACGACGGGTAGCTTGAAACATGATTTATGTTGGGCATGGGGCATGGGGCATTGGGCATTGGTGTCAACTTAACGTGAAACCCTTTTGGTTGACAAGGTTTTGTCCTCATCCCCAACTCCTCGCTTACCCAATAAACCGCCGTCACCCTCCAAGGGTGCGGCTAATTGAACAAAGCCCACGTAGGTGGGCTAAATTTTCTTAGCCCACCTACGTGGGCTTTGTAACGGTAGCCCCAGGCTTACAGCCTGTGGGCGGTCTATTGAGTAAGCCAGAGAACTTAAGTTGACAGATATGGGCAATGCCATGCCCTCTAGAATACATTGATGTGCGGCAAACACTATTTAAATTGGCATGACCATTGACTATTGACTATTGACTATTGACTATTGACTATTGACCATTGACCCTTGACTCTTGCGCTCAATCTCCTAAATAAATGCCTAAACCACGAGCAGTTTTGACTAGGGTATCTCCTGGGTTGACTGCTCTATATTGAGCGATCGCTTCGGCAATGGGGACGGCGAAAACTTGGCGATTTTGCCAGGTGACCATGTAGTCATATTTACCTTGTTCTATGAGGTTGACGGCGGCGACGCCAAAGGCAGCGGCTACTAGGCGATCTAGGGGGGAAGCTGTACCGCCTCGTTGTAAATGCCCTAAAACGGTGACTCTGGTTTCTGCGCCAATGCGATCGCTTATTTGGTCTGCTAGGTATTGACCGATACCGCCATATCGTGATTGTCCCAAGCTGTTAGTCATGGTGACGGCTGCACCTTCTTGAGTTTTCACCGCCTCGGAAACGACGATTAAACAATAGTTTTTGCCTTGTTCTTGGCGGTGTTTAATCTTGTGGCAAATGTGGTCAATATTGTAGAGAATTTCGGGAATTAATATTACATCTGCACCGCCAGCAATTCCCGCCGCGATCGCAATATGTCCCGCATCACGCCCCATTACTTCTAAAATGATGACGCGACTGTGAGAAGCGGCGGTAAAATGTAGGCGATCCAATGCTTCGGTGGCAATATTAACCGCCGTATCAAAACCGATGGCATGTTCGGTAATACCAATATCATTATCAATGGTTTTGGGAATGCCGACTAAATTAATGCCGCCTTGTTGCGCCAAACGGCGGAGAATTGCCAAACTACCATCACCACCAATGCCAATTAAGGCATCTAAACCGAGTTGATGGTAACCGGCGATAATTTCCTCAGAGCGATCGCATAAACTACCATCAGCCATCGGAAAAGCGAAGGGATCGCCTTTATTTGTCGTCCCTAACATTGTTCCCCCAGAAGTTAATAGGGGATCGACTTGGTCTATTTCTAGTTTCGTCACCTGTGGCGGACGCGCCATTAATCCTAAAGTTGCTTGGCGAATTCCTAATACTTCCCAACCTTTTTCGCCAGCACAGTGAACTACAGATCTGATCGCTGCATTCAAACCAGAGCAATCACCACCACTAGTAAGAATGCCAATACGCTTAGATTCTCCCATATTTTTTTTACATTTCAAAAATGAAATTTTTTGATTAGTCTGAGGCGCGGTTTTACTTAAGTAAATTGGTAGGTAAATTGTCTTTAAACCCTTACAAACAACCAATGACGCCACTTGCTTTAAGCCGGGAAACCCGTCCAACGCAGTGGCTCCCCAATGCCCAATGCCCAATGCCCATTGAGCATTGACAGTATTTTCATTGCACCGCCCCGCATAATTTCTTTTTCCTTGCTCTTAAATCTATGACAAACAATCCTTAATTGAACCGATACACTTGCAAGCTTTGAGCGCTATACCAACTGAGAATAAAGAAAAAACTATTAATCTACCTTTGCCAATATGATTCACGCAAGATGCTTATTGTACAAACATTTGCGTACCAGAATATATATTAGTTTTTTAAAGCTTTTTAACAAATCAATACAGTTAGCGATCGCTTTTTAACAAGTAATTTTGCTAAACTCCACAAAGCCGGACACCATTTCCTTTACTATGGTTGATGATGGGCGGCAACTTTGTGTTTTCCAGCGATCATGCCAAAATCTAAAAAGAGCGGTACTTCGATTAATCTGAACGATCCACAATATTATCTCAACCGAGAATTAAGCTGGTTAGAGTTTAATAGCCGGGTATTACATGAAGCTTGCGATCAGCGCACACCACTGCTAGAAAGACTCAAGTTTTTAGCAATCTTTACCTCGAATTTAGATGAATTCTTTATGGTACGGGTTGCAGGTTTAAAGCAACAAGTCGAAGCCAAAGTTACTCAATTAAGTCCTGATGGGCGGACGCCACAACAACAGCTAGATGATATCAGGTTTACACTCAGTCCACAGGTGACTAAACTACACCAACATTTTGAGCAAGTATTACGACCACTGCTAGCAAATAATCATATACATATACTTGACTATATCGATTTAAGCGATAAACAGCGCAATTATCTAGATAATTACTTTGAAGAACAAATATTTCCCGTACTCACACCTTTAGCTGTTGATCCTAGCCATCCCTTTCCTTATATTTCTAATTTGAGTTTAAATTTGGCAGTTGTTGTCAAAAATCCGGAAACAGAAGAAGAATTTTTCGCCAGAGTTAAAGTTCCTAAAGTTTTACCCCGATTTTTACCTTTACCGCCAGAATTAGGAATTCAACACAACGGTCAACCAGCGCACTGGACTGGTGTACCTTTAGAACAAGCGATCGCTCATAATTTAGATTCCCTATTTCCGGGAATGAATATCCAAGAGTATCACCCCTTCCGCATTACCCGCGACGCCGATTTAGCTTTAGAAGAAGATGAAGCCGACGATTTGCTGTTAGCGATAGAACAGGAATTGAGAAAGCGCCGCATTGGTGGGACTCCTGTGAGGTTAGAAATTCAATCGCAAACCCCCGAAGCAGTGCGATCGCGTTTATTACAAGATTTAGAATTAACCGAAAGCGATGTTTATGAAGTCGATGGACTATTAGGACTGCGGGATTTAATGTACTTTATGGCGTTACCATTGCCAGAATTTAAAGATCCCCCCAGACAGTCTGTAGTACCTTCCCGTCTCCAATGGTTACGGGAACCTAGCGTTAGTTCGGAAATTCCCGAAGTTGAAGAAGGAAAGGACTTTTTCTCGGTGATTCGGGAACGGGATTTATTAGTTCACCATCCCTATCAATCATTTACCGCCACAGTGGTGCGTTTTATTACCCACGCCGCCCACGATCCAAATGTGCTAGCGATTAAAATGACCCTTTATCGCACCTCCGGCGACTCACCTATTGTCAACGCCTTAATTGCGGCGGCGGAAAATGGTAAACAGGTATCGGTTTTAGTCGAGTTAAAAGCCAGATTTGACGAAGAAAATAATATTTACTGGGCGAGAAGGTTAGAAAGAGTAGGGGTTCACGTAGTTTATGGTTTAGTCGGGCTAAAAACCCACTGTAAAACTATCATGGTTGTGCGTCGCGAAAAAGACCGGATGCGTCGCTACGTACATATCGGTACAGGCAACTACAACCAAAAAACCGCACGCCTGTATACAGATTTAGGATTATTTACCTGTAATGAAGAAATCGGTGCGGATATTACTGATTTATTTAACTTTTTAACAGGTTATTCGCGGCAAAAGTCTTATCGAGAAGTACTTGTAGCCCCAGTGAACATGCGCGATCGCTTTTTAGCATTAATTAATCGCGAAATCGACAATGCTAAAAATGGATTTACCGGGCGGATTGTCGCCAAAATGAATTCCTTAGTCGATCCCCAAATTATCGCCACTTTATATGAAGCATCCCGTGCTGGAGTGCAAATTGATTTAATTATTCGCGGAGTCTGCTGTTTGCGACCTGGACTTAAAGACATCAGTGAAAATATTCGCATCATTAGCATAGTTGGTCGCTTTTTAGAACACTCAAGAATTTTTTATTTCTATAACAATGGTCAAGAAGAAATATACATTGGTAGTGCCGATTGGATGCGTCGCAATTTGGATCGCCGGGTAGAAGTGATCGTTCCCATCCAAGACCAAGATATTGCTAAAGATTTGCAAGAAATCTTGGGAATTATGCTGGCAGATAACCGCCAAGCCTGGGAATTACAAGGCAATGGTAGCTATATTCAACGCCATCCAGGCGATCGCGCCCCAGAAGCCCATTCACAAAAAACTCTCATTAATATGGCCTTACGCTCAACCAGCATCGCCGCAAATCTCATTGACAATAAAAAGAATTCTTTCTATCTTGACAACTAGAAAAATTCTGTCTTTGAGAAAACTTTAATAAGTCCTCACAAAAACTCTATTATTTATTCTTGGTAGAAAGGCAATTATTCAACCATAGGATAGAGTAATTCCTCCCACTTGTTCCCCTAAACTATAAAAGTTATAGTACTTAGTCTTTTACTTTGAATGTTAATGTTGTCCTGTGAGTCTTCTACCTTACGTGTTCTTTTGGTTGACGATCACGAATTAACACGCTTAACACTACAGTTAGCTTTTTCTTGCCAAGAAAATATTCAAGTAGTCGGTTTAGCCAAGAATGGCCAAGAAGCCATCGAAATGGTAAAGCGCCATCATCCGGATGTGATTGTGCTGGATTTGCAAATGCCGGTAATGGATGGGTGGAGTGCATCTAGTCATATTAAAGCGATCGCCCCTAAGACACAAATCCTTGCTTACTCTTCCATAGAGGATGCAAGTTTGCAGCAGACAAAAGCCATGACTAGCTTTGATGATGTATGTAAAAAGGATGTCCCAACCAACGAGCTGATAGCTTTAGTTAGACAATTAGGAACCCGCAAAGGTGATACCTAAAAAAATAACTGAGGTAAACAATAGATGAGACAGCCAAGGATCTGGACGAACCAAGGCGCAGTTCAAATCTGGGGAATGAGGGACATGCTCTTATATAAAAGCGTCGGTATAGCTTGAGTTAAAAGCTATACCGACGCAGTTTTCATATTTGCGATCGCCTAGATAAACTTTAAATAGGCTTAGTTATTTTCTGTCTGAGGAATAGTGCGTTTAAATTCGTCCACCAACTCGTCTAATTCTTCCAAAGCTTGATTGACATCAATTCTCAGAGTTCCTAAATTTGGTTGTTCTAGTAGGCTGAGTAGGTAATCGCGCTTGCTTTCAACCGCAGCAATGCGTTCTTTTATAGTCTGTATATCCATTGTTTTTACATTCCTTAACTATCCTCAAGTCTAAATTAACGCAAAAAAGAGGAGAGTGAAAATTTAATGGCTAAACCTAGTTAAGCTCATGCGCGTATAAATTGCATAACTACTAATAAAATCTGTTAACTCTCAACAGTCAACAGTCAACAGTCAACAGTCAACAGTCAACAGTCAACAGTCAACAGTCAACAGCCATCACAATAGTTTTAGCTGACACTCTTCCCTTAGATGTGACTCATAGCCGATGATATTAAAATTAATGCTTTCAGAATTTATACTCACATCAGCTCATGTTACGCCAAATTTCTTTGGGAACACTCGGTTTAACCGTCGGTAGTATTTTAACCCTGGTGGGATTTATTGCCTACGCCGCCGATAATGCCACACTTAATCTTGTTGGATTTTTTTATGGGTTTCCTCTATTGCTAGGAGGATTAGCACTCAAAGCCAATGAATTAAAACCCATACCCTTTAGCGAAGCTACAACACCCACAGTTTTAAAACTCCGCGAACAACAAGCAACAGTTACACAAAATAAAATTCGTAAAGATATCACCAGATATTGCTATGGACAAAAAGCCCATTTTGATGTAGCACTTGCTTATTTAGGTTTGAGTCCTACAGATGAAGAAAGACCAATAGTTACAGGATTAAAAGAAAAAGAAATTAATGGTGCTTACACCTTAATTGTAGAATTTGATTCGCCACTCATAGGAATTGATGTTTGGCAGCAAAAGCAAGAAAAAATGACCAAGTATTTTGGCCCTGGAGTTAAAGTAGAAATCACGCAACCAGAAGAAGATAAAATTGAACTCACACTGATTACTACTCCAGAAAAATAGTTAATAGTCATTTGTCATTTGTCATTTGTCATTTGTCATTTGTTGAGAAATTTTAGGCGACGAATTGTTGACTGTTGACTTTTGACTGTTGACTTTTGACTTTTGTACAGGCGGGTTTCAGCGATATATCTGTTTTCTGTATGAATATCTCACAAAACCCGCCCCTACTGACCATTGACTACTGACTACTGACTACTGACTACTGACTACTGACTACTGACTATTGACTATTGACTATTGACTAAAAACTCATTTTTCTAACCGCACTGCATACCATTGTAGATATTGTCCGGGGCCTAAATCTAATTCGCAACTCGTATCTTTTAAATATTGGGCTTGTTCTGCTAAACCACTAATTTTTTGCACATCAGGTGGTAAATCTTGAGGATTTACTTGTTGCAAAATTAGCTGGAGTTTTTCTAATAATTCTGAAGCAGTTAAAAATTGCTCTGGTTGGTTTGTTTCTAGGACAACAAAATAGTCCTCAGCATACATTAATGAATTGGGCATTTAGGGTATATAACTGACTTTCAAAATTTCGCTTTTTGTTGGTAATGGTAGAAATTTTATTACCATCACTTTCTCTAGTTTAAGCTAAAACCCATTAAGCAATTCAATTTGCTGATGATTTCATACTCTTAGCAATTAAAAACCATCATTTCTGAATATTTGCTGTATTGAGATTATTTCTCAAAACTATTTTCATTTTTGCTAGTGGAACTCATTTCATCTGTACTGCTTTTTTACAACTAATAATTAATAAATTCTAGCCAAAGCTCATTAAATCCGATTTAACATCAGGGTTTTTACGTAAAACTCTCAGATTATATATACATAAATCTGGGGTTCATGCTACTGGCAAAAATCGCCGTATAACGTAAAAAAGAAAGGTAAGTATTTGAAGTTTTCCCCAAAATGACAATTTGACTGGAGCAGTAGGGAAATATAAATAATAAATTTCTTCCCATGTCCTTAGCTGGACAAGAAGGTATCAATAAGCCTTATTATTGCAATCAACTGCCTATGGAACCTCGTCATCTACCCTTTGCTTGGCTGAAAATAATTGAAGATTCAACCGTTCCACACCAGAACACACCTTTGCGGCAAGTGTTGGCAATTAGGGAGCAATCATCTCTGTTGTCTGGAATAACAGCCTTTTTTCCAGCTTTGCTTACAGCTTTTTACTTATCTTACATATCCTCTACCAAATCGTTTGCTGAATAGGATTGTGACTAATACAAAAAATTATCACTCCCAGGCGATTTGGTTCAAGGGGCAAGTTTTAGTAGGTTCGCCCTTACCGATACTCTCAATTTCTGTGGAACGCAACTCATGTCAGCCATAAGTCCATTTTCTATTTCTAAGCAACCGCCCCTAATTTTGGTGGCTGATGATGATAAGACCATGCGAGTGCTGTTGCGTAAAGCTATGGAACAAGAAGGCTATCGAGTGGTCGAGGTCAATGATGGTCAGCAATGTTTAGATGCTTACGATACTATCAAACCGGATATAGTCTTGCTAGATGCGGTCATGCCGGTGATGGATGGCTTCACATGCTGTAGACAATTGCTGAAGATTGCCAGGAATAACTTAATCTCGGCATTGGCGAGTTTTGATACTGACTCGGCTTTAAACAATACTGTCATCTCAAAATTATGGGAACGGACGCCCATATTGATGATTACCTGCTTGGATGATGAAGAGTCTGTTAACCGTGCCTTTGAAGCAGGGGCGATGGACTATATTACCAAACCAATTCACTGGGCAGTTTTACGCCAGCGTTTACGGCGATTGTTACAACAAGCACAGGTATATAAACAATTAGAGGCGGCAAATCAGGCGTTACAACATATCGCTAACGTTGATGGCTTAACAGGGTTAGCGAACCGTCGCCGCTTTGATGATTATTTAAATACGCAGTGGATTAATTTAGCGCAAGAAGAAGCACCTTTATCACTGATTTTATGTGATATTGACTTTTTTAAATTTTACAATGATAAATACGGTCATCCTGCTGGCGATGTTTGCTTACAAAAGGTAGGTCAAGTTTTAAGTCATACAGCACAAAAAAATCAAGATTTAGTAGCCCGTTATGGGGGCGAAGAATTTGCTGTGATTATGCCTAATACTCATGCTGTAGGTGCAGTTCATGTAGCTGCGGCGATGCAAGCGGGTGTGAGGGATTTAAAAATACTTCATGACGGATCTGATGTGAGTGAGTATGTCACCCTGAGTATGGGTGTGGCAACTATGGTTCCGACATGGGAATCTTCGCCCTCAGATTTGATTGTCAAGGCAGATAAAGCACTTTATCAAGCCAAGGCAGAGGGGCGCGATCGCATTATTCTCAAATAAACATTCTCGAAGCAAGTAGATTTATTTAGAAGCTAGGGACAAGGGAGACAAGGAAGCCGCTAACAAATGACTAATGACTAATGACAGTCTTTACCAACTATCTGTAATTGCGCCGCTCTACTTACCTTTCTAAAAATGCGGTGATTAAGAGGGATATACTGGCAATGTAAAGTGGAACCATGAGCCACCATTAGGGACAGAGTCTACCCAAATTTGACCGTAGTGGGCGCGAATAATGCGTTGGCAGACACAAAGACCTATTCCATAACCTTCTGTGCCTTCATCGCGTTGCAGGCGGAAGTGGTTTTCAAATATTTGATCGCGGTTTTCTAAAGGAATTCCCGGGCCTGTATCCCCAATACTAATCTGCACTTTTTGACTCGTGCGGTGCAGTCCGGTAACACTGATTTTACCTGCAATAGGCGTATATTTAATGGCATTGTCTAACAGATTCATCAACACTTGGTGGATGCGTTCTGGATCGCCATAAACAAAAGGTAAATCTTTGGGGATATCGGTTTCTATGTGCTGAGATTTAGCATTGTAGCGATCGCGTAATTCTTCTAATACATCTAAACAAAGTTTGCCGATCGCCATTTTTTGGGGTACTATTGGTAGCTCTGTATCATTGCCTCTACCACCCTGTAAAAGATCCGTAATCATACGGTCAATAATCTTAGTTTGATTGCGGGCTTGTTTTAATAAATGGGCTGTCATTGCTGGTTTGAGGCGCTGAAATTGCCCAGTTTCAATATTGTAATTAGATTGGAGAGTTTCTATGGCGATCGCCGCAGCAGTTAGAGGATTCCGCAGATCGTGGGCTAATACAGCAATTACCCTGTCTTTAAATTGCAATTGCTCTTGAAGTTTTTCTTTTTCCTGTTTTAAACGAAAGATTTCGTCAGATAAGCGGATCAGTTCGGCAGAAGCAGCCACTGAATTTATCGTCGGTTGAGGGGCCACTACGCGATCGCTTTCATCTAAACGTTCTTGTAAATCTTCCTGCAGTTGCACATAGGTATCTACCGCCGTTTGCCAACGGGGCCACCAGTTTTTCAGCTGACCGATGATATTACTACCCGCAATAATTTGTCTGGGTTCTGGGTGGATTTTAACTAATGCTGGCGTTGCCACTAATTTAAAGTGTTCCGCCATGTAAGGTTGTTGTCCTACATCAATAATTTGTAGTTCAAATTGATACCCAGTTTTTAATTCTGTTAAGTAAGCACGTATACGCTGTACTTGTTGTCGGGACTTGGGACGCCCATCAACAAATAGTAACAGCTGAAGCGGAGCCTCAGAAGAGATCGGCTGGTCTTGAGAAACTGGCATGTAATCGTGTTTCAGCACTGGTAACAACCCGGCGACGCTTGAGGAAAATTTAAAATGGACTGACGCTTGTCGGTGGTCGTTCTTTCTTTTAAATTTAATATCTATTTTAGATTTTTCATACTCCCATCAGTCCAGGGCTTTTAAAGATGAGATACATATTTTTTAGTCTTTTACTTCCTTTTTCTTTAGCTTCTATTCCAGTTAGCAATCAAAACCCCGATCATAGGTCTTCAGCTTCTGGGAAACAAATTCCGGCAACAATGCCAGCAAATGAAAGCTTTTATACTACAGCTAGTAAGTTAATACAGCAACAGATAAATCTTCTAGCTCGGATTGAGCAAGCTATGATCTCACCTGATGCCAATCAGATGCGAGCTGTGCAAGGACAATTAACTGTTCATACCAAGTTGGTAGATGCTTTTCTCTCCAGGCAAAATAAAAGTCCAAAAAATGTATGTACCTCCGGAGTGGATATCACTCAGAATTCCCCTTTAGCCGAGCAGTTAAATAGGTCACAATTAAAAATTTACTGCTCTTTGTATGCATCTAACCAAGAATTATTAAAACTGGCTCCGATATTAGATCGGTTATTGTCTCGGCGGGGAGAATTAGGGTTAGTTACCAGCCTACCCTTAGTGACGGGCGAACGGCAATCAGATCCAGTGCTGAGTATTGCACCACTCCAGTATCCCCAACTCGACCGACTAGCGACACCGTTAGCGACACCAGCAGAGAATTTAGCTTCGTCTTCCCAAATAATGATTGGTCGGACTGCTAAAACAGCTATAGCTGAATATATACCACCTGTGCCACCCGCGATCGCCGCACCCGAAGACGCGCTGAAGACAATAGCAACTGTCAAGAAATTCTTGACCGCAGCTCAAGTAGAATTTCCTTTACCAAATCAATTTACATATCCCCAGGAAACTTCAGCCATACTTGACCGTTTTACTTACGACATAGATTCCCAAGAACCCCAAACCTACGCCACTTTTTTGAAATTGCCTCAGACTGGCATTTTCCGCGTGTTACCTGGTTTGGCTTACCAGCGTTCGTTAAGTAGACTGGAAAATCGCTTAACACCGACTGTGAGCGAACGTTATCCTTTCCCCTTGCTAGGTGATGCTCAAGGGGGTTTTACTCCCAGTCTAGCACTTCAAATAATAGGCGATCGCTTTGAATTAGGGTATCAAGGTGTAGACTACAGTTTCATGGTAGATTTAGGCGATATTCCCCTAACTAAGTTAGATTCTCAGTTGCAACCTGTAGCCAAAACCACGAGAGAATTTTTCCTCAATTACCAACCGCCCAAGCAATTAGAAGAGTTACAAGTAGAACGGCGGCGGTTTGTGACTGGTAAAGACCAGAACTGGAACTTCAACCAAGTAATTTTCGCCAGTGCGAAAGCAGAATTAAACCATACTTATTTAGTGCGATCGCTACAATTCCAAGTACCAGATATGATTATCCGTGGTAAACCCCTTTCACCACAAGAGCGCCAATATTTAAATCAGTTAGAAAAGATACCTAGCAGCGACATCCTAGTTGCCTTTCGCCCAGTGCGACGCCGTGCAGATGGTAGCTACACCGTTCTTTGGCGCGTTTTACATCAATTCCCCGAACCTCAAATTGCCGTTAAGTGAAAAGGAGGACAAGGGAGACAAGGAGGACAAATGAATCAATTCAAAATTCAAAATTCAAAATTCAAAATTCAAAATAAAAATTGTAGAGACGCGATTAATCGCGTCTCTGACCATTGACCATTGAAAAACTTCATCCCTAAGGCTTGAACTTTCAGGGGACAGTCTGCGCTAGGGTAGGAATTGACACTAGATGTGATAAATTCCTGTGCTGCCCTGTAAAAATCCAGCTGTTTTTCTGAGTTTGGCTGTTTTCCTCTCTTCGTTAACAGCCTGTGCTAACAGTCCTACCGCCAAGAACTTAGAACAATCTTTGGCGGCTGATCCTCAGTTGCAAACTAACCCAGTTGTGTTTGGTGAACCGAAGGATCAGCAACCGCAAACACAGCCAAACCAATCAACAGTTCAATTACCAGTTGATTTTCCCCAAGATATCCCTATATATCCTAATGCCAAGTTAGAAACAGTTACACCTGCAACTGACACAGAAAAAAAAGTCTCAACTCGCTGGCTAAGTGCTGACCCCAGCAATTTTATTACCAATTTCTACACAAATCAGTTCCAAGCTAATAATTGGCAGATTAACCAAAAACCTAGCGATGATGTTGGCGGCGTTTTTGAGGCGCAGCGTAATAATGTACTGGTTAAGGTTTCAATTCAAGCTCAATCAGTCACCAATCCTGCACCTAATCAGCCACAAACAGCCACTAAATTATTAATTGAGTATTTACCATCTAGCACGACAACGGCGCAAGCTACGCCAACTAGCAGCCCCAGCGAGACTGAAACTAATAACGCCCAAACTCCTAGCGGCGTTCCTCAACCAGGCGATTCGCAGTTTATTGGCCCTGTACTACCGACAAACGCAGCCACACAGCCGGGAACTGTAGCAAATAGTCCAGTATCTAGTGCAACTACAAATACATCTGTTGTATTCACTGATATTAACCAAGCACCACAACAACTGCGAGAGCATATTCAGGATTTAGCTAAATTAGGTGTTTTGTCTCCAGCCATACAAGCAACTAAAAACAACGCCCAAGCAAAAACTAGCCAATTTGCCCCCGCAAAAACCATTACTCGGCGAGAATATGCTCGTTGGTTAGTAGCTGCTAACAATGCTATGTATGCAAATAATCCAGCCAAACAGATTCGTTTAGCCGCAGACAGCGCCCAACCTGCTTTTACTGATGTTTCTGTCAAAGATCCTGATTTTCCGGCAATTCAAGGATTAGCCGAAGCGGGATTAATTCCTAGTTCCTTATCTGGTGATACTACCGCCGTGTTATTCCGTCCTGATGCACCCTTAACAAGGGAGCAGTTGCTACTGTGGAAAATACCTTTAGATAGCCGCCAAGCTTTACCTACTGCTAGCTTAGATGCGGTAAAACAAACCTGGGGTTTTCAAGATGCAGGCAAAATTGACCCCAAAGCTTTAAGAGCCGTATTAGCCGATCACCAAAATGGCGAACAATCAAATATCCGGCGAGTATTTGGATATACAACATTATTTCAACCGAAAAAACCAGTAACTCGCGCCGAAGCAGCAGCCGCACTATGGTACTTTGGCACCCAAGGCGAGGGAATATCAGCTGTTGATGCTTTAAAGTTACAGCGTCCACAAACTTAGGGACTTTCAATTAAAAAAATAACCAATCTCTATGCAGGCAGGGGGCAGGGAGCAGGGAGCAGGGGGAGTAGAGAAAAACCTGATTAAATATCTTGGGTAATTTATTCTCTGGAAGTCCATTAATAGTCAGGACTTAAGTTGATTGTAGGACTTACGCAGTGTCAGATATTTTTCATGCTTTTTGTCAATGGTCAATAGTCCATAGTCCAAAAACGTGAATTTTGACCATTGACTTTTGACTTTTGACCACCCTTGTGAGGGTTTTTGTGTTCGGTGCGTAAGTCCTAGATTGCTGTTTTTTAGTACTTACGTACTTAATCGATCGCGTAAAGTGGGCATTCCCCCGCCCACACTGATAATTTTCAGGATAGAAATTGAGAATTTTTTGTGAAAAAAATAGGCGGTATATATAAAAATTCCGTAAATTTAGGCACGAAAAAGCATTTTAATTTATATTTGATTGGTACGTAATTTGCTCATCTCATCAAAGATACGTAAGCAAAATCAAATATTTGAGAAAACATGCTCTTTTTGGCTATTAATTAATCAAAAATCAGTAATTTCATTTAAATTATTCCCATTTTTTCTATTCATACAGTGCCAAGAATACCTAAGTTACATAATCATGAAAAAACAATTTGTTCAGGCAGGATTTTTTCTCTTACCTTTGATGTTGCCAATCAAGGCAAATGCTGCAAGTATCACCACATTTAATCAGCTTTACGTATTTGGTGATAGTCTCTCCGATCGTCGTAACACATATAATGCATCGGGGCAAACATACCCTCCAGGCCCACCAATTGCAAATTATGCAGATGGGCGTTTTTCCAATGGGCCTCTATGGGTGGAAGATCTTGGAGATGAGCTAAATTTACAACCTACTTTATTTACTAATCCTGTTGATCCTACAGAAGGTATCAACTTCGCTTTTGGAGGTGCTTCTACTGGTTTGGGTAATGCTGTCCGTCCCGATTTACCCTTACCTGGAGTACTTGCACAAGTTCTAGGTTACGCAGATTCTTTAAAACAAAGTAACCAGAAGGCTAACCCAAATGCACTTTACACCTTCTGGGCAGGTGCAAATGATTTTCTGTTTCTGGATGAGACAGACGTTACCACCCCAGCTCAATATGTATCACAAGCGTTGAATGTTCTAGCAAGTGATACAGTTGGTGTTAAAAATTTGATGGTGTTTAATTTGCCAGATTTAGGCAAACTACCAGCAGCTAAAATCGGTGGTCGAGATCCTAACAAACTTAGCCTAGCAACCAAAAGTTTTAATTCAGCTTTAGAACAAACGCTGAATATTTTGAGCCAAAAACCGGATCTCAATATTGTTTATGTTGATGCTTATTCTTTATTTGAGCAGACGATCGCCAATAAAGATAAACTGGGCATCAAAAATATTAGTGATGCTTGTCTCACCTTCACCAGTGAAACAACTTCCATCACCTGTTCTAATCCCGACGAGTATTTATTTTGGGATGAGTATCACCCAACAGCTGCTACTCATAAGTTAATTGCAACTTCAGCACTAAATGCTTTAGAGGCGAAGTCAGTCCCCGAACCTTCTCCAGCTTTGGGGACATTGGCTATCGCAGCTTGGGGTACAGCAGCTGCTATCAGACGCAAACGCAAACAGCCACAACTTACGATAGTAGGTCGGGTTCCTGGTGGACTATCAACTCATATAAAGGTTGAAAGCTAAACCAACCTAAATCATGCCCTCCTACTTGCTGATGGGCAATAGTGGCAGATTCTGGTTTGATTAATTGCGGTTGACCAGCCGCTTGGGCTAGGAGTTGAGCTTGACAAGAGCGCTCCATTGTGATAAACCACCAAGCAGCTTCATCCACGGAATGACCAACTGTTAACAAGCCATGATTCTTGAGAATTATGGCTTTGTTTTTGCCTAATGTTTGGGCGATGCGTTTACCTTCAGCGACTTCTAAAACTACGCCTGTATAGTCATCAAACAGGCTATGGTCTTGGTAGAAAGCACAAGCATCTTGGGTTAAAGGATCGAGCAGACGACCCAGGCTAGCCCAACTTTTACCATAGATAGAATGGGCGTGAGCTGCTGCGACTACGTCAGGACGAGCTGCATGTATTTGAGAATGAATTGCAAAGGCGGCTGTATTGACTGGGCGATCGCCTGCTATCACTTCACCTTGCTGATTGACTAAAATTAGGTCACTGACGCGAATTAAACCGAAATGCTTTCCTAAAGGATTAACCCAAAATTGATCGGGATATTCTGGATCGCGGACTGTAATATGTCCTGCAATACCTTCATCAAATCCAAATCGCGCAAATAACCGGAAAGCTGCGGCTAGGCGTTGCTGACGATGTAGGCGTTCTTCTTTAACAGAAGCAAAGGTTGGTTGTTGAAAAAAGTTTGGTTTAGCTCTAGAGATAGCTTGCATTTTCACCCCGAATAGATAATTTTTAGGTAAAAATATTTATATTTAATTGTCAGCTAAAAATCATATATTTATGTGGGATTACGAGCAGCTATTTCAAATAATTGCAGAATTAGTCATGCACCATTCCCCTAGCGGTGTGGAAACGGAAATTAACCAATTTTTACTTCAGCAATTTGCTAGTCTGGGTGTGGAAGTTTGGAGCGATCGCGCTGATAATATCATTGCCAAGATTCCTGGTAAAAATCCTGACAAAGCTATTGCCATCACTGCTCATAAAGATGAAATTGGCGGTATCGTTAAAACTATTGGCGATGACGGTCGGGTGGAAGTCCGCAAACTGGGCGGTTCTTATCCGTGGATTTACGGTGAGGGCGTGGTTGATTTATTAGGCGATAACCAAACTATTAGCGGTATTCTCAGTTTTGGCTCCCGTCATGTATCCCATGAATCACCCCAAAAAGTCCAGCAAGAAGATACTGCTGTGAAGTGGGAAAACGCCTGGATTGAAACAAAACTGACAACAGAAGAGTTAGCCACAGCAGGTATCCGTCCAGGAACCAGAATGGCGATCGGTAAGCATCGCAAGCACCCAATTAGGCTCAAGGATTATATTGCTAGTTACACCTTAGATAACAAAGCCTCAGTGGCAATTCTCCTGGCTCTGGCGCAACAAGTCAAACAGCCACCAGTCGATGTTTATTTGGTAGCCTCAGCTAAAGAAGAAGTGGGTGCAATTGGCGCTTTATTTTTCACTCAAAATCAGGTTTTGGATGCTTTGATTGCTTTAGAGATTTGCCCTTTATCCAGCGAATATCCGATTAAAGAGGGAAAAAGTCCGGTAATCTTGTCTCAAGATGCCTATGGCATGTATGATGAAATATTGAATGGGCAACTGCGCCACTGTGCTAAACAACGTGATATACCAGTACAGCTAGCAATTTTAAGTCAATTTGGTAGCGATGCATCGATTGCGATGAAATTCGGACATGTGGGTCGTGCTGCTTGTTTAGCATTTCCGACACAGAATACACATGGTTATGAAATTGCGCATCTAGGCGCGATCGCTAATTGTATAGACTTACTAACAGCTTTTTGTCTCACTGAGTTTGATTGATTGTCAATCTGGAGATAGAAGCCAATATCTTCTGAATATTCTACAGATAGGGAAGCAAGCAACGCCTTATCTGTCAGGATACCAAACTGCTTGCCGTCAATAGTTGGTAATAAATAACACAAATTGCGCCGCTTTTATTCGTATTTACCGCAATGAAGGTGATTTTAATATTTTGTCTAGAGAAAATTTGTGTATAGAAAATAGTCCCACCATTTACTCAGTCATGAATAAATTAAAGGTGTAAAGAGTAATCTACGCATAATTTCTGGATATTTATTTTAATTTAATACCAATATTAGTTTCCTTAATTTCACGGAATTATTTGTCTATTTGCAAAGATCTGATTTTATATGATTTTTTCCCATAGTAAAAATGGTCTCTAAAAAGGCATAACTTTATATTGAGTACGTCAGTTTACAGTAGGGCTAACGACTTTTGTTTGACAACTGTTTTTCCTTAAGGATTTGAAGGCTAAGTATTTCCGCTTAGAAAAATCAAAACCTTTATTTTATACAACCTCTGGAGTTGAGACACGTTAGTCCTACTGTTTTTATAAATGCTGGCAAAAGTTGACACCGACTATTGAGGAATACAAATATTACAAAAGGTTGCATAGAAAAATTTAACAATTCCTTTAGGTGTATTTTGGACTGTGAATAAAAATCTGAATTAACCAAATAGGAGAAAACATAATTGGCTAGTAAAGATGATTTTCTCTACCCGCGTAGTCGCTACTACGGTCAAGTCCAGCCCAAAAACCTAGTTTTCAATGCAAATTTACAAGAATTTAGCCAACGCATAAGCTATATCTGTAATTTGGAAACTGGGGGAAAAATTCCGCCTGCGGAAGCTTATAAGCAAATTAAATTGCTGTGGAAAGAACTAAAACGCAGTAAAAAACAACTGCAAATTGGGAATAAAGATATTCTATAGCTAAATAGCATTTTTTTAAAGTTTTAGTTAAATAATTTAGGAATATGCCGTTTTGGCAATCTCGAATATTAGGCGATCTCTACAAATAAAGTAGCTCAATCAATTGCGTTAAGCTATCTTAGCCCTTTGCTTAGTCTTGCTATTTCAAAGGAGCTTTTGTGTAAAAATTATGATGCGTTCCTCTAAAGACAATTAACTAGCACAACTGAGTTGAAATAAAAGCCGATGACGGGATTTGAACCCGTGGCCTGCTGATTACGAATCAGCTGCTCTACCACTGAGCCACATCGGCGCATACAGTTCGTAATTATAGCATAGTTTTTACGCATGGTAGAACAAAATCCCAAAAGTCGCCTAAACTCGGAACAATATGCTCGCCTGAAAGCAGAAATGAAGGCTCCTTATCGTGGCTTAAGAAAATTTAGCTATGTTGCTTTTGGTGCTTCTGCTTTTATTGGCGCATTCGTATTTTTTTTCAAACTGCTAGCGGGAAAAGATGTTGAGAGTGGATTACCTAATTTCTTATTGCAGATAGGAATTGTCGCTTTGATGATATTTCTTTGGCGTTGGGAAGAAAACAGACAAAAACGTTCATAAATTAAGTCAAAGTTAAGCAATTAATTTGCAACTGCTTTTACTTTATATATGTTTATAGTCTTTAAATTACTTAACTTTTATTCAATTTTAGAAACCTAAAGACAGAAAACATAAAAAAAATATTAGAAAAACTGAAATTAAAAAAATTTCTGAGAAACTGAAAATTGTTCAAACGGGGTCAGCCCATATAAAGACCCTGAATATAAATCCATAAATAAGGGTCAGTTAAATTATGAGGCCCTGATTTAATAAAATTAGTAATTTTTAAAGCGTCAAGCTAACAAATTGTTAATCTTGGCGCTTTAATGTTGTATGGATTTTGAACTCTCCTGGCTTTGAAAAAAGCAGGATTTCAAACTGATGTTGCTGCGCCTGGGTAGGGGTGGGTTCACCGATATCTCTGCTTGTGAACAAAGATCCAATTAACAATTCAAAATTCAAAATTCAAAATTCAAAATTCAAAATTAAAGACATTTTCAGTCGGGGATTTAAACCCCGACTGAGAATGATACTACGTATAGACGCAGGGGTCTTAAACCCTTTTATTTACGATAAAAAACGCCACCTACAAGAGAATGGCGCATTGTGAAGAAATCACCAATGCCCCAAGCGGCGGGGCGGCTATCTTTCTCCACCCACGGATCAGAGTTTCCCGGCGCTTTCTATAAAAAGGTACCCTTCGGGGTACTATACATACTACTCTCCTGCCTAATAGTGTAAAAACACTGAAAGTTCAACCTTCTCAGTAATACACCTCGTTTCTTTATCAGAAAGTAACGAGTTAGTTTCTTTATATTTTCATGGAAGGAGATACTTATTATGGCAATTATTAACGGCGACAATAACCCTAACAATCTGCCCGGTCAAATTGATCTAATCTTTGGTATTGATCAACCTGATATCATTAACGGATTTGGCGGTAATGACACTATCAACGCTCTTGGCACTAACGATACCCTCAACGGCGGCACGGGAAGAGATACCGTCAACGGCGGCGCTGGCAACGATAGGGTTATCGATGACGATGCTGTAAGCTTTGATGTCCACAATGGTGGAACTGGTATCGACACGATTGATTATTCCAGTGTTAACTTCTCTTCCACAGTCACCATCAACTTGGCAACAGGTGTCACTTCAGTCAGTGGTGGTAATACGGAAACTATTCTCAACTTCGAGAATGTCGGGGGTAGCCAAGGCGGTGAGACAATCATTGGCTCCAGCCTGAATAACGTCCTAAACGGTAATGGCGGCAACGACACAATTAATGGCGGCGCGGGTGACGATATCCTTAACGGCGGCTTAGGTAACGACTCGCTCATCGGCGGCACTGGCAGAGATACCCTCAACGGTGGTGATGGTAATGACATCATCCGTTCAGACGGCGATGGCGGTACTTACCGTGGTGATGCTGGCAACGATGTGATGTTCTCTGGACTCGGCGGCGAGACGATGGATGGTGGCACAGGTGTTGACCTAATCGACCATACTGCCTTCAATGGGAACTATGTCTTCAACATGGCAACCGGTCTGACAAACTTTGGCGGTGAAAGCTACATCAACTTTGAGAACGCGACGATGGGTGGGGGTAATGACAGCGTTACGGGTAACGCCTCTGCCAACACGATCAACGGCGGTGCGGGCAATGATACCCTCAACGGCGAAGGCGGCAATGACACGCTCGACGGCGGCACGGGCAACGACTCACTCATCGGCGGCACGGGCAACGACTCGCTCATCGGCGGCAGTGGTAGGGACACGCTCAACGGCGGTGATGGTAATGACATCATCCGTTCAGACGGCGATGGCGGTACTTACCGTGGTGATGCTGGCAACGATGTGATGTTCTCTGGACTCGGCGGCGAGACGATGGATGGTGGCACAGGTGTTGACCTAATCGACCATACTGCCTTCAATGGGAACTATGTCTTCAACATGGCAACCGGTCTGACAAACTTTGGCGGTGAAAGCTACATCAACTTCGAGAATGCGACGATGGGTGGGGGTAATGACAGCGTTACGGGGAACGCTTCTGCCAACACGATCAACGGCGGTGCGGGCAATGATACCCTCAACGGCGAAGGCGGCAATGACACGCTCAACGGCGGCACAGGCAACGACGCGCTCATCGGTGGTACTGGCAATGACATCTTGACCGGTGGTGGAGATGGTCAAATAGATGTGTTGACAAGCGGTAGTTCCTTGGATCGAGATACCTTCGTACTGGGCACGGGCGGTATATTTGGCTCGATCCTCTATGACTCTGCCGGCAATGCTGATTTCGCTCGCATTACTGATTTTGACCTCAGTAATTCTCTAGGGGCACCAGAACCAACAAATGAGTTAGATCGAATTCAGCTTAGGGGGGCAGCAGCTGACTATCGGTTAGTAAATAGTGTTATTGCAGGAGGATTTACAGGAGTGGGTATTTATGACATAAATTCAACCGCCAGTACTACAGATGATGATCTAATTGCTCTTGTTCAAGGCGTTACCGCAGGTGCTGCTTTTGGCCAATTGAACCTCACCAACACAACTCAGTTTGTGTTCGTGTGACATACTCCCACACTGACTGCAAGCAGTACAGTGTGGGCTTCTCACCCAATCCAGCTATTGCTTCTCCTGACGGAGACGCTACGCGAACGGAGGCGATGAGCTTTGTTTTAAGTCTACGGAATGCCCTACCGCAGACTAAGTAATTTCTTACCTTGTACCCTACAAATTTTACTGTCCTGGATGAAATGCTGGCTTATTTGCACTATTGGACAAACCCGGAGGTGATTTGTATTTATCAAGATGTGCCTACTTACTTCGCTTGCTGTGCAACGGAGTCGCTTACCAATGGTCGCAATGCCACTGGGCAGAGGCTTATCAGACACCAATACGGGTGAAGTTAACCAAGCTTATTGTACCAAATTATGAAATATTTTGCTCGTTTCCTCCATGTCCTCCTGCCTAATTTCGCGCTCTGCGATTGGGTCGGTCACAGGACTGTCGTCATCTCGCTCGCAATTCATCTCAACACCTCCCTATCGGGTAGGTGTGAGGCTTCTTCCTGTTCTAGCTAATTTAAGAACGATCAAATAGTAGAGGGAGAGGTAAGCTAAATTTACCTCTCCCTTTTGATGCTAGGACTTTTTCAGCCCATTGCCGGTTCAAATTTTCGGCTTTTGGGTTGTGGACAATAGTCCTAACTACTGCTTACTGAGCTGTAACTAAATAGGCTGATGGAATGGCTGGCGCGCGTCCAGCATTGACTAGTGCTTGGTAGACAAAGGCTGCTACTTCAGCTCTGGTTGCATCCCGATTAGGATTAAGTTGCTTCACTGTAGGATAGTTAACCACTAATTGCTTGGCAGTTGCCGCCGCAATTTGATTTAGGGCATATTTGGGAATTTGGGCAGCATCAGTGTAGAAACTGAGGATATTTTGATTGTCTGTAGTTAAATTAAGACCACTAGCTAAAGCTACTAAAGCTTGTACTCTGGGAATTTGTTGCTGTGGTTTAAATGTGCCATCAGGATAGCCAGAAACAAACTGACTTTGGTAAGCAGATTGAATTGCTGCAAAAGCCCAAAAATCACTTTTGACATCCTTAAATTGAATGGCTGGGCGTTTTGCTGGCGGTGCAAAAGCTTTATTAATAATGGTGGCGAATTGAGCGCGAGTTACAGGATCGTTGGGTTTAAAGGTACCATCAGGAAAACCAGCAATAATTTTTTGCGAGGATAAGGCTTCGATATAAGCCTTAGCCCAGTAACCTGTTGGCACATCATTAAAGGCGGTAGCACCACCAACATTAGCAGCAACAAATTCTACGGAACCAAAGATGCGCTTTTGATCGATATCGTTGCCAATAGCACTAATCTTATTACTAGTTGTGGCATTATGCACATCATAACGGGTGTTATTTCGGATGAGGTTACCACCAGGATTTTCCGTAGTTCCCAAGTCTGGAAGGGCGCTAATAGTCGCTACCACCCCATCCCGCTTATTGCTCTGAATGATATTTTTGCGAAGGACAGGTTTAGCAGTTTCGGAGATAAAAAGACCATCTTGGTTTTGGATAATTTGGTTTTCGACTACTAAAGGTGTGGAAGCTCCACCGATCGCAATTCCAAAACCAGTATCCTGAAATAAGTTGTTGCGAATTTCACCTTGGGCAGATCTAGTTACGGAAATTCCATTACCTGTGTTCTGCACAAAGATATTATTTTCAATTTTGGGATTCCCTGTACCTGTGACAAAAACTCCGTCTCTTACACTTTTAGTAAAGGTGTTATTTGTAATCAGGGGATTAGTGGATTCTACCCAGACAGCCGTACCCCTTGTATTAGGGTTGGTGATAGTCAAACCGGCGATCGCTGTATTGTTTTCCGCCAGAATTGTAATATCCTGTCTGGCAAAGGTACGGCTAGTATAAAAACCGCCACCTGTAATTATGACGGTTTGCCCTTTGCTGGCTTCATCACCGCGCAGTGTAATCCCTGATTTCATTAACAGAGGGAAAGTTTCTCCACTTTGCTGGTTATAATTTCCCGCAGCGAGTTGAATCACTGTCCCTGCTTGAGCTTGACTCAGAGCAAAGGTAATAGTTTTAAAAGGTGCAGCTTGTGTTCCCCCACCGGCTGTATCTGCACCGGTGGCTGGGTTCACGTAAATTACAGTTCCAGTGGCGGGAACTTGGGCTATGAGATTTGGCGCGTAGGCGTAGCCCGTCGTAGACATCGCTTTCTGGGGACTGGGATCGGCATTGACCCCACCTGGTAAGATTAAACCAGTGGCAATAACTAATGCAGTAGTTAATCCGGCTCGCAATGGTAGATGAGATGTAGGACTACTGCCAAAAACAGAACTGAGATATTTGGCGGACAAAATTTCAAAACCCCGATATTTCATTTTTTAAGTCTGTGAAGTGCTGAATTAGGTTACCTTAAACAAGGTTTGAGGTAGCAGCTATCTAGCTACCAAACCCATGCAAAACTATACCGGATTGTTAGCGAATGATCAGCTAAATTCTGAAATACGTAAGTAAAAAACTTTTTTTGTTTTGTTAATAAATATTACAGTGCCAGAATTAATAGACAAAATATGGTAACAAAATCCAATAGGGCACGTTAACAAACTTTAACGCACCCTATTTATGAGTGAGATATTTTTTTTTGACGCTCCCCACCCAAGGGTTAGAAACTGTTGACTAAATTCTGCCCAGATACAGACAAAGCTTCCTAATCGTCCACATCTTGAATTAACTGATCAACATATTCTCTCAACCGTTCCTGCCAGTCTGGAACGGTTTTTAATTTCTCCCTCACACCTGGCAGAACTTTGAACTGTACAGGAGCTTTATCAAAAGCCACTTTATTCTTAGGCTGGAATTTGATTTTCGGCATACATAAAGAGCAATGTATCTGATATACTAGATATTATAGCCTACATTGAAGGTCGAGCAATGTTACTCAGTTTCAAAACAGCATTGATGCCAAATAATCAGCAACAAACAGCATTTAAAAAAGCTTGTGGTGTGGCGCGTCATGCTTATAATTGGGCAAATGCTGCAATTATAGAGGTTTTGAAACAGCGCGAAACTAACAAAGCTGTAAAAATTCCATCAGCAATTGATTTACATAAAAGATTAGTTGCAGAGGTGAAATCACAGCATGATTGGTATTATGAAGTTAATAAAAATGTTCCACAAAAAGCGTTAGCGGATTTACGGCAGGCTTGGGATAGATGCTTTAAAAAGGTATCAAAACAACCTCTTTTCAAAAAGAAAGGTCAAAGAGATTCTTTCTATTTAGAATCGGGAACCAAAGCCAAGCCAATGATTAAAAATGATGGTAAGCGTGTTAAATTACCGTCAATAGGTTGGGTAAAATTAGCCGAACCATTACCATGTACGCTCATTCATAATTGTGTCATTTCACGCCAAGCTAATAGATGGTTTATTGCCATCAAATATGAGATTGATAAACCATCTGTTGCGGCTAATAGACCGATTGTAGGCGTTGATATTGGTATCAAAGAATTAGCTGTAACCAGCACAGGCAAGGTGTTTAAAAATCCCAAAGCTTACAAACGTATGAATAGACGCATGAAGCGTTTACAGCGTAGTGTTAGCAGGAAGGTAAAAGGCTCTAAAAATAGAGCTAAAGCTGTTAAGAAACTAAGTAGAATACACGCCACAGTCAGTAATATTCGCCAAGATGCAATACACAAATTAACTCACTATTTAGCTAAAAACCACAGCGAGATAAAGATAGAGGATTTGTCAATCAAAGCATTCTTGAAAAATCATAAATTAGCAGGTGCTATTGCTGATTGTGGTATGTATGAATTCAAGCGTCAGTTAGAGTACAAGACTGAAAAATTTTCTAGCAAATTAACGCGCTTTTGATAGGATGTTTCCTAGTTCTCAGATTTGCTCTAATTGTGGTCAGCATCGTCATAAGATGCCTTTAAAAAATCGCGTTTACGTCTGTCCAGAATGCAATCACATTGAGGATAGAGATTTAAACGCATCAAAGAATCTAGAGCGTTGGTTTGATGGAATTCATATTCCAAAATGTTCAGATGTGGTGAGCCAGTGACGGGTACGCAGGGGTTTCTCGTAGGCGAACTGGCTCTCCCGTTGGGCGGTAAGCTCTACCGTGTCAGCTTGCGGAGTGGACAAACCTCTTAGGAGTCATCCTAAGACCACAATGAAACAGGAAGTTAACACCAAAATTTTGCATGTCCAGTTAAGTCTAGACTTGGGTAATTTTGGGTAGGTTTAACAGAGCGGCTTACGCTACATACGGGGATTTGCCCCGAAGCTTGTACCTCATTTATTTGAAATATGCTGTAAGTATTTATAATTCATTGAGGATTGCTATAGAGAATTGGTATGAGTAATTAAATTGCAATTTGAATGTAGAGACGTTTAAGGAAACGCCTCTATACGCTGAAAATGTTTTAAATATCAGCCGAAGGTTCTAACAACTGAACAGTGGTTTGTGGTGCTACTTTCACTGTGACTTTTTTATTAAAAGTCAGTCCGGTTTCACCTTTGTCAATCTGAATTGTGTCTCCAGAAATAAAGCTATTTTCTAGTAATTTAGTAGCGATGGGGTTTTCAATTTCCCTTTGAATTGCTCGTTTTAGGGGACGCGCACCATAAACGGGATCGTAACCTGTTTCTACTAAATAGTCGCAAGCAGCAGCAGAGATTTCAAAAGAAATTTTTTGCTCTTTCAGGAGATTTTCTACACGTTTCAGTTGAATGTAGATAATATTGCGCATTTCAGAACGACTGAGGGTATGGAAGATCACAGGTTCATCCACACGATTGACAAATTCTGGGCGGAAGTGCGATCGCAAAGCTTCCATTACCCGATTTTGCATCATTGCATACTTGGAGTCATCACCAGATACATCGAGGATGTGTTCGCTACCGATGTTACTGGTCATCACAATCACAGTGTTGCGAAAATCTACTGTTCTGCCTTGGGAATCAGTAATTCTACCGTCCTCCAATACTTGCAATAAAATATTGAACACATCGGGGTGAGCTTTTTCGACTTCATCCAATAACACCACAGAGTAAGGATGACGGCGCACAGCTTCGGAAAGTTGACCGCCTTCTTCATAGCCAACATACCCTGGAGGCGCACCTACCAACCGAGAAACCGAGTGCTTTTCCATGTACTCGGACATATCTAAGCGGATTAAAGCATCATCAGAATCGAAGAGAAACTGTGCTAAAGCGCGAGCGAGTTCTGTTTTACCTACGCCTGTAGGCCCCATAAACAAAAATGAACCAATTGGGCGACTGGGGTCTTTCATCCCCGCCCTAGCACGGCGAATGGCTGCAGCTACGGCTGTGACTGCTTCTTGTTGTCCAATTACTCGTTGATGTAAATGATGTTCAAGTTGCAGTAATTTCTGTCTTTCTGACTCCATCAGGCGATTTACGGGGATTCCTGTCCATTTAGCGACGATTTCCGCAATATCGGCTTCTGTAACTTGCTCTCGCAGTAGGGTAGCGCCTGTACTTTGAATTTTTAACAGTTGTGCTTCTTTAGCTTCGCGATCGCGCTGTACTCCTTCTAATTTGCCATACTTCAATTGAGCAGCTTTATTTAGGTCATAATCTCGTTCTGCTTGCTCAATTTGTACCCGTAAAGCGTCTTCTTCTTTCTTTAAAGCACTAATTGCTTCCAATAGCTGCTTTTCACCTTGCCATTGATCGTTAAATTTTTGCTGTTTAACTGTCAATGTGCTAATTTCTTCTTCAATTCGCTGCAAACGTTCCTTGGTTTGCGGCGTACCTTTATCTTCCCCAGCTAATGACAGCTTTTCCATTTCTAGCTGCATCAGGCGACGGTCGATAGTTTCCAATTCCGCCGGTTTGGAGGTGATCTCCATTTTCAACTGGGCGGCGGCTTCATCTACTAAGTCAATGGCTTTATCTGGTAAAAATCGGTCAGAAATATAACGCGCTGACAAAGTGGCAGCAGCTACTAAGGCGGAATCAGAAATTTTAACGTTGTGATGCACTTCATAACGTTCTTTCAACCCCCGCAAGATGGAAATTGTATTTTCTACAGTGGGTTGATCGACAAATACCTGCTGAAACCGCCGTTCTAAAGCTGCGTCTTTCTCAATGTGTTTGCGGAACTCATCTAGAGTAGTCGCGCCAATACAACGCAACTCACCCCGCGCTAACATGGGTTTAAGTAAATTCCCTGCATCCATTGACCCTTGTTGATTGGAACCCGCACCCACAACAGTGTGCAGTTCGTCAATAAACAAAACGATTTGCCCGTTTGATTCCGTAACTTCCCGGAGAACTGCTTTTAATCGGTCTTCAAACTCACCTCGGTATTTGGCACCAGCAATTAAACTACCAATATCTAGAGAAATTAGCTGACGGTTTTTTAGCGATTCAGGAACGTCACCGTTTACCATGCGTTGAGCTAAAGCTTCCGCGATCGCAGTTTTTCCAACTCCCGGTTCGCCAATTAATACGGGATTATTTTTACTGCGACGCGATAATACCTGAATCACCCGGCGAATCTCATCATCGCGCCCAATTACTGGGTCAAGCTTGCCTAATTTTGCTTGTTCTGTCAAATCTCTGCCAAATTTTTGCAAAGCTTCATAGCGAGACTCTGGATTTTGATCGGTAACTTTTTGACTACCACGCACAGTTTTGGTTACCGATTCTAGCTTACTAATATCTAAATTAAAGCCTTTCAGGAGTCGTCGCCCAATCCGCTCATCTTCAGCAAAAGCCAGCAATATATGTTCTACAGAAATAAAGCCATCTTTCATCCTGACGCGATTTTCTTCAGCGCGATCGAGGAGAACATCTAAACTACGTCCTAAGTACAGTTGATCGCTTTTACCCACTCTCGGTTGTTTTTTGGTAAAAGCTTCCAGTTGCTCTTGCAAGCGAATCGGATCGACCTCAGAGCGGGCGAGAATACGTATTGCTAAACTAGTAGGTTCTTCTAACAGAGCAATAATTAAATGTTCAACATCTAATTGCTGTTGTTGATAAGCACGGACTATATCCTGAGATTTAACAATTGCTTCCCAGGCTTTATCAGTAAATTTATTGGGATCTGTAGGTTGCATCTTGAGAATTTTCTGGTGGAGATTTCAAATTTAAGAGCCACTGTCAGGTTGACTTGACTGACATTAGGTGGCGAATTTTACTGTATAAATTGGCGATTAGGGAGGAATAAACGCACAAAAAGCGCAATATATAGCTAGGACTTACGCAGTGTCAGATATTTTTCATGCTTTTTGTCAATGGTCAATAGTCCATAGTCCAAAAACTTGAATTTTGACCATTGACTTTTGACTTTTGACCACCCTGGTGAGGGTTTTTGTGTTCGGTGCGTAAGTCCTAATAGCGATGTTCTTACTGCCTGAGAAAAGGGGCTAGGGGCTAGGGGCTAGGGGCTAGGGTTTTGGATTTAATGCAAAGGAAAAGCTTTATATCCTAACTTCATATCAAATATCGAAACATTATTGCCATGTATTAGCTTGTATCTGAAGTTGCAATTTAAACTTAGTAATTGATTGTAGTGCAACACATTACCTATTTTGTGAGATCTGCCTATAAGTCATGCTATCGCATAGAGTTGAGCTTTCTCACCGCATCTAGCTACTGCTGAGTAGACTCAGGAAAATCACAAAAGGCATTTACAGTGAATTTGTTAATCAATTTTCCGATGAGTTTGTTAACAGATAAATCTTTCAGTTCCATAACATAGAGATACTTCAACAAACAGCTATTTGTGGTATGAGTTTGTTTGGAGAAGTACGAAGTAATCGAAATTACTTCTTTACAATTTTGAGCGATCGCGATCGCAATGCCTGAGTCATCCAGTCTTGACTGAAAATCCGATAACTCGGAAAATTAATCTTTAGCCCCAGGCACTGCTTCGCGCTAAACTGGGCGAGCCGAATTATTTTTTGATAATTACTGCGCTACCAGTGTTTGTGATTCCTGTTTTTTCTCGTGTCCCTGAGTACCCAATTGAATCAGTTCTACTTTATACCCATCTGGATCTTCTACAAATGCAATGACGGTAGTCCCGTGCTTCATTGGGCCAGGTTCCCGCACTACCTTACCGCCACGTTTTTTGATTTCTTCACAGGTGCCGTAAATGTCATCAACACCAAGGGCAATATGACCGTAGGCATCACCTAAATTGTATTTTTCCACCCCCCAGTTGTAAGTTAGTTCGAGAACCGTATGGTCACTTTCGTCACCATAGCCCACAAAAGCTAGTGTAAATTTCCCATCTGGATAATCTTTTCGCCGCAGTAATTTCATCCCCAGGACTTCACTGTAGAATTTCAAAGACTCTTCAAGATTGCCCACCCGTAGCATTGTATGAAGTAAGCGCATCATTAACTCCTGATTAGTTCTTTACCGATTTTAATTTGCTACGCAGGGACAAGGGGGACAAGGAGGACAAGGGGGACAAGGAAGACAATTGTAGAGACGCGATTCATCGCGTCTGCCCCATGCCCAATGCCCAATGCCCAATGCCCAATGCCCCATGCCCATACCCAATTGTCAATCAGTTGACGTAATCACCGGAAATATTCTTTAATCTCAGCCTACAGCGTCACGTAAACGCCTATGCTAGCGATTGGGTAAATGACTGACTGTACTGTTGGCGATTGTTAAGCGATCGCATTTCTAAACAAGGAAACAAAGGATCAACCACACATGAGTACAATTTTAGATTCTGCCATTGAGGCAATTGTTGCCCGTGAAATTCTCGACTCGCGGGGTAGACCTACAGTTGAAGCAGAAGTACATTTGCTCAACGGTGCTGTCGGACTAGCACAAGTTCCCAGTGGAGCCTCTACCGGCACTTTTGAAGCCCACGAACTCCGGGATAAAGATAAAAGCCGTTATGGCGGTAAAGGTGTACTCAAAGCAGTACAAAATGTCCAAGAGGTACTGGCACCAAAGTTATTAAACTTGGATGTCCTAAACCAAGAACTCCTCGACCGGACAATGATTGCCCTCGATGGTTCTGCCAACAAAGCTAATTTAGGTGCAAACGCAATTTTGGCAGTTTCTCTCGCCGCCGCCAAAGCTGGTGCTGAATCCCTGGGAATTCCCTTATATCGCTATTTGGGCGGGCCTTTAGCGAATTTGTTGCCAGTACCATTGATGAACGTCATTAACGGTGGTGCCCACGCAGCAAACAACGTAGATTTTCAAGAGTTTATGATTGTCCCAGTTGGCGCTTCTTCTTTTAAAGAAGCTTTGCGCTGGGGTGCGGAAGTATTTGCAACCCTGAGCGAGGTATTGGATGAAAAGGGTTTACTAACTGGTGTGGGCGATGAAGGTGGCTTTGCACCCAACTTAGAATCGAATCAGGTAGCCTTGGAATTGCTAGTTGCAGCCATCGAGAAAGCAGGTTACAAACCCGGAGAACAAGTAGCCTTAGCTTTAGATGTAGCCGCTAGCGAATTTTACAAAAATGGGCAGTATGTTTACGATGGTAAACCCCATGCACCCACAGAATTTATTGATTATTTAGCCCAGTTAGTTAGCCAATACCCCATTGTCTCCATTGAAGACGGCTTACATGAGGAAGATTGGCAGAGTTGGCAATTGCTCACCCAGAAGTTAGGTTCCCAGGTGCAATTGGTTGGCGATGACTTATTTGTAACTAACGCTACTCGCTTGCAAAAAGGCATTGAACAAAAAGCCGGCAACGCCATTTTGATTAAACTCAATCAAATTGGTTCTTTGACCGAGACTTTGGAAACAATTGACCTCGCTACCCGCAACGGTTTCCGCTCAGTAATTAGCCATAGATCCGGCGAAACAGAAGACACCACAATTGCGGATTTAGCGGTTGCTACCCGTGCCGGTCAAATCAAAACAGGTTCTTTATGTCGTAGCGAAAGAGTTGCCAAATACAACCGCTTGCTGCGCATTGAAGATGAATTAGGCGATCGCGCCCTGTATGCCGGTGCAGTTGGCTTAGGGCCGAAGTAGGGGCTAGGGGCAGGGAGAATTTTAGATTTTAGATTTGCGATTTTGGATTCCAATCTAAAATCTAAAATCCAAAATCCAAAATTTTTTTCAATGCCCCATGCCCAATGCCCAATGCCCCATTACGGATAAAACCCCAACTTAGGCAACCCTAAGGTTTCATCCCAACCCATCATGATGTTTAAACACTGAATCGCTTGACCCGCTTGCCCTTTAATTAGGTTATCGATTGCTGACATCACAATCACGCGCCTGGTACGCGGGTCAACTTCTATACCGATATAGCAAAGATTGCTACCGCTTGCCCACTTAGTCTGCGGGTATACGCCGCTTTCGCAGACTTTGACCCAAGGAGCATTACGGTAAAAGGCATTATAAATTGTTACCATATCATCCCTGACAAGACCGGGATCGCGGAGTGTGGCATATACAGTAGCCAAAATCCCGCGCACCATTGGGATGAGATGGGGTGTAAATTGAACTGTGAGTTCGTGTCCTGCCAATTCACTACAAATTTGCTCAATTTCTGGGGTATGGCGATGACGCGCAACTCCGTATGCAGCGAGGGAGTTGTCTGCCTCAGCTAAGAGCATATTAATTTTCGCTTGTCTTCCGCCACCAGATGTACCAGATTTTGCGTCAATAATGGCGGTTTCGGGCATAATTAAGCCCTGCTTTAAGAGTGGTGAAAGCGCTAGAAGACTAGCTGTGGGATAGCAACCGGGACAGCCTACTAGCTGCGCTTCGGCAATGCGATCGCGATAAAGTTCTGGTAATCCGTAGACTGCTGAAGCTGCTACTTTTTGATCGCTTCTCTCTGTCCCATACCAAGTGGTATAGGTTGCCAAATTCGTAAATCGATAATCAGCACTGAGATCCAGCACTTTAATGCCTTTTTCTATCAGTTTTGGCGTAATTTGGCAAGCCAGACCATTTGGTAGAGATAAAAATACTGCTTCACAGCGCTGGGCGATAATTTCTGAATCTACCGCTTCAATTGGCAGGTTAACTGCATGAGCCAGATGGGGGTAGAGATCCGCAAAGGGTTTACCTGCACTACTCTCACCGCCTAAATAAACTAGTTCGACTTCTGGATGATCCATTAGTAAGCGAACTAACTGTACTCCGCCATAGCCTGACGCGCCAACAATCCCAACTGGTACGCGTCCATTTTTGCCCATAATGATAAAATCCTTATCCGCTTTTGTTTATGAGTTCTTAGCTATCAACATATCAGCGACCAGAAGCGCAAGGCGCAATTAGCCACGGAATTGAGCCAGGGTATAGATGGCTCCAAACTTAATAGCAATGAGATTCTATGGTCTCACCAAAAGTCAGTTTTTGCGTTTTTTCTTCCCAGGGGTGGGAGTATCAACTGCTTGCTGACTTCAGTACATAACAAATCAAACCTTGTGAAAATGTCATATTCACACAATCCCACACCTGTTATTTAATGGTATGAGCTTGACAGTATACTGCCGTTAAAGACGTATTGCTGCTGCATTTGAGTAATAAACCTTAATTTTAAAGCACAAATTCTGGTCATGATATCAATTCAATGCCAATGTACTCCTATGCCCATTAAACGAGCTACAATCTAAAAGAAGAAATTGTAAAAAAAATTTACTTTTGGTAGCTGGAATTACTCTGTGTCAAAGCCTAAGACTAAACAGCAGTCACAAGCCACTTCTTTAAACTCTAGCGACCAGAGCACTGGAATCGCTCCGCTAGAGCAAACGCTCGATCGCTCGCCTGAGTCAGAAAATGATGGCGCAGCGTCAGCTGATAACGGTAATAGTTCACCATTTAAGTTTGATTCCATTGATGCAGCTTTAGCGGATTTAAAAGCTGGTCGGGTGATCGTCGTGGTAGATGACGAAAATCGGGAAAATGAAGGCGACTTAATTTGTGCAGCCCAATTTGCGACACCCGACACCATTAATTTCATGGCAGTGGAAGCTAGGGGATTGATTTGTCTGGCAATGACAGGCGATCGCCTCGATGAACTAGACTTACCGTTAATGGTGAGCAAGCTTACAGATACTAACCAGACAGCTTTTACCGTCAGCATTGACGCTGGGCCGCATTTGGGTGTCAGTACCGGGATCTCCGCCGACGATCGCGCCCGGACTATTCAAGTAGCCCTGAACCCAGCCACCAAACCTTTAGATTTACGTCGTCCTGGTCATATTTTCCCGATTCGCGCTAAAGAAGGTGGCGTACTCAAGCGGGCGGGACATACAGAAGCAGCTGTAGACTTATCTCGATTAGCAGGGTTATATCCGGCTGGGGTCATTTGTGAAATTCAAAACCCCGATGGTTCAATGGCGCGGTTACCCCAGCTCATTGAGTATGCTCGCAGTCACAATCTCAAAATTATTAGTATTGCTGACTTAATTAGTTATCGGCTCCAGCACGATCGCTTAGTTACTCGTGAAAGCATTGCTGAGTTACCGACTCAGTTCGGTCACTTCAAAATCTATGCTTACCGCCACACCCTCGATAATTGCGAACATGTAGCCATTGTCAAGGGCGATCCCGCCAGCTTCAAAGACCAAGAAGTGATGGTCAGGATGCACTCAGAATGTTTAACTGGCGACGCCTTAGGTTCTTTGCGCTGCGACTGTCGAATGCAGCTGCAAGCCGCATTAAAGATGATTGAAGTGGCTGGACAAGGTGTTGTCGTATACCTGCGTCAAGAAGGACGAGGAATTGGGTTAATTAACAAACTCAAAGCCTATTCCTTACAAGATATGGGCTTGGATACAGTAGAAGCCAACGAGCGCTTAGGATTTGCGGCTGACCTGCGAGATTATGGTATGGGTGCGCAAATGCTCATGGATTTGGGTATCAAAAAAATCCGCCTGATTACCAATAATCCCCGGAAAATTGCGGGGGTTAAAGGCTATGGCTTGGAAGTAGTCGATCGCGTTCCGTTATTGATTGAGGCGAATGACTACAATTCTTACTACCTAGCCACCAAAGCACAGAAACTAGGTCACATGCTACTGCAAACTTATTTAGTCACAGTAGCAATTCATTGGCAAGACGATCCCGAATCGGTGACACAACGCTATGAACGCCTAGAAAAAATTCGGAATTTGGCGAAAAATCATCACCTATTGCTACAAGAAGAAGCGCGACCATTAGCGATCGCTCTTTTTGATAAACCATCCTTAACAGTACACTTAGGTTTTGACCAACCGAAAGTAGCTGCTAGCGATTGGTATCAGCAAAGAAATCATCCTTATCTCCAAGCGATCGCCCAAATTCTCGACCATTTACTGAGTTTACCGGAAATTCAAAAACTCGAATTTCTGATTTCAGTCGGTAACGATCCGCTAACGAACCTACAAGTTCAACTAGATCGCCAGACCTTTACAGATGGTACATTACCCTCAGCAATTTGCGATCGCTTAGAAACTCAGCAAATCTATAGCTTTAGTAATTCGTAATTCGTAATTATCATGAATTACAATCCTCCTCTTCTCTCTGTGTTCTCTGCGCCTCTGTGGTTCAATAAAATACAGCAGATTGCAACTTGGTGAGGTATAGATAATTATTAAGGGCATGGCAGTGCCCATTGGTGTCAACTTAACGAGAAACCCTTGCCAAGACTCGATTTTTAATTCCATCACTTACCATTAAGCTCCGCGTTACCCCACCCCAGTTTTGTCTAAAGCCAAAACTTCCCCTCCCCTTGGCAAGGGGAGGGGTGAGGGGAGGGGTAAAAGGCTTGTGGGGTAAGCATTTTAATTTAAGTTGACACCAATGGGCACTGCCATGCCCCTACTCGCCATAAAATATGCTGTATAGGAATCCGATTTGATTTATGAAAAAATCTATGTATCTGTAGTGGCGTGACAAGCTTAAAATAGTGCATTAACAAACCGCAGAGGCGCAGAGAACACAGAGTAGAAGCAGAAATTTATTGCAACATTTTAGCCTTGCCATGCCACTACGTGTATTTCAGAAATCAGATATGAGTCCTATATCGTGTGTAAATAATTACGAATTATCAATTAGGAAATACTTTGACGGTAAGAATGAAGTAAATAGAAAAACTTATTAAAATCAAAACTGAGCGGATCGACTCTTTGACCTGAACGATCTACAGCTTGATGAGTTGTGATGCGATCGTCAGGAACTTGGCTTTGAGCAATTAACCAAGCCAGAGAATAATATTGTGCATCAGTATAGCCACTATGCGATTGGATACGATTATTTCCCCAAGCTTCCGGCGGTGTTTCCAATGAAACATGATAGGCAAAATTGTTCACCGATGGCGGTAAATTCGGGTTAGTTTTCACCGTTTCCAAACCATCAGACCCCTGAAATACCGAATTACCTGCACCAAAAGCCCGCTTTTCTGGTGGAATGAGATAAACCACCGTTCCATCTCGCCTAATTAAAGTGTGATAACTCGCTTGGATATTTTCATTGTCATGAGGTGTTTGAAAAAAGTTAATCGCGCTCGATGCAGAATTACTCGTTTCATGTAGCACTATAATCGGCTGATTGCGTAATACTGCACCATAAATATCTTTAGCGTATCTTTCACCGTAGTTAGTTGGATTTACAGGTCGAACTTCATACCGAGGTTTGTATTTAGCAAAAGCCGCAGTTGTTTTATACCTAGCTAAAGGCGGACTTTTTTTCACCCGTGATTTCAGTAATTCCTCCTGAGATTCACGCTCCTGAGTTTTTGCTGATTGTAATTGTGCCTTAGGATACTCACTCCACGATGTAATATCTGACATCGCGCTTGCAGTATCGCTCTGTGGTTTGGTGGATTTTCCAGCAAACAGCGCCAAAATTAGAGTGGCGAACAATAGGCAAATTAGCATAACCTTAGTCGCCCATTCTCTAAATCTCATTTTTTTATACTTATAAAACAGCTATTGTAATTTTAATATCTTGAATTTATTGAAAACTAGGTTACTAGTATACTTGTTAAACTTCCGTAATTTTGTTAAGCCAGCCTGATATTGTTTGTAACTCAGGATTTTAGACAGTGGCTTAGAAAACCAATTGCTCAACTAACAGAAACGCTAAAGCCGCACTTCCTAGAGGAACTGTTAAATTATCAATACCTAACAGCGAAACCGCTTCTAAAGCTGTAGCTACAACCGCCACTAACAGAGATATTACCCAAGTTTGCCAAATATTCCCTTGAACGCCGAGCAAAATTAAACTGCTGACGAGGTAACTAACTAGAGTCATCGTCAAAGAACCTTCCCAGCTTTTTTGGGAGCCAAAAACTTTATACTTATGTTTACCAAAGCGCTGACCGATTAAAGCTGCTAGTCCATCTCCCCATGTCATGACTAAAATACCTAAGGCTGCGTAGTGGGGTTGTTGCAAATACCAAAAGCAAGCAATGAGGACGCCAAAACTAACAGCGTAGAAAAATGTCCCCAAACTTTGACGCCCAACGCTATTAATTCCTGGGAGAATCGGCAAACGGTAGGACAATAAGGTGACTGCGCTACCTAAAATTGAAGCTGTAATGCCAAGACTAGCCGGAATATTTAACCACCAAGCGAGTAAAATCACATTACCAATGCCAATATGCGCTATCTTGCGGACAATTTCTGGATCTTTATGGTCGAGGCGATTAACTGCCCAAGCGATCGCTAAAATAAATAACACCCAAACCGCAACGATCGCAATTTGTAGCCATAAAGGAGAAATTGAGTCTAAAGCAGGAAAAGTATTCACCAAAGATATTACTAGAAAGAAAAATTGGCGTCCTCATTCTACTTTATTAGATTTGGTTGCGACTATGAAAATAATATTGATTTGGCTGATTCAGGGCTACAGAATGTTTATTTCACCCCTATTTCCCCCAACCTGTCGCTTTCAGCCGACTTGTTCTATGTACACCATGCAAGCCATTGAGAGATTTGGTGCTTTACGGGGGACTTGGATGGGAATTCGCCGCATATTACGCTGTCATCCCTTTCATCCCGGTGGTTACGATCCAGTACCAGAGGTAGTTGAAAAAACCAAAGATTGCTGCTGATGTTTCATTTGATGAATTTTGATTTAACCTCGTCCATTTTGAAACCAGGAGTAGTGCGGGCATCTTGCCCGCTACTACCACCAGGGAGCAAGATGCTCCCACTACTTTTAAAACTATGGTTCTCAAAATAGATGTGGTTTTGTTTCTAGATCCCCGACTTTTAGAAAAAATCGGGGATATAATTAGCACTCTCAATCCAAAATCTAAAATCCAAAATCCAAAATAGAGAATGAGACCCTATCACCAAATCCAAATCTGCGAATGTGGTGAACCATTAGTAGAGATTCCTTTACAACTATTTGCTGTGGAATCTCCCCATCCTTATGAAAAATTAGGCGCACCTTATGGAGTACATTCTCCCTATTATTTGCGGCAGACTGTGGTAGAAAATTTAATTCAAGCGCAAAATTATCTTCAATTACTGCGTCCTCATTGGTACATTCAAATATTTGATGCTTATCGCCCGGTAGCTGTGCAACAGTTTATGGTCGATTATAGTTTTGCTCAAGCCTTAAATGAGAGAGGATTGACTGAAGCGGAGTTATCACCAACCCAACGCCAAGAACTGTGGGAATTAGTTTATCAAATTTGGGCGGCTCCTAGCTTAGATGAGAAAACGCCCCCACCTCATAGTACAGGTGCAGCAATAGATGTGACTTTGGTAAACGAGCAAGGACAAATTGTTGATATGGGTTCGCCAATTGATGAAATGTCAGCGCGATCGCTTCCTGATTACTATGCTAATAATCAAGATCCACAAGCACAGCAATATCATGCACATCGTCAGTTATTATGCGATGTCATGTTAAGAGCTGGTTTTCAACGCAACCCTAGAGAATGGTGGCATTTTTCTTTTGGCGATCAAATGTGGGCTTGGTTATCTAATCAATCTAACCCGGAAAATTCTTTCACAGCTCGCTATGGACGCCTAAAAATAGATGCTTAATATATTTTTGAGTTAGAATTCTCTTACTGAGGAGGTTATTTGAAACAGCGTTCATTTGGCTTAAAAGCCATTGTTTTTTACAAGGCTTTTACTGCTTCACTATTGATGATTACTGCTATAGCTTTATTATTTGCATTAAAAAATTATCAATATCTGCAAGACTTTTCTCAAAATTATGTTTTAGAAGGTAAAGCCAGAATTATTGATTGGATTGTAGAAAAAATTCTCAACTTTAATCCTAAAACTTTAGCTTTTAGCGGAATTGGTGCTGGTATTTATGCCATTGTTACTGCCATTGAAGCTATTGGTTTATGGTATGAAAAGCAATGGGCACATATTTTAGTATTAGTCCTAGTTGGTATCAGTATTTCCCCAGAAATTTATGAACTAATTCGGGGAATATCCCCCATTAAATTAATTGTATTTATAATTAACGTAGTGGTTTTATGGTATTTATTTCGGAATTTTCCTAAGCATAAATAATCAATTAACAATGTCTTTAATTTTGAATTTTGAATTTTGAATTTTGAATTTTTATCTTCTCCCCTTCTGCCATCTGCCCTCTGCCTTTCTTCCCTGACAATTATTTTTGCAAAAGCGCGATCGCACAATGCATAATTTTAACTTCATTGACAATCCGCTCTAACTCGGTGGATAGGGTAGTTTGTTCGCGCACGGCTTGTAATGTCGGCGTTACAGCATGAGGATTTGTGGCTATTTCTGATATCCGCACTGTATGTAGCTGTTCAATTTCATTGTGAATTGCTTCGAGATAACTATCTAGTTCTGGTAAGGGTTGTGGTGACTGTTGTTGTTGCAGTGCTTGGGCTAAGTTCTCTAAAACTTGGATAATCGCATCAGCTAATCGCTTGAGTTCAGTAAATTGATAATCGCCGCTAAATTCCTGTAAATGTTCGCCTAAGGTTGTCACTGAACTAAAAAAAGCGCGAATATAAA
Organism: Calothrix anomala FACHB-343; assembly: GCF_014696435.1. Taxonomy (GTDB): domain Bacteria; phylum Cyanobacteriota; class Cyanobacteriia; order Cyanobacteriales; family Nostocaceae; genus Aulosira; species Aulosira anomala_A. The sequence continues at coordinate 36,058 of NZ_JACJQG010000042.1, read as the reverse complement.
TCATTAGCGTCATTACAGGTTCGATTTCACCTTGAACGTGACGGGGTTCGCTAAATAATCTTTGTGCAGACGCCTCAGCATTGACGTTTTCTATTGCAGCTTGATGGCGTAGCTTGTTAATAGCATCAGTAGTATCTTGTCGAGAATTGAGATAATTAGCAATGACTTGTTGAAAGTAGACAAGATTTGCACCTATGGTTTTTTCTAGTTGGGTGGGGAGTTGCTGACGTTCCCAACGGGGAAACAACAAATAACTACCCAGCAGTACTAATACTCCCCCAGCGAGGGTATCAATAATCCGCAATACTCCAATCTGCCAGCCACCTGTACTAATAACATTCAGTAACAGAATGATTACGGGAGTCTGCATCATAGTAAATAGGCTGTAGCTTAACGATCGCACTGACATCGCCGTAAACATCAGCAGCAAAATCCAAATTGCGATCGCCACGGGATTCTTGATCAGCACAACCAGAGTAATACCAATTATCCCACCAATAAAAGTACCAAGGACACGTTGCACTGTTGTCTGGGTAGTTCCGCCAAAATTCGGTTTAAGTGCAACTACGGCTGTTAGCGTTACCCAATAGCCTGTGGGAAATTGCAATATTGAGGCTACCAGTTCGGCAATTGTGGTAATTAATGCTAGGCGTAGGGCATGACGAAACAAAACTGAATCAAAATTAAGATTATCCCGTAGCGTATTTATCCAAGAAAAGCCCTCTGATGGCTGTGGAGGCGAAATTTCTCGGCAAATGTGGCTATGGCGTTTTCCTGTACGCAAATTAGCTACAATCTCACCATCGGTATGAAGCTGTTGAGTCAGCTTTGTCAGACTAGTTGCAATCTTCCGTAAGTTAACTAAATCCGCATATTCATCTATTTGCAGATCGTTTGTTCGACTAACAACTTGACTGCGCAATATTAACCATTGATGTTCTAATGCTTCAATCTTTCTATCTAAATCTCCCAGGTGAACTGAACTTCTACCTTTAACAATTGCGGCTGAGAGAGTTTGTAGTGCAATTGCCAACTCTGCCATTACTTGCCAAATTTCCTGCTGTAACCCAGAAAACAAGGGGCTTGAAGAAGCGATCGCTAATAATTCTACCTCAGCCACCACAGAATTAATAATTTGGTTGGCATCCTCGATTAAAATTAGTAACTGATTGCCCCGTAAATTCACGGTTTTTTGTCTAGTCCACACAGATGCCCAATTATTCCGCGCATCAGTTAAATCCTGTGTCACAGTATCCTGGGCTTGCAAAAATTGTTGTGCCCAATTTTGCATATCTTCCAGATTTAACACTCTCTGGCTGGCTAATTCCACGAATTTACTCAATGAGAGATAACATTTAGCAACAGACTCCATCACGGGTGTGTAAGGACGTATCGTCCACAACCCTAAAGACAGCACCATTGCCCAAATTCCCCCAGCTAGAGATAACAAACATTGCCACAACACAGCAGATAAATCGGGAAATGAAGCAAATTTCGCCAGCGCCACCACATACATAATCGAAATCACCAAGCTGACAGAAGCCGCCACACTGCCAAACAGCCCCGCTAAACCTGCGAAAAAGATGACAATGAATGTTGTGGGAAGTGCTAACCAAATAGTGCTGCTGACTAAATTTGCTAACAGGAACGCTACAGTTACCCCAATAGTTGCTGCCATCATCGCCGTGGCTTTTTGACGATAAGCGCCGCCCACATCCACCATATTCACGAACATCGCCGCCATAACTGCGATCGCACTAGCTGCACCATAACCAGTGATAATTCCGACAGCAATCGGAACACCTAGCGCCAAAATAGTCCGCAATCCGTAGACAAATGCTGGCTTACCTGGCTTGAGTTGAAACTGTTGTAACAGCCAACTAAAAGAACCTATATCTGTAGATGGCATTATTTAGGCTGGGATTGTGGGAAACAAGTAAAGCGCGATCGCTTCTTAGAGAATTGTAACTAGTGGAAGACGGCAGGAGGCAGACGGCAGAAGGCAGAAGCTAAGAAAATTTTGGCAGTTACAGCTTTGAACATGAATTTTTGAGAAAAAAGAGTGACAATTCGAGTTGCGAACACCATCGTTCAAGTTCGGAACTCGGAAGTTGCAGCTTTGAACATGAATTGTCGAGTAAAAAAGGCGAATGTTTGACTTGCGAACACCATTGTTCAAGTTTTGAACTCGGAAGTTGCAGTTTTAAACATGAATTGTCGAGCAAAAAGGGCGAATGTTTGACTGGCGAACTCGGAAGTTGCAGCTTTAAACATGAATTATCAACTAAAAAAGGCGTAAGCGCATCCTACCGCAGGCATTACACGACTTCAAAACGCGATCGTTCCAGTTTTGAATTCTGTAGATATAGTTAGAGTAACGCCAGAACCATCCGCAGACCATCTTCAACGAGAAACATTACGCGATCGCTAACTTGGCTAACCTGCTCCGTCAAAAATGACTTGTCTAAAGTAATGATTTGAGACACATTCACAACAGAATCTTGGGGTAAACCTGTCTCATCAGTAGTAACTAAAACATTACCCGGAGCATCAGCCAATCGCAGGTTAGTAGTTAATGCAACTACAATCACAGTTCTAATTCGGCTGCGATTAAAATCATTAGATTGAACAATCAAAACTGGCCTGCGGTATCCAGGTTCAGACGCAACAGATGTTGGCAGTTCTGCCCACCAAATTTCACCTCGTTGCATTACCAGGTGTCCTCAGACAAAGTTTGAAGCTCAAGCTGAACAAGCAACGGATCGAGGCTACTGTCTTCCTCAGCGTACACAGCATTCAACTGTTCCGTAATGCGATCGCCGCTATGCGCTTTTAAGTATTCTTGGATTGCCTTAGCATATAACTCGCTACGGGATAGCCCCATTCGTTTAGCAAAATTTTCCGCAGCTTCAAACAGTGAATCGGGAATGGAAATGGCTGTTTTCATAGACTGGTATAACTACGGTTATACCCTTATCTTATCGCTCAGTTTTAACCTAATGGTGCGGAATGCGATCGCACTTCTGATTTTATATTTCTTGAGTTTTCTTTTCGACTATGCCAATAAAGCATTAAATCTCATCAGGATTATTGGGAGGTTCGCCAAGAGTTTGCTGTGCAGCATGACGTATATGAAGAACTCGAACTGTAGATACTTCTTGATTCTCCAAAATTGTAAAAAGTATACGGTATGAGTTACGTCCTCGACCATAAAGAATCTGACGAATTTCTTGGCTAAAGTACTCGTTTTCTCTTGCTAGAGAACATCGCTTTGGCATTTGCGACAAAGATTCAATCACCAGTAGTAATCCTGCATACCATTGACTCGCTTTGCTAGGGGATGTAAGTTGAGACAACTGTAAAAAAGCACGATCTGCCTCAGCCTCAGCCACACTAGAAATTTCAATGCGGTATTTCATGAATCAGCTGGCAGATTATACTTGCGACGTTTTTCTTCAGCAAACTCCTCAAAACTACGAAACATACCTGCATCAAAGTCATTTAATCCTTGCTGAATACCCTGGATAGCCTCCTGTGAGTCTTGCAACTCCCACTCAAGAGCGCTAGCTAGTAATTCGGCTGCTACAAAACTCACATCTTGCCCTTGTCTTGCAGCTTTCTCTAGCAATCGTGCTTCTAATTCAGGACTAAGGGAAACAACAATCGTCATATTGGTATATTCTGCCAAAGGTTGCTCAATATCATTCTAGGGAAGAACTGACGAAAAAGCTGCTGAATCAGGTGCAACATTACCGCTCAACCCGATCCCAGTCAGTTGTATTTAAGTCATCTAGGAGAATATCATCCTGTTATTCTGCCATTGCTGCAAAAGCTTCGTCCCAAGCAACCCGTAATTTTGGCGCTGGACGAAGAATTAGGTGTCACGTTTTTATATATAAATGTGTAGGCGTAGCCCAACCAAAGCATCACTTTCCCTCACTTACACTGTTACCGTTTCCGGTACTGAATCAGGAGAAGTTGGTTCAAAATGTAACACCATAATTTGCTCTGAGCGTAAACCGACAGATTCGTATGTGCGCCCATTGCGATCGCTAAATTCAACCTCAAATGCAGCTCCACCAGCTAATAATTCTACTACTGTGCCAACTTGACCACGCCACAGATTATATTCAGGTAGATCAACTGTCAGTGCTATTACATCCAGTAACTTAATTGTACTTTTAGTCATCTTGTATCACATCCAAATATTACAGAGGATAGCAGGTAGTTAATCTTGGTACATCAGAACCTTCTTCGATAATCCAAGCACTGCGAATGGTCGCACTTCTATCTTGCCATTCCAATGTGAAATCTAGAGTGTAGCGTTGTCCAAATTCATCACGCCTTCCCAAACGAACTTCATGAGTTTTGACAACTTGAAGAATAATCTGACGCAATTCCTCAGCATTGTCAGCTGTCATACCCAGAATTGATGAAAAGAGACGGGCTTTATGTTTGCCTTCATCATGCTCTGGATTGAGGCAGTAGTCACGCAATTTACGAATATCAACGACTGCATTTTCTGCATTTGGAAGCAAATTAAGTGAATTAGACATAATTTTTATTTTTAGAGTAATTAGAGATTCTGGGGAATATAAACATAGAAAATGCCTAATAATGGTATTACCACTTACAGTAGTTACTGAATTCAAAATGGCCAACAAAGAATTTCCGGTAAAAAAGCGAGTATGTGGATGGAATAAACCAGGATAATGAACGATAATTAACCTCTATAGCTAAAAGCCATCAGCCATAAGCTGAAATGCTGAAAGCTTTCGATTCAACTCCACAAATTGACTATGAATCCAGAATCAGTCAAAAATTCTCTTAATATTTCGCCAGCGATACGAGTAGGAGTACTGGGTTTCGGCGGACTCGGACAAGCAGCCGCCAAGGTACTTGCTGGTAAACGGGAAATGATTTTAGTAGCAGTAGCAGATCAAAAAGGCTTCGCTTATGCTGCTGAAGGTTTAGATATCAAAGAATGTATTGCTACCTACCAATCTCAAGGTTCGGTGGGTTATTTAGAGCCAGTTGGGACTTTAACAAACAACAGTATTCAAGATTTAATCGATACTCAGCAACCTGTAGATGGGTATTTTCTAGCATTACCTAATTTACCCAACGATTTTATTCCCTCTGTTGCCAAACAATTTATCGCCGCAGGTTGGCAAGGGGTTTTAGTAGATGCAATTAAGCGCACCAGTGCAGTGGAACAACTACTGGCGATGAAAGCAGAACTGCAAGCCGCAGGTATCACCTACATGACAGGATGTGGCGCGACACCAGGATTATTAACAGCCGCAGCCGCTTTAGCCGCCCAAAGCTACGCCGAAATTCACAAAGTAGAAATTACCTTTGGGGTAGGAATTGCCAATTGGGAAGCTTACCGCGCTACCGTTCGTGAAGATATTGGACACATGCCTGGTTATTCAGTAGAAGCAGCTAGGGCAATGAGTGATGCGGAAGTCGAAGCCCTACTAGATAAAACCAACGGTGTGCTGACCTTAGAGAATATGGAACACGCCGATGATATTATGCTAGAGGTAGCCGGGATATGCGATCGCGATCGCGTCACTGTTGGTGGTGTAGTGGATACGCGCAATCCCAAAAAACCCCTCAGCACCAACGTTAAAGTTACAGGACGCACCTTTGAAGGTAAAATTTCCACCCATACCTTTACTTTAGGTGATGAAACCAGCATGGCAGCCAATGTCTGCGGCCCTGCCTTTGGTTATCTCAAAGCCGGTCAGCAATTGCACCAACGCAGCATCTATGGAATCTTTACTGCTGCCGAAATTATGCCGCAATTTGTGAAATAGGGGCATGGGGCATGGGGCATGGAGCATTGGGCATGGGGCATTGAAACAATTTTGGATTTTGGATTTGCGATAGCGCAGCGTAAAGCCTTCTCCTGTCGGAGACGCTACGCGAACGGCATAGCTTCGCTTAGAGCGAGTCCGCGAGCGTCTTTTGGATTGTATTTGAATCTAAAATCCAAAATCTAAAATCTAAAATTCCTAGTCCCTAGCCCCTAGCCTCTAGCCCCTCTTCATCCCTGTTTTCATCTTCATCTAGGTATTCCGGCTTTTGCATAATAAAGGGTAGTTCTGCACCTACTAGTCCCCGTTGAATACGTTCGGAAGTCTCGCTAAAGACTACAAACAAGGGATAAACAGAATTAGCCCCTTCACTAAAAATATGATGGTGGCGTTCGGGCATTAACCACTCATAATTACTATCGAGAAGAACTTGAGTTTTGCGCCACCGTCCCAACAAATCAGAAAAATCTTCATGGGGACGATGAATAAAAATTAAAATCTCCGCTCCCGTTTTAATTTTCCATTCTGGATCGCACATTAATATAGCGATATCACAAGGCACACAAGTTGTTTGGGCAGGTGTGGTTTCAGTTTGACGCAGACGCACAATAGGTAATGGAATAGAGATCACACTTTCATGAGGACGGCGCAGACTGGGAATCATCTCTAAGTATGGTCGATACTGTTTTAATAAAGCGATCGCTGCTTGATGATGACTATACTCTGCTAAAGTAACTTCATAATCAGATTTTTGCACAGGCATATTTTTACAAGTCGAAAATATGAATAGTCAATAATAAAGTCGGAAGCAGAAACATTTCATACTTCCGACTTTGTTGTACAATCTTTTTTTTAGCCCATCTTTTCAAATACTTTGAACATCGGCAAATACATTGCTAACAAAATCGTCCCCACCATTCCCCCTAAAACCACAATCATCAGTGGTTCTAATACACTCGTTAATGCTTTAACAGCTTGCTCAACTTCATCTTCATAGAAATCGGCAACTTTCATTAACATTCCATCCAATTCCCCAGTTTCTTCACCAATACTAATCATCTGAATAGCCATAGCTGGAAAAACTGCCTCTTTTTGCAAAGCAACACTAATCATGCCACCTTGCTGAATTTCTATCCGGGCTGCATCTATGGCATTAGCTACAATTTGGTTACCTGATGTATCCCGAACAATTTCTAAACAAGTTAGAATTGGTACGCCAGAACGAGTCAACGCCCCAAAAGTCCGGCTAAAGCGGGCAACTGCGGTTTTTTGAATCAAATCACCAAACAAAGGCATTTTCAAAGCAACACGGTCCATAGTAAGTTTACCAACGGGGGTTTTGTAATACTGGTTATAGGCAATTTTCAATCCTATAAATCCAGCAATAATTACTAGCGACCAAAAACTGCGTAAGACCTCACTACAATTCATCAAAAATTGTGTTAGAGCAGGTAATTCTATACCGATATCTTTAAAAATTTTGGCAAAAATGGGAATCAAAAAAACCGTCATCCCAACGAAAATACTAGTTGCTAAAAAACCCACAACAACTGGATAAGACAATGCTGCTTTAATTTGGTTTTGTAACCGAGCAACATCTTCTAATAACTTAGCTAAACGATTTAAAACTTCATCGAGAACACCACCAATTTCCCCAGCTTGCACCATACTGACATATAAATTATCAAAGCACTGAGGATGTTTCCTCATTGAATCGGAAAGATTTGTACCGGTTTGGACATCATTCCCAATGTCAGTTAAAGCCGCTTTTAATTTAGGATTGCTGCACTGCTCTGCCAGTACACCTAAACTTCTGACAATAGCTACACCTGCATTAGTTAAAACGGCAAATTGACGCGAAAAAACCGCTTTATCCTTTACAGACACACTAACCATCGAGTTCTTGAATTTCTGTAGATCAAAACTGAATCTACCTTGAGATTCTTTTAAGTCTTGAACCACAAAACCTAAATCTCTTAGATTATTACGGGCTTGAGCCAGAGATTCAGCCGTTAATTTTTCAGTTCTGGATTTTCCTTGTGCATCCCGAACACGGGCAACATAGTTAGGCATAGGCTATAAATTCACAATAGTCAAGAGTCAATAGTCAATAATTAAGGGTAAAGAGGCAATATGTAATCAGCAATAGTTCTGATTTATTGTGCAACTGATTCCTCTGCCTCATTTACACCCTTTGCCCTCTCATTTGTGCATTAATTAGTGGTGAGCTTTAGCCCCAGCACCAGCAGCTTGTGGTGGCGCTCCACCAATTAGACGTTGAATTTCATCCGGTTTAGAAGTCTTAGACATCGCTGCTTCAAAGGAGATAGTTCCAGCTTTATATAAATCGGCTAAAACTTTTTCTAGAGTTTGCATACCCAATTTACCGCCAGTCTGAATTGCTGAGTAAATTTGCGATGTTTTTCCTTCACGAATCAAGTTAGAAATAGCGGGGGTAATAATCATAATTTCTTGTGCCATTACCCGACCATATTCACCTGGTTTAGGATTTTTCTTGGGTACTAAAGTTTGGCTAAATACTGCCACTAAAGAGTTAGATAATTGTACCCGCACTTGAGTTTGTCTTTCATGGGGAAAAACGTCAATAATCCGGTCAACTGTCTGAGCAGCAGAGCTAGTGTGTAAGGTACCAAATACTAAGTGTCCGGTTTCCGCAGCCGAAATAGCCAAGGAAATTGTTTCTAAATCTCGCATTTCCCCTACCAGAATAATATCTGGATCTTCCCGCAAAGCTGCTTTCAAAGCATTAGCAAAACTTTTGGTATCCTCACCAAGTTGGCGCTGATGCACCAAGCTTTTAATTGGTTCATACACAAATTCAATCGGGTCTTCTACTGTCAAAATATGCTCGGCTTTGGTGCGGTTAATTAAGTCAATCATCGCCGCGAGAGTAGTTGTTTTACCAGAACCAGTCGGCCCAGTCACCAAAATTAATCCTCTGGGCTTTTCTGTCATTTCCCTAACCACATCTGGTAGTCCCAATTTATCAAAGTTGGGAATTTTGGAACTCAGCGCCCGCAAGCAAGCAGCATAGGAACCACGATCCTTATAAACATTGACGCGAAAACGAGCCAAACCCTTGACCCCATAAGAACAATCCAGTTCCCAAGTCTGCTCTAAGGTTTTACGTTGGGTATTATTGAGCATACTAAAGATCAGTCTCTGACACTGATCTGCGGTTAATACATGGTCGCCTATGGGGGTGAGTTTGCCACTGATGCGGAAATAGGGAGGTAAACCTGCGGATAAATGCATATCCGAACCACCCATTTCAATCATCTGTTCCATCAAGTCTTCAATCATCATTTCCATAGTTTTACTTCCCTAGTTAGTTGTTAGTTGTTAGAGACGCGATTAATCGCGTCTATACAATTTTTAGTTGTTGTTCGTGCATAAATATTTAGGCGATCGCCAATAAGCAATAACCAATGACTATTGACTAATCCGAAAAACGCGGTGTCATACAGTAGGGACAATCTAGCCATTCTGGTTGTAATGTGGCGTCACAAGTGCGACATGTTAATCCACTCTTGCGTTTAGCTTTTAATTCAGCTTCTAAACCGGTATCAGTGAATGTCACCCGCTCAACTTCTTCTAGGGTGGTGGAACCTTGGCGAACTAAATCCAAGCTGTAAGCCAGCAAGGTTTTCATTCCTTCTTCCACAGCTACTTCTTTAATGCGTTCTGTTGGTGCTTCTTCGTTAATCAGGGTTTGTAGGTTTTCGGTGATTCTCATGACCTCGTAAACACCACAACGTCCTTTGTAACCAATACCACTACAAGTTGGGCAAACCTGACCTTTAGCTTTGGCTTCGGTTTGGGCTTCGTTGGATAAGGTGTTAGCTTTGTAAAAAGTGACATTCACCTCTTGAGAAGCAGATAAACCATAACGCGCTAGTTCTTCGGTTGTCGGAGTATAGGGAACACGACAATCAGGACAAACACGTCTCATCAAGCGTTGTGCTAATACCCCAATCAAAGAACTGGAAACCATGAAAGGTTCAATACCCATTTCGCCCAAACGAGCGATCGCGCCTGGGGCATCATTGGTGTGTAAGGTAGTTAATACTAAGTGACCTGTTAAAGCTGCTTCAATCGCTGTTTTCGCGGTTTCCTTGTCTCGAGTTTCACCCACTAGTAACACATCCGGGTCTTGTCGCAGAAACGCCCGCAAAGCGGTGGCAAAATCTAGCCCTTTTTCCCGAATTACCTGTACCTGGGTAATCCCTGGCAAACTGTACTCAACCGGGTCTTCCACTGTACTGATGTTAATTCCCGGAGAGTTCTTTTCGGCTAATGCTGAATACAGCGAGGTGGTTTTACCAGAACCAGTCGGGCCTGTGACCAAAATCAACCCAAAGGGACGACTAACCATGTCCTTAACAATATCTAAGGTTTCCTGGTCAGTAATCAACTTATTCAAACCTAGTTGGGTGGAGGAGTTATCCAAAATCCGCAGACAAACCTTTTCCCCATAGCGACTGGGTAGAGTATTAACTCGGAAATCCACCTTGCGTCCCTCAAACATCCGGCGAATGCGTCCGTCTTGGGGTAAACGTCTTTCGGCAATGTCTAAGCTAGAGATGATTTTGAATCGAGCTGTAACTGCCGGAATGATTTTTTTCGGTAGCGGATCGAAAGCTTCACGCAGCACCCCATCCTTACGAAAGCGAATGCGCAGGTTTTCTTCCTGTGGTTCAATATGAATATCTGAAACCTTCTCGTGTAAGGCTTTCGCCAAAATTCTATTAACCAGATTGATCACCGGCGCATCTTCTGCACCCTTCATCGCTGCGCCTAAGTCAGCTTCCATCTCATCCGGCGCATCATCTATATCGAGATTGTTAAGATTTTCCAGATCCTGATTGATATCTGTAAACTTTTCTTGCTCTAGATGTTTTTGCCGAATAGCTAATTCATCTAGGTATTGATTGATCAGCTTTTGGTAGTCCTCTTGGGTAATTACCATGCGCTGCAAAGCTAAACCTTGGGGGCGCAAGATGCGATTCAGGTCATCAGAAGCTTCCAGGTTATCTGGATCGACCATTGCCACTAAAACACAGGGTGGATTTTGGTCTTCATGTTTTGATAGAGGGATTAAGCGATGGCGACGGCAAATATCTACCGGGATGAGGGTTTCAATGAGTTTCCCCACCATCGTATTACCTAGCTGGTTGACTTCCGGATCGAGGAATTCAACACCGTATAGTATTTTGAGTTCAAATAACTGCTGTTTCTTGTATTGTCTGAGTAACTCAGGTGATAGTTGTCGCCCAGTAATTGACTCCAGCGTCTCCGTTAACGGAGTGCCGGATTTGCGGCTTTCCATCAAAGCCTGCCGCATCTGTTCGCTATTAACATAGCCAGACTGCACTAGCTTATTGCCAAAGGGCGAAAACTCTGTTTTGGTAGTGAGAGCGGTACTGCGCCGTTGCGGGGACGAGTAAGTCATAATTGAGCAATGAATAGGGAAAAACCTCTGAATAAAGTATTCCCAGGCTGTGGCAGATAATTCTCATTGACATTGAGTAAATTCCTGACAAAAATTTTCCTTGCTGCCGAAAAAATCCAGCACCACCAATCCAGCAGAAGCCATCTATACTCGATCCGCAACAGCAGCACTATAGCTTTTGCGCAAGCTAAAAATTTTCTTTTCAGTATTTTTATGTTAAAAACAATACTTGTATCTCAAAATTAAGGACAAAAAATATTAATTACCACTCATTCTCTGGATGTACTGCTAAAGCTACTAAATCCGTTCGGGTTACCGCCCTTGGAAGGTCTACGCTAAGACCTTGGCTATTTGTCACAATAATAGGACAGTGACATCACTTCCTAGAAAATTTGGCAAAAAACTCGCCGCATTCATCAGCCGTAAATCCCAACGGTTGCTAGATGTGGTGTAATGCCGTAAATAGTATCTGGGATGAGTGGACAATGATAGACGAAAATAAACAGGTAAACAATACAAGCCAACAATTGGGTGAACCCACAGAGGTAAAGCAAGCAATGAAGAGTGACTCCCCAGTCGAAATCAACGCCAACGACTCTGGCAGCGAAGTAACTGAGCCAGTAGCGCAAGATAATCTATCGGGAACTGCATTTACATCAGAAAATTCTGCCGCAGCGACTGAGAAAGTTGAACCGAATACAGCAGCTTTAGGAGAATTGACTCAACAAATCGAGTCACTCAAAGCGCAATTAGAAGAACGCGGCAATCAATATATGCGAATTGCGGCAGATTTTGAGAATTACCGTAAACGTAATCAAAAAGAAAAAGAAGATTTAGAAGTGCAGGTGAAGCGCAACACGATTACGGAACTATTACCAGTAGTCGATAACTTTGAGCGGGCGCGATCGCACCTCAAACCACAAACCGATGGTGAAATGACTATTCATAAAAGCTACCAAGGCGTTTACAAACAATTAGTCGATTGCTTAAAACGTCTTGGTGTCTCCCCCATGCGCCCTGAAGGTCAAGAATTCGACCCTAATCTCCATGAAGCTGTAATGCGCGAACCTACGGATGAACATCCAGAAGGAACAGTGTTAGAAGAGTTAGTACGTGGTTATTACTTGGGCGATCGCATACTGCGCCATGCAATGGTGAAAGTAGCTGCGCCTAAAGAAGATGCACCAGCACCAGACGATCAGTCGAGTCCCGCTAACTCATAAACTGTAGTTGCTCGCCTCACTGACCAAAAGTGCCTTGGTTTTTGTCAGGGCGAGCAAAACTGAGCTGAAGTGCAAATAAAGATACTAACTGATGGATCGGATAGGAGAAAGGGAGACGAGGAAATTATCCGACAGGGAAACAAATTCCCCAAGCTTTATGCCTCAGACCCGATCTCTTATCAATATTTCCGTCAGTATTTGTCTGTCACAAAAAAATCAAATAAGATAGTCCGCATAGTCCGCAGAGATTTGTAGCTACAAAAATCCGTAATAATACTGAATTGTATGGGAAAAGTTATAGGAATCGATTTAGGCACTACTAATAGTTGCGTCGCTGTTTTGGAAGGCGGGAAAGCAGTTGTAATTGCTAATTCCGAAGGTGGGCGCACAACTCCAAGTATTGTAGGATTTGGCAAGGGGGGCGATCGCTTGGTCGGTCAGCTAGCCAAGCGGCAAGCCGTGACTAATGCGGAAAACACAGTCTTTAGTATCAAAAGATTTATCGGTCGTCGTTGGGAAGAAACCGCAGCAGAACGCGAGCGATCGCCTTATACCTGTGTTAAAGGTCGAGATGATACCGTAGATGTACAAATTCGCGGACGTAACTATACACCCCAAGAAATATCTTCCATGATTCTGCAAAAGCTGAAGCAGGATGCAGAGAATTTCTTGGGTGAAACTGTAGATCGGGCAGTAATTACCGTACCAGCCTATTTCACCGACGCTCAAAGACAAGCAACTAAAGATGCTGGGACAATTGCTGGGCTAGAAGTTTTAAGAATCATTAATGAACCTACAGCCGCAGCTTTAGCTTTTGGTTTAGATAAACAAGACCAAGAGCAGCTAATTCTTGTCTTTGACTTGGGAGGTGGCACTTTTGACGTATCCATCCTGCAACTGGGAGATGGGGTTTTTGAAGTTAAGGCGACTAATGGTAATAATCAGCTAGGCGGCGATGACTTTGATGACTGTGTATTGCGCTGGATCATTGAAGGTTTCCTAGAACAAGAGAAGATAGACCTGTCACAAGATAAAATGGCATTGCAGCGCCTGCGCGAAGCTGCAGAAAAGGCAAAAATTGAACTTTCGAGTATGCTGAGTACCTCGATTAACTTGCCTTTTATCACCGCCGATGAAACAGGCCCAAAACATCTAGAACTAGAACTTACCCGCTCAAAATTTGAAGAACTTACAGGACATTTAGTCGTAGCCACCATCGAACCGATGACTCAAGCGATGAAAGATGCCGAGTGCAAAGCACAAGACATCGATCGGATTATTTTGGTTGGTGGTTCTACTCGCATTCCAGCAGTCCAAAACGCCTTGATCAAGTTTTTTAATGGGAAAACTCCCGATCGCTCCGTTAACCCCGATGAAGCAGTAGCTCTTGGTGCGGCGATCCAAGCTGGGGTGATGGGTGGAGAAGTTGATAATCTTTTATTGTTGGATGTCATTCCTCTATCTTTGGGTATTGAAACCTTGGGTGAGGTATTTACCAAAATCATCGAACGTAACACCACAATTCCTACCAGTAAAGGGCAAATTTTTTCTACAGCCGTTGATGGACAAACTTCAGTAGAAATTCATGTCCTGCAAGGTGAACGAGCAATGGCAAGAGATAACAAAAGTCTGGGTAAGTTCTTGCTAGCAGGAATCCCGCCAGCACCCCGTGGTGTGCCCCAAATTGAAGTTGCTTTTGATATCGATGTCAATGGTATCCTCAAAGTTTCTGCCCAAGACAAAGGCACAGGTAGAGAGCAAAGTATCAGAATTACTAATACTGGTGGTTTAACTAGTCAAGAAGTTGAAAGGATGCGCCAAGCTGCTGAAGTGTTTGCTGAAGATGATAGAAGGCGTAAAGAACTAGTTGAACTGAAAAATCAGGCTGAAAATCTATTCTTTAGCTACGAATCGACTTTAAAGGATAATGGCGAGTTCATTCCCGAAGAAATGAAAAATTTGGCTAATGAGAAAGTCAAACAACTGCAAGCAGCCATGACTAACTCTCAAATTTCTCTACAGGAATTCCAGCAGAACTTGGACGACTTCCAAAAAACTCTTTTTGCTATCGGTGCTAACGTCTACAACCGTGCTAACACCCAAACTGGGGAAGAACCAAAAGTTGCCCAACAAGAAGTGGTTTCAGAACCAGAACAACCAATTAGTGGAACACTGATACCACAATTTAACTTTGATTTTGATGAAGAAAATACTGCACAGGCTGATTATGAAGCCATAGATTAGAGATTAGAAATTGGCGACAGGAAATTGACGACAGAGAATTGGCGACAGAGAATTGGCGACAGGTAATTAAAAAATTAAGAATTAAGAATTTACGTTTAATGTGAATTAAGATTTAAAACCCTTGTAATTTGGTTGGTAGCCCCAAAATCATTATTTTGGGCACATCTAGAAAAATTGATGGGATCAAAGGTGTTTCTAATTCGCATCAGGCGTAATTTAGTATTAGGGCTTGGGAGATAAGGTTCTAGGGATTGGTATGAGGAATTAGAGATCAAGTCTTTCCTTGTCCCTAGATCCCGATCCATAGTTCCTCATCTCTAATTTTGCTAGATTGTAGAAACAAATTGCCGTGGGCTAGATACATCCCAGCACAGATACCAAAACACTAAAGGGGGGTTTTCCACACCTAATAGTGCGGCTAGCCCCTCTGGTGGATGGGCGGGTTTTTCCTTACCTACGTAGCACAATTGTAAAAGAGACAGCATCAGGTAGTGAGAAGTCAGAGCAGGGTTCTGCTTTGCTCGTCCTTTCCGTAGCTTTTATCGTCTCTCACGAGCAAAGCACCTGTTGCTTAATACTTGCTGGTGATTTTTGTAAAGGGGAAAAGGTAAAATCAATTATTAACAAAATTTAACTACTACCTTTTGCCCTCTACTTTCTGCCACGCCACATCCTACCAAGCTTATACAAGCTGGAAAATCTCTAAGGACGCAGTGGCTCTTGTGCTTTCTTCCTTCTAACTTTTACCTTTGCTATATGGCCCGCGACTATTATGAAATTCTGGGTGTCTCTCGTGACGCCGACAAAGAAGAAATCAAACAAGCTTACCGCCGATTAGCCCGGAAGTATCACCCAGATGTGAACAAAGAACCGGGAGCAGAGGAGCGGTTCAAGGAAATTAACCGCGCTTATGAAGTGCTTTCTGAGCCAGAAATGAGAGAGCGTTACAACCGTTTTGGAGAGGCTGGTGTCTCTGGTGCGGCGGCGTCTGGCTTTCAAGATATGGGTGATATGGGCGGCTTTGCCGATATTTTTGAGAGCATTTTCAGTGGCTTTGCTGGGGGAATGGGCGGCCCGACTCAAAGAAGACGTAGCGGCCCGGTGCGGGGTGACGACCTGCGATTAGACCTGAAGTTAGATTTTCGAGAAGCGGTATTTGGTGGTGAAAAGGAAATTCGCATTTCCCATCTAGAAACCTGTGATGTTTGTAGCGGTTCAGGTGCGAAACCAGGTACTCGCCCACGCACTTGTTCAACTTGTAGCGGTTCGGGTCAAGTCCGCCGCGTTACCAGAACGCCTTTTGGTAGTTTTACCCAAGTTTCTACTTGTCCTACCTGTAATGGGACAGGAATGGTGATTGAAGATAAATGTGATGCCTGTGAGGGTAAAGGCACAAATCAAATCACCAAGAAGCTGAAAATTACGATTCCGGCTGGTGTAGATAACGGTACTCGTCTGCGCATTTCTCAAGAAGGAGATGCAGGTCAAAGAGGCGGCCCTCCCGGAGACTTGTACGTCTACTTATTCGTGAATGAAGATGCCGAATTTCAGCGTGACGGCATTAACATTCTCTCAGAAATCAAAATTAGTTACCTGCAAGCAATTTTAGGCTGTCGTTTGGAAGTAGAGACAGTTGATGGCCCGGTGGAATTAATCATTCCCGCAGGTACTCAACCCAATACAGTGATGAAATTAGAAAATCGTGGTGTACCGCGCTTAGGTAATCCTGTGAGCCGTGGCGACCATTTGCTGACAGTGCTGATTGATATTCCTAACAAGGTCACCCCAGAGGAGAGAGAATTGTTAGAGAAGCTAGCTAAAATTAAGGGAGAGCGCACTGGTAAGGGCGGTCTAGAAGGATTCTTGGGTAATCTGTTTAAGTAATGACTGTATCTTCTCTATCATCTCCTGATGCTCAATTGGATTTGCGCGGTACTCCTTGCCCGATTAATTTTGTGCGGACAAAGTTACGTCTGGAAAAAATGCCACCGGGAAGTTTGCTAGAAGTGTGGCTAGATCCTGGCGAACCAATTGAGCAGGTTCCTGATAGCTTGTCTATGGCAGGCTATCAGGTAGAACAAATTGCAGATTGCACTGGTTATTTTTCCTTGTTAGTACGCCGTCCTGCGATCGCCCAATGACAGGAACAGTTAATTTCACCACTGGACAGTTATTAGGTACAGTGCTAGCTGTACAAGCTAATTTTTATCAAGTCCAGTTGGATGTCACAGACAAGGAACCCCAGGAAAATAATGACGCAGAGAATTTATCACCAACAATTTCTGCGTCTTCCACTCCCCCTATGCTCCTCTGCACCCGCAGAACGCGCTTGAAAAAAATTGGTCAGCAGGTAATGGTGGGCGATCGCGTCGTCATTGAAGAACCAGATTGGGCTGGGGGACGCGGTGCGATCGCTGATGTCCTACCCCGGCAAACTCAGTTAGATCGTCCGCCAATTGCCAATGTCAACCAAATTCTCCTCGTCTTCGCTGTTGCCGATCCACCTCTGGAAGCTTACCAATTAAGTCGCTTTTTGGTGAAAGCGGAATCTACAGGCTTAGATGTGGTTCTATGCCTGAATAAAAGCGATTTAATCTCGCCACAAATGCAACAGCAAATTAGCGATCGCTTGCTAGCTTGGGGTTATCAACCGCTATTTATTAGCGTGCAAAACAGTATAAATATTGACCAAATATCTCATTACTTAAATCAGAGAATCACTGTAATTGCTGGCCCGTCTGGAGTTGGCAAATCTAGTCTCATTAATTCCCTAGTTCCCGATGTAAATTTGCGCGTCGGTGAGGTTTCGGGTAAATTAGCGCGGGGTCGTCACACTACCCGCCATGTAGAATTATTTGAATTACCTAGCAAAGGTTTACTCGCAGATACTCCAGGTTTTAACCAACCAGACCTCGATTGTACTCCCGAAGAATTAGTTTATTATTTCCCTGAAGCCAGAGAGCGGTTAGCAACGGGTAGCTGTCGCTTTAGCGATTGTCTGCACCGAGATGAGCCTGATTGTGTGGTGCGGGGAGACTGGGAACGCTATGAGCATTATCTCGAATTTTTGGCAGATGCGATCGCCTATCAAACTCAACGCCATCAGCAAGCAGATCCTGAATCTACCTTAAAGTTAAAAACTAAAGGTAAAGGTCAGGCTCAGTACGAACCAAAGTTAGAAAGTAAAAAATATCGTCGTGTAGCTCGGAAAACCCAACTCCAAGCTTTGCAAGATTTGTATCAAGATAGTGAAGAATAGGCGGATAATAAAGCTGGTAACGCTAGCAGAGATCCTCAATTATCTTATTACCTATACTTTTTTACACCAAATGTTCTGATTTTGGTAGTCTGTGTAGTCAGGAATTTATTTTTTGGCTTCAGAGTTGTATTTACTCGCTAAAAAGTCCAAAAACTTTTGTGCAAAGTTTATCTTAGCGATCGCCCTACAGCAGATCATTTCTGCTGTGGAAGAATATTTATTGAGGAAAAAAACATTAACTAATGTCACAATCCCAATAAAGTCTTAAAATATTGTTAATTTCTGCCAAACACCTCTCGACCTTCAATTTACACGTACCACCCCAGAATAATTATGGCTATAGGCTACGTCGCGCTTGTTCTCCATGCACATCTACCCTTCGTTCGTCACCCAGAAAGTGATTATGTGTTGGAGGAAGAATGGCTATATGAAGCCATTACAGAAACTTATATTCCCTTATTGAAAGTATTTGAAGGACTAAAGCGAGACGGCATCGACTTTAAAATCACGATGAGCATGACACCACCTTTGGTATCAATGCTCCGCGATCCTCTGTTACAAGAACGCTATGATGCACATTTAGCCAAGCTAGAAGAACTAATTGAACTAGAGGCTGAACGTAATGTCCATAATGGGCATCTTAAGTATTTAGCAGAACATTATGCTACGGAGTTTAACGAAGCGCGTCAGGTATGGGAACATTACAAGGGTGATTTAGTAACAGCATTTAAGCAGTTCCAAGATACTAATAACTTAGAAATTATTACTTGTGGTGCTACTCACGGCTACCTACCACTGATGAAAATGTATCCCGAAGCTGTTTGGGCACAAATTCAGGTAGCTTGCGAACATTACGAAGAAACTTTTGGTCAAGCACCTAGAGGCATTTGGTTGCCTGAATGTGCTTACTATGAAGGTTTAGAAAGAATGCTGGCTGATGCAGGCTTGCGTTACTTCCTAACTGATGGTCATGGTATCCTTTACGCCCGTCCTCGTCCCCGCTTTGGTACCTATGCCCCCATTTTTAGCGAAACTGGTGTAGCTGCTTTTGGACGCGATCATGAATCTTCGCAACAGGTATGGTCTTCTGAAGTAGGCTATCCTGGTGCAGCAGAATATCGTGAATTTTACAAGGATTTGGGCTGGGAAGCAGAATATGAGTACATCAAGCCCTACATCATGCCTAACGGGCAGCGTAAAAATACTGGTATTAAGTATCATAAAATTACTGGGCGAGGCTTAGGACTTTCCGATAAAGCACTGTATGACCCTTACTGGGCAAAGGAAAAAGCAGCAGAACATGCTGCTAACTTCATGTATAATCGGGAACGGCAAGCTGAACATTTACATGGAATAATGCAGCGTCCGCCGATTATCGTTTCACCCTACGATGCTGAGTTATTTGGACATTGGTGGTATGAAGGCCCCTGGTTTATTGATTATCTGTTCCGTAAATCATGGTATGACCAAAAAACCTATGCCATGACTCATTTAGCAGATTATTTACGCGAACAGCCAACTCAGCAAGTATGTCGTCCTTCCCAATCGAGTTGGGGTTACAAAGGATTCCATGAATATTGGTTAAACGACACCAATGCATGGATTTACCCCCATTTGCACAAAGCTGCGGAACGGATGATTGAAATCTCCCATATAGAACCAGAAGATGAATTGCAATGGAAGGCTTTAAACCAAGCTGCAAGGGAGTTACTATTAGCACAATCTTCCGACTGGGCATTTATCATGCGGACAGGGACAATGGTACCCTATGCTGTAAGAAGAACGCGATCGCACTTAATGCGGTTTAATAAACTCTACGAAGATGTGAAAATTGGCAAAGTTGATAGCGGTTGGTTAGAAAAAATTGAGTTGATGGATAATATCTTCCCCAATATCAACTACCGTGTTTATCGTCCTTTGTAATCAGTTTTTGTCATTACAGCATCTTCCTATAAATAGACCACGCTGTAGGGGCACGGCATCAGTAAAATTATTGTATGTACCAAAAGATTGTCGGTGTTCCCTACGATAGATGTGGTTCAAATAGGTGAAAACTGCTGTAAGTTTACAACCAACTCCATAGAGGTAAACATTTTAGGGTGGGTAATACCTACCCTAATTTTCTTGGCGAAATTTGATTGTTGGTTTTTGCTTTTCCACATATCAAAAACAATGTGCGGCTGTTAACATTCACAGGCGCACATCAGGTTTTTAGGTTTTCATGGAAATGGCGATCGCAGATGGTTGTAGTATGTATATTTAACCAAATCTGCCGCTTACATAATCTCTGGTATCTTCCTGCTTAGGATTGTTAAAGATTGATTCGGTAGCATCATATTCTACCAAGTAACCACTACGACCACCTTTTTCTGAGCGTTGGACGTTAAAGAAAGCTGTCATATCGGAAACCCGCGCCGCTTGTTGCATATTGTGGGTAACGATGACAATGGTATATTGCTCTTTTAACTCATGAATCAATTCTTCAATCCGCAGAGTCGAAATTGGATCGAGCGCAGAGCATGGTTCATCCATTAAGATAATTTCTGGTTGAACTGCGATCGCTCTAGCAATACATAAACGCTGTTGTTGTCCGCCAGATAAAGATAAACCACTTTGGCGCAGTTTGTCTTTTACTTCATCCCATAAAGCTGCTTGACGCAAACTTTTCTCAACCAATTCATCCATATTACCTTTGTAACCATTAATTTTGGCTCCAAAAGTGATATTGTCATAAATTGATTTGGGAAATGGATTTGGCTTTTGAAATACCATTCCGATTCGGCGACGCACCTCTACTGGATCGATATCAGGGGCGTATAGGTTCTTATCGTAATAATAAACCTTACCCTCTGCCCGAAAAGATTCAATCAGGTCATTGAGACGGTTATAGCATCTTAGTAAGGTACTTTTACCACAACCAGAAGGGCCAATAAAGGCTGTAACTCTATTTTTCGGTATATCTAGCCAAATATCCCGCACAGCTAGGAAATTGCCATAGTAAATATTTAGGTTTTCTGTACGTAATACAGTTTCGGTACCATTCACTGTGCTAATGTTAGAAGCCATAAATAGTCTAGTGTAAGTTTGGGGGTAATAATATGCCCAGAAAACGATGCTGCACTAAGCTTTCTGGCGAGTTGCCCAACGGGCGATGATACTGGTTATCAGCACCATTAACACCAAAATCAGAGAAGCTGCCCAAGCTAGTGACTGTAAGTTTTTAAACGGAGTAATGGCGAAGTTATAAACCAATACAGCCAGAGAAGCTGTGGGTTTAAATAGCCCATTCGGCCAAAACTGAGAGAATAAAGCGGTAAACAATAAAGGAGCCGTTTCTCCAGCTGCGCGAGCGATCGCTAAAGTTGTTCCAGTAACAATTGCTGGTAAAGCTGCGGGTAACACTACTTGCGTTACCGTTTGGAATTTAGTTGCGCCTAAACCCAAAGATGCTTGTCGCAAATCTTGTGGTACTAACTGCAAAGCCTCATCAGTAGTGCGGACAATAATTGGCAGCATTAAGATAGATAGTGCAAAACCACCACCTATCGCTGAGTAAGAACCTAAGTTTAGTTTTACTAGAGTTAAAACTACAATCCCATAGGCAAACACCCCAGCAATAATAGAGGGCACTCCACTTAGGATATTAGTTGCAAATCGTACTACTCTTGCTATTTTACCAGAACTAAATTCTGTCAAATAAATTGCTGCTAAAACTCCAAAGGGAATGCTAATGAATGCACCAATTCCTACCATCATTAGCGTGCCTAAAATCGCATTACCAAAGCCGCCGCCTTTGCGCAATGGTGCCGGTGGTAGTTCAGTAAATATACTAGGACTAAGACTGCTAAAACCTTGGATTATCACATAAGACAAAACTGCCAGCAATGGTAGTAGAGCCAATATGCCACAAGTAAATGCTAAAACAGTCATCACTGTATTAAACAGCGTCCTCTGAGACATAGGGGCGCGTATCAGGCTGCTTTCCGGATAACTACTAGAAGTCATAATTCAACCCACAACTACCCTAAATTCGCTTCATGCGCATCACAATCAATTCTGCAAATATATTGACTATGAGCGTTAACACAAACAACACTAAAGCTGCATACATTAAAGCTGCTACTTGCAAACCGCTAGCTTCGGAAAATTGATTTGCTAGTAGAGAAGAAATTGTATTGGCTGGTGCTAAAAATGAAAGACTAATATTGTTAGAGTTACCAATTAACATTGTTACAGCCATAGTTTCTCCCATAGCTCGCCCTAGTGCTAGCATCACAGCACTAACTATGCCAGAAAACGCTGCTGGAATTAAAACTTGAAAAATTGTTTCCCAACGAGTCGCACCTAATCCCACAGATGCTTGACGCAAAGTCGGAGGAATCGAAATCAAAGCATCTCGTGATATGGCTGTGATAATAGGTAAAGTCATAATTGCTAGGATCACTCCAGCCGGTAGCATTCCTGGCCCTGTAGGTACGGTACTAAAGATTGGTAAAAAACCCAAGGAACTATGGAGCCACTTTCCTAAGCCCGTGACAATCGGTACTAAAACGAAAATGCCCCAGATACCATAGACCACGCTAGGAATAGCTGCGAGCAATTCTACCAAAAATACCAATACCAATCTGACTTTTGATGGCAAAAAATCTTCGCTCAATAAAACAGCAGTACCAACACCAATAGGTACAGCTAACAGTAGACCAATGAAAGAACTGACTAAAGTTCCGTAAACTTGCGGTAGAACTCCATATTCATCATTAACCGGATTCCAACTACTCTGAGCTAAAAAGCTGACACCAAAAGTTTGGATAGCCGGCCAAGCACCTATAGCTACCTGTATTGTAATCCACAATAAGGTAGCCGCAATGGATATCGCAAAAATCCGCGTCAGCCAAATAAAGCTCCGATCTAGGGATTTTTCTACTTCTGAGCGATTTTTGATGACTGATGGCAGATTGTGTGTGTTTGTAGCCATGTATACTGACTGGAAAAAGTTAGCTCAAAAAAATGTGGAAGAGAACCAGACTGAATAGAATTGTCGCCAGGTAAACTATTGAACCTGAAATCAATATTTTCAGATGGGAGCAACAAAGCGACAAATCTAGCAATTAGTTAACACTGAATTGACTTATAGCTCCCCATCCTTTGACTTTTGACTTTTGTTGTCAAAAAGCCTATTTACTGCTAGCGCTAGTAGCACCGCCAACAGCAATCTTATAATCGGGAGTGATTTGATCGGCAGCAGCAGCTACCTTTGTAATCACATTTTGAGGTAAAGGTACATACCCTAGTTCGGTAGCAAGTTTTTGACCATCAGTTAAAGCGTACTCGATTAAGGCTTCCATTGCCTTACCTTTTGCCGCATCATCATACTTTTTGTAAGCCAAAATCCAGGTATATGTAACTACAGGATAGGAATCTGCACCTTCTGGATCTGTAATGAAAGCGCGAAGATCTGCTGGTAGGGTTACGGATTCCAGAGTTTTAGATGCGGACTGATCGGTAGGTGTAATAAATTTACCGCCTTTATTTTCTAAAGCTGCAACATTGAGTTGATTTTGTTTGGCGTAGCCATACTCAATGTAGCCAATTGCACCTTGAGTTTGTTGAATTTGGGCTGTAACGCCTTCATTACCCTTAGCGCCAACACCTACTGGCCATTTTACACTCTTACCATCACCAACTTTTGTTTTCCACTCTGGGCTGATAGCGCTCAGATGTTTTGTAAACACACCTGTAGTACCGCTACCATCAGAACGATAAACAACTGCAATTGGCTGTTTAGGCAGTTTGGCATCAGGGTTAGCCTTAGCAATTTGGGGATCATCCCAGGATGTAATTTTTCCTAAGAGAATGTCAGTGTAAACGGCTCGTGGCAGATTGAGTTTAGGAACATCAGGTAAATTGTAGGCAAGAACAATGCTACCTGCGGTCACAGGTAGTAAAATTACACCTTTATCTACCTTTTGAATTTCTTCATCTTTCATTGCCACATCGCTAGCACCGAAATCTACAGTGCCTTTGATAAATTGCTCAACACCAGCGCCGCTACCAACCGATTGATAGTTAACTTGCAAGTTGGGATATTTTTTATTCAAATCTGTAAACCAACTTGCATACAGAGGTGCGGGAAAAGATGCACCAGCACCTGTTAAGGAAATGTTGCCACCCAGATCTAATTTTTTACTAGGGTTAGAAGCAGTAGCATCTGTAGCAGTACTAGGTGTCTCTTTAGTCGCTGTATTATCTGGAGCTTGTTGTCCGCCACAAGCAGTTAAGCCAATTGTCAGTGCTAATACTGATAGTGTTTTAACTACTAGAGTATTTTTTTGCACACTTAAGTATGAAAGCATTGGTGTCAGTTTTCGTCAACTTCCAAGTTAGCGATTCTACGATACCTCTAAAATGTCACCTTGAGGGTAAAAAAGAGGTTAACAAACTCCAAAAATTTGTCTTTTTTTGGTAAATTTTATATTTGGTAGTTTTGTAACTTAAGCTAAAATTTATACATAGTGCTTAAAGCAACAAAATAATACTTAAGTAATTTATGTATTCTAGATTTAGAAAACAATCTCTAGTTCTGTGGTGTTTGGTGCTATGTCAAAAAAATGCGATCGCAGCATAGTTCAATTCCGAAAGAACAAGGTACTATCTATGAAAAAAATTACAGTTCAGCATGATAGCTAGGCATAAGCCATTGAGGTGCTAGCTTGATTTCACTAGCATTACAGAATATATAAAAATCTCAAAAACTCTTGCTCGATTTAGCTGTAATCAGCTCTAGCTTAATTCAATCTGAAGCGCTTCACTGTTCAGCAATTACTAATTATCCATACATAAATGTGATTAATACACAAGATTGACTTTCCCTGCAAGCTTTAGTGCTTATACGCCAATACCTCACAGTTAGCGCCGAAAGCCTTCAAAAATGTAGGTTGGGTAAAAAATAATTTTGAAGTAATCTGCGTTGCCTTGACTACCTTGCTGGGGAATGGTGCGATGCTTCATAATATTATTCTCTACGATGAGAATATATATTGCTTGATATAAATCACTCCAACTGTGAAGCTTATTTACAGAGGATGACTATTAACCGAGTAAATTGGTAGAAAATTTCACAAAAAACTTGATTGTAACCGCCTACGAAAAACCAGGTTTATTTCTGAAATCTGAGTTTGGTTGAGTTTCAGAATTTGTAATCTTTGTGCTTGTTTTTGACCAAGATTACAAATATAGCAAATTGCACCTGCAATAAAACCTGTATCGAGGTTGGGTTTTTCCCATAATTTAGTTAGACTTTTTACCCAATTCGTTAGTTGGATGAGGTAAAAGAGATAGTAAAAGATATGCAGCAATTGAAAATGTATATTTAGTATAAAAACTTACTTTATATCCGAGAGAAAAACACTGATAACCCTAATTTTGAGTATTAGATGAGTATTTCAGATACAAACAAGGTTGAAAGCCCTATAAATATGGCAACTGTTCAATTATTATGGTCTATGATTGGCTTACTCTTGACTATGGGTAGTACTTTCCTCGAAGCCTATGGAATTACATTACCTTGGAGTTGGAGTAAGCACGGAATTCAAACTTTTTCTTTAGGTGTCAGCTATCAAATTGGAGCCGTACTTCTCGTAGGTTGTTTAGGTGGTAAAAATGCTGGCGCGCTTTCACAAATTGCTTATTTAGTTATGGGCTTAACATTTTTACCAGTTTTTTCTGAAGGTGGTGGTATCGGTTATGTCAAGCTAGCTCATTTTGGTTACTTACTGGGTTTTATCCCCGGTGCTTGGATTTGTGGATTTTTAGCATTTAAAGCTAGACCTAGATTGGAAACTCTGGGATTTAGTTGTTTGTGTGGATTGTTATCTGTGCACATCTGCGGTATTACTTATTTAATTATTAGTTATATTTTCCAATGGCAAGGCACAGAAGATTTGAGCTTAATGCAAGCAATTATTAAATACTCTTGGTCTGTGCTACCAGGACAATTGACTGTAGTTTGTGCCGTGACTGTAATAGCATATATATTGCGACATTTAATGTTTTATTAGTTATGGGGGGCTGAGTAGTGAATAGTTTGGGTTAAACAAACAAAATTACAACCTATGCTTCTCATTCCTACATCCCATTCCATATTGCCTAATCCATAGTTTCTAGTCCCTAATTTCATGCGTTTAAAAAATCACCTGTTCTGGCTTGCAGCCTTCATAGCTTTTTTTATTGACCAAGTAACAAAATACTGGGTGGTGCAAACCTTTAAATTGGGGCAAACCTTACCAATTTTACAAGATATATTTCATTTTACTTATGTAACCAATACTGGTGCAGCTTTTAGTATTTTAAGTGGAAAAGTTGAGTGGTTGCGCTGGCTATCTTTAGGAGTGAGTTTGGTTTTAATCTGCCTAGCATTATTTGGTTCCTTATTAAATTTTTGGGATCAGCTTGGCTATGGTTTGATTTTAGGTGGAGCAATGGGTAATGGTATCGATAGGTTTATTTTAGGTTATGTTGTCGATTTCCTCGATTTTCGCTTGATTAATTTTGCTGTTTTTAATATGGCAGATTCTTTTATCAGTATTGGTATTGTTTGTTTGTTAATTGCATCTTGGCAAAAGACACCAAGTTCTCCTAATAGATAGGGCGATAGTAATTCTATTTGATTTGCGAACAAAAGAAGGAAGACAAAGGAGACAAGGAGGACAAGGAAGATAGGTATTTATGAATCATTGAGGATATTGAATACTAGTTAAAATATCTTATCTGAATGTAATTTTTTACATAATTAAGCCTGAGAGTGTTGACTCTCAGGCTTATACTTTGATCATCCTGAATTTTAGGATATGCAACGAGAATTTGAGATATTTACTTTCGCCACTTGGTATTGCATATTATGCAACTTTATCAACTAGTGCGATATATCAGATGAACTGACTATTGATAAGGGCAAATTAATCTCAAAATTCTGTTTTACCTGTTATTGTCCGGTAGATGGAGTTGATGGCGAACTAGTAGCTGGAACTTGAGTTGGAGAAGTTGCACCTGGTTCGCTAGTAGTACCTGGGTTGCTAGGATCGGGTGTAGTTGTGCTGCCTGGTGCTACACTTCCTGGATTGCTAGAATCAGGTGGGGTTGTGCTGCCTGGTACTGGAGTTAGACTACCAGGGGTAGAAGTACCTGGTTCAGGAATATTAGTGCTACCTGGTACTGTAGTTCCAGGTGTGCTACTACCTGGTGCTGGAGTGCTGTCAGTAGGGCTAGTAGATCCTGGTGTGGTAGGGTTGCTGGGAGAAGTTGTATCGGAAGGACTAGACCCTGGTGCAGTATTGCTGTTTGGTGTTGTACTTTCAGGTGTGGGGCTGGTTGTACTACCGCTATTAGGAGAGCTAGTATCAACTGCTGTGCCACCTTGACAGCGTGAATTTAGCGGAAAATGTTCACACAGAATTTTCATTCCTTCTGGTGACATCTGGATTTCCGTTGGTGAATTAGTGGATGAGCTATTAGATTGAGCTATGGAGGATTTACTTGATTCGGCACCAGCAACATTGGCGCTTAGAGCTAATGTTAGGGCTGTACCAATCAGGCTCAGAGTTTTTCCCTTCATTCTGAATTAACCTCAACGGAACACTCCGCCCATTAAACCAAACAAAATTATTTATAAAATCTGTCTAAATGGGGATGTATATTTTTGCTGCGATGTATGTGGATTTATTAAAGCGGTAAAATTTACACCGGGAACTTTTTGATTTTGAGTTTAGACAATTACAAAAGCAAATCTGCTATCTTAGGTTTTGATTATTGCTAATAGTATATATAATAGGCATTTTAGGCGAAAAATACAATGAATTGTTTAGGTAAATAATAGCTCAAGACAAATTTGGTAGATATGCTGAATAACTATATTTTAGATGTAAAATATATTCAAAAAAAATCAGTACAACCAATTTCTCCTTAGGCTTATGAGTAAAATGGTGTAAGACTACCATTAAAATTGTAAATCTTCTGATTGTTAGTTAATAGGCGTAATGTAAATAGCCAATGAGTTCCCCGCAACCTCCTCAAAAGCCCCAAACCATACTTGGTCAACTGACGCAAGCAGTACATACAATTCAAGCTAGGGTGGATTTTTCCAAACTAGCACTTAAGCCCAATGCCAAAGTACCGGAACTGTGGGTGCAGGATGCGGGAGCAGATAAGGCGGAGGTATATCCGTTGTTAGGCGATCGCTATGTGTTAGGACGCAGTTCCAAATCTAGCGATATTGTGGTGCGTAACCCGGTAGTTAGCCAAATTCACCTGTCATTATCGCGGGATTCTAGCCAACGTACCCCTGTTTTCATCATTAAAGATGAAAACTCTACTAATGGTATTTACCGAGGTAAGCGCAGGGTCACCTCTTTAGAATTACGTCATGGCGATATTCTCACCTTGGGGCCACCAGAATTAGCTGCTTCCGTGCGTCTCCAATATGTCGATCCACCAGCTTGGTATGTGAAAGCCGCAACTTGGGCGACTTATGGCGTTGGTGGGGTGGGAGCCTTATTCGCTTTGGTGATTGGCGTGGAATGGCTGAAATTTTCCGTCAGACCGTTACCTACAGCTACCCGTGCGCCTGTGGTTGTTTACGCCCGTGATGGTTCTACACCACTACGGGAGCCGAGAACTACTTCTCACATAGATTTAAAGCGATTGGATGATTTTGGCCCTTATTTAGCAAAAGCTGTGGTGGCTTCGGAAGATAGCCGTTATTTTTGGCACTTTGGCGTCGATCCTTTGGGAATTATGCGTGCTTTGCTAATTAATAGTCGAAGCGGTGATGTGCAGCAAGGAGCCAGTACAGTTACGCAACAAGTTGCTCGCAGTTTGTTTCGGGATTATGTAGGTAGACAAGATTCTCTGGGGCGGAAATTGCGGGAAGCTGTTGTGGCTTTGAAGCTGGAAACTTTTTACAGCAAAGACGAAATTTTGCTGACTTATTTAAATAGAGTATTTTTAGGTGGAGATACCTCTGGCTTTGAAGATGCGGCTAAATATTACTTTGAAAAGTCGGCTAAAGAATTAACTTTGGCGGAAGCTGCAACTTTGGTAGGCATTTTACCAGGCCCCAACGCCTTTGATTTCTGTGGAGAAGGCCCGAATAAACTAGAAGCGGCTGAATACCGTAACCGCGTAATTAAGCGGATGGTAGAAATGGGTCAAATTAAACCAGAGGAAGCAAACCGCGCTAGACGTTCGACTGTACAAGTCAGCCCAAAAGTTTGCGAACAGCAAGCAAAAACAATCAGTCCTTATTTTTATAATTATGTCTTCCAAGAACTAGAAGAAATCTTGGGGGAGGGAGCAGCGAAAGAAGGCAATTATATTATTGAAACTCAGCTAGATATAGCTATTCAAGCGCAAGCGGAAGCCGCGTTACGTAATTCCGTAAATACTGCTGGGTCAAGTTTTGGGTTTTCCCAAGGAGCGATCGTTACCTTAGATTCCAGCAATGGCAGTATTTTGGCTATGGTTGGGGGAACAGATTACAGAAAAAGCCAATTTAATCGGGCGGTGCAAGCCAAAAGGCAACCAGGCTCTACTTTTAAAATTTTCCCTTACACTGCTGCTTTAGTGCAAGGAATTTCCCCATTTAAAAGTTATTCTTGTTCGCCTTTAACTTGGCAAGGCTTTACATATAAACCTTGTCGCGTGGGTGGAGATACGAGTTTAGATATGACCACAGGGTTTGAGTTGTCAGAAAACCCGATCGCTTTACGAATAGCACGAGAAGTTGGGTTGGACAAAGTGGTAGCAATGGCTCAACGTTTAGGTGTCAAATCAGCACTCGATCCTGTTCCTGGCTTGGTACTGGGTCAAAGTGTTGTCAATGTTTTGGAAATGACTGGTTCTTTTGGGGCTATTGCTAATCGGGGGGTATGGAATCCTCCCCATGCAATTAGCCGGATTTTAGATAGTGGTGATTGTCGCGAGCCTAAGGATCTTAAAACCTGTCGTGTAATTTACTCCTTTGACCAAGATCCCGATGCTAATAAACGAGTGCTATCTAATGATGTAGCCGATCGGATGACTACAATGATGCGGGGGGTAGTGACCAGGGGTACTGGTCGGGGTGCTTCTCTGGGATTAGGGGAAGCTGGGAAAACAGGTACAACAGATAAAAACGTTGACTTGTGGTACATTGGCTTTATTCCCAGTCGGCGCTTGGTTACTGGGATTTGGCTAGGTAATGATAACAACTCCCCCACATCTGGTAGTAGCGCCCAAGCGGCTCAGTTATGGGGTAATTATATGAGGCGAATTGTTAAGTAATTGGTCAATGGTCAATGGTCATTTGTCATTTGTCATTGGTAAAGAGTTGTTCTCTTGTCGGTAATACCTCTATTTCCTGTTTCATCATTGATATCCATTCCAGGGAGAGATTTCTAGTTTACCGCTAGGCTGAAATATGAGTTGGAAATGGGCTAGGGGTTCTTTGGTGTTGGGGGCGACCAAATTAGAGCCGTAAGCTGCTTGTAGCAAGACAGGAAGGGGAGTTTCTCTAGCATAATCATAGGCAACTTGGTTAAGCGGTTCATAATCTGCGATCGCACCATCTTTATTTACCGCTACCCGATATTTCAAATCTCGGTCAAAGCTGGGTTTGCCACCCCAACGTTGGCGAACTGTATTATAAAGGTTCTGGCTTAAACTCTTGACTGCATTTGGTTCAGTAATTTTTACACCTACAACTTCTGGTGTCTTGGTATATCCCCGCCAAGGACTTACTTGCAATTCACCTGTTCTTGTCAAGACAACTTTAAATTGGGCAATTGGTTCTTTGCCAATAGGGGTACCTTGAGCAGGATTGTACAGTAAGTTAGGTAAAGGAGTTTTTTGGATATCATCATTAGCTTTTTTATTGACTGGTTTATAGCCAATAATTGCGCCATCTGCTGCCGTACCTACACGATAAACTAAATCCTCTTGTAAGCCTGAGCGATTAGTCCAAGCGGGGTTTATTTGGTTATACACTTGGCGATTTAATGCCCGCAGCTTCGATGCATCTGTAATTTCGGGAACGGTGGTTAATAATGCTTCTAAATCTTGAACTGTGGTTGCTGTTGTAGGTGCGGGACTAGCTGTGGGAGTTACTGAAGCCGTTGGTGTAGCAGTATCAGTAGGTGTCACAGTTGGGCTGGGTGTAGGCGTAGACTCAACAGCCACAGGAGTAGCGCTAGGGGTAGCTGTAGGCGTAGACTCAACAGCCACAGGAGTAGCGCTAGCTATAGGGCTAGGGGTTGTAGAGCTAGTAGGCTCTTGTGATTTTGTCTCTGGTGTACGTAGTTGCGGCGATGGTACCAAGGTTAAAGCTAATGCTGCAACTGCCAAACTAGAAACGCCAACACTAGCAGGTACTACTTGCTTTAAAAGAGCTTGGTTGGCAATACTACCGCGTCTAGCAACTGGTTGTAATTCCAGTGATAATTCTGGTAAAGTTTGGGTGTCAGCAAAAAACTGATCGACTGCTTCTACTAAGTCAAATAACTGAACCGTATTCAAATCTACTTCAATAGGTTCTTTACTCCGGTTAGGGTTAGTATCAAAACCTTCGGCTTCGCCCTCAGAATGGACAATCAATCTGTGTCTATTGATGTCTATTTTCTGGATTTCTACTAACTCGGAATCGCGATTATGTGCTTGGGGATTGGGAACATTACTCAAAAATTCTTGAGCATAACCACTAACAGCTCTCACCAAACTTTCAAAAAATTCTCTTCCTCCCCTTAAGGGCTGCTTATAGCTAGATAAATAGCATTCTGCATTTACCAATATTGATAATTCTGGACGCAGTTCTTGAAATTGTGCAGCCCTAGTAGCATCGCTTAAGCCTTCTAATAGCAATGTACAATTAGGTAGACTATATTTACGTTGAATATTCATTCTACTTCCCCATCAAAAAGACTGATCCAGAACCTCTGCATTCCAGCTGTGCCAGTACAGAATAGTAGTTGTCCCAATAAATCTATAGCTAGCTCATCTAATTTTTCATCAGAATTTAACGCTAGCACTCCCGATCGCCGGGAACTCATCCTACTTCTAAAATGCGTTCTAAATCGCTCCAAATAATTAGAAAGGCGCAAATTTTGTTCTAGTGGGAGTTGCTTTTCATTCATTTGTTGGTAAATCATCAGCAACTGGCGGATGACAACTGTTAAACGCCGCGCTATGTAACAAGCAATTACCACTAAAGCTTTGGCTTCCATGATACTTAAAGGGCGGCGCATGTGCGCTCGGCGCAGTGGATTAGAGCTGCGCATCCGCCATAAATTAACTCTATCTTTAATAATTCCTTTGAGGTCTAATTCATCGGCAAAAGCAAGGATGGCTTCAGAACCACCGAGTTCTAAAGCTTCAATTGCTAGTAAAATCAGATCTATTTGCACCCGTGTTCTCCGGGGACATCCTTGTCCCTCAGTCGCCGGATCGGGTAATGTATCCAAAATCATAGGCAATGAGGGGGGAGGCGGACTGTTGAAAGGCGTTAAACTTGCGGAGACATTCATTCTATAGATACCTTGTGCGGTTCCAACAGACTAGGTAAAACAAATTTAAAATAAATAGCCTAATAAAAAAATTGGGCTTGTAACAGCAGTAATAGTACTGCCTGATATATACATTACTTCTTCTAATCAAAGGTTTCCGTATACTGAAATCTAAGTTTTTAACACATAAGTGTATCAGCCTCAATAGGTAGTGCAATTCCATCCTTAGCTTGAATTAGATTCAAGTTATCGTCAATGGATAAGGAAACTAGAGCTTCGATCCCCAGCGTAAGACATTATAGTGTACGATTTGTCAGGTATCTGGAATTGGGAGCTAGGGGCTAGGGACTAGGGGCTAGGAACTAGAGTCTAGGGTTTAGGGTCTAGAAATAAGTTTTTTCTTATGCCTAATGCCCAATGCCCCATGCCCCATGCCCCATGCCCAATTCCCAGTTACCAATTCCCAACACTCAATCCCTAATATCAATATTTTATGGATTTGAAGTCGCTAATTCGTGATATACCAGATTTTCCTAAACCTGGAATTTTATTTCGAGATATCACTACGCTGCTACGCGATCCTGAAGGACTGCGCTACACGATTGACTTTTTCGCCCAACAGTGTATTGAAAAGGAATTAATCCCAGATTACATTGTGGGGATGGAATCGCGGGGCTTTATTTTTGGCTCTCCTTTGGCTTATAAGTTAGGTTCTGGGTTTATTCCGGCTCGTAAAAAAGGTAAGTTACCGGGAGCAGTACACTCGATTGAGTATGAATTAGAGTATGGTACAGACTCTTTGGAAGTGCATCAAGATGCGTTACACCCAGGTAGCCGAGTTTTGATTGTGGACGATTTGATCGCTACAGGGGGAACTGCGGGTGCGACGGCGAAGTTGGTGCAGAAGATTGGCTGCGATTTAGTGGGCTTTGGGTTTATTATCGAGCTACGGGATTTACAAGGACGGAAACATCTGCCGGATGTGCCAATTATCTCTCTGATTGAGTATTAGTCAAGAGTCAAAAAGTCCACAGTCCATAGTCCATAGTCAACAGTCCATTGATTATTGACCTTTAACTTTTGACCCTTGACTTTTGACCTTTGACCATTGACCCTTGACCATTGACTAAACTGCAATGACATCTACAAAAATTTCCCTGGAGACGAGTCTGAACTGGCTAATTAGGCTGGTGACAAGTGAGACTTTTATTTATGTAATCAAAAGGATTTTACAGGCATTGTTGACGTTATTTTTGGCGTCAGCGTTGTCATTTTTCATTATCCAGCTGGCTCCAGGGGATTATGTAGATACTTTGCGGCAAAACCCGAAGATTTCTCCGGAGAGAATTGAGGAACTGAAGCGTCAGTTTGGTTTGGATAAATCTTGGCCGGAGCAGTTTTGGCTGTGGTTGTGGCGAATCTTCAGTAAGGGAGATTTTGGCACGAGTTTTGTTTATCAACGTTCTGTGGTGTCGCTGTTGCAGGAACGGATACCAGCGACTTTGTTGTTAGCGATCGCATCTTTAATTGTCACATGGGCGATCGCTATTCCTTTAGGTATTATCGCGGCGGTGAAGCAAAATAAGCTGGTTGACCGGGTATTACAAGTCATCAGTTACACCGGACAAGGTTTCCCCAGCTTTATTACGGCGCTATTTCTGTTGATTGTGGCGCAGCTTACCTCACCTTTGTTTCCAGTGGGTAGCATGACTAGCATTAATCACTCAGAATTATCCTGGTTTGGTAAACTCCTGGATCTGGGTTGGCATATGATTCTACCAACGATCGCACTTTCAATTACTAGTTTTGCGGGTTTGCAACGGATTACTCGCGGTGAATTATTGGATGTTCTGCGTCAAGATTATATCCAAACGGCGCGGGCGAAAGGTTTGCCAGAAAATCGGGTAATTTACGTTCATGCTTTGCGTAACGCTATTAACCCCTTAATTACCTTGCTGGGTTTTGAGTTGGCTGGGTTGTTAAACGGTGCATTTATTGCGGAACAGTTCTTTAACTGGCCTGGTTTAGGAAGGTTAACTTTACAAGCTGTACAAGCACAGGATTTGTATTTATTAATGGCCAGCTTGGTGATGGGTGCGGTACTGTTGATTGTGGGTAACCTCATCGCTGACTTAATGCTGAAAGCTGCCGATCCGCGCATTAAGTTGGAGAATTTGAATTAGTCAATGGTCATTTGTCATTTGTCAGAGACGCGATGAATCGCGTCTGTACAATTATCCTCCTTGTCTCGGTTATGTTGTCGGAAGTATATTATCTGATACGTTCAAAATCTGATGGTCGTTACCTGACGGCGCGTCCTGATGGGGTAGCGTCGGGCTATTTGTTATTGTTTTCGGAAAATTTTGATGCTTTGAGTTATCTCAATACTCATGCGGCAGATGTGGCAAATCGCCTTGCTGTAGAATCTATTCCACGGACGCAGGTGGGTAGTTTGCTGAAACGCTGGGGTTTTATTGGTGTTGGTGTTGTTACCGATCCTTTGTTACCTAAGATTGATTTTTTACAGCATGGTTAAAGACCACGCTGTAGGGGCACGGCACCGACAATCTTTGGGTACATACAATAATTTTACTGGTGCCGTGCCCCTACGACAGATGTGGTTTAAATAGGTGAAAACTGCTGTAAGCGCGATCGCCTGTGTGTCATGATGATAAGAATTACACATTAGCTAGTTGCTTATAGGCAGTGTATATACCAGAAGTGTTAGAAAGGACTTCAGAAACCATCTTGTCTTGAGGTGACAGGCTATGGATGAAGTTGTGACAAAAGTTGCAGCGTTGGGTTTACCGGGTGTGATTTTGGCGATCGCAATGGCTGCTACAGGTTTTACAGGTGCGGCGGCGATTACCGCCGCTTTAGCTTTTTTAGGCGGCCCGGCGGGAATGCTGGGGGGAATTGCGGTGTTGGGATTGACAGGTTTGATTACTGAAGCTTTGGCGAAAGTCAGCCTGGAAGATTTTCTCACCGCAGTTTATTGTCAACGTCGCCAAACTGAACCGCATGGAAAACTTTTAGAAGAGATTGATTCTTTATCGCTGTTTAACGGCGATATGAAGGAGAGGCTGAAGGTAACTGTTAGTGATGGCTGTGGTTGTGCCACGGTAGTTACTGAGAATACAACTGATGATGCCAAAGATGCGATCGCAATTCTCGAAAATGTCCCTGGTATGACTCGCGCCCACCACCGAGATTTTAAGAGTTCCAACCCAATCATGCGGCTGAGGGATGGTAGCGTGGTGAGAACTTGGAAAAATCAATTTGGCGTTGACCATGTTTTTATTAGCGATCGCCATGACAGAATGATTTATGGTGGCTTTGTCGGTTGGATTCACAGCGAAGGTTTAAACCAAGCGATAAATCGTATTAGGCGAGATTTTACTTAGAGGATGTTTGAAAAGTCGGACAGATTGTAAAAAAGCTCTCTCGGTATACGCTGTGAATAGATAGTAGACAGCACCGAGAGAGCAACATGAGTAAAGCATATCCCA
>NZ_JACJQG010000041.1 GCF_014696435.1 Calothrix anomala FACHB-343 | reverse complement strand
AGAGGTTTCAATTTGGGAATGCGATCGCAATCTTAATCAGGTTTGTGTAGATTGGCGTTTTCGTACAGAAGATGCAAGAGTTAAGCTTTCAAAGATTTATCCAACCCAGCAAAATTAATGGGACAGACCACTAGTAGTCTGGCAACTCAACTTTGCTGGGTGAAAAAACGAACCACGAAGGCACGAAGTACTCAAAGAAAGAGGAAAAGAAGAGAACGAGAAAATTTAATGCACCTAGCATAGTTCCCTTGTCAAAGTACTAGCCATTCACGCCAGGTTTTGGCACAACCAAGCATGAAAATTTCCCTTCCCTGTTCCCTGTTCCCTATTCCCTGTTCCCTATTTTCAAGCTAGCCAACAAAGGATGAAAATCTGTCTTTCCCATGCCCCATGCCCCATGCCCATTTGGCAAATCTATTTTTTATGGCTGACTCTGAGCGCTTTTATTGCGCCAACCTGGTTTAACTACCTGACGCGCACGGGCGATTACCAGCGCATCATCAGGAACATCTTCTGTAATAGTTGAACCTGCGGCGACGTAGACATCATTACCTAAAGTGACTGGTGCAACTAAAACGCTATTAGAACCAGTTTTCGTACGATCGCCAATTTTGGTTGGGTGTTTTTTCACACCGTCATAGTTAGCAGTAATTGTACCTGCACCAATGTTAACCTTAGTACCTGCCGTTGTATCGCCTAAATAAGACAAATGAGCCACATTAGTGCGATCGCCTAATTGAGTATTTTTCAATTCTACAAAATTACCAATACGGCAGCCTGCACCAACTTTAGCCTGACCGCGTAAATGGCTATAGGGGCCAATCTGGCTTCCCTGTTGCACAAAGCTATCCCTAATTACGGAATACTGGACAGTAACATTTTCACCCAACTGGCTATTTTCAATTAAACTGCCAGGGCCGATACGGCTTCCTGCTTGAATTACAGTATTACCACGTAGGTGAGTTTGGGGTTCAATAATTACATCTGGCTGTAATTCTACAGTGTCATCAATGGTAATACTCTGAGGATCGATGAGCGTCACACCCGCCAACATCCATTTTTCTTTAACTCTGGTTTGTAAAATATCGTAGGCATTGGCTAGTTGTAAGCGATCGTTAATGCCAAGAATTTCTTGATAATCTTGGACATCCACCGCCATGACTTTGCCTACTTGAGTGACTGCATCGGTAAGATAGTATTCTTTTTGACTATTATTTGCTTCTAAATGGGGCAGCACCTTGGCTAAATTTTGCCACCGGAAGCAATAAACCCCCGCATTAATCCGGCGATTTTGTCTTTGAGCGCTGGTGCAATCTTTGTCTTCCACAATTTGTTGCACTATATTTTCACTATCGCAAAAAACTCGCCCGTAACCTTTTGCATCAGGCAAGTATGCAGTGAGAATAGTGGCATCATTTTGATGTTCTTGGTGAGTTTGCCAGAGATTTTGCAGGGTTTGGCTAGTTAATAAGGGCACATCACCGTTTAAGACAATTAAATCCCCTGTATAATCTTCTAAATAAGGCAGTAATTGCTGGATTGCATGACCAGTTCCTTTTTGTTCAGTCTGTTCGACAAACTCCAAACCAGGAATTGGCTCCATAGCAGCTTTCACTTCCTGTGCCTGATATCCGACAATTACTAACCGCCGTGAAGGAGAAAGAGGTTCTACGCTGTGAATCACTCTTTCAACTAGCGATCGCCCACCCAAAGAATGTAATACTTTGGGCAGGTTTGATTTCATCCTTGTGCCGCGTCCCGCCGCTAGAATTGCTACAACTACCATAACTTAGCTTTCAGCTATTAATGAATTGCGCTGTCGCGCTTGGTGTTTTGAGATTGAGCCTCAAATATTACCAGCTAATCATCATAGACTGAAATACCCGGTCATAATTCATTAGATCCATATCTAAAGCTATTACCGCAGAGCTTGGTTTGCTACTTCAATTATCTGTTTTGCGGCTTTTTCCTTGCGTTCGCTGTAGCGATCGGTGAGGTAGTCTACTTTGTCTCGGAGCAACAAGGTGAACTTATAAAGTTCTTCCATCACATCCACAACGCGATCGCGGTAAGACGAATCTTTCATCGTACCGTCTTCGTTAAACTCCTCATAAGCTTTAGCCACCGAGGATTGATTGGGGATAGTAAACATCCGCATCCAGCGCCCCAGAATTCTCAAGGTGTTGACAGCGTTGAAAGACTGCGAACCACCACTGACTTGCATCACAGCCAAAGTTCTCCCTTGAGTTGGGCGAACAGCTCCAATATTTAGAGGAATCCAGTCTATTTGATTTTTCATAATGCCAGAAATCTGACCGTGCATCTCTGGGCTACACCAGACTTGTCCTTCTGACCATTGGCTTAATTCGCGCAACTCTTGCACTTTGGGGTGAGTGTCGGGAACGCTACCGTAAATTGGTAATTCCCTGGGATCGAAAAACTTTACCTCTGCGCCAAATTCTTCAATGATGCGTGCTGCTTCCTCTGCTAACAAGCGGCTATAGGAACGCTCACGCAGAGAACCATACAAAAACAAAATTCTGGGAGGATGGTCAAATGTTGTCATAGAGATTCCACATACAAATCAAAAAGTGCAGAGCTACAAACTAAGAACAGGCGCAGCTTTTAGTGCTGACTTCTACAGGTTTAAGATCCCGCACTTGGGAGTCACTCAAAACTTTATAAATCTCCCAAGGTGCGCCATCTGGATCTTGCACCCATACTTTATCTTGCAGAGCATAGCAACAAGTTACTTGCTCTTCTGTTCGTGTTTCTAGTCCGAGTTGTTGCAGGCGTTCGGTTGCTATGTTTACGTCCTCAGTTGTTTCTACCTCTACACCCAGATGGTTAAGAGTTCCAGCTGCTTCCGAATTCTCAATTAATACCAATTTGAGCGGCGGTTGAGCGATCGCAAAATTCGCGTAACCAGGACGGCGTTTTGCTGGTTCAGTACCGAATAGCTTGCTGTAGAATTCAACCGCAGCATCAATATTACTTACATTCAGCGCCAGTTGTACGCGGGACATCGCAGTTCTCCTTAAATTGATATTCATCAATATTTATGTATATCTATATATTGCCAACTATATTGATAAGTGTCAATATATAAGTATGAATTCTGCAAACTCTACTTCAAGCTGTTGTTCTTCCCTGTTGCAAAACCTATTGCAGCCAGATGAAGCCGCCCAAATGGCGGCGTTATTTCGCGTACTGGGCGAATCGGCTCGGTTACAGTTGCTCAGTTATATTGCAGTTCAACCTGCACAAGAAGCTTGTGTTTGCCAATTGGTAGAGCCACTGGGTTTATCTCAACCTACTGTCAGCCATCATCTCAAGGTGTTGTATGAAGCTGGCTTGCTAGAGAAGGAACGACGCGGTACTTGGATTTACTATCGGTTAGTACCAGCAAGGTTTGAAATATTACGAAAAGCTCTAACCTTTCCAGATTAAACTAATTATGAATTGTGAGATTTAGCTTTGTGAAAAACTCGAAACGCAGAGATATTTAAGATTACCCCTAATGTAACTTTGAGTACTGACGCAGGAACAACCCCAACAAGCATTCCGCCAATAACTGCGCCAATTACCGAACCCACTCCCATAGGCGCAACGGTATTCCTCAAAGCTGCACGGTTTGCAAACGCCCCACGACTGGCATATTTCACAACTCCCACCAGTACTGTGGGTAAGCTAACCAAAAGACTAGCTGTACCTGCTGTTTTAATATCTGCACCAAAAGCAAAAACCAGCGTTGGAATAATTATTTCACCGCCTGCAACCCCAAGGAGACTGCTTACCAACCCAATTGCTAAACCAAACAAAATACCTGCTCCAATGCGCCAGGCTAAAGAGGAAGGTAGAAGGGCTGGTATTTGTTGGGGAAGAAAACCTTCAACTATTAGGGCAACGCCAATTAAGACTAATAGCACTAAGATAATTCTCTCAAGCTGCTCATTTGAAAGCTTTCCTGCCATTGCTGCCCCAAAAAAGGCAGTAATAACTGCTCCACAAATTAAGGACAAAACCGCAGGTAACAACGGAATAACTGAGCTAAAGGAGAGCGTACTACCCCGAATTGCTAGAGATGCAGCAATTGTCACCAAGCTCACAGCTAGGTTTAAAGGTACAGCTTGCCGTACTGAATAACCCAAGACACCAGCCAATACTGGTAGGCGAAACTCTGCACCCCCCAAGCCAATTAATCCTCCTAACACCCCAATCGGTACAGAGTAGAGAAAGGATAATTGCAAAAGACGCGATCGCTCTAGTGCAGATGAGTCATTTTTGTCCATCAACGTTTTGCCTTTTAGAGGCTAATCATACAGTTTTTCCGGGGGTGGATCTAGTGCTAAATAATTTAATAATTTGGCACTAGACAACTGTTTTAATCACCATCCCCTGCTTTCCAGGCGATCGCTTTACTTGGTTGAGGATCGGGTAACTTCAGAGTAATTAATGCAGCTGCTAATACAAATAACATTGATGTCCACAGACAGCCCACTAAACCGAAAAACTGATATATCAAACCTGATAAAACAGTACCAGCTAATCGACCACCTGAGTTTGCCATGTAATAAAAACCAACGTTCAGCGCTACCTTATCATCATCAGTAAAAGCCAACACTAAATAAGAGTGAACTGCTGAGTTAAAAGCAAACACAATGCCAAAAATCAAGAGTCCGCCAACGATCGCAATATTTGCAGGTATACCTAATTGGAGAGCAAGAGCGATCGCAGCTGGAACTGCTGTTAAAGTAAATGTCCAAAACTGGATAGTCTTTGATTGTGGTGGACGACCAGAAGCAAATCGCTGAATTAGCGTTGGCGCTAAGAACTGAATCATGCCATAACCAATTACCCAACAAGCCAAGAATCCACCGACCTGATAGAATGACCAGCCCAAAACGCTACGTAAAAATACTGGCAAGCCCACAACAAACCACACATCCCTAGAGCCAAAGAGAAAAAATCGTGCAGCCGAAAGAATATTAATCTCTTCACTCTTAGAAAACAGTTGACTAAACTTGACTTTCTTCTTGATTTTGCCCATTCCTTTAGGCAGCATTAGCCCAGAAAACATAATCAAGGCAAGTCCCCCGGCCATAATCCACAGGGAATTGATGAAGCCAACCCCAGCCAGGAGAGCGCTACCAAGAAAGAAACCAACTCCTTTCAGAGCATTCTTAGAACCAGTCAGCACCGCCACCCATTTAAACAAAGATGATTGAGCATCCTGGGGTACCACCAACCGAATGGCACTTTTAGAACTCATCTTGGTTAAGTCTTTAGCAATCCCAGAAAATGCCTGTGCCAACATCACATAGCTGACTGCAATCCACTGTGCCCAATCGGGATTCAACAAAGACAGCATGACTAGTGAAAAAACCTGTAATCCGATGCCGCTATAAAGTGTTACCTTCAATCCCAACTGAGAACCAATCCAACCGCCTAAAAAGTTTGTGACAACTCCGAAGACTTCGTAGAACAAAAACAGAAAGGCAATTTGTATTGGGGTATAGCCAATTTGGTTGAAATATAGCAACACCAGCATTCGCAAGGCACCATCAGTTAGGGTAAAGCCCCAGTAGGCGAGGGTGACTAGGATATAGTTCTTGAAATTGGCACTATGAGCTGTAGTAGAAGCCATGAGGTAATAGAGATTTAACGCAGAGTATTTCTAAATCAGAAGATTTCACGCTATAAAATTCAAAGCCACCTTACGGGCGAGTTCAACCATCCGGTTGGCATAGCCCCATTCGTTGTCATACCAAGCAAGTATTTTCACTTGCGTCTCATCTACCACCATTGTGGAGAGAGCATCGATAATGGAAGAACGAGGATCGTCTTTGTAGTCAATAGATACCAAAGGACGCTCTTCATAGCCCAAAATGCCTTTAAGAGGTTCTTGCTCAGAAGCAGCTTTCAGCAAACTATTAATTTCTTCTACTGTGGTAGATCGCGCAACTTCAAATACACAATCTGTTAAAGAAGCGTTGAGTAATGGCACTCGTACTGCTAAACCATTGAGTTTGCCATTGAGTTCGGGATAAATTAAGCCGATCGCAGTTGCCGATCCAGTACTAGTAGGAATTAGAGATAAACTGGTAGCTCTTGCCCGTCGCAGATCTTTGTGTGGCGCATCTACGATAGTTTGAGTATTAGTATTATCATGAATTGTGGTAATAATTCCATGTTTAATCCCCAAACCTTCATGGATTACCTTCACAACTGGAGCCAAACAGTTAGTTGTACAAGAAGCTGCAGTTAGCAGATGATGCCGATCTGGCTCATAAAGTTGATCGTTAACCCCCATAACAATATTCAGGGCTTCTTCCTTCACTGGAGCAGCTACAATTACCTTCCGTACTCCTCGCTTAAAATAAGGGTTTAGGGTAGCGGGAGTCCTAAACTTACCGGAGCATTCCAGTACAATATCAACGCCTAAGTCTTCCCAAGGGACATCACCAGGTTGGGAATATTCACTAAAGCTTAAGGGTGTACCATCAATGAGAATGCGTTCGTCCTGTGCTTCTACTTCTGGTGTCCAACGTCCATGAACAGAATCGAACTTGAGTAAGTGAGCCGCCGCTTCTGCTCCACCCTTAATCTCATTAATATGAACAAATTCTAATTCTGGCCAACCCCATGCAGCACGCAGAGCCAATCGTCCCATCCTACCGAATCCATTAATAGCAATACGAATGCTCATTACTTTTCCTACCGTTAATTAAAAAAATATGATTGTCTTGTCAAAAGTTTTGCTCTCTACCTACGTCGGAAAGCATCAAGTCTGAGTGATGTTATAGAACGCATGGCACGAGAAGAAAAGCTCCCCAAAAATGAGTAGTCATGGGTATGTTTGTCCAGAATTTAACTTACAGTTTCATACCCTGCTCTA
This sequence comes from Calothrix anomala FACHB-343, assembly GCF_014696435.1. Lineage (GTDB taxonomy): Bacteria > Cyanobacteriota > Cyanobacteriia > Cyanobacteriales > Nostocaceae > Aulosira > Aulosira anomala_A. The sequence goes on along the minus strand of NZ_JACJQG010000041.1, from coordinate 76,915 downwards.
ATTCTTGTAGAAATTTGTGTTGGTTTTCTCGCAGTTCGATTTCGGGATTTGCACGCCTAATCGCCTCGATGACATCGTTATAAGATGAGCCAGTACAAATCAAGTAAGTAGCTAGCATTGTTCCCGTTCGCCGTCTACCATTGGTGCAATGAATTGCAACAGCGTTACCAAGGTTATTTTGGTTGTCAACGAAATTTTGTAAATCATGAATTTGCTCTTGGCTGGGTGTCGTACCACCTTTTATTGGCAACCACAGATAAGGAATATTTGCCGTTTGATATAAATCTAAGTTAGAGGGATCATCCATAACGGAGATAATTGCCTGTACACCTGCGGTTTGTAACTCTGTCAACTCCTCTGCTATAGGCTTGCGAACACCTGCTAGTTTTCCTGGAATTACCCACCACAGGTTTTCTAAAATCGGTTGAATTGTTTCTTGCTCCATTGGTTCGAGCCTTTCATTAGGTTGTTATTTAAAAGCTCCAAAACAACGCGGATCTGGTAATGTTGCTTTTTGCGGCTCTCGTGGAAACCATGCTGCTGTCCGCTTACAAAATTCAACTAACATTAACATCACTGGAACTTCGATTAAAACCCCGACTACTGTAGCCAGTGCTGCACCTGAATTTAAACCAAATAACATGACAGCCGTGGCAATAGCAACTTCAAAATGATTACTAGCTCCAATTAATGCTGCTGGTGCTGCATCTTCGTAGGATAAATTCAGCTTTAATGCCGCTACATAACTAATTAAAAATATAAAATTAGTTTGGATAAACAGTGGTACAGCAATTAATAAAATATGCAAGGGATTGTTAACTATTAGTTCACCCTTGAATGCAAATAACAGTACCAAAGTTAGCAATAAAGCCGTAATTGCCACTGGAGTCAGATACTTGAGAAATCTGCTTTCAAACCACACTTTACCTTTGTATTTAAAAATCCAGTAACGGCTGTACATCCCTGCTGCTAAAGGTAAGCCCACATAAATTAATACGGACAAAACAATGGTTTCCCAAGGCACAGTTAAATCATTCGCTGCTAATAACCATCTCCCCAAGGGTGCATATAAAAACAGCATTGCCAGAGAATTTACTGCCACCATAATTAAAGTGTGTCCCTGGTTACCGTAGGATAGATATCCCCACATCAACACCATCGCTGTACAAGGCGCAATTCCTAATAAAATGGTACCAGCAATGTAGGAATTAGCCAGTGTAACTTCGCTCCCACGAATCACCTCTGTTGTGCTTATCAAAGGACGAAATAACCAGCCTAAAAAGAATTGCGCAAATATCACCATTGTGAATGGTTTAATTAACCAATTCACTACTAAGGTAAGAATCACTGGCTTAGGGGCGCGGATAGCATTTGCTGCTTGTGTAAAGTCAATTTTTACCATGATGGGATACATCATGAAAAACAAACATACAGCAATAGGAATAGAGACTTGATACACACTCATAGCATCAAGAGCTACTGCTATCCCTGGAAATAATCTACCTAAGAAAATTCCGACAAAGATACATAAAAATACCCAAACAGTAAGGTATTTTTCAAAAAAGCTCAGATTGCTTCCTGCTTTGATTCGGGCTGTACTAATTTGTGAATTATCATTCATTGAAATTAACCTACAATTAACAAGAATTGCTAAAATTTCGCTTCTTTGCGTAACAACTCACCAATTGTTAAGTTCATTTCTGCTTTCCCATCAAAAACTGTTCCAACTTTGCCCTTATACAAGTGAACAAAATTAATTTGGTAGCCATCATCTGGTAAAGGTATATACCCCACAGAACTGACTGCTTGTGGTGCGTTCTTAATATAGAAATCTGTGAACGTATATAGCGCTCCTCTGTTTGGTAAAGACTGAGGATTGATATAGATAAACAAAGGCCGAGACAGTGGTTGATACTGAGCTTTCTCTACAGCTTGACGTGATGGCAATACGGCACCTTTTCCGTTATCAATGGAGAGTGCTTTTAACTTATCTTGATGTTTTTCGTAATATGCATAGCCAAAGTACCCCAATGCGTTGGGATCTTTGCGTATCTCCTCTACCAATACTTCATCATCTTCACTAGCTGTATAGTCATTACGAGATGATCTAGCTTTACCTACAATTGCTTCTGTAAAGTAGTCAAAAGTACCAGATTTTTTACCAGCACCATACAAATTTATAGGGCGATCTGGCCAAGATGAGCGTATTTGGTTCCATTTGGTGATTTTACCTTCAGCCGCAGGTTCCCAAATCTTCTTTAATTCTGCAACGGTGATATCTTTTGCCCAGTTATTTTGCGGATGAACAGCAACGGTAAGGGCATCAAAAGCAATAGGAAGTTCTATGTAACCAACGCCATTTTTCTTGCAAGTTTCCATCTCTGAGAGCAAAATCGGTCGGGAGGCGTTGTTGATATCTGTTTCGCCAGCGCAGAATTTTTCAAATCCGCCTGTAGTCCCAGAAAATTTTAATTCTACTTGCAGCTTGTCATTGGAGTCTTTGGGAAACTCTTTAGCGATCGCTTGGGTAATTGGATATACCGTACTAGAACCATCAATTCTTATCTTCGTGCCAGCTTTGGTAATATTACTAGCTTCAATAGCATTTGAGGGCTGTTGACTTTCGGTACTAGAAGTTGAGCTACCTGCACAACTACTAACTAAAGTCACCATTCCCAGTGCGAGAGCCAATTGCTTGATTTTGGCTTCCATCTTTCCACCCTGTGTTGTGGCTAAATTTTTATCAGTCTCATTTCAATAAAACTTGATATGTCCGTGTCTTGTCAACTACCAAGATATAAAAATTCATCAAAAAAACTTGATGTACTATTGGTAATTTTCACAGGGTCGAGCAGGTGAGATTTTAGCTAGGCGGCGATAATCAGATAAATATTCTTCTAGAACGAGAAATTTAGCCACATTCAGGCTGTAGTAAATCCAACGTCCTTCTTGACGCGATCGCACTTAGTCAGCTTCTTTAAGGTATTAACTGAGGGATTGATAACCCTAAGTTAATAACCTGAATATGGACTGACAATCAAGCAAGATGATTTAACTTCTACGAAGTAGACCTTTAGCAAAACTACCTAGCTGATTCACAAGTTTAGATAACGGTGTAGGAGCAGACTTGAGATGCTCTTCTGCGTCAAGTCGCTTGTTATATTCGTCATAAAAACCTGATGCTGCGGCTGATTCTGAAGCAATTAAACGAGGAAGTACATCAGCTAAATTTGGAGCTTGAGGGTGCTGAATTTGGATATAATCAATAACGTTATATCGATACCAGGGCGCAATATTAGAATTGCGCAATTTTTCCCGTATACGGTCAGCTATGACAAACTCTCTTTGAGAAAATATATTGTGCCAGTATTCGCGGGTTTGCAAATTAATATGTCCGCGTCCCTTTTGATTAGGAACAGCTGCTGAAAATATTACTATAGGAGCAACTTGAGTCAACCACTTAACTAAAGCCTGTGAGCTTTCTTCCTCTAAATGTTCGGCTACTTCTAAGCATATTGACAAATCAAATTGCTTATGCTCAAACAGCTTTTTAATTGCCACAGAGTCATTTAAATCAAGTGGATAAAATTCAACTGAAAGTCCAGCAAAGTTTGGCTGAGAGTAACCATCTACACATGTAACCTGGACTCCACGTTGCGCTAGCTCTCGACTGAGATGACCTGGCCCACAGCCAAATTCAACTACTGTTTGAGGATGATAAAGTTCAATAATTACCGCAGCTAAAGTAGCATAATCAGTTTCAAAAATTTTACTTGTGAAATACTGTGAAGTGTAATTAGCTGTTTTAGCTGTCATGTGAATTTGCTCCAAGGGTTTAAGTTTTATTAAAAAAAATATTTATTAACAAAACTTGATAGATACCAGAACATTTTAGCAGGAGCGGGCGGGTGAGATTTTAGCTAGACGGCGATAATCAGATAAATATTGCTCTAAAACCACAAATTGAGCTACATTCAAACTGTAGTAAATCCAACGTCCTTCTTGACGCGATCGCACTAAGCCAGCTTCTTTGAGAGTTTTCAGGTGAAAAGACAGCTTAGACTGGGGGACGCCTAAAGTTGCACACAAGTCACATACACACAGTTCTTGCTCGCGCAGCAGTTCCAAAACCTGAATCCGCAAAGGTTCAGACAGCGCGTGAAAGCCAGCTGCGATCGCCTCAGAAGTTAAACTAGTTAAAGAATCCATCAACTTTAATTGAAATATCTTTTGATATCGATCATAACTAGCCTAACTTCAACTTGCTGCAACTGTTTATTGCTTATCCAGAATCCTAAGCTGCTCTTTTGGTGATGAAATCGACAAACTGCTGCACTAGTTCGGGATTGCGCCAACCAGATTGAGTTTCTTCTAGCATGATCTTAAGTGCTTCCTCTGGCGTAAAACTCTTTTTGTAAGGTCGTTCGCTGGTGAGAGCATCATAAATATCAATGATTTGAAACACTTGTGCTAGATAGGGAATATCATTACCTTGCAAACCATCAGGGTAACCAGTTCCGTCCCAGCGCTCGTGGTGATGGCGAATAATGGGAATTACACCGCGCATACTGCGTAATGGTTGACAGATTTTCTCCCCAATGGAAACATGCTGTCTCATAATCTCCCATTCTTCGGGGGTGAGTTTACCTTTTTTCAACAGCACTGCGTCAGGTATACCTACTTTACCAATATCATGCAGATAACCACCCCACATCAAATCCCGAATTTGGTTGCGTGAAAGACAAAGGTATTCACCAAAGGCTTGTCCGAGTTTTACCAAGCGTTCGCAATGATCGCCAGTATTCGGATCTCGACTTTCAATCGCCATCGCCACGGAAAACAGTACTTTTTCTGCATGATCTAAGTCTTCATTCAACCGCTTCTGACGAACTAAGGATTTAACACGCGCTACTAGTTCTACCCGATCGAAGGGTTTGGTGAGAAAATCATCTGCGCCAACTTCAATACCCCGGATACGCGATCGCCTATCGTTTAATGCTGTAATAAAAATGACGGGAATCAGCCTTGTATGCTCGTTTTGTTTGAGGATTTGGCAGACTTCAAACCCATCCATCCCTGGCATCATTACATCCAGTAAAATCAAATCTGGTTGTTGCTGTGCAACTATATTCACTGCCATAGAACCACTGTCAGCTTCAATAACCTCGTATCCTTCCATACCTAACAGTGCAACAGCAGTCATCCGACTTGCAGCATGGTCATCAACTACTAAAATTTTTGGTAAATCCGTATCCCAGGTATTAACTTGAGAACTTTGGACTGGCGATGTTTTTAAATCTAATGATTTGTCATGAGTCTTGAAATTTGTTTGTTGCATTAAAGAAGCCAACCCTGGGGTTTTTTCCAGCATCAAATCCCCTGGAGATAAGCTTATTGAATCACCCTCTACACTTTTTAATTCTAAGGAATGATTGGCGCTTATATTCGTTAATTTGTTTAGGGGGTTAGACCCATTAACGAGAATTTCGGTAGAGTTTGTATGCTTGGGTTCCCATTCAATCACAGAATTGCTCCAGTTTTTTTCCAAAAACGTCAACAGTTGTTAGGTTTTCAAAATAAAATATTTAAGTTTAGTACTAGTATTTGCATAATTACAGTCAGCCATTATTATACAAATTTTTTTTATTTTGCATATACATCTCTTTCAAACTTAGATGCATTATTTTTTTTAATATTTATTGAAAAAATTCAATAAACTTCAATAGTCTCTCAGATTCTTGATTGTTGGGAAAGAAATTCACTTAAATATGCAATCCGCCCTTCTACGGATATTTGCCTTGATACTACCACAGGGGATTGCGTAAAATCTCCAATTACTAATTTAGATAAGTGAGTCAAACCAAATCTTTTTCAGAACCAAAGATAACCACTTAGCTCCTGGCGTTTCTCCTAGTTAAAGTGGCAGTCAACCATTTAGAGTCTATATCTCACCGGCAATCTACCGTTTTGATATCAGCGAGCGCTGAGATTTTGAGATTATATACCTACCCACAAGGAATTTTTTCAAAGAAATGTTGCAACACTTCGTAGATTTAACCTTTTGGAATTTGCTATCCTTATTTCTAAGTACGTGTGAGAATTGCAATTATTGAGTTTGTTGAGACTACTAAGTAATTTCGCTAATTAGCTCTGATCCATTATCTTCTAAATTATGGCTATATTGGCGTGATTTAAAACACACAGACTCATGATCTTGATTACTACAAAGTGTCACGCTAGTTCACCAATTAATATCAACTTGAGATTGCGATTGGGGATGTGGAGCGAAAAAGCTTTCTCGGCAAACTGTTACACCAATCTCAACCCCTACTAAACACTGTAATTTAGCACAATTACTCATTGGATTTATACCGAACGAGAATGTATTTTTGATATTTCAAAAAGCTTGGCTTCTCGTTACCTATAAAATATCAGCTATGTAGCAAAAAACTCTCGATCTAAAAATTTATTTTTCTTTGAATAGAGAATTAAAAAGCGTTTGATATGTCAATTGCTAGCCGCACTGTCTAACAGCCATCTTTTACGCCAGCTAGAAGTAGACTCTAGAGAAGAAGCTTGTTGTTCTTGTTGTCGTCGCTGCAAAATGACATCAGCGACATCTTGCAATTGAGGATCTCGGTAGGGAATAGCCGCACGGGTGAGCAAATGCTCGGTTTCTGCCTGAGAAAGTGGTGGAAGCGCTAAAATACCAGAATATCCCTGATGTACTGCAACCGTACCAGGCGATCGCCTACCTACAGGTGGAGTAGAAGCGATAATTAAACCAGCAGCCAATAAAGCCGCGCGCACAGCAGCAGCGCAGGAATAAGTAGCCAGAATACCATCAGAGTGCAAACACCGAGCAACTAGCTCAAGGAACTCCACAGTCCATAACTGAGGACACTGAGGCGGTGAAAACGGATCGAGAAAAATAGCATCAGCTAAAAAACCAGACTTTTGGAGTAAAGCAATTGAATTTCTGGCATCGCCAATGATTAACTTAGCTTTGAGGTGCGGTTGTTGCACTTCATACTCAAAAGCTAGCTGATGCAAAATATCGGTATATTTATAGTCCCAGTTATCAAATAAACCATGAGCGATCGCTGCTTGGGGAACATTCGGATTAAGTTCCAAAGCCATGACTTCAATATGACAACCGGGATTTATTTCCCAAATCGTCTGCAAAGCTGCTGCCGTGTTGTATCCTAGACCATAACAAATGTCCAACAGCCGCAATCCTGATTTTTGCGCGCGTTCAGCAAGTTGCGTCGGCACTGCAAACTTCTGAAAACTCTCCTGCTTGGCTCCATAACGACTATGAAAGTCTTCGCCAAACTCTTGAGAAGTAAAAGTAAAAGAACCATCTGCCGTAGTTTGGGGGATAAATTGCTCAAAATCTGGCATTTTCAAAATCGCAACGAGAACGAAGGGGACAAGGAGGACAAGGGAGACAATTGTACAGACGCGATTCATCGCGTCTCTGACCATTGACCATTGACTATTGACCATTGACCAATGACAAATTTAATTATTTCACCAGCCTGGTTACTTGAACATTTAAACGATCCGCAAGTTGCGATCGTTGATTGTCGCTTTTCTCTGGGAGATCCACAACTAGGACGCCAACAATATGAAGCCAGCCATATACCAGGCGCTTATTATCTCGACTTAAATCAGGATCTTTCCAGTCCTGTCACAGAACATGGCGGGAGACATCCTTTACCCAATCCTGAGGATTTAGCGCAGAAATTAGCAGAAATTGGGGTAAATTTTCAAGAAACCTTAGTAGTAGCTTATGATGATTCCCGTTTCGCCTTTGCCTCGCGGTTATGGTGGCTACTGCAATATTTAGGACATGACAATGTAGCTGTCCTCGATGGTGGATTTACGGGATGGCAAAAAGCTAATTATCCCTTGACAAATGTGATTCCACAACCCCAAACTGCTACCTTTGTACCGCAAATTCAAACAGATATGGTAGTAGATATTCATGGCGTCAAAAGTAAAAAGGATTTACCAGAGGTAGCTTTGGTAGATTCTCGAGAGAGCGATCGCTACCGAGGTGAACGGGAACCAATCGATAAAATAGCCGGTCATATTCCCGGTGCAGTTAACTATCCTTGGCAAGAAGTTACAGATTCTACCGGATATTTACTGTCACCAATAGAACAACGTCGCAGGTGGGAAAACTTAGCTACAATTGAAGAAATTATCGTTTATTGTGGTTCTGGTGTAACCGCTTGCGTAAATTTACTTTCATTAAAATTAGCAGGTATTTCTACAGGTAAACTCTATGCTGGTAGCTGGAGTGATTGGATTAGTTATATGTAGTTTTACTAGTTCAAATCTGCAACAATATCTATTTCAACTACCTGTATAAATAGAATAGAATAAAAACAAACTTTCTCAAAAAATTATTATCTATTTTGGGAAAACTGCACAGGTAAGACTGTAGCAAAATTAGTGGGCACTATCATTTCAGCTAAGAGCAAATGAGCGAAACTAGCCAGCGTCGAATTGTAATTGGCGATGTACATGGTCAATATGAAGGATTAATGACCTTATTAGGAGCTATTGCACCAGGGTCTAACGATCGGCTCTATTTTCTAGGAGACTTAATCGATCGCGGCCCCCAAAGTGCCCAAGTAGTTGATTTTGTCAAAAAAAATAACTATCCTTGTCTGTTGGGAAATCACGAACAGATGTTATTAAATGTATTAACCGGCGGTAGCGCTTCTACTTCAGCGATGCAAGCATGGTTATACAGTGGCGGACAAGCGACTATAGCCAGTTACCAAGAAGCAACAATTCCCCAAGAACATATCGAATGGTTCACAAGTCTACCTACATATATTGATTTAGGAGATGTTTGGTTAACCCATGCGGGGATAGATCCATTCATTCCTTTGCATGAACAAACAGCTGAACAATTCTGCTGGATTAGAGAAGAATTTCACAGTATGGAAAAACCATACTTTCCTAATAAATTAATTATTATTGGTCATACTATTACCTTTACCTTTCCGGGAGTGAATCCAGGTCAATTAGCACAAGGAAAAGGCTGGTTAGGGATAGATACTGGTGCATATCATCCCCGCAGTGGCTGGTTGACAGCACTGGATGTCACTAATCAACTGGTACATCAAGTAAACGTGTTTAAAAAGTGCGTGCGTACCTTACCTTTAAAAGACGCGATCGCCACTATCGATCCAGATGAAATTAAAGGTACTCGCCGCAATAAGCAACGAGCGTGAAAAACATGCTAAAGATGGTAGGGGCATGGCATCGCCATGCCCTATAGAATATATGAATGTGCCGCAAACACTATTTAAATTGAGATGATAATTAAAGTAAGGCGCGGATATTGGCTTTATAAGCAGCATTATCTAATCCATAACGCCCATTGCTTGGTTGTTGACTAATAGCGCGTTTGAGAGAATTAATGCGATCGCTCGTTGCTGGGTGAGTACTTAAAAACGTCGGCGTAGAACCTCTTCCTAGCAGTTTTTGCATAAAAGAAACCATTCCTGATTGCGCGTAACCACTACGTGTCAAAGTTCTTAAACCTCTTTGATCCGCATCAAATTCATCTTGACGACTGCGGGGACGGTTAAGTGCTAATTCTACACCAATACCCACCGCAGTATTGCGATCTAAACCTGCGGCTGTAGCTACACCACTAGCGATCGCTCTTTGTCGCATTTGTTTGACTAAATGTTTCCCGCCAATGTGACCGATTTCATGGGCGATCACACTTGCTAGTTCCGCTTCATTGTCAGCAGCTTTGAGCAAACCAGTGTGTACATATACATAGCCACCCGCCGTTGCAAAAGCATTAATCGCCGGATCTTCAACTACTTGGAATGTATAAGGGAGATTAGGGCGATCGCTATTTGCCGCCAACCGTCGCCCAATTTGTTCCACATAACGATTAACTTCTGCATTGCGGTACAGCCGCATTTCACTGCTAACTTGCTGATTAATATCCTTACCCAAATCCACCTCTTGGCGATCGGATATATTAGATAGCTGAAGTATCTGCACTCCCTGGAATAACAGGGGTAACAAATCAAACGCCCTTCCCGGAAGAGGTGCAGTTACACAGACACTCAGGGTTACTACCAAAGAAACTAACGGGTAAAACCAGCGACGCCGCCAAAAACGGTAATTAGTTAAAAACGCATTCCCAGCATTCATAAATCCAGTCTTTATGGATAATTGTGGAAGAACATCAAACTTATGAGACGAATTTCAGTCTTTCTATGTTGCATTCTCTACCCAAAAAGCCAAATGCGTAACCGCTTTTGCACTTAAATAAAGTGATTGATCGGCTAAAACACATCTAATTTGCCGATTAAATTTTATCAGTCTCTTGTGGAGTAGGCATCTTGCCTGCCTTTCTTCCGTCAACCATCAACCGTCAACAGTCAACCGTCAACCATATTATTAAACTAGGCTACCTCGCCCCGGAATTTTAGAAGTCGTGATAAACTGTCGCATGACTGCAACGCCCAGCTAATTTTGGGACTTAGCAAATAGGGAAAAACTCATTATGGCTATTTTAGATTCTAAAGGTCGCTTGTTCGGCAAAATCAATCTCCTGGATTTTGGCGCTTTACTAGTAATTGCCCTAGTTATCTTTGGTATATTCGTCTTCCCCGGTACTTCCGGTTCTGTCGCCCAAGTCGGTACAAAAACCGTACCAATGGAAGTAGATTTAGTAGTTCGCGGCTTGAATGTGCGCGATCCGCAGCAGTTATTCGATCAAGGATTGAAAGCCAATGGTAAAACCAACGTAATTATTCGCAATCAACCCCACGGCGAAATTACGATTAAATCTGTCAAACAACTACCCAGAACAGTCAATGTTCCCCAACCAGATGGTACCCTCAAAGAATTACCAGATCCCAAAACCAACAACTTTAGTACAGATATGCTGCTGACCTTAGAAGGGAAAGCCCAAATTACAGCCAATGGCCCAGTTTTAGGGAACAGCAAAGTCAAAATTGGGATGCCATTTGAGCTAGAAGGCTTCAACTATAACTTTAATGCCACTGTCATCGATTTAAGATTAAAAGAAAAATAGAAATCGGGCATAATGCAAAAAATGTGACTGGAAAACAGTTGCTATCAACTGCGTACAGGAACATCTTCTGCAAGTCTGTCTTTCCCGTTATTAATGCCCAATTTTCTATATGACAACCTGGCAAGTTCTATTGCTGGCAGAAAATAAAACTGTATCAAAGTATCAGCAGACTAGAAACCAAGTACCGATACAAGGTAGGATAGGACATCGACAATTTACACAGAAAGTGTTAAAACGCCTTTAAATAGAATCTAAGTTCGATAAACCTCTCCTACCTCAACTCTCTAGACTGCGAGTAAAGGAAGAAGTAATCTAAAATATCAGGGTCAAGAGCTTCTACTTTTATCAACAGAGGCAACAAAATCCCATGTATCGAACGCAAATTCATTGAGCGGTTACCAAAAAAATCCCTAAATTCTTTTTTGGGTAGATTTTTGGGAAACTCTGCTGCTTGACATCATTATTTTTTCTTCTAGTTAGAGAAATTTGGATTCAGTAGACTAAGTAATAGAGCCTTGAATAAGCTATTGTTTACAGGTAAATCTTTCCGCTTTATGGCTTGTGCCCTACCGCTACTCATGTGGTTAGGATACAAGGAAGTCAAAAACCAAATCGTTCAACCCCAAGCAGTATTAGTATTAGGTGGTTCCACAAAAAATTTAGAACGAGAGAAGTTTACAGCCGATTTTGCCAAAGAGCATCCGAATTTACCAATTTGGATTAGTGGTGGCAGTCCACCTAGATCGACGCAAAAGGTATTTACTAAAGCAGGAGTAGATCCTGAGCGTTTGAACTTAGATTATGAAGCTGTAGATACAGTTACTAATTTTACAACGTTGGTAGATGATTTGCAAGCTCGTGGCATCAAGAGTGTTTATTTAATCACCTCTGAATTCCACATGCGGCGTGCTTGTGTCATTGCGGAAATTGTTTTAGGTAGCCGAGGAATTGAATTTAAAGCTGTACCCGTTCCCTCAAAAAATACATCGGAACCTATAGAAAAAACTTTCCGCGATGGCGCAAGAGCAATCCTTTGGGTGGCAACTGGTTATACAGGCGCAGAGGAGACGAAGATTAAGTAGGGGCTAGGGGCTAGGGGCTAGGGGCTAGGGAGAGCAGGGGGACAAGGAGGACAAGGGAGACAAGGGAGAAAAATTACTATTGACTGTTGACTGTTGACTGTTGACTGTTGACTGTTGACTGTTGACTGTTGACTGTTGACTGTTGACTATTGACTGTTGACTGTTGACTGTTGCCCCATGCCCAATGCCCCATACCCTAATCTAAATCCCGATGGGTAAATGATTTAGCATTCGCGCCAGTGTAGGTAGTGACAATATGACCATCCCCTGTCATCTGATATTTATAGGTAATTAAGCCTTCTAAGCCAACGGGGCCTCTAGGGGGCATTTGTTGAGTACTAATACCTACTTCTGCGCCAAAGCCGTAGCGGAAGCCATCAGCAAAGCGGGTAGAACAGTTGTGATAAACTCCGGCTGCATTTACTAATCCTAAGAAGGTTTCCGCCGCCGCTAAATCTTCGGTGACAATTGCTTCTGTATGGCGTGAACCATATTCGTTAATATGAGCGATCGCATCTTCTAAAGAATCGACTATTTTAATTGCTAAAATCAAATCGCTGTATTCTGTCTCCCAATCTTGCTCTGTAGCATTGGTAATTTGATGCAAAATCTTGATGCTGCGTTCATCTCCCCTGAGTTCTACATGATGTGCTTGCAAAGCAGTGGCAATTTTCGGGAGGAATTCACCAGCAATATCAGCATGAACTAGTAAGGTTTCAATCGCATTACAAGCTGCTGGATATTGAGTTTTCGCATCCACAGTAATGTTAACGGCTTTTTCCAGTTCCCCAGCTCTATCTATATATATATGACAAATACCATCAGCATGGCCGAGTACAGGAATCCGGGTATTGTCTTGGACGAAGCGGACAAAAGCGTTGGAACCTCTGGGAATAATTAAATCTACATATTTATCTAAATTCAACAGTTCTAAGGTTTCTTCTCTAGTTGTCAGCAACTGAACTGCATCTGGATTGACAGCCGTGTCTGCTAAACCTTGCTTAATTGCTTTGACAATTACCTCGCAAGAACGTATTGCTTCTTTACCACCTTTGAGAATGACGCCATTACCTGATTTTATCGCCAAAGAGACAATTTGAATTGCGGCTTCGGGACGCGCTTCAAAAATAATTCCCAAAACTCCCAAAGGACAGCTAATCCGCTTGAGGATTAAGCCTGTGTCGATTTCTCGGTGAATTTGGACTTTCCCGACTGGATCGGCTAGCTTACCAACATCTCTCACTCCCGCGATCGCATCTCTTAATTTATGGGCATCTAACTGCAAGCGTTTATATAATGGTTTGGCAATGCCATCAGCAGTCGCAACTTCACAATCAGCAAGATTGGCTTTTAAGATGTCATCCGTTGCTGATTCTAAAGCTTGGGCGATCGCTTCAATGGCTTGGTTTTTCGCCTCTGTCGAGAGAACAGCTAACTTACTTGCAGCAGCGCGAGTTTTTTGCGCGATCGCAATTAGGGGAGAAGCAATTTCGAGACTAGTCATAGCAAACAACAAATTTCCAGTACGGCCAATATCTTTGGTTTTTTCCTATCCTATCAACCTTAGTTCCTATCTCAACTTATTCTTTAGTTGAGTTTATCAGCCATTTCATCGCCATCTCCCCAAAAACAGTAGGAGCGCAACAACCGTTGCGCTCCCATAAAAGATGCATATTCTACATAATTGAAAATGGCTATGCTTGACTAAGTTTCATTTCCAATAATTCTTCAACATTGTGCAACTAATCTCTAGCGATCGCACTAGTAAATAGAGACTTCACTTAACCACGTTGCACTCGGTTCTCAAAGTCTGCCCGGGTTTTTTCCACGACGCTCACAGCAGAAGAATAGATATCATTATGCTCCTGTTGTAGCCAAGTTAAAAGGCTAGCCATCTGGGCATTCCTTAAATCTAAATCTGTCTGAAAAATAATTGAAGTTGCCATCAATTGAGCATATTTAGGTTCATTCCCTTGTTGTACCAAATGAGCTATTAAGCCAGCTAACGCTTCTTGCCGGACTGGATCTGGATTTGCTTCCTTAAACATATTTGCTAGACAACGATAATTGTTGCCATCATCCTATTTCATGCAGCCGACTATTTTGTATCCGTATTATCACTGAAATTGCCTCACTAGATTGCTATATATCAATGACTTGTATCTACTTTTGCACTTGACTAAAAAATTCTAATTTATACATAAAATATACAAAACGAACAATATCGCTCAAAAAACAACAAATTCTTGCATGGTAAGTGTTTTAAAGGAAAGTAAAGCATACAATTTAAACAAACATGCGTATCTACTTTTCGCTCAATGTCATATTTGTTTACAGCATTTGCGATGTAATCCTCTTTACATTTGCCAAATAGGTTAATAGTATAGTTTTAGAGATTGAGAGCAGCGCAAGCGAATCAATCTTATAAACAACAACAATGAGTTAAGGTACAAGAAAATGGCAGTTGAAAAAACCAATTCTTCCTCCAGCTTGGCAGAAGTTATCGATCGCATCTTAGATAAAGGTATCGTTGTAGACGCTTGGGTACGTGTTTCTTTAGTAGGTATTGAATTACTAGCTATTGAAGCTCGGATCGTTATCGCTTCCGTAGAAACCTACTTGAAATATGCAGAAGCTGTTGGTCTAACTCAATCAGCTGCAGTACCTGCTTAATTATTAAGTAGTTCGCACAACAATAGAATTAGTAACTAACTAATTCTATTGTCTAACCCTTGTCTAAATCAAACGTAAACCATAACCAATTAAAGGTGCAATCAAATGGCAGTCGAAAAAACCAATTCTTCCTCCAGCTTGGCAGAAGTTATCGATCGTATCCTAGATAAAGGTATCGTTGTAGATGCTTGGGTACGTGTTTCTTTGGTAGGTATTGAATTATTAGCTATTGAAGCTCGGATCGTTATCGCTTCTGTTGAAACATACTTGAAGTATGCAGAAGCTGTTGGTCTAACTCAGTCAGCCGCAGTACCTGCTTAATTACTTAAGCAGTATTTAAAATCAGAATTTTTGGGTTGAGATTCTGATGTTTATTCTGCTTTTTTCTAATTATCTGGATTTGCTCCGACCAAGCTAATCCCAAGATAAAAGGAAGAGAGCAGATATTCCTTCGACTACATTCACTAAATATTGAGACTTAGTGAATGTAGTTCATTAATCATGATTTAGTTGTATTGCGGAGAACCTCATGACTCCTTTAATGGTAAGAATCCGGCAAGAGCATCAAGGAATAGCTGGGGAAGTAGCTCAACTATTTAAAGATACTCAAGAATTCTTGTCCGTGACCACAGCTCAAAGAAAAGCGCAAGCTAAAGAGCAAGCAGAAAATCTGCACCAATTCCATCAGGATTTGCAACAAGACACCGAAGAGTTTTTGACAGAAACTGCTAAAGAAAGAATGGCGCAAGCTAAAGCACAAGCAGAAAATCTGTACCAATTCCATCAGGAACTGGAACAAAACACTGAAGAGTTTTTGACAGAAACTGCTAAAGAAAGAATGGCGCAGGCTAAAGAACAAGCCCGTCAATTGTACGAGTTCCATCAAAATCTTGAGCAAACAACCCATGATTTCTTAACTGACACAGCTAAAGAAAGAATGGACCAAGCTAAAGCGCAAAGAGAGGAACTACAACAATTCCGTCAAGATTTGTTCGCTAGCGTTTTTGGCATCTCTATTGGTTAATCAAAGTTCCGAACAAACGGAGTTTATCTGTTGAAGAACGGGGCCAATAGTAAAACCCCCTAATCTTCCAGGTACAAACTGGTAAGACCAGGGGGTAGTCAAATTCAACAATGAGTTTTAGCACGAAATATAAATAACACATATTGTCACTGATGACAAGGCTTCAGTAACCAGTACTGAGAACCTATTTTTACCTCTCTTCTATCAGTGAACAATATATAACTCTATCGAGTATCAATTATCCAAACAATCGACTAGAGGGTTATTTATAGTTTGTTCTTCTATCGTAGCACACAGATGCATAAATAGCATCTAATTTCTGTTATTTTTGGAAATTTTTCTGCCCATCATCAACAACATTATGAATACTACCGAAAATCATAAAAAAAGAGCCGTTCTTCGTGTCCGTCCTGGCCAGTTTGTAGTTACACCTGCGATTGAGCAAGTAGCCATTCGTGCGCTGCGTTATCTCACATCAGGATTTGCAATTCACCTACGGGGGCCAGCCGGAACAGGAAAAACGACTCTAGCCATGCATCTAGCCAACTGTCTAGATCGACCAATCATGTTGATTTTCGGGGATGACGAATTTAAGAGTTCTGATTTAATCGGTAGTGAATCTGGTTATACTCACAAAAAATTATTAGATAATTACATTCACAATGTTCTCAAAGTTGAAGACGAACTCAAGCAAAATTGGGTTGATTCTCGCCTAACTTTAGCTTGTCGGGAAGGTTTAACCTTAGTCTATGACGAATTTAACCGTTCGCGGCCTGAAGTTAATAACGTCTTACTTTCAGCTTTAGAAGAAAAAATCCTCACTTTACCTCCTAGCAGCAATCAGCCCGAATATTTGCATGTTCATCCTAAATTCCGGGCTATCTTCACTTCTAATCCCGAAGAATACTGTGGAGTTCACTCAACTCAAGATGCTTTAATGGATCGACTGGTAACAATTAATATGCCAGAACCAGATGAGCAAACTCAAACCGAAATTTTAACCCATAAAACAGGTCTCAATCGTGAATCGGCGCTGTTGGTTGTGCGTTTAGTCAAAGCATTCCGCGCCGCTACTGGTGGTGAAAAAACTTCCGGCTTGCGTTCTTGTTTAATGGTTGCTAAAGTGTGTGCGGAACACGAGATTTTAGTGGCTCCCGAAAATTCCGATTTTCGCGAAATTTGTGCAGATGTGCTGTTTAACCGCACAAACTTATCTGCTAGCGAAGCTACAACTTTGTTTTTGCAATTACTCAACCACTTACACGTGCAATCACAATCGGTAGAGCAGGTTGATCGTAGCGATCCTTATGATGTTGCGGAAGAAGAAATCAGTGGTGAAATCGAGCCACAAAAAGAAGCACTCGCTGAACCAGTTACCCTCGACGAAACCCTCTTAAGCGACAATCCCAATTAATACTTGCTCGCCCAAGACAGTCTTTATCTCATTCAAGAGTCTAATTCATCGTGACTACTACACCCATCCTGCCACAACGCCCTCAATCTAACTCTAGTCGAGCAATTACCACATCTACCCAAGGTTCTACCTTGGCAGACATTCTAGAACGAGTGTTAGATAAGGGCATTGTGATTGCTGGTGATATTTCTGTATCTATCGCTTCCACCGAACTGCTGCATATTCGGATTCGCTTATTAATTTCCTCCGTCGATAAAGCCAAGGAACTTGGTATTAATTGGTGGGAAAATGACCCTTATCTCAGTAGCAAGAATCAACATTTAGTTGAGGAAAATCAAGAACTTCAGCAACGGCTGGCGAGTTTAGAAGCGCAACTAAAAGCGCTGACTGCGGCTAATAGCAAGAAGCCGGAATTATTCACAGTCAAAGCTGAAGAGCGCGAACATAGCGATGCAGAAAATTTGCCATTGCCAATAAATTCTCAACTTGATGACTAGACTGAGTTTACTCAAAAAAGCAATTAACCAAAGGTGGCATCATGGCAATGGCCTGCACTCCAGTTGAAAATTCCAACGACTTGGTAGCTACCAATTCTCAAGCTAATAATCAAGCCGGATTAGTTCCCTTACTATTAACTGTAGTGGAACTAATACGTCAGCTGATGGAAGCTCAAGTAATTCGCCGAATGGAACAGGAGTGCCTGACGGAATCTGACTTAGAGCGAGCTGCAGAAAGTTTGCAAAAGTTAGAAGAACAAGTTTTAAATTTGTGTCAAATCTTTGAAATCGATCCAGCAGACTTAAATATTCATTTAGGAGAACTTGGTAGTCTGTTACCAACTGCTGGATCGTACTATCCAGGGGAAACAGGAACTTCTCCCTCTATCCTAGAACTATTAGACCGTCTATTAAATACGGGAATTGTTGTAGACGGGGAAATAGATTTAGGTGTTGCCCAACTCAATCTGATTCACGCTAAATTGCGCGTAGTGTTAACCTCAAAACCTTTGTAATTACAAAGTAATTTTTTGTTATGGATGCTGGTCTTTATTTGTACGGTATTTTTTCCGATCCTATCCCTTCTACAATTAGTCTCAAAGGCTTAGATTCTCAGCCTGTTCACAGCGAAGTGATTGAAGGTTTTACCTTTTTATATTCCGATGCTAAACAAGAAAAATATTTGGCTTCCCGCAAGAATTTAATTAGCCATGAAAAAGTTTTAGAACAAGCAATGCAGGAAGGCTTCCGCACCTTGCTACCTTTACGGTTTGGATTAGTTGTCAAAAATTGGGAAACGGTAGTTACACAACTTATTAAACCCTGCGAAAGACAATTGCGCGAACTATTCCAAAAATTGGCAGGAAAGCGAGAAGTAAGTATTAAGATTCTGTGGGATACGAAAGCTGAATTGCAAGCAATGATGGATGCCAATCTAGAATTGAAGCAAAAGCGCGATCGCATGGAAGGTAAAAACCTGAGTATGGATGAAGTCATTGAAATTGGTCAATTAATTGAAGCCAATTTAAAACTCCGTAAAGAATCTGTAATTCAAGCGTTCTTTAACGAACTCAAGCCTCTAGCCCATGATGTGATTGAAAGCGAACCAATGACGGAAGAAATGATTTACAACGCTGCATTTTTGATTCCTTGGGATAACGAATCTCAATTTAGCGAACGTGTAGAAGCTGTCGATCGGCAATTTAGTAACCGTCTACGTATTCGTTACAATAATTTTACTGCACCTTATACATTTGCTCAGATATCATAATTGGAGAAAATCTTATGCTTGGCAAGCTTTTATTATTTCCCGTCATGGGGCCAATCAATGGACTAATGTGGATTGGCGAACAAATTCAAGAACGCACTAATACTGAATTTGACGCTCAAGAAAATTTACATAAACAATTATTAAGTTTGCAACTTTCCTTTGATATTGGCGAACTTTCTGAAGAAGAATTTGAAGAAAGAGAGGAAGAACTTCTGCTGAAAATTCAAGCTTTAGAAGAAGAAGCTCAATTAGAAGCAGCAGCTTTAGCAGCTGAAGAAAATGAAGAAGATGAACAGGAAGAATTAGAAGAGACTTACTTTATACCCGTACCTGAAGATGCTAAAGTCTTCGCAGAAGCACTTCGGGAGAAGAACCAATATGAAGATAATGAAAATCTCGTCTTATCACCCTAATCATTTGCCGACATAACTTAATGTTGATATTAAATTAAAAACCCGCTTCTGCGGGTTAATAGTTTAATTATGTAGTGAAGCTATAAACATTAATATTCAATCTCAAATGCTTGATAATTTTTAGCTTCAAAAAAGATATTAGGACGCTTGGGTAAGTGAGAATGGCGAGGATCGGATTGGCGTAACTTTTGAATATTTTGTTCTGCGTCTGCTATCTGATTCTTGAGTGTACCCAAACGTTGTTTTAACATTACGGTTCTCTGCTCTATAAACTGTAGCTCTTGCTTAATTCTTTGCTGTTCGGTCACCAGTTTATAAAGTTCTAACTGATTAGAAGCTTCCGATTTACTCCGTGGCATAGTAGTTACTTTAGGTCTAATAGAACCGCGATTACGAAGATGTTTCATTGATTTTACCTGAACAATTGTTTGTATTATAACTAACAAAATCAGGTTGTAAAGTCTAAAAAATAATAATTTATTATTTTGTTTTCAGGTAATTATGGGTGCTATAAATATTAACGAAGTTAACAAAAATCTCACTTTTTTAAATACATCGATAACAATGGAATCGTTAAATCTTTACACTTATGCTTTTTTGAAAAATCCTGATGTATCTTTAAATTTACCAATAGGTAATTTAGGAAAATTAGGCTTAATTCATGGTGCAGGTATTTCCGCCGTTGTGGAACAAGGAATATCTTTAGAATCAGTGCAAGATAATGATGAAGAAGTTATCAAAATGGTCTTAACTCACGATCGCGTGATTCGCGAACTATTTGAGCAAACTACAGTTTTACCTTTGCGTTTTGGCACTTCTTTTAGTTCTCAAGCAATATTACTTAACCATATAGAAGTTCACAATCGGGAATATCGAGAAAAATTAGAGCATATTCAAGGTAAAACTGAATATAGTTTAAGACTCATACCTCAAACTTTTAAAGAACCTGTCAGAGCGGCTGTAGGCGGAGGTAGAGATTATTTTTTAGCCAAGAAACAGCATTTTGAACAGCAAAAAACTTTCTTAATTTCCCAGACTGATGAAAAATCCAGTCTGATTAATGTAATTACAGAAATTTATCAATCTTCGGCAATTGTGCAGAACAAAGGCGAAGAAATTCGGATTTATATTTTAGTTAACGACCAAGATAAATCTGCATTTTTAGAGCAATTTTATACTTGGCAATCTGCTTGCCCATCTTGGGATCTCTGCTTAGGAGAAGCTCTACCTCCCTACCATTTCGTTTAAAGATGATTTACAAGTTTTACTGGGAATTTATAGGTGGATGATGAAAAACTACGATTCTCTAAATTTAGTCATGTTTAGCGGCAAAGGTGGGGTTGGTAAAACTACCATTTCTTGCAGTTTTGCCCGGTATTGGGCGAGAAAATTTCCCGACGAAAGAATTTTATTAATTTCTACAGATCCGGCTCATTCTTTAGGCGATGTTTTACTCACAGAAGTCACAGATAATGCTTTACCTGTAAACGATTTACCTAACTTGAGCGTTCAAGCATTAGATGCACAAAAACTGCTGTTAGAATTTAAAGCCAAATATAGTCACTTTTTAGAATTATTAGTAGAACGTGGTAGTTTAGCCGACGGTGAAGATTTAGCACCAGTTTGGGATTTAAACTGGCCTGGGTTAAATGAACTCATGGGGTTGTTAGAAATTCAACGACTGCTTTCGGAAAAGAAAGTAGATCGGATTGTTCTAGATATGGCTCCTTCGGGGCACACATTAAATTTATTACGCTTAAAAGACTTTCTAGATGTTATTTTAAATTCCTTTGAATTATTTCAAGAAAAACATCGTGTAATTACCACAACTTTTAAGGGTAATTATAAAGCAGATGAGGTTGATGATTTTTTAGTTGATATGAAATTTCAACTAGCAGAGGGCAGACGCTTACTGCAAGATGAAAATTTTACCGGCTGTTTAGTGGTAGCAGTTTCTGAGCCGATGTCATTTTTAGAAACTGAACGCTTTTTAGTTAGTTTAAAAGAATTAGAAATTCCCTATGCTGGATTGTTTATCAATCGGCTTTTGACAGCAGATACTCTCGATAAAGACCGTTATGCCGAGCAGCAAAATTTACTCGCTCAATACTTAAAAATAGCACCTGACAAACCTGTTTTCACTCTTCCCCAACAGCAAGTACTGCCCTTAGGTGGGATGTTGTTAGATAGTTTGGCTAACCAAATTCAAACTATCAATACTGTGGAACTTGCACCACCACCAATCATCCAATGGCCAAATAAAATCCTACCAAGTTTTAGCGATTTTTTGGCGGAAGGATGTCAACTGATTATTGTTGGTGGTAAAGGAGGTGTAGGTAAAACAACAGTAGCAGCAGCAGTTGCTTGGGCTTGTGCGCAACATTATCCCCAAAAAAATATTCGCGTCATTTCCATAGATCCGGCTCATTCTTTAGGTGATGCTTTTGGGCAAACCTTAGGACATGAGCCGATGATGTTAACTCCTAATTTGAGCGCGCAAGAAGTTGATGAAACTAGAGTTTTAGACCAATTTCGTGCTGATTATCTGTGGGAATTAGCAGATATGATTAGTGGAGAAGGAACGCAAACAGATTCGACAGTAAATGTTGCTTATTTACCAGAGGCTTGGCGACAAATTATGTCGCAAGCTTTACCGGGAATTGATGAGATATTATCTCTAGTTACGGTGATGGATTTATTAAGCAGCAACCAAGAAGACTTGATTATTTTAGATACAGCACCTACAGGCCATCTACTGCGCTTTTTGGAAATGCCATCAGCTTTAGGAGATTGGTTAACATGGATATTTAAGCTGTGGATGAAATATCAAAATGTTTTGGGTCATGTGGATGTAATTGGGCGGTTGCGGGGTTTACGTCAACAAGTTGTCCAGGCGCAAAAGAAATTAAAAAATCCCCAGGAAACTCAATTTATTGGTGTAATTCAAGCAGAAGCAGCAATTATTGCCGAACACATAAGATTAACAGAATCCTTGGCAAAGATGGGAGTTAATCAACGTTATGTGGTACAGAATCGCTACAGTCCAGAAGCGGAAGTAGAGGGAAGCTTATTTCCCAAACAAACGATTATTCGCTTACCGCGCTTACCCCGTTCTGTAGAGCCACTGACGAGAATTCAATGTGCAGCCCATCTGTTATTTGAATTCGAGGAATTAATTGCACATAACAGCTAAATTTCGCCAAAGAAATCGCGGGATTTGGGAGTCAACTATCGAGGTATTTTATGAGTGAGTTGTTTAAGGGTTTTGAACAGTTATTAGAGTTAGTCAAAACTCTGGAAGAAAAGGTAGAAAAGGGCGAGATTAAGACGGATGTACAAATAAATTCTCGTCCGATGAGCAGTATTCCCCGATATGGGAATGTGCCCCGTCCGAATAATATGGCTAATGATGTGGGTACTAGCCGCTTCCGCACTCAACCGTCGGCTAATTCTGGAGGTGGTGGCGGTGGCGGTGGCGGTGGTAGCAGCGCCCCATCTGACCCGATTGTGCCACCTAATGCACCTTCCGATCATAGTCTTAAAGATGTGGGTGGATTGGGTGAAGTTCTTAAAGAACTCAAAGAACTGATTGCTATCCCCTTAAAACGTCCCGACCTCTTGGCAAAACTAGGTCTAGAACCCACGCGAGGCGTGTTGTTGGTGGGGCCTCCGGGAACTGGTAAAACCCTCACCGCCCGCGCTTTAGCAGAAGAATTGGGGGTGAACTATATCGCCCTCGTCGGCCCGGAAGTCATCAGTAAATATTACGGTGAAGCGGAACAACGACTGCGAGGTATTTTTGAAAAGGCAGCGAAAAATGCTCCCTGTATTATATTTATCGATGAAATTGATAGTTTGGCTCCCGACCGGAGTGCGGTAGAAGGGGAAGTAGAAAAACGTCTAGTGGCGCAGTTATTAAGCTTGATGGATGGTTTTTCTCAAAGCCAAGGTGTGATTGTTTTAGCGGCGACTAATCGCCCCGACCATCTTGACCCGGCTTTGCGCCGTCCGGGTCGATTTGATAGAGAAGTTCAGTTTCGCATCCCCGATTGCAACGGACGCAAGGAAATTCTGCAAATTCTCACCCGTGCTATGCCTTTAGATAATACGGTTGACTTGGATTTCATTGCTGAACGGGCTGTGGGCTTTGTCGGGGCTGATTTGAAGGCTGTATGTCAAAAAGCTGCTTATACAGCGTTGCGCCGTCACGTACCTTCGATTGACGAAAAAATTCCAGACAATATGACGGTGTGTCAGTCTGACTTTTTGCAAGCGCTGAAAGAAATCAAGCCGGCGGTATTGCGGAGTGTGGAAGTTGAAGTTCCCCATGTGGCTTGGGAAGATATTGGTGGTTTGGAGACAATTAAGCAAACGCTGCGTGAATCGGTAGAAGGGGCGTTACTGTATCCGGAATTGTATTTGCAAACCAAAGCTTTAGCACCGAAAGGAATTTTACTGTGGGGGCCTCCGGGAACAGGTAAGACTTTGTTAGCTAAAGCTGTAGCTTCTCAAGCCAGGGCGAATTTTATTGGTGTCAACGGGCCAGAATTACTCAGCCGTTGGGTAGGAGCTAGCGAACAAGCTGTGCGAGAATTGTTTGCGAAAGCCAGACAAGCCGACCCCTGTGTAGTATTTATTGATGAAATTGATACCTTGGCTCCCGCTAGAGGCAGTTACAATGGAGATTCGGGAGTAAGCGATCGCGTAGTTGGTCAATTACTCACAGAATTAGATGGCTTACAAGTAGGAACCACTATCTTAGTAATTGGGGCGACAAATCGACCTGATACTCTAGATCCGGCTTTATTACGCGCTGGACGCTTAGATTTACAGATGAAAGTCGATTTACCAGATTTAGGTAGCCGTCTGTCAATCTTAAAGGTTCATAGCCAAGGAAGACCACTACAAGATGTGGATTTGGAATATTGGGCAGAGATGACCAAAGGTTGGAATGGTGCAGACTTAACATTGCTGTGCAATCAAGCGGCTGTTGAGGCGATTCGCCGTTTCCGTTCTCAAGGACAAACAACACCTACAGACATCCGTATTACTACTGATGATTTCAATTATGCATATCAGGTGTTAACTGAGCAACGCCCTAGTTAATTCTAGGGACTGTACAGTAGATTTTATTTTTTGGAGTTGCAGAGGATAGTTAAGGCACAACATTGTTGTGCCTTTTTCATTGCTTGAATTTCAGTAATTTTATCTAGCTAGTGGTCTGTCGTAAAATTTATGAGGGTTAAAAAAACGAACCGCATACTCCAAAGGAGAACCCGCAGGGTAGACGCGAAGTACACAAAGTATGCTGACAGCAAGGGTAAAAATTCAATTGACTTCGCCAATTAAAGTAAATGCCGCCCAATTTACAGGGTCGGGGTGGGTCTTGATCGTAGTTAGCATCGCTTGTCTTAAGGCAGCAGCTTTATCATGATTTTTACTTAAGTTTTGATAAAACTCAGTCATTAAAGATGCCGTTGGTGTATCGGGTACTTGCCAGAGAGAAACTACAATGCTAGGTACACCTGCGCTGATAAAAGACCGAGATAAACCAATTACTCCATCCCCTGTGATTTTTCCTCGTCCAGTATCGCAGGCGCTAAGAACCACGAGTTCAGCTTGTAGTTTCAAATCCAAAATTTCTTCCGCAGTTAATAAACCATCATCTTTACCTGCGGGTGCAAGGGCTATAGCACTTCCCAAACCGCGTAAATCATCAAAGAATCCATGTGTTGCTAAATGAATGATACGTGATTGGGTCATTTTTTGGGCGATCGCTGTTTCTGTTGCTTGAGAACCTGTAATCGCTTTGGTGTTGAGTAGAGGTGCGATCGCTTTTGCTTCTTCTTCTGCACCCTTTAAAGGTGGTAGCTGTTGGGGTTTTTCTCCTGGCACAAGGGATACAAAAGGCATGGTAGGATTACCCACCACTAAATTTGCTAGAGAAGCTGATTTAGCTGGCTGTGCTTGTTTTTGCTGGCGTGTAAAATCTAGTAGTTGAATCGATGGCGCAGTAAGAATTGTGTGTTTTTCTACCAAGTATTTATTTTGGGCGTCTTGCAATGCGGGGAACGGAACCAAGAACAGGGAACCTTGGGGAATGAAAATAATGCGATCGCTGGGGTTGCTGGGTAGCTGGTTTGCGATCGGTTTAATTAACAAATCATGCAGTTGTTGTAAGCGTTTGGTTTGATTTGCACCATCAGCTGCGGCGGCGATAATTCCACCTGCGCGACTTCTCACCCCTATAGATAGTCGGGACATATCAACTAATTGGGCTAAAGTTTTATTTTCTGTTTGCAATAACGCCTTGATATCTTGGCGATGAAATGCAACTTCACCTGTGGGTTTCACTACCCAAATATAAATTTCTGATTCTTTTATTTGTTGTTTATCTTCTTGATTAACAATTGAATATTGCACCAAAGTCGCATTTTGTGATTTAGCTATTTGTTTAATCTGCTCAATATTTGGCGGAGTAATACTTGATTGTTGTGTTGGGTTGGGAGATAAACGCCTTGAGAGCAATTCCACAAAAGCACGAGAACGACCCCGTTCAGAAATTTCTAAGGCCTGATTAATTTTATTTTGAGCAATTAAAACTTCTTGCAGTAGGCGATAGGTGCGAGATTGTTTTTCAAAGATAGAAACTTTATTAGCATCATTTAACCCAGCACGCAGAGATTCCCAAATTTTTATAGTTCCCAAGAGATTTTTCTCTGCTTCTGGAAGATTATTGGCTTTCATCAAAGCATAAGCTAAATTATTTAGTGCGTTACCTTCTGCTTCTTTGTCTTCAATTTGTCTTGCTTTCGCCAAGCTTTGATTGTGCAATTCAATTGCTTTGACGGTATCACCGAGAGAAAGATAAGTATTTCCTAAACCGGCTAAAGATTCGCTGGGGGTTGCATCTAGAGTTTCTTTGTAATATTGAATAGCTTTTGAGTAGTCACCCAAAGCATAATAAATATTTGCCAGATTGACTTTATTTTTGGCTATACCAGCAGCATTTCTCCACTTCTCCTCAATGGCTAATGCTTGCGAATAATCTTGAATAGCTTCGTGATATTTACCTTGGGAATTATAAACATTACCTCGCCCTCGGAGAATTTCTGCTTTGAGTCGAGTATTTTGTTGTTGGAGAAGTTTTAATGCTTCTGCGTAAGATTTAATTGCTGGTTCATAATCAGCTAAAGAATTGTAAACGCTGCCGATATTGGAGAGATTTCTGGCTTGGATTTCTGGGTAATTTTGTTGTTGGGCAATGCTTGATGCTTGAGTATAGGAATTAATAGCATTGGTGTAATCGCTGAGACAATAGTAAGCATTTCCCAGTTTTTCCAGGATGATAGCTTGGTTTTCGCGATCGGATATTTCTTGATAGATTTTAAGCGCTTTTTGCCACGGTTCAAATGCTTGGGCGCAGTTGGGAGCGTAAAATTCTAAATCGCGTAATCTGTCGGCTGCAACTTTTGGGGAAGAAGAGATTTGAGATAAACTTAGTACAACTAATTGTTTACCAGAATTGTCCCATATACGAGCAGTACCATCATCTGATGATGTCACAATTTTGTTGCCATCTGAACTAAAGTTTGCACTTGTAACATTACCTTGATGTCCTTTGAATTCCGTTAATAGCTTCCCTGACAAATCCCAAACACGAGCAGTATTATTAGATGTGGCAATAATTTTTTGACTATCTGCACTAAAGTTGGCTTCGTTCACGTAACCTTGATGCCCTTTTAACTCGACTAACGGTTGAGCATTGGATAAACTAGCTACCCATAAACGGGCATTAGTGGAATAAAAACCCAGCCGGAGTACCCAGGAATAGAGGATAACATGCTGTTCATCTGGGCTAATACTAATAAGCCTATAAGTATTTAACTGACCTTTAGGAATACGAATTTTAGCTATCATTTTACCGGAAATATCCCATACATATATATGGGAAGATCCTGTTACCATAATCCGCTTACTATCTAAACTAAACCTAACATTTTGAATTTGGTAAATATCTGAAGTCGACATTACCAATTTACCTGTATTAGTCCACAATTGCACATACGATAGGTTGTCATCTACGGTAAAAATAAATTTTCCATCAGGGCTAAAGCTGGCACTAGCAACACTAGAACCAATAGCTTGATTTGATATAAAATCGTTCTCTCCTTTGAGCAGAGATAGTTGTTTACCAGAAATATCCCAAATCCGAGCCGAACTATTAGCAGATGTCGTGACAATTAGCTTACCATCAGGGCTAAAACTTGCACTATTAATACTGCTAAGATGTCCTTTAAGTTCTGTTAATAAATTCCCCGAAATATCCCAAACGCGGGCGATTTTGTCAGATGATGCAGTCACAACATATTTACCGTCTTGACTGAAATTGGCATCATTAACACTACTCGAGCGTCCTTGCAGAATTGCTAGCTGTTTTCCAGACATATCGAAAACCCGAGCAGGATCTTCAGAATATGCGATCGCAATACTTTGTCCATCTGCGCTTAAAGTAGCTTGTGCAAAACTATCAATTTTTCCGCCTTCGGCTTGGAAATTCAAGAGCAATTTACCAGATAAATCCCATACTTCTACAGCATTTTCTAAGACAATGGCTATGCGCTGTCCGTCTTGACTAAAACTATAATTGTATGGTTTATTTATCATATTTTCTTTTTCAAATCTAGCTAGTAATTTTCCTGTGTTGTCCCAAACACAAATATCCCTGCTCTTTGATGCAATTACAATTCGCTGTCCATCCGGGCTTAAAAACACATCATTAACATAACCGGTGTTCTTTTCTCCTAGTTCAAACAGCAGCTTACCTGAAATATCCCACACCTTTGCAGTGCCATAATTTAATGTGCTGATAATCCGCTTTCCATCTTGACTAAGATAAGCGTTTGCAGCCCCCTCCTTGATTTCTGCTATTTGTTTACCTGACAAATGCCACAGGCGAATTGCCTTGTCTGTTGCAGTCAAAATCTGCTGTCCATCTTGACTGAAACTTACACTATATAAAAAACCATCCTGCTTTTCTAAAACTACTATTTGTTTACCAGTTGTATCCCATAAACGTGTTGTCCCATCTTTAGATGTGGTAACAATCAACTTTCCATTCTGACTCCAAGTAGCATCAATAATTGCATCTGTATGACCCTTTAATTCAACTAAATTGTTACTTGAAATATCCCAAATAGCAGCATTGTCCAAGAATATGACAAGAACTTGTTTAGCGTTTGGGCTAAAGTGAGCTTTTCTTAAAGAATATGATGATTTTTTAAGTTCGGCTAACAGATTGCCAGAAATATCCCACACTTCAAGAATAGTTTCTTCGGCTATTGTAAGTAGTTTTTTTCCATCGAAACTAAAATCTACGTTATCAGCAACCGTAGGAAAATGCGATGTAATTGAATTAGAGTTTGGTATCAGGGGCACAGGGTTTACAGGATTCTGAATTTGGGGTGATTGTTTAGCAGCTAGATACCAGACACCAATATTATCTGATGCGATCGCCACTTGTCTGGCATCTGGACTTATACTGACATCCAAGATATCACTATTAAAACCATTAATATCAGTTAGCAACTGACCTGATGTATTCCAAACTTTTACAGTATTGTATCCAGAAGTGATTGTCCAATTTCTATCAGCGCTAAACTTAGGATAACTTCCTACTAGTTCTCTTAACATCTTGCCAGAAATATCCCAAAATCGTGTAGTTTCTTCTGTAGATGTGATAATAATTAATTTGCCCTCAGAATTTAAATGAAAAAAAGCATTAGCATTAGGCTGTGGGATTTTGGTAACGAGTTTACCTTTGAGATCCCATATTCTTACTTGTTCATCTGCGGTCAAAATCATCTGCCCATCAGGACTAAACATGGCATCTTTTACAAAAGTAT
Source organism: Calothrix anomala FACHB-343 (assembly GCF_014696435.1). Classification (GTDB taxonomy): domain Bacteria; phylum Cyanobacteriota; class Cyanobacteriia; order Cyanobacteriales; family Nostocaceae; genus Aulosira; species Aulosira anomala_A. The sequence continues at coordinate 47,551 of NZ_JACJQG010000041.1, read as the reverse complement.
CATGTTTAAGTTGGGTAATAAGCTTACCATTAATATTCCATATCCGGGCAATATCTAGCTCATGTGCCGTAGTAATAATTAGCTTATTGTCAGGACTAAAATTGGCACGATTAATATAACTTTCTGGATCTTTAATCTCTGAAATTAGCTTACCATTGATATCCCAGACTTTGGCTACAGTATTACCAGATATGATCATAATATACTGACCATCTAAACTAAAAGTGACACTGTTTCCTATTAAACTAGTACTGTCAGTTCTATCATGTTCAAGTTCAGCTAGTAATTTCCCCTTCATGTCCCATATTTGACTGATTTGGTTATAGTCACCAGTCGTGACTAGGCATTGACTATCAGGACTGAAAATAGCTTTATTAATAGTATTATCATGCTTAGATTGGCTGATTAATTTGCCCTTAATGTCCCATACTTGTGTGGTTGTTTCAGACAGAGTAACAATTAACTTAGTATCTGGGCTGAATTTGCCATAAATAACATTATCTTGACTTTTGAATTCTGCTAGTACTGTGCCATCAATATTCCACACTTGCAGAATTTTTTCATCAGATACAGTGAGAATATATTGCCCATTTGAGCTAAAACTGAGATAGCGTTGTCCGGGTAATTCCCTGAGCAACTTAGTACTCATATTCCATATTTTTGTATTACCATCATTGGCAGCGCTAACAATGAACTTGCCATCAGCGCTAAACCCAACACTATTTACACCCCCCTGATGTCCTGGTAATTTCCCTACCAACTTCCCCGTGGAATCCCAAATCAAAGCTGTTTTGTCCACGGACGCTGTAACTATCTTCTGCCCATCAGGACTAAAGCTGGCGCTGTATACACTATCACTATGCCCTTTTAACTCAGCCAACACTTTACCTGATAAATCCCACACCCGCGCCGTTTTATCATCAGATGCGGTAACTATGCGCTGACCATCTGGGCTAAAATTCGCACTCCAGACTGTATCCGTATGCCCTTGCAACTGCGCCAAAACCTTACCCGATAAATCCCAAACACGCGCCGTTTTATCAGCCGCAGCCGTGACAATTCTCTGCCCATCGGGACTAAAATTGACACTGTAAACACTTCCTTCATGTCCTTTAAATTCCGCTAACTGCTTTCCTGAGATATCCCAAATCCGTACAGTTTGATCGGCACCAGCCGTGACAATCCTTTTCCCATCCGGGCTAAAATTGGCGCTGTTAACATTACCCTGATGTCCTTTAAGTTCAGCTAACTGTTGCCCAGAATTATTCCACACCCGAGCAGTACCATCAAAAGATGCAGTCACAATCAACTGTCCATCAGGGCTAAAATTAGCACTGCGCACAGTACCTTGATGCCCTTGTAATACCAGCAATTCTTTACCCGAAAAATCCCATATCCGGGCGGTTCCGTCACTACCTGCGGTGACTATGCGTTGACCATCATAGCTAAAATTGGCGCTGTTAACACTACCCTCATGTCCTTTAAATTGCCTTTCTTCCGCAAAGTAATCAATAAAGCTTCCTGATGCAGCAATAGTTGTTTTCTGGTTGGGTGTTTGCGCTAATACCTGGGTTCCAGAAAACAAGATTGATAAATTCTGGGGAAAAGTTGGTGAAATTACGACCAAAAAACTGATAAAGGCAATCAAAATGATTCGGTAATAACGCATAACTTCTGTTGCTGATAGGCCAAATTATGATGAGCAGAGTTGCCTCATTTTTTCCCTGTTGATGGATTTGCTGGCTTTTTTGCCAAAAACCCTGTCATCAAAAAATATATATCTCTGGCGGATCGGAAGATATGCAATTTTTTGGTAAAAAAAAGCAAAGGCACTATAACTCAGTACCTTTGCTTTTTGGTTTTAAATAAATATGTTCTGAACTTAATTACACCATCTCCGAGGAAGTCTGCACCATCGGCTGCGGCTGGGGTTGGAACATGAACAAGGAGTAAACTACATCTCGGCGGATGTTGACCATCATATCCAAGAAGAGTTCATAACCTTCGCTCTTGTACTCAATTAACGGGTCTTTTTGACCGTAACCGCGCAAACCTACAGATTCGCGCAGTGCATCCATTTGTTGCAGGTGTTCGCGCCACAGGGTATCAATGCGTTGCAAAATAAAGAAGCGTTCAGCTTGGCGCATTAATCCTGGCTGAATTTGGTCAATTTGCGCTTCTTTCATGTCGTAGGCAATTCTTACCTGTTCGTGGAGAAAAGCTTTAATTTCCGCGATCGCCATATCTTCTAATTGACTTGGTTGTAAGTCAGCTAGCAGATAGACAAATTCCTTGACTTTTTCCACCAATTTATCCAATTCCCACTCTTCTGAGGGCAAATCGGGGTTGATGTAGTAAGTAACGATGTCATCCATCGTTTTTTCAGCGTAGGTAATTACCTGTTCTTTTAAATCTTGCCCTTCTAATACCCGGCGGCGTTCGGCGTAGATGGCGCGGCGTTGGTTGTTCATTACCTCGTCGTACTCAAACACCTGTTTACGGATGTCGTAGTAGTAGGTTTCAACTTTTTTCTGTGCGCCTTCTAAACTGCGGGTTAACATCCCCGATTCAATGGGCATATCTTCTTCGACGTTGAAGGCGTTCATTAAACCAGCAACGCGATCGCCTCCGAAAATCCGTAGTAAGTTATCTTCTAAACTGAGGAAGAATCTGGTGGAACCAGGGTCGCCCTGTCTTCCCGCCCGTCCGCGCAATTGGTTGTCAATCCGGCGAGATTCGTGGCGTTCTGTACCAATTACGTGCAATCCGCCTAATTCTACCACTTCGTCATGTTCGCGGTGGGTGAATTGTTCGTATTCTTCCTTAATTCGGTTATAAGCCGCCCGCAATTTTTGAATGACTGGGTCGTCAATGGGGGCTTTTTCAGCAGCCACAGCAACTTTTTCTTCTGCTTCTAATTCTGGTAAACTGCGATCGCCATATTCCCGCACTGCCAAATCTACAGCTTCTTTTAATTGCTGTTCTGCTTCTTTTGATAACTGGGTGGGGAAAATTTCTGGCGAAGCTTTCCAAGTCTTAACTTTTTTCCCAGGTACAAAGCCTTGTCCGCCGCCGCCTCCTGTGGGTAGTCCTGAAGCCCTTTGCACGCCAAAGGTGTCTTCATCTTCTGGCTGGACAATCCGGGGCATAAAATATTCCCGCAGTTTCAGCCGCGCCATATATTCGGAGTTACCACCAAGGATGATATCAGTACCTCTACCAGCCATGTTTGTGGCGATAGTTACTGCTCCTCTGCGTCCTGCTTGGGCGACAATTTCCGCTTCCCGTTCTACGTTTTCCGGGCGCGCATTCAGTAATTCGTGGGGAATTTCCATTTGGCGTAGCAGTTGGCTGAGATACTCAGATTTTTCGACGCTGGTAGTACCAACTAACACAGGTCTGCCGAGTTGGTGCATTTCGCCACATTCCCGCGCGATCGCTTGCCATTTGCCTGGTTCTGTTTTAAATACCATATCAGACAAGTCTTGGCGCTTTCTGATTCTGTTGGTGGGAATGATTGTGACTTCTAGCTTGTAAATTTTTTCAAACTCTGCTTCTTCTGTCTTCGCTGTTCCCGTCATTCCCCCCAGTTTGGGATAAAGCAAGAACAGGTTTTGATAGGTAATTGTCGCTAGGGTTTGGGTTTCCGGCTGAATGTCTACATGTTCTTTAGCTTCAATGGCTTGGTGCAAACCATCACTCCAGCGTCTTCCGGGAAGCACCCGTCCGGTAAATTCATCAACGATGACTACTTCGCCGTTACGGACGATATAGTTCACATCTTTGAGGAAAAGTTCTTTAGCTTTAATCGCGTTAAAGACAAAGTGCGCCCAAGGATCTTCCGGATCGAATAAATCTGTTACACCCAACAAATTTTCTGCTTCCGCAAAGCCTTCATCAGTCAACAGCACGTTCCGCGCTTTTTCGTCAACTTCATAATGCTCATCTTTTTTGAGGCTAAAGGCGATCTCGGCTGCTTGCAAATATTTTTCTGTAGGTCTTTCTACCTGACCAGAAATAATCAGTGGTGTCCGCGCCTCATCAACTAAAATTGAGTCAACTTCGTCAATCACGCAGTAATTAAAGGGGCGTTGCACCACATCTGCCATTGATGTCGCCATGTTATCCCGGAGGTAGTCAAAACCTACCTCACTATTGGTGACATAGGTAATATCACACTCATAGTTTTTCTGGCGTTCGCTGGGTATCATGTTCGCCTGAATCAAGCCTACACTCAATCCCAGAAAGCGATGCACCTGACCCATCCATTCCGCGTCCCGACGTGCCAGGTAATCGTTTACGGTAATAACATGTACACCTTTGCCAGTTAGGGCGTTTAAATAACTTGGCAAAGTCGCCACCAGGGTTTTACCTTCCCCGGTTTTCATTTCCGCGATTTGCCCAGTGTGGAGAATAATACCGCCTAGCATCTGGACATCAAAGTGCCGCAGGCCTAAGACTCGCCTTCCTGCTTCCCGAACTACTGCAAAAGCTTCTGGCAGAATATCATCTAAGGTTTCACCTTTGGCAAGGCGCTGTCTAAACTCGCCTGTTTTCCCTTTCAACTCATCATCGGAAAGCGCTTTAATGTCTTCCTCTAAGAGGTTAATTTCCGTAATGTAAGGTTGGTATTTCTTAAGTTTACGAGCGTTGGGATCGCCCAACAAGTTTTTTAGCATGGCAGGTTATGGCACTAAATAAAGGAGGATGGGAATTAAAGTTTTGGCATAGATTATAAGAATTTAACCCAACCCAGCCCTGTTGGTTGTTGATGGGTATAAAATGAGAATTAACTCACAAACAGCAAAAAGGCTGGCCAACCAGTTTACTAAATGATTGGTTTTATTTTCATATCTTATATTTGAACTCTATTAATAGTATCATTTCACCCCCTGCTGAGGCAGAGAACGCCCACCATGCTCAAGTAGCGATTTTACCCATTGGTCAATTGTCAGTTGTCAGTTGTCAGTTGTTAATGGTTATTACTCTGCATCAATACCTTCCCATAGCTCGCTAATTGGCAGAGTTTGTCCCATTTTCGCTTGTTGTAAGGCTCTCCTCAAGCTGGCTTTAATTTCCTCAACTGGTGTATCGTCAGGATCTAACTCTTCTGCTTCTGCTGGTTCTGGAACTAATACAATCACTCTGACTTGATGGGGGTAAGTTGTTCCCTGAATTGGCTGATCTAAAATCAGGTTTCCCTGAGCGTCAATTTTTCCAGTTACTTCAATCGCTTTCATCTGCCATGTACCTGATTTTGTTGCAGATCCTAACACTCATTGGGCATGGGGCATGGGGCATTGGGCATTGGGCATTGGGCAGAGACGCGATTAATCGCGTCTCTACAATTGTCCCCTTACGGAGAACTCTCCATTTCCGGACTCAGGCGACGGTAATTATAGTCGGTGGCGCTGGGGTGACAGCTGACACAGCTACTAATTTGTATTGGCTGGGGTAATTTGACTTTGGGATGTAAGGCTTTAAAATAACGGGAATCTTTGACGCGATAAGGTGTTTCTTCGTCTTTGCGTTGGGGACGAGAGAAGGTTTGCAGATACCTCCAGATTAAAATGCGCGGCGGATCGATTAAAGGTTGTAGCTGTGCGCCGTAGTGCTGGGAGTCTTCTAAAAGATTTTTCCAGGTTTGGCTAGGTAATACGGCTGGTGGTAAGGCGATATGACAAGTTGAGCAGTTTTCTATATATAATTGTTGACCCAGCTGATATTGTGCGGGTACTACGTCAACAGTGCCAATTTCTGCGTTAGGGGTAGCACCTTGGACGTTGCTAGCTACAGACAACAGCCAACCCATTGCTAGACTCCATGCCAATACTACCAATAGTAAACCTAAAGGCTGGCGGTTTAATTTGTTGCGGTGGCGTAGGCGTAGCCCGCCGTAGGCATCGCGTTTTTCTTTACTACCTAATCTCCGTTTGACAAAATTTGACATTCCTCACATCCCCAAATTCTTCCCTATAGCACTGATATCACAGTCTTTGAATCATCACTAGATTCTGGGACGTGGAAAGTTTTGCATATGTTCACCCTGTATGGGAGATATAGATGATTGAGCTATTTGATTACTGCTATTTGAGGAATGTTATGTCATACCATTTTCAGTCCCTCACTCTGTTTACTTTAATATTTTCTTTAACTTGTCCCGTCGCATCAGCAGCAAGTAACCGCTTTGTGTCTCAGGATACTTTAGCTCAAAATACAACTACCCAAACTAATCAAAACCGTCAAACCCAAGCCGATAAATTATTACAGCAAGGAATTACTCAATTAAAAGCTAATCAGTTTGATGCTGCAATCAAGTCTTTAGAACAAGCATTAAAAATTTATCAACAAATTAAAAACCCTGGGGGAGAAGGGGAAACTCTCAAGAATTTAGGAACTGTTTATGTTAATAAGAAAAATCATCCTAAAGCTATTGAATTATATCAGCAGAGTTTAGTAATTGCACGAGAAATTAAAAACAGAAATTTAGAGGCGGAAAATCTGCTGAATTTAGGTACTGTACATAACACCATCAAGCAACCCGATAAAGCATTGGGTTTCTTACAGCAGAGTTTGCAGATTGCGCAAGAGATGAAAAGCCGTGAGTTACAATTTAAGGTTTTACCCCAGTTGATAGAAGCTTATACAGCTAAGGGTGATAGTAAAAAAGTTGAAGAATATACACAACAATTATTTACTGACTTTCCCGGATTATCAAAATATTTCGTGGGATTTCTGTTATTCGGTGAACTCTCAGCTAATAATCAGCAAAAAAAATATCCTCAAGCTATTACCGCAGGTCAACAAGCATTAGAAATATTTCAGCAAACTAAACTAGAAGCAGTCGAATTAGACTTGTTTGTCAGTTTAGTCGGTGAAAATTTTAAAGGGATGTCACCAGAGCTATTACAGACGATTTTTCAAGTTTTAGTCATGGGAGAACTGTTAAATTCCTATGAGGCGATCGCAGATTATCCGAAAGTTATTGTTTTAGGACAACAATTTAGAGAAATTACGCAAAAACTTCAGGATAATGACTGGAAATTCATAGCCGAGATTTCTCAGGAAGGTAAGACTAAACAATCACCGGATTACTTTAAGAAAAACTTTCAATTAACTAGTGCATTTTTATTGAGTAAAGCTTATGACATTTCTGGAGAATATGCAAAATCTTTGACTTTTGCTCAAGAAGCATTACCAATTGCGCGAGAACTCAAAAATGCCGAAATGGAGGCTAATATTTTACTCACTCTGGCGAGTGCTTCTAGTTCCTTAGCTGTATCTGATGCAGAAAATGAAAAAAGTTTAGCTTTCGCGCAACAAGCTTTAAAAATTGCCAAACAACTGAAAAATCTCCAACTAGAATCAGAAGCTTTAAATCGAATTGCTTACATTTATGACTCTGTAGAAGAGTATCAAAAAAGTATAGAATTTGCTTCTGCTAGTTTAGAAATAGCTAAAAAAACTAAAGAGCCTTCGGCAATTGCTCAACCTTTATTAACATTAGCTGTTACTTATATAAATTTAGGAGATTATCAAAAATCTAATCAATTAGCACAAGAAGCATTAAGTACAGCACGAAAGTTAAAAAATATCCCAGAAATTGAAGGAATATCTCTGTTGTTTTTGAGCATCAATAATTTTGTGAAAAGCGACTATCAAAAAACTATTGCTTTTGCTCAAGAAGGTTTAAATCTCATACCAAAAATCAAGATTCCTTACTATAAACAGCAATTAGAAATGCTGAATAATCTGTTTATAGGTATAGGACATGGTGGTTTAAATGATAATCAAAAAGCTATTGATTACTTGCAAAAAAGCTTGCAAGTAGTTAGGGATAATAAAGAAGTCAAAACGGAATCACAGATATTAGTATTTTTAGGGGGATTTTATCGACGGACTAAACAATATCAACAAGCAATTGATACTTATAATCAAGCTGCGGCTTTAGCCGATCAACTAAATTATTCTGGTAATCGGGCTGTATTATATGCAGGTTTAGCCCGCACATATCGAGAATTAAATCAACCAACTACGGCGATAACTTATTATCAAAAAGCAATTAACGATATTGAAAAGGTACGCGAAAAAAATCGCGGTTTATCACGAGAATTACAATCATCGCTGCTACAAGCAATTCAAGATGCTGATAGAACTAGCATTACTGATATCTATCGGGAATATGCCAATTTATTGATGTCCCAAGGGCGGAGTTTAGAAGCTGGTCAAGTGTTAGAATTATTAAAGGTACAAGAATTAAGCGAATTTGCCAATCGCAAACCTAGCACTACTCCTAAGCCAATTGCACAAACTCCTACGGAAGCGAAGATTATTAAAAATTATGGCAGTTTGATTGCTTTTGGGCAAAAGTTTGATGAATGTCAAAAAACCAATTGTCCAGAGAAAGCTAAATTAGCTGATGAAAGAGATGCTTTGATTTCCGAATTTAATCAGAGGATTCAAAACTTAGAGAAAAATGTCCGCGATCGCCTTGCTAAAGACAGAGGTACTTTAGATGCGCAAGACTTACGCAGTGTGGGTAAGAAAATTGTCGAATCGCAAGAAAGTACAGTTTTAATTAATGTCTTTGTAGTTGAGGATAAAACTTGGATTTGGTGGGTATCTAAAGGTGGTGTAGTTAAAAGTGTCGAAGTTCCTGTAAGCGAGCCAAAAATTCGGGAGACAGTGAATAAATTCCGCAGATTATTACAAAATCCCAGTTCTGATATTCAAGAATTAAAAGCCACAGGAAAACAACTTTACGATTGGTTAATTAAACCTGTAGAACCAGAATTAAAAGCCAATAAAATTCAAAATCTGGTATTTTCTTTAGATAGGGCTGCGCGTTATATTCCCATAGGTGCTTTATATGATGGTCAACAATATCTGATTGAAAACTATAATATTTCTACAGTGTTATCTGCGGGGTTAACAGATACCGAATCGCGCCTACCTGCGGGAAGTGCAAATACTAAAGTTTTGGGCTTAGGTTTATCTAACGCCGTACCAGGGTTTAATCCTTTACCTAATGTCCCCACCGAATTAGACACCATTATTCGCCAAACACCCAGCGATAAAAATGGGATTTATCCAGGGAAAAAATACCTGAATAAGGAATTTGATTATCGGACTTTGCGAGATAATCTCAAGGGACATAATATTTTGCATATCGCTACTCATGGTGTGTTTGTTCCAGGAAGACAAGATGATTCTTATTTGGTATTAGGAACAGGAGAGAAATTACCAATTCCCCAAATTGATAATTTAGAAGATTTAAGCGATGTGCATTTAGTAGTACTTTCAGCTTGTGAGACTGCGCTAGGAGAAACTGCAAAAGATGGGATTGAAATTCCGGGAGTTAGCTTTTATTTTCTCAACCGTCGCGCTAAGGCGGTAATGGCTTCTTTATGGTTGGTAGATGATGCTAGTACTAGTTTGTTAATGCAGCAATTTTATGCAAATTTAGCTAAGGATAATCAACCAACAAAAGCCCAAGCTTTACGTGAAGCACAATTGAGTTTGTTACGTGGGAATAATAGTGCAAATTCAAGTGGTGATAGGGGTGCGATTAATGTGGAACCAGTACCAGGTTCATCGACAAAACCGGGGAGAAATTTGACGAATTATTCTCATCCTTATTATTGGGCACCATTTATTTTAATTGGTAATGGACTGTAGATAATTCGTAATTCGTAATTCGTAATTTGGGAGTTGACAGTCTTTTGTTTTGTGCGGTGAGGAGTTTAGCCTTTTTCTTGAGGATTGAAGTCCTCACTACGGGATTGATTATTTACAATCAGCTTGGAGATATTTGTAGGTAAATTTATGGCGGATATTCTAGTATCGATTGAGGGTGAAGATGCGATCGCAGCTACGGAGGAGTTATTGGCGATTCCTGGTATATCTGGTAACTATACGGTAAATGAGGAAGAACCGACGCGAGAAACTGTAATCGCAACGGTGGCGACTATTGTGGGGATTGTTGGCGGTACGATCGCAATTGCTGAACAAATCCGCAAGTGGTATCAGGAGTATCAAGCGAAACAGTCTGGTAAAAGAATTGAAAAGGTGTTGATTGTCGGGCGCAATGGTAGGCGGTTGTTGTTGAAGAATCCGACATTGGAAGAGATTAGGCAAATTTTGGAATCGTAAAGGCGGAATGAATTGTAAAGACGCGATGGCTCAAGACGCGATGAATCGCGTCTCTACAATTATGGGACGGGATTGGGGGTGATAAACTTGGGGATAATACTGGATTGTTGGGATTCGGAATGTGCAAATTCTCCACCTCGAACTGAAGCATATTGCGGGTGATTACGTAGAGTTACGGTATTTTGTTGATAATCCAAATCAGTATGAAAAGCGATCGCTCCCCCTTTCAGAAATCGCTGATTTGATTGATTTGGCGGAGCGAGATTATTATGTTTCGTCCTTACCAGAAGATTATGCGGTAACTGGGCGGCGGTTGTATAACTGGTTGGATGGGAGCGATCGCAATCTGCAATCCTTAATAGATAAGCATCGGCGGGATGGGGTTGTATTGGCTATAAACACCGAACTTGTAGAGACGCGATTTTTAAAGACGCGATTAATCGCGTCTCTACAACATTTACCTTGGGAAGTTTTGCATGATGGTACTAGCTTTTTGGTGCAACGTGTCCCGGCTGTTGTGCCGGTGCGGTGGGTGTCGGATAGCAAGGTAAAAAAATTGACTATTGCAGGGGAACCAGAAAACCGGGCGCTGCAAGTTTTATTTATGGCGACTTCGCCGTTGAATGTCGCACCTGTGCTGGATTTTGAAGCCGAGGAAGGGCGGATTTTAGTAGCGACGGCGCGACAACCTTTAGCCTTGACTGTGGAAGAAAGCGGCTGTTTGTCCGAGTTGGGTTATTTAGTTAAGAGTTACGACAGGGATTATTTTGATGTTTTACACCTGACTGGTCATGCTACTTTACAAGATGGGCAACCCCGCTTTGTAACTGAAACCTTCACAGGTGAAGCTTACTATGCCAGTGCAGCAGATATCGCCCAAGAATTACAATTTCGATTGCCTAAGCTGATTTTCCTCTCTGGTTGTCGCACTGGGCAAGCTGGTAATGGCGGTGATGTACCTTCAATGGCGGAAGAATTGCTGCAAGCTGGTGCGAAGGCGGTTTTGGGTTGGGGACAAAAGGTATTAGATCCAGAAGCGACGGCTGCGGCGGCTGCATTGTATCAGGAATTAGCGGCGGGGAAGCAAATTGTTGAGGCTGTTGCTAGTACTTACCAAGCGTTAATTAAGAATAAAGCGCGGGATTGGCATTTGTTGCGGCTGTATGCAGCAGGTGATTTACCCGGTGCATTAGTCACACCCTTGCGGACTCGCGGACGAAAACCTGCACCAGCGCCTTCTGTGACTACCCAGTTTTTAGATCCGGTGGGTAAGGTGAAAGTCCCGACGCGAGAAAGTTTTGTTGGTCGTCGCCGTCAGTTGCAAAATTGTTTAAGGGTGCTGACACAATCTCCCGATGAAATTGGGGTGTTGATTCATGGGATGGGCGGTTTGGGTAAAAGTAGTTTAGCAGCTAGGCTGTGCGACAGACTGCTGAATTTTGAGCGTGTTGTGTGGGTGGGAAGAATTGATGAAGGTAATTTAGTGAGTCGGTTGGCGGAAAAGTTGGATGATAACGAACAACGTAAAAGCTTACAAAATTACGATGAAGAATTGAAATTTCGGCTGCGGCGAGTTTTGCAGCAGTTGCATGAGAGTGGAAAGTCGTTTTTGTTGGTGCTGGATGACTTTGAGGTAAATTTAGCACCCCGCAATGAGGGTTATGTGCTGCAAGCGGAAGCAGCCGAGGTGTTGAAAGCTTTGGTTTGGGCGATTAGAGAAAATTCCACATCCCACCGCATCATTATTACTTGCCGTTACGATTTTGAATTTAGCCAGTTGCAGTATTTCTACAAGCAGCCGTTGGATGCACTGCAAGGCGCAGATTTGCGAAAAAAGTTTAATCGCCTCACTGCTTTTGGTGAGAAATCTCAGGTTGATGAGGCATTGAAGTTACAAGCGCAGAAATTGGCGGATGGGAATCCCCGCTTGCTGGAATGGTTGGATAAGATTCTGCAAAATCAAACTGTTGATCGAGCAGCAATTTTGCAGAGGTTAGCAGCAGATCCGGTGGAGTTGCGAGAGCAAGTTTTGGCTGAGGCGCTGCTGCAACAGATGGATGAAACTATGCGGGAGATGTTGTCACGGGGTTTGGTGTTTGAGTTACCAGTACCAAGGGAAGTGTTAGCCGCAGTTTGTGAGAATATCCCTAGTTTGGAAGATTATATTAATCGGGCGGTGGCGTTGGGGTTGTTGGAAGTCAGCCATGATGAAGCGTTGCGAGTGCCGCGTATTTTGCCTGTGCAGTTACCGGGAGATGGGGAGGGTTTGTATAAGCAAGCGGCTGAGGTATTGTATCGCCTTTGGTGGGAAGAGGCGGAAACTTCAAGTGAGGAACAAAGGTTAGAAATTCATCGGCTGGGGTTGTTGGGGAAAGAAGAAAAAAAAGCTGCCGACATAGCTAGCATTTTAGCAAATCGCTTGTGGCATCAAAGCCGTTTTAGAGAAGCACTGCAACTGTGTAAATCAACTTTAGAAATTACTGAAGACTATCGCGTTCTCAACGAAATGGGGCATTGTGAGAGCCAAGTTGGTGAAGTTGATAAAGCACTAAAGCATTATCAACAAGCGTTAAATCTTTGTCACCCAGAAGACAAACCAGAGCAAGCATCAATTAGTCACCATTTGGGAATGCTCAAAGCCGATACCGGAGAAATCACGGAAGCGATCACTCTATATCAAAAATCCCTGGCTATCACAGAACAGATCGGCAATGTCCAAGGCAAAGCGGCGACGTTGCACGAACTGGGGAGACTCAAAGCCAATAGCGGCGAAATCACCGCAGCGATCGCCCTATATCAACAATCCCTGGCGCTATTTGAACAAATCGGCGATGTCCAAGGCAAAGCGGCGACGTTGCACTGTCTGGGAGTACTCAAAGCCAATAGCGGCGAAATCACCGCAGCGATCGCCCTATATCAACAATCCCTGGCGCTGTTTGAACAAATCGGCGATGTCCAAGGTAAAGCGGCGACGTTGCACCAACTGGCGATACTCAAAGCCAATGGCAGCGAAATCACCGCAGCGATCGCTCTTTATCAACAATCCCTAGCGCTGTTTGAACAAATCGGCGATGTCCAAGGCAAAGCGGCGACGTTGCACTGTCTGGGAGTACTCAAAGCCAATAGCGGCGAAATTACCGCAGCAATCGCCCTATATCAACAATCCCTAGCGCTCAAAGAAGAAATCAGCGATGTCCAAGGCAAAGCGGCGACGTTGCACTGTTTGGGAGTACTCAAAGCCAATAGCGGGGAAATCACCGAATCGATCGCTCTTTTTCAACAATCCCTGGCGCTCAAGGAACAAATCGGCGATGTCCAAGGCAACGCGGCGACGTTGTGGTGGTTAGGACATATAGCAGAACAACAGGGTAATTACAATCAAGCACTAGATTATTTGCAGCCAGCTTTGGAGATATTACAGCGTATCCAATCGCCTGATGCTGAAGAAATTAGGCAAGTTGTAGCGAGAGTGCAAGGGTTAATTGATAATTCGTAATTCGTAATTCGTAATTCGTAATTTGTCATTGCGAATGGAACGAAGTTAAGAATAAATGTAGGTTGGGTAGAACGAAGTGAAACCCAACATCTACAATGTATTACAGCGTTGGGTTACCCTACGGGAAGCCGCTCCGCGTCTACGTCCCTCAACCCAACCTACATCTCTCAATTGTGCTGGGTGCGATCGCCGATTTTGCGTTACAGCTATTTTCAGGTAAATAGACACGCGGTAGGGGCACGGCATCAAAAATATTTTGGTACATACAATAATTTTACTGGTGCCGTGCCCCTACGACTTATCCACCAGTTTTTGATATTCATTAATGAGGCTTGGAAGCTCATTAATCAGTCTTTGATACTCGTGAATGAGTCTTTAATACTCGTTAACCAGTCTTTGATACTCGTGAATGAGTCTTTGATACTCGTGAATGAGTCTTTGATACTCATTAATCAGTCTTTGATACTCGTGAATGAGTCTTTGATACTCGTTAACCAGTCTTTAATACTCGTTAACCAGTCTTTGATACTCGTTAATGAGGCTCAGAAGTTCATTAATGAGGCTTTGATATTTGTTTACCTGCTTGTTTGGCTAGTACTTGGGTTATCTTACCTTGCGATCGCCCTAATTTAGCCTGAAGCAAATTCTCAACTCAAGAATTTGACATCCTGTAGCATCAATCAGCACATCTTATATTTGTCACGTTTTATAAATTTTCTCAATCAATCGCCAGCTTTGTGCATCTGATTTAGACGATCGCCATGTTTTGTGATTTTACCCAAATCTGTAATATGCGATCGCCTGTAGTGAAACAGATATTTTCAAGAGTGCGATCGTTTTTTTGATTGCAAAAATTAATAGCTTTGGTTTCTGTGGAAATAATTCCGAATTTTTTGGGTTGGCAATTAGATAAATGCGCAGCAATAATTACATGATTATAAATTCTTTGCATCAATCAAAGATGTAATCATGAATAATTACGAGCCTGAATGGAAAAACGACAAACCTAAATATAAAGGTAAATATCGCGTTGATTCAACAAGGTTACCAGCATGGAATTATGCTAGCAATGGTGCATATTTTCTGACTCTTTGCACGCAGGGTAAAAAATACTTTTTTGGTGAGGTTGTGCAGGGGGAAATGCAGTTATCGCCAGTTGGAGAGGTTGTCCAGAGGTTGTGGGGTGATATTCCTAATCAGTTTTCTAATTGTGATATAGATGTGTTTTGCGTTATGCCTAATCATATTCACGGCATTTTGATAATTAATCAAGCACAAGGTTCTGTTGATTTTGAGGAAGGAGGGGACGCGGTGAATTGCGATAAACAGGGGGACGCGGTGAATTTGATGAATTCGCAAGGAGACGCGATGAATCGCGTCTCTACAAGAGGGGGGGTGACGGGGTTGTTTAATCCGATGTTGTCGAAAAATTCGGTTTCTAAAATTTTGCGGTGGTATAAGGGACGATGTACGTTTGAAATTAATCAAATTTATCAAGGTTTTGGATGGCAAGAAAGATTTCATGATGAAATAATTCGCGATCAATTCGCCCTAGATAATATTCGACAATATATTATCAATAACCCAATCAATTGGCACCGCGATCGCCATCGACAACCCCATTAACCCCTTGTAGAGACGCGATTCATCGCGTCTCCCTGTGTGACGGAATTCATCGCGTCTTCTTCTTGAATCGATTCATCGCGTCTCCCTGTGTGACGGAATTCATCGCGTCTTCTTCTTGAATCGATTCATCGCGTCTCCCTGTGTGACGGAATTCATCGCGTCTCCATCGTAATGAATCCCGTCCAAATTTCAACCATCCAAACAAGGAACATCATAAAACCGATCCAGCATTGCCCGCACAGATGGCGGCAAAGATGTAAAGTGAATATAAAAGCTATTCTCCGGTGCAGGTTTTTCTAACACCTTGGCATAAAAATCTTCCCCTACCCCTGACGACACATCCTTATTCAGCAAAATTAACTTCAAATTTGTCAAAGGTGGCGGTAATTCTCCCCCATCGCTGTTGTATTTAATCAAAGCTTCTCGATGGGAAAGTTGAATAATTTCCCCCGCATACAAGCGATCGCCTACATGTTTGCTTTCTAATGTGACGTACTGGAGTAAAATCGGCTCAGGCAATTCGTGGAATTCTTCTGTAGACTTGGTGAGATATAAATTATGCTCTCCCGCAATCCCGCTAATTTCATACAGATTAATCGGATCTTTGACTCCTTTCATCTGCACCTGTTGCTTACCATCTACTTTGACAATCTCCCGTACTTCCCCTAACACATCCTCGGAAATTATAATTTGTCCGCCGACGCTACAAGCTTCAATGCGGTAGGCGAGGTTAATATGATTTCCCACCACACCATATTTTGTGCGTTTGACTGAACCAATATTACCAACCACAACCTCACCTGTATGAATCCCAATCCCCATTTCCAGAGGAGGGAAACCCCATAGTTGCATTTGTTGGTTAACGGGAATCATGGCTTGTTGCATGGCGATTGCACAGGCGATCGCTCTTTCTGTATCATTTTCTCTCATAGTCGGCGCACCAAATAATGTGAGAATCCCATCACCCATGAATTCATCTATGGTTCCTTCATAATGGGTAATCACATCCGCCATATATTCCAGGTAAAAATTGAGAATCTTAATTACTTCCTCTGGGGATAGTCGTTCGGCTGTCGCCGTAAAACCACGTAAATCGGAAATGAGAATGGTAATTTTTTTGCGCGTACCGCCTAACTCTAGCCCTTGGGGTGTTTCTAGTAAATTGCTGACAATCTCATCACTGAGGTAGCGCCCAAAGATTTGGCGAATCAGTGCATTACGGTTTTTCAGTTCTTGATTTGTCTTGGCTAATGCTTGAGTGCGATCGCGTACTTTTTGTTCTAAAGTAGCAAACAATTCCTTTAACTGTTGCGCCATGCTGGTGAAAGATTCCGCCAGTTCGCCAATTTCATACGAACCCTCAATTACTAACTTTTGTTCCCAATTTCCATCAGCTAAATCCCTAGCTGCATGATTTAAGCGCTGAATTGGCTTAACAATCCACAGAGATGTTTGCAAACCCAACACCGTTGCAATAATCAGCGACAGCAGACACAACATAACTGTGAGTCTGGTATTTTCCTGAATCCGCGCCATAAAATCCGCTTCGGGAATCACCACCGCAATTAAACAATCCAATCCCCGACTATCTTTTAATGGTGTCACCTGGAGAAATTGACGTTCTCCCTGAATCTCAAAGTCTAGGAGTTGACTGTTGTGAATTTGCGCAAAATCGCCAAATTTCTGTTCTAAATGTTTCGCACTCTGCTGAATCAGATAATTTTGACTTTCAGAAGCTTTAATTCTTTGTGTAGGCGGATTCTTACTCTGGCGGTTACTTGCATCTGGGGTAGATGTCGCCACCAACAACCCGGATCGCTCCATAATAAAAGTTTGACCAGATTTACCAATCTTCAAACTTTGCAAAAATCTATTTACTTCGTAAAAAATAAATTCGCTACCCAGTACCCCCTTGAGTTTCCCCTGCTTGTCATAGACAGGTTGAGCGGCGGTAATTGCTAATCCTCCCGTACTAAAATCGCGGTAGATTTTACTCCAAGTTGGTTTACCAGCCGCCACAGCTTCCTGATACCAAGGACGTTGACGCGCATCAAAATTAGGTAGAGATTGGATCATTTTTGTGCGATCGCCTTGATTATTGGTAGCAAAATACTGATTATGTCCTGTAGTGCGATCGCGTTGCATTACCTGCAACTCACCATTGGCTAACCTTCTAGCACCTAAATATTCCCCATCAGCGTTACCATAAAAGTTATAGGTAATTACCGAAAAAGTCCGAATTTGCTGCCAAAAATACTTCTGTTTATACTGAATATTTTGTGTATCTAACTGCCCTAACTCAATTGCATTAGCATTCAGGCGATTAATTAAATGAGGCGTTTCGATATAAACCTGCAATTGATCCTTAACTCTTGCAGTCACCTCATCCCGCAACTGGGTGGCGACTTCATTCACAGCCCTTTGTCCATTGCGAAAAGAGAAATATCCGGTAAGTCCTACCGCAGTCATCACCTGGAGTAGTGTAGAGACAACAAAAATTACTCGTAGGGGCATTTGTTTATACATAACTTCATAGCTGGATGCGCAATTCCGCATCAGCAGATATCCTCCAGGTGAATGTTCCTCTCTACTCAGGATTCCCAGATTAGATAGTGAAGGTAATATTTTTTTCGTTGACGGTTGACGGTTGACGGTTGACTGTATTTACCGAACTATTTTAGAGATAATTGTGTTTAAAATAACAAAACCCGCCTGAGCGGGCTAAATAGAAGATGAAAGCACTTATTTAGGGAGCATCCCAAATGTGCAAAAACGCCCTCACCCTATAAGGGTGAGGCTAGAAATACGAAGCCTGCCTTCGCAGGCTATCAAACTTTTAGCCTGCGAAGGCAGGCTTTGTTGGTATAGCAATACCCTAGAAGGGTATTGCGTCAAAATTGGGATGCTCCCCTTATTTAGGGAATGGGTTGCGATCGCAATAATCGCTCAACTACAGTGCGAGAACTGCGCCCGCCTCTTGTAATTAAACGATGGCCTAGTACATGGGGCACGAGAAATTTGACATCATCGGGAATGGCATATTCACGCCCTAAAATAAAAGCGAGGGCTTGGGTAGCTTTTTGTAATGCCACCGTACCACGGGGACTCACACCAAGGGAAATTTCCTCATCTTGCCTTGTCGCCCTTACCAAATCTAAGATGTATTGCTGTAAAGTCGGTTCTACCCTCACTTGCGCACAGAGTTGTCGCAATTGCGTCACTTCGTCCAAGGTAATGCAAGCTTGCAAATCATCGGCTTTGATATTATCAGCCAAATTTTGCAGCATTTGCAGTTCTTCTGCCTCAGAAGGATAGCCCAAACTCAAGGACAGCATAAACCGATCCATCTGCGCTTCTGGTAGCGGGAAAGTTCCCTGATATTCAATGGGGTTTTGGGTAGCGATAACAAAGAACGGCTTAGGTACAGGACGAGAAACCCCATCAACTGTTACCTGATGTTCTTCCATTACCTCTAACAACGCTGACTGAGTTCTAGGTGTAGCGCGGTTGATTTCGTCAGCTAAGAGTACATTAGCAAATATTGGCCCGGGAAGAAAGCTAAATTCGCCGCTTTTTGGGTTCCAAATGTTAGTCCCTGTAACATCAGTTGGCAATAAATCAGGGGTACATTGTAGCCGTTGAAACTTACCATCAACAGAACGCGCTAAAGACTTAGCTAGCAGAGTTTTACCAACACCAGGAACATCTTCTAATAAAGCATGACCACCGCCAAAAAGAGCAACCAGCACCAAACGTATTGCTTCAGTTTTACCAACGATAGTACGAGACAGGTTTTGTGTTAAAGCGTCAATTTTTTCTCTCATGCACCAGGATTGGGTATAGGGCATTGGGCATTGGGCATTGGGCATGGGGCATTGGGCATTGGGCATGGGGCATGAATAATTGATATCCCCCTTGTCCTCCTTGTCTTCCTTGTCCCCCTTGTCCCCTTCCCTAGCCCCTAGCCCCTCCTATTGTTCCCAACCAAGCGGCACAACTCATCATGGAAATAGCAAAACTTCTTTCGCAATATTGCAATCGAGTTGAATTTGTGCTTTGAGTGCTTCTAGGGAAGAAAATTTTTGTTCGGGGCGTAAAAATTCCACCAGCTGCACAGCTAACTGTTTACCGTACAAGTCTCCCGCCCAATCGAATAAATGGACTTCTACCGATGTATTGATACCTGCAACGGTGGGACGATTACCGATATTCATCACTCCCAATAGGGGGATAGATGTCTGTGCTGTTGGCTCTGTGAGGAAAACGCGCACGGCGTAAACACCAAAGCGGGGTAAAAATTTATCTTTTGGGAGTTGCAAATTCGCGGTAGGAAAGCCAATGGTTCTACCCAATTGTTGCCCTTGAATCACCAGCCCAAACAAAGTGTAAGGCCTGCCTAATAACAGATTTGCATTTTTGACATCGCCATTTTCTAAGGTTTGGCGGATGAGGGAAGTGCTAATTGGTAAATCTGGTGTAGGTAGAAAATCGACACAATGATTTTCTGGTGGTAATTCAGCCTTACCTGCGTATTTTTCTAGAGTAACTATGGTGACAGGGATATCATATTTTGCGGCGAGTAGTTGTAAATCCCTGGCTGTACCGGTACGCTGTTTGCCAAAACAAAAATCTTGTCCCACACTCAGCTGCTGACATCGCAGTTTTTGCACGAGAATTTTTTCCACAAATTCTTCGGGGGATAAAGCTGATAATTCTTTATCAAAGGGTAATAGTACTAGCTGTTCTATGCCGAGCGATCGCAATTGGGCAACTTTTTCATCTAGGGGAGTTAATAACGCCCTGGGTTGTCCCGAAAAAAACTCCTGGGGATGGGGATGAAAGGTGACAACAGTTGAGTATATATGGTTTGTAGCGTCTGTGGGTGAGAGTTCGAGTACATTGCTCTCTTCTGCATCCAAAGTCCTTGGTGGAACTTGTTTGTTTGCTCGCTGCAAAACTGGTTTAATTACTCTTTGATGGCCAAGATGCACGCCATCAAATTTGCCAAGAGCCACAGCCGTTGGCGTTAACAGTTCTTCGGTTGCAGAAGCAACCCACACAGAACACCCATTTTGAGACAAATTTAGCACTTGATTCTGGGATTTTAGGTTTATTTAGCTATCAGCCACAAGCTACCTGATGGGTAACCGCCTAGAGGAGAAAATGCGATCGCAGGCGAGATGACATTTTTTGCCATCAGCCAAGGAATGACATAACTGACTGTTTAGCCACAGCATACTCTCAGGAAAGTCGCCAACGGTTAACCGCTCGTTACTCAGTCCATAGCACCCGATACCATAGCCATTTTGGCTTGAGGCTGACATTTTGGGTTGTGGCGAGGTTTGACTCGCAAAAGCCCCAACAGAGTTATTCTCCAGGCTTGTTTGCTCCTCTGATGAACTCGCAAAGCTAGTTCTTCAGTTTTCGCAGTTTACCTCAAAGGCCACTCTCTTGCTGAGAGCTTCCGATCAACAATCTAATCTAAAATCTCGAATCAATGCGACTGCTACCTTTAAACAAAAAATTAGCTAACTGATAAAGATTCTGATAAAGGCACGGAAACGGGAATATTGACTACTAACCCTTCCTTGGCCATGATGGCATTGGGGAATTGCTCTACCGCTTGTTTGGCGATTTTATCTAAAAAATCATCGTTATGGGCAGGGTCGTGGTGGAAAATTACCAGAGTCTTCACCTTAGCAGCTTTAGCAATTTTTACCGCTTCTTGCCAAGTGGAATGTCCCCAGCCAATTCTCGGTGATGTGGGCGAATGATACTCATCATCAGTATAAGTAGAATCATAAATCAGCACATCGGCATTCCGGGCTAGCCACAGGACATTTTCATCCAGGCGATCGGGAAAATGTTCTGTATCAGTAATGTAAGCCGCAGCACCGCCAAGCCAGTTGACGCGATATCCCACCGCTTCACCGGGGTGATTGAGTGGTGCTGTTTCTACGGTAATGTCATTAATATGTATTGGTTGCCCCGGTGTAATGTCACAAAAGTTCAAGTTAGCCTGCATAATTTGCAAAGGCACCGGAAAATTTGGGTGCAGCATTTGGTCATTCAGGCGCTGTTCAATTGTGGAACCATCGGGAGCAATTGCGCCGTAGATTTTAAAACTGTTGCCCTTGACAAACCCTGGTGCAAAGAATGGAAATCCTTGCATGTGATCCCAGTGAGAGTGGGTGAAAAATAGATGACCTTCTAACGGCATTTGTGACAATAAAGATTGTCCCAAAACATGTAGCCCGGTGCCACCATCGAAAATTAAGCGGTTACCACCTACTTGCATGGCGACGCAAGGGGTGTTACCGCCATAACGCACGGTATGTGTCCCTGGACTGGGGATGCTGCCGCGAACGCCCCAAAATTGCACGGTAAATTGGTGTTCTAACCTAGACATGGGTGTTGCTTTCTGGACTGAGCGGGCGATCGATAAAACAAATTGTTACTGATTATTCTTCAGTTTATGCGGTCTTACCATTTTAATAGAGGAGAATTTCTTGGTAAAACAGCATACCCTTTTTCAGGCTATTTTTGTCAGCTTGAGTGAGACATTACTAAGCAAAAATCCTAAGTTATTAGGACTGAGTTTAGCGATGGGATCGAGAGCGCTCCTACTTTATAGCCTAAGTTTCGGGAAAATAGATTTAAATACCTCCTCAGTTGCAAATTTTTCTAAAGAAGACAAAGTTATTACGTAAATTTAAATTCCCAATCTGCTAATTGGTTAATGCCAGTTGCGTAGGTGAGATTGTATTGTAATGGCGTGATACTAATGTAATTTTTACGGATAACATGCACATCAATGGGGATGTGTTGAGGCAAATTTAAACCCTCTGGGGGTTCGACATCCTCAAGCACTTCACCGGTTAACCAGTAGTAGGTTTTACCACGAGGATCGACGCGCTTATCAAATACATCAACATAGCGCCGCACTCCCTGCCGTGTAATTGCTACGCCAGCAATTTCTTCCCACTTCACAGGGGGAATATTTACATTCAGTAACATTAACTCAGGCAGAGGTTTGGCAGCCAGTTGGGCTACGAGATTTTGGGCAAAGCGAGCAGCAACTTGATAGTCTTTATATGTATGACTGGCAAGGCTGAAAGCTATACTGGGAAGACCTTCTATTATACCTTCCATCGCGGCAGACACGGTTCCGGAATAGAGAATTTCCGTGCCTAAATTAGCGCCTTGATTAATTCCAGACAGCACTAAATCGGGGGGAGATTCTAATAAAGCCCAAAGCGCCAATTTCACACAGTCTGAGGGCGTACCATCGCAAGCCCATGCTTTGACATTTGGGTGAAAAATTGACTCGACAATTTCGGCGCGAATCGGTTGGTGTAAGGTTAATCCATGACCGGTGGCCGATCGCTCTCGGTCTGGGCAAACTACGGTTACATCATGACCAGCCTCTGCTAAACTGTTGGCTAAGGTACGAATACCTAAAGCAGAAACTCCGTCATCATTGCTAATGAGTAATTTCATGGTGATTGGTCATTAGTCATGGGTCATTTGTCATTAGTTATTGGTTATTGGCTATTTGTCAATGTCGAGGGTCACAAATAGCAGACAAAAAACAGATGCAAACACTGAATCCCTTATAAACTGGTAAACAGAGGTTTGGTTTTAATGGCATACTACTAGGGTTATTTGCCGACAAGTCCAAAACTTTGGACGATTGACACCAATTGACTATTGACTCTTGAGTATTAACTAATGACTAGCAATTTAGAGGCTCAACTTTTAGCACTACGGCAGGAAGGAGAACAAGCGATCGCAGCTGCTGATACCTTAGAACGCCTAGAAGAACTCAGAGTCAGCTATCTGGGTAAAAAAGGGCAACTAGGGGCACTTTTGCGCAGTATGGGGCAGATGAGTGCAGAAGAACGCCCGAAAATTGGAGCGATCGCCAATACTGTTAAAGAATCTTTACAAGATAGTTTAGATAAGCAGCGCACCGCTTTAGAAACTGCGCAAATTCAAGCCCAGTTAGAAGCGGAAACTCTGGATGTCACTATGCCAGGAATTTTCAGCCCCCAAGGTCGAATTCACCCCCTCAATGGTATTATTGACCGGGCGCTGGATATTTTTGTGGGCATGGGCTACACTGTGGCGCAAGGGCCAGAGATGGAAACAGATTATTACAATTTTGAGGCGTTGAATACTCCGCCAGACCATCCCGCCCGCGATATGCAAGATACATTCTACTTACCAGATGGTAATTTGCTGCGGACTCACACTTCCTCCGTGCAAATTCGTTACATGGAAACGGAAGAACCGCCAATTCGGGTAGTCGCGCCAGGGCGAGTTTATCGCCGGGATAATGTGGATGCGACACACTCAGCCGTTTTCCATCAAATAGAACTTTTAGCCATTGATGAGGGGTTAACATTTACAGACCTCAAAGGCACAATTAAGGTATTTTTGCAAGCTATGTTTGGCGATTTGCCAATTCGCTTCCGTGCGAGTTACTTCCCCTTTACCGAACCTTCTGCAGAAGTGGATTTGCAATGGAATGGGCGCTGGCTGGAAGTGATGGGTTGCGGGATGGTCGATCCAAATGTTTTAAAATCTGTAGGTTATGACCCAGAAATTTATACTGGGTTTGCTGCTGGTTTTGGTGTAGAACGTTTTGCGATGGTTTTACATCAAATGGATGATATTCGCAGGTTGTACGCCAGCGATTTGCGCTTTTTACGCCAGTTTTAAAGCTGATACTTCAATAAACTCTTCTTCTTTGCGTTCTTTGCGCCTTCGCGGTTAAAAAATATGATTAAACCACGAAGGCGCGAAGTCACGAAGAGAAAAAGTAGCCGGAGATTTTTGACAAATTGATAATTATTTAGACAAACAGCGATCGCAATGTCCACAACGCCAGTTAGCGGCTTCTTTGTCAAAACCAAAGGCGGTTAATAAAAATTGCCAGCGACAATGTTTACTATGTAAATACTGATGCATTTGCTTGGCGGCTGCAAGCTGGTTTATCGGCTGTTTGTTGACTCTTGGCTGGATTTGATAATGAAATGGGTCAAGCCAGTGTAATTGACCGCTACTATGGAGTAGAGAAAGAGCGATCGCACCTTGGGGAAATTGTCGCGCTACAGAATTGACTTCTCCTCGTTTGGGTAGTTTTTTGATTAATTGCTGTGCGGTTTGTTGTTGCGATCGCATTTGTTGTGCAAAAAACTCCTGTCTCTGTTTATCTTCCCCATCTAACCATCCTGTAGGTTCGCTAATTAACGTTAAAGCTTCGGCTGGTTTTCCATCTCTTCCAGCGCGCCCAATTTCTTGCACATATTCTGAAAGCAGCAACGGTGCGTGATAATGTATAACCCAACGCACATCTGGTTTATTAATCCCCATACCAAATGCACAGGTACAGACCACAAATGGCATTTTACCACTTAACCAGCTAGCTTCCACAGCGCGGCGTTCTGTTGCACTCAAACCTGCATGGTACGCAGCTGTAGCATAACCCATTTCCGTAAACCATGCGGCTAAATCCTCGCTATCGCGGCGGGTGCGCACATAGACTAATCCGGCTTGTTGCGGTCGATTTTGGATAAATTTGCATAATTTCTGCTTTCTCCCTCTCGGAGTCCAAGCTATGCAGACGTTAAGATGCAGATTCGCCCGGTAGGGATTGAGACGATAAATATCTGGTTGTTGTAATTGTAAAACTGTGGCGATGGTTTTTTGCGCTACAGGGTCAGCAGTGGCGGTAAAAGCTGCTACGCTAATTTTCGTTCCGACTGGTTTCGATTGCAGCAAAGCTGGGCGCACTGCACCTAATCTGCGATAAGCTGGACGAAAGGTTTCACCCCACTGGACTAAACAATGGGCTTCATCGAGAATGATGCCGTTAATCTGCAATTGTGGCTGAGATAAAATTTCCCAAACTGGCGCACTCAGTAAAGTTTCTGGTGATAAATATAATAACCGCAGTTTTTGTTGTGCTAATGCTTGCATTGTTAAACGGCGTTGAGATGCTGGTAATTCGCTATGCAACAATGCGGCGCTGAGGTTTAACTGACGTAGTTCCTGTACTTGATTTTCCATCAACGCCACTAAAGGGGAAACTACCAAAGTTAATCCTGTTTGGAGCAGTGCGGGAAGTTGAAAACAAATCGACTTTCCCCCGCCTGTGGGCATAATAATTAAGGCATCTTTTTGAGCTAATAAACTGCTGACAATTTCTCCCTGTGGGGAACGAAAATCATCGTAGCCCCAAATTTTTTTGAAGGTATCCAAAACTAAATTCCAAGATGTGGTACCTATTTGATTCATAATTAATAATAGATATATCCCTGCTCTTGCTGAATATAGCCTCTTTCATTCAGCTAATGTTTCAGTAGTTTCATCGAAAGCGGCGGGAAACTTCATCCCCTTGTGGGTGGAGAGGGACAGCCGCCCCGCCGCTTGGGGCATTGGGCATTGGGCATTGGTTATGTTCTTTCCCATGCCCCATGCCCGATTCCCCATGCCCAAAAACTCCATCCCCTTGTGGGTGGAGTTTTTCATCATTTGCATCTACATCTCGCAGATAAATCAATTTATTGGTAAATTTCTTGAGGTCGCTATGAATGAAGATTTAAAACATAGATTTTATATCAGCATAGATAAATCTAAACTGAATATCCCCATGATCCACAATTTTCTGTGCAGTGCTGATTTAGCAGAAAATATGCCTTTAGAAGTTTTAGCAAAATCAATTGAAAATTCTTTATGCTTCGGACTTTACGAAGATGAACAGCAAGTTGGTTTTGCTAGGGTAATTACTGATTATGCTACTTCTGCGCTGTTAAAAGATGTGTTTATTCTTGAGCCTTATCGCAGACAGGGTTTAGGTAAATGGTTTGTGCAGTACATTTTGGAATATTCAGAACTGCAAACTGTACCTAAGTGGTTCTTAGGAACGAAAGACGCTCATGGATTATACCGACGCTGCGGGTTTAAAAGTTTAGCTGCACCAGAAAAAATGATGATGCGCTTTAGTCATTAGTCATTAGTCATCAGTAAGGGGAATTACTGTTGACGATATTTAATTAAATCAAACACAAGATAAAGATTAGGTGTGATTTTTGAGGAAGAAATGGGAATTATAAGAATTTGTCTTTTATTAGGGAATTATTAATTTTAAAAATCTCATATTTTCTTTATTTTCTCTTTATAGAATTAGCATCGGTGCTGAAATGAATTTTGCTGGCAGAGAAAATAAATTTATTATATGAGTACAGTTATTACTGGTAGTTATGACATTCGGTTATTAATTCTTTCAATAGCGATCGCACTACTGGCTGCTTACACCAGCTTAGATTTAGCGGAACGAGTGCGCAGATCGATAGGATATGCGCAAATTGGCTGGTTAATTGGCGGTGCGATCGCAATGGGAACTGGTATTTGGTCTATGCACTTTGTCGGCATACTCGCCTTTCATTTACCAATTCCTGTAAAATATGATATATTTACCGTGCTGATATCAGTTTTGGCAGCTATTTTCGCCTCAGGCTGTGCTTTATTTGTTGTCAGTCAGGAAGTAATGGGTATCTCTAATTTACTTGCTGGTAGTCTATTGATGGGGCTGGGTATTACCACCATGCACTATACGGGAATGGTGGCGATGCGTCTGAATGCGAGTATTCATTACAACTATCTATTAGTAGGAATTTCCGTAGCGATCGCTTTTATCGTTTCCTTCGCAGCTTTATGGTTAGCATTTCATTTACCCGATCGCCATACTGTAGCCTATAGAAGGAAGAAAATATTTAGTGCGATGATTATGGGCGCAGCTATCCCTACTGTACATTATACAGGGATGACTGCTACTAACTTTCATGCGATCGCAGTAGTACAGACACCTTCAGCGATGGCTGTTGATGCTGCTGCGCTAGCTACAACTATTGGGATTGTCACCTTTGCAATTTTAGGATTAGCATTAATAATTTCCTTAGAGACAACAGCAATCGAAAGAACAGTAGCTTTAGCCAATCTCGAACATGAAATTATCCAACGTCAACATATAGAAAGATGTTTTCAGCAACAACAAGCGAGTAAACTAGAACAAGCTTTACAACAATTGCAACGCACTCAAGCCAAATTAGCACATACAGAAAAAATCTCTTCTTTAGGACAGTTAGTTGCAGGTGTTGCCCATGAAGTGAATAATCCGGTAAATTTTATCTCTGGTAATTTGTCTTTAGCTAACGACTATATTCAAGATTTAATTAATATAGTCAACCTTTACCGCCAAAAATTTCCCGAACCAGGTAAGGAAATTGAACAGCAAACAAAAGCTATTGATTTAGAATTCTTGCTGATAGATTTACCAAAAATGATTTCTTCCATGCAATTAGGTAGCGATCGCATTCAAGCAATCATGGAATCATTGCGCAATTTTTCGCGCCTAGATGGAACTGAGAAAAAAACCGCCGATATTCATCAGGGAATTAACACTACCCTAATGATTTTACAGCATCGTCTCAAAGCTACCACAAATCGTCCTGCCATTCAAGTTGTCAAGCATTATGGTAATTTACCGCAAATTGATTGCTATATCGGACAACTCAACCAAGTTTTTATGAATTTGTGCGCTAATGCGATTGATGCTTTAGAAGAGTCGAACCAGAACAAAAGTTTTGCTGATTTACTCGCCCATCCTAATATCATTACTATCACCACCAATAGCGATGAAAATTATCTAATTATCAAAATTGCCGATAATGGTACAGGAATGTCAGAAGAAGTGCGATCGCAATTATTTGACCCTTTCTTCACTACCAAGTCAGAAGGTAAAGGTACAGGCTTAGGATTAGCGATTAGTCATCAGATTATCACAGAAATCCACGCTGGCAGTTTGCATTGTGTCTCGTCTTTAGGAGAAGGTACAGAATTTACCATTCAAATCCCTCTAGTCACAGCAACTTCTCCCAATTCATCATCTAAACTCTGCTTTTAAAGCGAAAAATATTCCTATATCTCTCTGCGCCTCTGCCCTCTCTGTGGTGAATAATTAATTTATGAACCACAGAGACACAGCGAAAAGTCTGAGCGCCGGCTTCCGGCGCTCAGAACTTTTCAAGACAGATGGCACAGAGAATAATTTATCAATTTGCAAAAAGAAGACAACAGACGGTAGGGGCATGGCACTACCCATTAGTGTCAACTTAAAGCATATTGCTAGTGGGTGAGGTACAGATTATCGTTGATTGTAGGGGCACTGGCACTGCCATGCCCCGAAGCGCGTACCTCATTTACCTGAAATATGCTGTATAGCCTCTGTCTTAGCTTTGTCGCCCGCCTTTCGACTTTGCTCAAGGCTCATAGCCCAAGTAGGGGCGGGTTAAGCTAGATAGTCGTGAATTATTGGAGCATATCTGTGAACCCGCCCCTACTGAAGTAGACTCAAGATTTTAAGGATATTTGGATATTTAGTCATCTTGAGATGACTTTGGCTATTAGCAAGGAACTTCAGCATATTGCTAGTGGGTGAGGTACAGATTATCGTTGATTGTAGGGGCACTGGCACTGCCATGCCCCGAAGCGCGTACCTCATTTACCTGAAATATGCTGTATAGCCTCTGTCTTAGCTTTGTCGCCCGCCTTTCGACTTTGCTCAAGGCTCATAGCCCAAGTAGGGGCGGGTTCAGCGAGATAGTCGTGAATTATTGGAGCATATCTGTGAACCCGCCCCTACTGAAGTAGACTCAAGATTTTAAGGATATTTGGATATTTAGTCATCTTGAGATGACTTTGGCTATTAGCAAGGAACTTCAGTTCCTTGCGGTAACTGGCTTTCGCATTAAGTTGACAGGTATGGGCACTGCCATGCCCTCTAGAATATATTGATGTAGCGCCAACATTATTTAAATTAGTATTACATAATTAGAACCCCGACTTCTTCAAGAAATCGGGGTTCTAGCAACTCAAACTCAGATTTATCTAGACTTTCTGGGGAGTCGCTTCTTCTGCCTTCTCTTTAGATTGCAAAGAAGAATACAACCTATTCAGTGCATTTACGTAAGCTTGCGCCGAAGCCACAATAATATCTGTATTGGCTGCATGACCTGAAAATATGCGCGATTCATGCTTTAACCGGATAGTTACTTCCCCAATCGCATCAATACCTGCTGTAACCGATTGTACAGAAAACTCAATCAACTGGTTAGGTACGTTAACTACACGGTTAATTGCCTTATAAACTGCATCCACAGGCCCGGTACCAATGGCGGCGTCGGTTAATTCTTGTCCATCGGGAGTGCGCAAGGTAACTGTGGCGGTAGGTTGGGCGTTGCTTCCACAGGAAACCTGCACCAATTCTACTTTAAACAAATCCGGCGCTTGTTGAATTTCATCGTTGACGATCGCTTCTAAATCCCAATCGGAGATTTCTTTCTTTTTATCAGCGACTTCTTTGAATCTGACAAAGGCTTTATTCAATTCGCTTTCAGATAATTCAAAGCCCAATTCTTTTAGGCGGGTGCGGAAAGCGTTTCTCCCAGAATGTTTACCCAAAACGATTTGATTGTCTGTTAAGCCAATCAATTGGGCATCCATGATTTCATAGGTCAGCTTGTTCTTTAATACACCATCTTGGTGAATGCCGGATTCATGGGCAAAGGCGTTAGCCCCGACGATGGCTTTATTTGGCTGCACCAACATCCCGGTTAAATTAGACACCAGGCGCGAAGATCTATAAATTTCCTTGGTGTCGATATTGGTTAAGGACTGTTCAGAATCGGCTGGTCTGCCCAAGAAGGGATTAAAATATTGTCGCCGCACATGCAACGCCATCACCAATTCTTCTAAAGCTGCATTCCCGGCACGTTCGCCAATGCCGTTGATGGTACATTCTAATTGTCTCGCGCCATTCTTGACTGCTTCTAAGAAGTTGGCAACGGCTAAACCTAAATCGTTATGTCCGTGAACGGAAATAATCGCTTTGTCGATGTTGGGGACGTTTTCTTTTATCCCCTTAATTATTGCCCCAAATTCGCTGGGGGTTGTGTAACCCACAGTATCGGGAATATTCACTGTGGTTGCGCCAGCTGCGATCGCTCTTTCTAATACTTGGTACAAAAATTCTGGATCGGAGCGTCCGGCATCTTCTGGGGAAAATTCTACATCATCGGTAAAGCTTTTGGCATAGGCGACCATTTCCTCCGCGATCGCAATTACTTCTGACTTGGTTTTTTTCAGCTTGTACTGGAGATGAATGTCAGATGTGGCGATAAATGTATGAATTCTACCTTTCGCTGCTGGTTTAATCGCTTCGGCTGCGGCTTTGATATCATCATGCTTGGCTCTGGCTAAACTACAGATTACCGGGCCATTTTCTGTACCGACAACTTGGGCGATTTTATTAACAGCTTCAAAATCTCCCGGACTGGCAAACGCAAAACCCGCTTCAATTACATCTACCCCAAGCCGCGCCAACTGCTTGGCTATTACTAGCTTTTCATCTATATTTAAGGTCGCTCCCGGACATTGTTCGCCATCGCGCAATGTCGTATCAAATATGATAATTCGCTCTGGTTGGCTGCTCATTTTCTCTTTGTTTAGTTTAGGGTGGACTTTTTGCTATAACTACACTTGGATTTTAAGTTTTTTACTATTTACATTTGTAAATTTTTGTTAACTATATTAGGCTTCAGTCTTTTCTATGCGGTCTCTAATATCATTCAAATCTATATATCTATCAGTAGCATTACGTAATTCTCTAGCAATCATGCCTTCTGTGGAAACTACTGTAATATGTGTATTTTTTGAGCGTAATAGTTCAATTGCCCGTTCAAAATCGCCATCGCCGCTAAATAAAACTACTCTATCGTATTGATCTACTGTATTGAACATATCGACAACAATTTCAATATCTAGATTAGCTTTTTGCGAGTACCTCCCGGAAGAATCATCATAATATTCTTTGAGAATTTTCGTTCGTACTGTATATCCTAAACTAATTAGAGCATCGCGGAAACCTCGTTGATCTTGGGGGTCTTTTAAGCCAGTGTACCAGAAGGCATTGATTAAGGTTGTTTCTGCTTGTTCGTGTTTAAAATATTCTAATACTCGCCTGGGGTCAAAAAACCAGCCATTTTTTTGCTGCGCATAGAACATATTGTTTCCGTCTACAAAAATAGACAGACGATTCATAGGAGATACCATAAAAAATTACACCTAAATAATAGAAAAGAATTGTAGATTGAACAATAGATTATAGCAATTATCAATCGCTCAATTTGCTAATATCTATAAAGTGTATCTTCATGTATAGCTTTTATCTTAACCTCTTTAAATTCATTAATAATAGCGGCAACATTAGAGCAGATCCTGGAGACTCTGAGCTTTGGATATAGGGCAATACAAGCGTTACCCTCCGATCAAAATCTACCAATAAATTAGACTTAATAACAGTAATCTTAACTGTATAACAGTTCAGTTTACTCCTAAAGAGGTATGGTACAACCTGTAGGGGAGAAGTTAGGCGAAAGCGCAGCTCTAATTTTTGCCATCATCAACAGGACAGAATTTTTTTGCTGGATTGGCGTTACCGCAGTCACAGAAGTTGCGGAAAATAAACTTCGCTAGTGGCTGAGGATTTTGTCAGCTGTCAATGGCAAATATATATTGAGATCGTTGGCTGAGGGAGGGCGATCAAACCAGTTGCGATATAACTTGCCCTCTGGGTGATGCTACGATCGTCATCAATACTGATGTCAGTTGCATAGATAATGCTACTGACCAATGACAACTGAAAAGCTTTGCTCCATCCACTCGCGATTGGGGGTATAAATGTTGGGTGGGGTAGATCTCATCTCCAGCAAGTGTAAAGACCAAGGATTTTTAGCTGAGTACTTGGGAAGATTACAGCTTGCAACTGTTTGCAAGAATGAGGTCAGGATTGTAAAAATAACTATAAGTAAGCAAAGTAGCGATATGAATAAAAATTTGGGGGAAATTAATTGATAGATGACAAATGTATAAGTTTCTCATTTAAGTCAGATTTCAATGTGGTTGCACGAAAACAGGGTCTGAATAAATAAAAGTTGTTGTACCTTAATTATTCAATAACACGATATGGCAGAAGAACCTACCTCTACCGCAACTAAACAAGATGTCTCTGCTAGCGATGGACGGTTAAGCAAACCGACAAAAGCCACTTCGACCACTTCAACTTACCGTTCCAAGCTGATAACTTGGTTTGGTCATGTGTTGACTGGTGCTTCAGCAATTGGCGCAGCCATGCTGAGTACTTCTGGTATGGGTATGGTGCAATTGATGGAAAGTCAGGCGATTTCGACTTTTTTTCAACTGCGGGGGCCAGTAAATCCTCCAGAAGACATTGTGATTTTGGCAATCGACAATCAGTCTGTATCAGTCCCTGAACAGTACTATAAAACAAATCCACAACAGTATGCTTACCTGGAACCACTGAAATCTTTTCCATTTAAACGTGCTGCATATGCCCAAGTTATTGAAAAATTGGTGCAGGCTGGTGCTAAGGCTGTGGCATTAGATGTTGTGTTTGATACTCCAAGCAGTTATGGCCCGGCGGACGATCGCCAATTGCAAGCAGCCTTAGAAAAATACGGTGGTAAAGTTACTTTAGCTGCGCTGTACGAACACTTTGACACCCATCAAGGAAACTTTGTGCAGCTAACGCAACCGCAAAGGATGTTTCATAAAGGTTCAGTATCAATCGGGACGGTAAATTTTCCCATAGAGGTAGATGGCAAAATTCACCGATTAGCCAGCGAGTATACGCAGTTACTGGCAACTAATGATTTAATTACTGATAAGATGCCCTCATTTGACGAAGCAGTACTGAGGGCGGCGCAAATTAATTATCCTCGACCTAAAGGCGATCGCATTCATTTTTGGGGAACTTCTGGGACATTTGAACAAATTCCCTTTTGGTATGTACTTGACCCGGAAAATTGGCAAAATTATTTGCAACGGGGTAAGGTGTTCCGAAATAAAATTGTGATTATTGGCGCGACAGCTCAGTTAGGCAATGATTTTTATGCTGTAGCGGCGGGTAGTCACTGGCTGTATCCCGAACGCATGGCTGGGGTAGAAATCCATGCCAATGCGATCGCGACTTTAATGTACGATAAAGCGATCGCTCAAGGTATCACTAGTCCCCCATTACGCGGTTTATTTGTACTCACCATAGTTGGGGGTGCAATCTTGATTTGTACTCGCAGTAAACGTGGTAGCACGCGATTTATATTGAGTCTGGGATTAGCAACGATGTGGGGCGGAATGAGCTATGTATTGTTTATCGCCAACGATTTAATTTTTCCCACAACTATACCTATAATTGCGATCGCTTTTAGTGGCTTCACTTACCTGGGAACCGAAGTAATTAGAGAAAGTATTAAAAAACGGCAATTAATTGATATATTTCGCAAACATCAATCTTCAGCAGTGGTGCAAGAAATCATTAGCCAACAAGATGACTTGCAAGACTTACTCCAGCAACGGAATTTAGCCTTAGCTGGTATCATACTGGGCGGACGCTATAAAATTGTCAAAGTTCTCGGTTCTGGCGGCTTTAGCGAAACCTACATTTCCGAAGATACCCATCGTCCGGGAAATCCCCGTTGTGTAGTCAAACAGCTCAAACCTGCAAATACCAAATCCACAGGATTGCAACTAGCCAGACGTTTATTTAACTCCGAAGCGCAAACATTAGAAAGATTGGGTAACCATCCGCAAATACCCCAACTATTAGCTTATTTTGAACAAAACGAAGAATTTTATTTAGTGCAAGAATTTATAGTCGGTCATCCATTAAGCCAAGAATTATCTTCTGGTCAATGTCTATCAGAAACTACAGTTATTGATACTTTACGAGATTTACTGCAAACATTAGCATTTGTGCATGAAAATAAAGTAATTCACCGCGATATTAAACCTAGCAACATTATCCGCCGCCATTCTGACTGGAAACTAGTATTAATTGACTTTGGTGCAGTCAAAGACGTATCTGCACCGCCAATGGAAAATCAAGAACACACCCCCTTCACCATTGGCATTGGTACAAAAGGTTATGCACCTAACGAACAATGTTTTGGTCGTCCCCAATATAGTAGCGACATCT
Organism: Calothrix anomala FACHB-343; assembly: GCF_014696435.1. Lineage (GTDB taxonomy): Bacteria > Cyanobacteriota > Cyanobacteriia > Cyanobacteriales > Nostocaceae > Aulosira > Aulosira anomala_A. The sequence continues at coordinate 13,160 of NZ_JACJQG010000041.1, read as the reverse complement.
ATGCAGTAGGGATGATAGGTATCAAAGCCTTGACTGGTATCTCCCCCCACGAGTTTAAAAGAGATAGCGAGGGTGAGTTGCAATGGCGCGATAAGGTAGAAGTCAGCGAACCCTTAGCAGACATTCTCAGCCAAATGGTATTGGAAGACTATAAGCAACGCTATCAAACTGCAAGGGAGGCTTTAATCGCCTTTGAGCAGTTGAGTACATATATCAATAAAAATACTATGAGGCAAAATAATTCGTCAATTCCCACTGCACCTTCAGACGATCCAGATGCACCGACTACACCTTGGCAAGATTGATTGAAAGCGGCGGGAAACTTCATATTCTGCTGGGTGGAGAGGGATAGTCGCCCCGCCGCTTGGGGCATTGGGCATTGGGCATTGGGCAAAGACGCGATGAATCGCGTCTCTACAATATTCATTTGTCTCCCTTCCCAGCAATTGAATATTGATTTACTTGGAAGTCCCTTATTTCCCTCGTACCAGTTTGCAGTAAAATTAGTCCTTTAGATAGAGGAGGGCAAAATAGATGACTAAGGTCATCATTGTACGCCACGGTCAAAGTAGCTATAACACCGAGCGGCGGATTCAAGGACGCACTGATGCGTCACAATTGACTCAAAAAGGTCAGAATGATGCTACCAAATTAGGCCAAGCCCTCAGTAATATTGCATTCAATGCCATTTACAGTAGTCCCTTACAACGGGCAAAGCAGACAGCAGAAATTATTCATCATCAATTAGTCAATGCTAGGGGAAAAGCTGCTGTTATCCAAACTTCTGATAAATTGTTGGAAATAGACTTGCCTTTGTGGGAGAGAATGCTCACATCTGAGGTCAAGGAAAAGTATGCTGAAGATTATAAAACTTGGCACGAACATCCCGACGAATTGCGGATGTTGTTAGAAGATGCACAGGGAACTAAAGAACATTTCCCTGTTGTGTCTTTATACGCCCAAGCTAAAGAATTTTGGCAAGAAACTTTACCCCATCATCAAGGCGAAACTATTTTGATTGTGGGGCATAACGGCATTAATCGCGCTTTAATCAGCACCGCTTTAGGCGTTCCCCCCAGTCGCTACCATTCCATACAGCAATCTAATTGTGGCATCACAATTTTAAATTTTGCTGGCGGTTTAGGCGATGCAGTTCAGCTAGAGTCTTTAAATCAAACACAACATACAGGCGAAATTTTGCCTTCATTAAGACCAGGACATGAAGGTGTAAGATTATTACTGGTACGTCATGGGGAAACAGAGTGGAATCGTCAAACTAGATTTCAAGGACAAATTGACGTTCCCCTCAATGACAACGGCAGAAATCAGGCGCAAAAAGCCGGAGAATTTCTGAAAGATGTAGCCATTGATTTTGCCGTTAGCAGTTCCATGCAGCGTCCCAAAGAAACCGCAGAGATTATTTTACAGCACCATCCGCAGATAAATTTGGAATTGCAAGATGGTTTACGAGAAATTAGCCACGGACTTTGGGAAGGCAAATTAGAAGTAGAAATTGAACAAGAATTTCCCGGTGAATTGGAACGCTGGCGCACAGTTCCCGCCGAGGTACAAATGCCAGAAGGGGAAAATTTACAACAAGTATGGGAACGTAGCGTTGCAGCTTGGCAAGCTATTGTGCAAGCCGCAGCTAAAAGCGAACTTAAAACCGGCATAGTCGTAGCTCACGATGCTACTAACAAAACTTTACTATGTCATATTCTGGGTTTACCCGCAGATAATTTCTGGAATTTCCGCCAGGGTAATGGTGCAGTTAGTGTTATCGATTATCCATCAGGCCCCGATGGTTTACCAGTGCTGCAAGCAATGAATATTACCACACACTTAGGTGGCGGGGTATTTGATAAAACAGCAGCTGGAGCATTGTAGAGATTGGTGTTAAGGCTGTTGATGGTTGACGGTTGACGGTTGACAGGATAATTGTAGGTTGGGTAGAGCGTCAGCGAAACCCAACAAAGGGGAGCATCCCAAATGTGCAAAAACGCCCTCACCCTATAAGGGTGGGGCTAGAAATACGAAGCCTGCCTTGGCAGGCTAAAAGTTTGATAGCCTGCGAAGGCAGGCTTTGTTGGTATAGCAATACCCTTGAGGGTATTGCGTCAAAATTGGGATGCTCCCCAACAAAGCGGCTTTGGTGTTGGGTTACCCTACGGGAAGCCGCTCCGCGTCTACGTTCCTCAACCCAACCTACGTCTACTTAAGGGACATCCAGCGAATAAATTACCCAATTTATTTAATGAGATTTTTCTTTATTCCCCCTGCCCCTCTGCCTCTTTTACTCTGACAAATTGGATAATTTTATTCTGAAATTTCCTAGATGAAAATAGACTAACAGTGGCAGCACTGATAAATAATAGCTGAAAGCTCACATGACAACTGAATTGTTACAACAAGTACGGGTTATAGATCCGGTTTCTGGAACCGATAAAATAGCAGATGTGTTGATTGCTGATGGTTTTATCCAAGCGATCGCATCTCATATTACCGATGTTAGTTCCGATACTCAAATTAGAGATTGTCGGGGTTTAGTTCTAGGGACGGGGTTGGTGGATTTGTACAGCCAATCTGGTGAACCAGGGTTTGAAGAACGGGAAACTCTCTCATCTCTGTTGCAAGCGGCGGCGGCTGGTGGCTTTACTAGAGTTAGTGTTTTACCGAATACATCTCCCGCGATTGATAACCCGGCGCTTGTGGCACAGTTGCAGAAAGGCAGAGGAGTTGAGGAGGCTACCGCTACACCCCAGCTGCAAGTATGGGGTGGAATTACCTTGGATTTGGCGGGAAAGCAGTTGACGGAGTTGGCAGATTTGGCGGCGGCTGGTGTGGTTGGCTTTACTGATGGGCAGCCAAGGGAGAATTTGGGGCTGGTAAGGAGGGTGTTAGAATATTTACTGCCTTTCAATCAACCAGTGGCTTTTTGGGCTTGCGATCGCCAATTGGCTGCCAATGGGGTAATGCGCGAAGGTGCCGATGCATTGCGGTTTGGGTTACCGCCAATACCAGAGAGTGCAGAAACATCTGCGATCGCATCTTTGCTAGAATTAGTCGCTAGCATCGGTAATTCTCACGTGCATATTATGCGTGTTTCTACGGCGCGTAGTGTAGAATTAATTGCTTCAGCTAAAGCATCGGGTTTACCAATTACCGCTAGTACTACCTGGATGCATTTATTATTAGATACCAAAGCTGTTAAGAGTTATCACACCAGCTTGCATTTAGATCCGCCTTTGGGTACGCCTAAAGATATGGCAGCATTAAGGGAAGGGGTACGTACAGGAATCATCGATGCGATCGCGATCGATCATGCACCTTTCACCTATGAAGAAAAAGTCCAAGCCTTTGCAGAAGCACCACCGGGAGCCATTGGCTTAGAGTTAGCCTTACCTTTGTTATGGCAACATTTAGTAGAAACGGGAGAATTCACCGCTTTAGAATTATGGCGTGCTTTGAGTAGTCGTCCTGCAGAATGTTTGCGACAAAATTTGACAGGTTTGACAGCAAATCAAAAAGCAGAATTAACTCTATTCGATCCGCAGCAAAGTTGGAAAGTTGAAAGTAAAAATCTGCATACACTTTCTCGTAATACACCTTGGTTAGGGCAACAATTGCAAGGGCGTGTTGTGCAGATTTGGTGTTAGTAGGGGATAATATTTCACCCTATCAATGATTGTAGGGGCACTGGCACTGCCATGCCCTCTAGAATATATTTATATGTTGCGAGAAGTATTTAATTTAGGATAATATCAATTCGCTATGATGCAATTGATATTTATTTAATGAACCGCCTTCTCTGCGAGAGGCTTCCGCCAACGCGCAGCGTCTCGAAGAGAAGAACGCCAAGTGCGCCAAGAGAGAAGAAGGAATTATTAAGCGACACATCAATATATTTTGAAGGAGGGCATAGCACTGCCCATTGATGTCAATTTAAGCTAAAAATAGCCTCTGTCTTAGCTTTGTCACCCGCCTGAGAATGAATTCTCAGGCTAATAGCCAAAGTCTACTAAAGTAGACTCAAGATTTTGAGGATATTTAGTCATCTTGAGATGACTTTGGCTATTAGCAAGGAACTTCAGTTCCTTGCGGTAAGGAGGTTTCACGTTAAGTTGACACGAATAAACAATGTTGTAGCCCCACAACATCTCGCATTCGTTTTACAATTAAAATGAAGATTCCATCCTAATTTGTAGCGGCTGGTTTCTTACCATTACCGTTGCTATTTACATTAGGAATTAATTCCATTGGTGCAGAATTAGGAGTTGATGCGTCACTTTTGGCGGCGCGGCGGCGTTGGTTTTTTGGTACTCCTCCCGCCTTGCCATACTCTACACTGCTTTTGCCATATTTTGTGGCAACTCCTAACAGTATAAGCTCTGTCATATCGCCTAATTCGCGCTCGGTTTCTAGCATTTCTCGGTATAATCCATCCAAGTTAGAAAGGGCTGTGTTATATGCATATTCTTGCGATTGCATTTTCTCAATGAGAGTGCGAAAGCCAGGTAAAGTCAGTCCATTACCTACATCTAAATTGGGATTGATTGAGTTCATGCTAGCAGCACGACGCACTGCTCTTTCTAAAACTTTAGAGCTTCTTTTTTGACGCGCCATATTCTACACCTGCTGATAAATAATCGTTGATATTATTTACCTTAAAAATTTTATGTACCGATCAGCCTGGGAATATTTCGGCAAATATAAAATAGCTTTTGCTACACAGAGATTTAAGTAATAAGTAGGTGAATTCTGGATATAAGTTGATAAATCAGGAAATTAAGAATTTGATTTGCTGTTTACTTGCGGAAAACACCAAAATGACTGCGCGATTTACCGAAATGAGAAGGTAATAAGGCTTTTTGAGTAGATAAAATAGCTTTTTACCTGCGGAAAACACTAAAATGACTGCGTGATTTACTAAAATGAGAAAGCAGTAAGGCTTTTTGAGAAGGTAAAATAGCTTTTTGCCTGCGGAAAACACAATAATGAGAAAGCAGTAAGGCTTTTTAAGAACTCGTTTAAGCATTTCGAGTAAGTAAAATGGCTTTTTGCCTACTAAATTCAGCTTTATGTGTTTTTTTGATATAGCGATCGCATCTTAAAAGCTATTGTCAGGTAAATAGACCACGCTGTAGGGGCACGGCACTAGTAAAATTATTGTATGTACCAAAAGATTGTCGATGCCGTGCCCCTACGACAGATGTGGTTAAAATAGGTGAAAACTGCCGTAATTAATACGTATGTGTAGGGTGCGTTATCACAAAGTGTAACGCACCGTATTTTGGGCTGTGGTGCGTTGCGTATGTATTGATTAATGAAGCCATATTTGTAAAGGCTTGTAACGCACCGAATTCTGGGCTGTGGTGCGTTGCGCTGCGCGACAACACACCCTACGTCTACTCATATAAGCCCTATTGACAAATGACCAATGACTAATGACCAATGACAAATGAAAAATTACATAACCCCCCACGCCTCAAAGATATATGTAATTGCAACGCCAAAAAACTCAGCGCCAACAGCGTCAGCAGATGATTATGCACCGACAAACTTTATTAAATCTGGCAAAAAACACTAAAAAAATTCTAATAAACCCTGCTATACTAACTAAAATACCCAAAATCTATCTTTCCCGGTCACCAATTACGAATTACAGCCTCTTCAAGCGTAACCCGATGAAATTGCTAACTTGGTCAATCGCTACAGCAATGACATTAGGACTACTGGTGAGTATACCCAGGGAAGTTGCAGGACAAGCCCAACCACCACTATCAGCCCAACAGTCCGCAGAGTTAGTCGAAGCCGAGCAACTGAATGAACAAACGATGCAGTTGTATCAGCAAGGTAAATATAGTGAAGCCATCCCCCTGGCAGAAAGAGCCTTAGCAATTCGGGAGAAGGTACTGGGTACTGAACATCTCGATGTGGCACAAAGCCTGAATAATTTAGCTATACTGTACTCCTCACAGGGGAATTATGTTAAAGCTGAAGGTCTTTACCTCCGTTCCTTGGCAATTCGGGAGAAAGTGCTGGGTACTGAACATCTACTTGTGGCAAATAGCCTGAACAATTTAGCAGCACTTTACTATTCACAAGGGAATTATGCCAAAGCCGAAGGGCTTTACCTCCGCTCTCTGGCGATTTTGGAGAAAGTACTGGGTCAAGAACATCCACTTGTGGCAATTATCCTGAATAATTTAGCAGATATTTACTCCTCACAGGGGAATTATGCTAAAGCCGAAGGGCTTTACCTCCGCGCTCTGGCGATTCGGGAGAAAGTGCTGGGTACTGAACATCCCGATGTGGCTACTAGCCTGAACAATTTAGCTGCACTTTATCGGGAACAGGGGAGTTATACCAAAGCTGAAGGACTTTATCTGCGCTCTCTGGCGATTCGGGAGAAAGTGCTGGGTACTGAACATCCACTTGTAGCAGAAAGCCTGAACAATTTAGCTGCACTTTACTATTTACAGGGGAATTATGCTAAAGCCGAAGGGCTTTACCTCCGCGCTCTGGCGATTCGGGAGAAAGTGCTGGGTACTGAACATCCACTTGTAGCAGAAAGTCTCAACAATTTAGCAGTACTTTACCGAGAACAGGGAAATTATGCCAAAGTCGAAGAGCTTTACCTCCGCTCTCTGGTGATTTTGGAGAAGCTACTGGGTAAAGAACATCCACTTGTGGCTAGTAGCCTGAACAATTTGGCAGGACTTTATCGTGTACAGGGGAATTATGACAAAGCCGAAGGACTTTACATCCGCTCCCTGGCAATTTGGGAAAAGGTACTGGGGAAAGAACATCCCGATGTGGCTGCTAGCCTGAACAATTTAGCAGTACTTTACCGAGAACAAGGGAATAATGCCAAAGCCGAAGGCCTTTATATCCGCTCCCTGGCAATTTGGGAGAAAGTATTGGGAAAAGAACATCCTGATGTGGCTAGTAGCCTGAACAATTTAGCTGGACTTTACAAGTCACAGGGAAATTATGCCAAAGCCGAAGGGTTGTACCTCCGCTCTCTGGCAATTTGGGAAAAGGTACTGGGGAAAGAACATCCCGATGTGGCTGCTAGCCTGAAAAATTTAGCTCTACTTTACTGGGCACAGGGTGATATCAATCGCACCACTGATTTTTTCACCCGCGCACTCGCAATTGAAGAACAAAATTTGCAACTTATCTATGCTGTGGGTTCGGAACAAAGAAAACAAAACTACGCTCAAACCTTTAGTGGAACCACTAACGCTGCTGTTTCCCTCGCCCTACAACAATCTACCAACAACCCCGCATTAGCCAAACTCGCCCTAACTACTGTACTCCGTCGTAAAGGTCGCGTACTAGATGCTATGACCGACACAGTGCAGACATTACGCACCCAGTTAGCGAACAATCCAGAAACCAAAAAGCTGTTTGATGATTGGTTGGATGTGCAGCAACAGTTAGCCGCCCTAGTATATCGCGGACAGGGGCAAGAGAAATTTGAAATTTATCAAGCGCAAATTAAACAATTAGAAGCTGAAAAAGAACGCTTAGAAGAACAGGTAAGTGCTAAAAGTGCCGAATTCCGCCAAGCAATTCAACCAGTGGAATTAGCTGCTATCCAAGCCCAAATTCCCCAAGATGCTGCAATGGTGGAAATTGTGCAATATGATCCATTTAATCCCAAAGCAAAAAAAGGCGAACAATGGGATAACCCGCGTTATGCAGCCGTGGTGTTGCGTGCTGCGGGGGAGCCGAAGTGGGTTGATTTGGGTGATGCTGCAACTATTGATAAATCTGTTGCGAGTTTCCGCAATATTTTGGCTTATGCTCCCATATCTAGTCAAGAAAATCACAATAATTCCAAACAAGAGCGGGGCATTTTTCAAATTGATAGCAAAACTGCTGTAGCCCAGCTTCAGGAACTCGCCCGTAGCTTGGATAAGCAAATCATGGCTCCCATCCGTCCTCTGTTAGGCGATGCGCATCACCTGTTGCTTTCACCAGATGGTCAGTTAAACTTGATACCCTTTGAAGCCTTAAAAGATGAGCAAAATCAATATCTCGTCCAACGTTACGCCTTTTCTTACCTCACCACTGGGCGAGATTTACTCAGCTTGCAAACCACAGCCAAAGCAGCCGCAAATCCTGTAGTCTTTGCAAATATCGACTACAACCAACAAGATAACACTGTTGTAGCCAAATCCCGTGGTTCAAATCAGCGTTCTATTGACTTTGCTAATTTAAAATTTAGCTCATTAACAGCGACTTTAGCCGAAGGGCAACAAATCCAAAAGATTTTCCCCCAAGTAAATCTCATATTAGGAAAACAAGCCACAGAAGCGGCGATTAAACAATTAAATGCACCCAGAATTTTACACTTAGCTACTCACGGATTCTTTTTACCAGATGAAGAAGTTAAGCCCCCAACCAATGCTTTTAATCAGCAATTAGATAAAGCCCCAGTTTTAAATTTAGAAAATCCCTTATTACGTTCTGGTTTAGCTTTAGCTGGATTTAATAACCGTCAACAAAAAGCCGATACAGATGATGGAGTTCTCACAGCTTTAGAAGTTGCTGGGTTAAATTTACGGGGTACAGAATTAGTAGTTTTATCTGCTTGTGAAACTGGGCTTGGTGATGTGAAAATTGGTGGCGGTGTTTATGGGTTGCGGCGGGCTTTGGTAATTGCAGGTTCGCAAACTCAACTATTAAGTTTATGGCAAGTTGCTGATGATGGCACTAAAGATTTAATGGTGAAATATTATGATAAATTGCGGGCGGGTAAGGGGAGACATGAAGCGTTGCGAGAGGTGCAGTTAGAGTTATTAAATAATCCCAAATATCAGCATCCTTATTATTGGGCGAGTTTTATTCCTTCGGGCAATTGGCGGGGGATGAAGTAATATTGGGCATTGGGCATTGGGCATTGGGCATGGGGCATTGGGCATGGGGCATGGGAAAAGCTAATAATGCTCTATACCTGTGAAATCTTATACCAATTGCAAAAATAATGCGGCAGATTGTAGGGGCACTGGCACTGCCATGCCCTCTAGAATATATCGCTGATTCCGTAATCCCGCCGTCACCCTAGAAGGGTGCGGCTAATTGAACAAAGCCTGCTGTTGCAGGCTTCGTAATGATAGCCCCAGGCTTATAGCCTGCGGGCGTTATTTCGGGTATGCGAGAGAATTGATGAACTCAACCGGATTTATATCAAATACCTCGCTGATTCCGTAATCCCGCCGTCACCCTAGAAGGGTGCGGCTAATTGAACAAAGCCTGCTGTTGCAGGCTTCGTAATGATAGCCCCAGGCTACTGGTTCCTGCGGGCGATATATCGGGTATGCGAGAGAAATCAGCAGAGTGGCGGTGCGTTGCGCTACGCGACAACACACCCTACTCAACTAGCACAATTCTTTCACCTTCTTCATAATGCCCACCGGATCGATACCTTGATGGGGGTATTGTTCCCACAAACCACCGGAACCTTCTTTATAAGTTCCCAGGTGGGCATATTTGGGAGTTAACCCCCGTTCTAATAACCAGGTACCGAAACGGCTACCTAAACCTGTGCGACGGTTGAAGGCTTCGACGACTAAAACAAAGGGTGCTTTACCAATTTTAGCGATCGCATCTTCATCCACGACATTTAAAGTTGGCTTGTTAATCAAACCCACATCTAAGCCTTCCTGCTTCAAGCGTTCTACCGCATCCAAGCAACGGTATAAAGCATCGCCAAAGCTGACTATATAACCTTGTGTGCCTTCGCGGATGATTTCATCTTTACCGGGGATAAATTTGTAACCATCGCCAAAAAATTCATTCCCGTTACTATCCAATATATTCGGGACTTTGGAACGGGTGGAGAATATAAACCGCAATCCTGGATCGAAAAATATCGCTTCTACACAAGCTGTCATTTGATTGACATCGGCGGGAAAGTAGAGTTTTGTGTCATAGCGATCGTCTAAACCATTATCGGCAAACATATTATTTAAGCCGAAGTGACAGGTATTATCTGCCATGTCATCGATACCTGCATGGGAAAAATGACACAGAACGTTAGATTGGTTTAACCGCGCCATTGTAATTTCGGAAATACACATTTCTAAAAAGGCGCTGAAGGTGGCGAAAATGCCTTGTTTGCCTTTTACCATCCCAAACCCAGCCGCAGCCGAGAAGTTACCTCTTTCCATGATGCCTGAGGGAATAAATACTTCGGGATAGGTATCGTGGATTTTCTTCAATCCGCAGGAGCCTTCTAAGTCGCTATCAATTACTCTGACTTTCTCCTTGCGTTCGGCTTCACTCATGCGACTGAGGACATTTACCACAGCTTCGCCAAAAACGTTGCGATTTGCGCCCCATTTGTCGCTAGCACCGAGAAATGTATAGGTTTGCTTGGGTTTTTCGATATTTTTCAGGTATTCCACCGCCGCAGTTTGTCCGCGAGATTCGAGATATTTAATCGCCAAATCGACGGAAATCACATCATGTCCGTGGGTTGAGCCTTCTAAACCTGCAATACCGGGACACATGGGGCGTTTGTTAATAACTGCGATCGCGCCTGGTGTATTTACAGCTGTGCAAAGGCGGCTGTACAAATCGTCTAAATCTTCCCCATCGCCCTCAAGTATCTTTAAACCATGTCCTTCTAAGGTTTTGGCGACGGTGAAACCCGGTAAATATTTAGAAGGATGTCCAGCGATTGTCACATCATTATCATCAATGATCAGTTTAACATTGAGATGTTGCGCGATCGCCAACCGCGCTGCTTCTGCATCGTTACCTTCCTGCTGGGAACCATCAGAACCGAGACAGAAAACGACTTTCCCCGGATTCGCCATTGCTATCCCGTTTACGTAAGGCCACACATGCCCCAAACGCCCAGAGCTAAATTTTACACCAGGTGTAAATCCTAATTCTGGATGCCCCGGTAAATGAGAATGGGCTGCACGATATTGTAGAAGATGCTCTGCGGGTAAATCCCCGTGTAGCGCTGACATGAGATACTGAGTAGCCACGCGATGTCCAGCTTCATCAAAGAAAATCGGCACAAATTGTTCAGCAGCACCCCGGAAGAAGGCATCAAGAATCATCACTTCTGGAACTGTATCATAGGGGCCGCCAGTATGCCCGCCCACGCCTCTAGCCGCGCCTGTGGCTGTAAAAAACACGATCGCATCTCGGCAAAGTTGAATATTTGCTTTGAGCGTATCTCGCTGTTCTGCTGTTAGGGTAGCATTCGCAGGATTGAGCGATAAATATTTGTAAGCACCGAGATCGATAGGAAATTTAGTCATTTGTTATTTGTCCTTTTTGGGCATTGGGCATTGGGCATTGATAACAGTCAACAGTCAACCGTCAACAGTCAACAGTCAACAGTCAACCGTCAACAGTCAACAATCAAATTTGCACGAATGTGCTTGTATACAAGTGAAGATACGGTTAAATGTACGAAAACATGCACTTTACCGCTATTGTGAAATGAATAACCCTAGCAGCAATCTCTCTTTTGACAGAAGATAGGCTGAATTGTCTCCTTCCTGGTATGGGAAGCAGCAGTTAAAAGTGATATCAAGTCCGGTAAAATACCGACCGATATGTTGACACGGTTCTAGCGTAACCCTTACTCTGTAAGGATTCAGAGCAATGGATACGGGGAGAGTTTTATTGATCGGCAATTAGGCGGACATCAGATTGAGTCTAATGCTTGTGATTTGCTGGTATTGAACTTTATGTAATAAGTATAAACTCACAAACGTGCAATTTCAAGATTAAAAACGCAACTTCAGGAAAATTTTTATGTTGACTGCTGAACGCCGACAATTCATCCTTGAACTTCTCAATCGTGATAAGAAGGTGCTATCAACGGAACTGAGTGCTGTATTAAAGGTTTCGGAAGATACTATTCGGCGGGATTTGCGGGAACTTGCAGAAGCGGGACTTTTACAGCGCGTACATGGTGGTGCATTGCTGACTTCTCCAGCTACCGCCAGTTATGCAGATCGGCAAAAACAAGCGCCCAAAGAAAAAGAAGCGATCGCTCGTGCCGCAGCTAAATTAGTTTGTCCGGGGCAGGTGGTAATATTAGATGGCGGTACAACAACGCTGCAGGTAACGCGCCATTTACCGCTAGATTTGCAAGCTACTGTGGTGACAAATAGCCCACCAATTGCGATCGCTTTAGCCGAACATCCTTATATAGAAGTTGTGATGTTAGGTGGTAAGCTCTACAAAAAGGCTTTAGTTAACGTTGGTACAGTTACCATCGAATCATTGCGGATGATTCGTGCAGATTTGTGCATGTTAGGGGTGTGCAGTTTGCATCCAGAAGTGGGAATTAGCGTGCCAAATTTAGATGAAGCCCATGTGAAACGCGCCATGATTGCGGGTTCAGCTGAGGTAGTCGGATTAGTCACAGCGCAAAAGTTAGACACAGCCGCACCTTATGTAGTTGAGTCAATTCATGCGTTGACTTATCTTGTCACTGCACCCACAGTATCTAATGATATGTTGGCGGCTTATAAAGCTTTAGGTTTAACAATTATTCGCGATGAAGATGAATAACAATTCAAAATTCAAAATTCAAAATTCAAAATTAAAGTTTGTAGGCTAACGCACTTATAATTTTTGGCGGTGAGGCGCTTGGCGACAAAACACCCTACATTGAAATTTCTTAAATTTTGGTAATTTATGACATTGAAAATGAGGTAATCGTCCAATGGCTAAATTAGAAGAATATAGAAAATATATAAAGCAGATATTAACAGAATATAGCCAGTATTATAAATCTGATAATCAGGTAGAAGCACAAACTATATTTGATAGCGAACACGACCATTATCAATTAGTATATGTTGGTTGGAAAAATAAACGGCGTGTATATGGTTGTGTCTTGCATTTAGATATTAAAAATGAAAAAATTTGGATTCAGCATAATGGCACAGAAGCCAATATTGCTGATGAACTAGTAGCTTTAGGCGTTCCTAAGCAAGATATTGTCTTAGGATTTCACTCACCTTATAAAAGACAGTTTACAGACTTTGCTGTTGGGTAAAATGCTGATGTGACAACTCTCACCGCTAACTGCAAGCAGTGTAGCGGGAGCATCTCAGATTCACAAATGAGACTTTCTGCTTCACAGGCTGGGCATCCCCTAAGCCTCCACAGAC
>NZ_JACJQG010000040.1 GCF_014696435.1 Calothrix anomala FACHB-343 | reverse complement strand
GCGCAGCGCAACGCACCAAATCCCATAATACGGTGCGTTACACTTCGTGATAACGCACCCTACATATACTTAGATTTTTTCAGAAATCAAATCGGATTCCTATATATTTTATTGAAATGCCTTAAAAGAGAAATTTTATAGATTATTGAATCAATCTTAGCAATCTTTGATCGCTACGTATTTTATTGAAATCCGGATCGGTTTTCGCCAATTGTTTATATTTAGCAGGAGCCAGTTTAATGGCTTTCTCTAGGTTGGTAACTGCTAATTCTACATTGGATTGTAAAGCATAGGAACAAGCTTTATTGTAATAGGCTTCATGCTTATCTGGCTTAATTGCGATCGCTTTATCGTAAGATTCTAATCCTTCCGGGTATCTTTGCAGTTTTGTCAGCGCAATCCCTCGGTTAATCCAAGCTTCGGCTTTTTTGGGGTTGAGCGCGATCGCTTTATCATAAGCAACGATCGCTTCTTTATAGCTTTTTAAAGCTGTTAACGCATTTCCGCTATTAAACCAAGTTATATCTTTGTTAGGCTTGATGCTAATTGCTTGATTATATGAGGCGATCGCTTCTTTGTAGCGCTGTAAAGATGTCAAAGCATTACCTCTGTTAATCCAAGCTTCGGCTTTTTTGGGGTTGAGAGCGATCGCTTTATCGTATGTCGCGATCGCTTGTTGATAGCGTTGGTTATCTAACAGGTTATTAGCTTGATTTAAAAAATCCTCTGCTGTGGGTGCAGATTTAGCTTTGATTAGCAGTTGGGAAACATTACTTTCCTGTACAACTTGCTTAGTATTGTTTGCCGTTGAATTTGCCCAATCACTACAGCCAACTGTTGAGAAAGTGATAAAGCTAGAGGCAATCAAGCAGCGCCGTAAGACCATGCTGTACCTACAGAACTCATAGTTATGATGCTAGGACTTGTTTATCTCAAAATATCGTATCAAAATACACGATTTTTCTCAAAAATTGTTTTTATTTTATAAATGGAAATTTTCGCATTTATATACAAAAAATATAACATATTTATGTTAGTCAAGGCAAGATATTTATCAAAAAAATATCTCTTCTTTATCAATGCTAAATATTCTGAGGTTTCGCAATATCCAAGTTGTTTAATCATCGCTTTATAGGCAGGAATGTAATTCTACTTATAGAATAAATACAGAAATATCTAATGATAATAAAGAAGATTATGCAGCTTGATTTAGTTGAATCAAGTCAAAATAAACTAAATTTTAGTTACTAATACAGTTTCTGAATTTGGAAATTAAAAATTTTCTCTACTGCAAATCAGTCCCCATTTTTGGCAACAGAATCGCCACAGGACAAGGTCAGGAATTACGAATTACGAATTACGTAGACACCGGAGGTGGCTTCCCGAAGGGTATTACAAATTAGCTGACTAATATTGCCCTAACCTACCCCGCAGCAGTTAATATAAAACAGCTGTGATTTGAAAATGCTGGGGCACAATAGAAAGAATGACGATTGAATCCAACTCCAACAATTCACCAACCCCAGATCCCATTTCCGAACACGACTTACAACCCGATGATTTTGATGGTGGGACAGGTGAGCATAACCTTACACCAGATGGCTTGGCGACACAACAAGCCTTAGCGGCGATCGCGTCTTTGCAATCTCCGCAAAATACAACAGCTTTACAGCAAGCTCGTTCTTGGTTCAAGCCACAGACAAATCTATTTACAGTCAAGCCTAGAGCCTTGCTAATTACTTTATTAGCGATCGCCATTACCATCATCGGGCTAGCTGTCAATAACAAGCTCATTGGCATTTTTGGTACTCTCGTGACTTTAATGCTGTCTGTGGCAATCTTACTACCTTGGGTGCAAAGCGCCATCAAGCAATGGTTTTCACCCCAAGACAGAACCCTATTGATCGCTTTTTTAGGGCTAGTAGTAGCAATTATCGGCTTAGTCAAATTCTCTGGCTTAGGCGATCGCTTATTAGCTTGGGGAATCAAGATTAATTGGGAAGCTTCTGGAACCTTGGCGGAGTGGTTTGGCGCTTTAGGACAAATTCTTATTGCTATCATCGCTGTTTATGTAGCTTGGCGACAATATATTATTTCCAAAGACTTGACAATTCAGCAAAACCTGCTGACAGTGCAACAAAATATTATTACCCAACAGCAAACTATAGATTCCTATTTTCAAGGCATTTCTGACTTAGTATTAGATGAAGAAGGATTATTAGAAGACTGGCCGCAAGAAAGGTCAATTGCAGAAGGACGTACAGCCGCAATTTTAAGTAGTGTTGATGGTAGTGGGAAAGCCAAAATTCTCCGGTTTCTTTCCCGTTCTAAATTACTCACACCCCTAAAACGCGATCGCCGTTTGGGAAGAGCAATCCTCAATGGTGTCGGTGGTTATGCTGAAGACAGAATTGAAGGTGTACGTGTCATTGATTTAGGCGTAATGCTAGCTGGCGCAGACTTAGCGGGTACAGACTTGCGGTGGACAGATCTCAGCGAAGCTAATCTTGTCCGCGCCGATCTCAGTGGTTGTGATTTAGTCAAAGCCAACCTCTCCCGCGCCATTCTCTATGATGCCAAACTCTGCAACGCTGATTTTAACGGCGTGCGTCTATTTTATGGTTCTGTAGAAAACGCATCACCCCGCAGTCGCACTGTACCCCCAAACTATCAAACGGGAGAACATACTGGTGCTGTCATTGAAAATGCTGATTTTACTAACGCCCAAAGGATGTCAGATGCAGTACGTTATTACTGTTGCGCTTGGGGTGGCGAACAAACTAGAGGTACTATCCCAGGCGGTTGCGAAGGTATTCCTAATAAATTGGAGCGGTAATCAATTTTAGATTTTAGAATTATTTTCTTTGTCGTCAGGACTTCAGTCCTGATTTTTTTGATAACAGCCAGAACAAGAAACAAACTATTTTGTGAAAATGCATAAAAATACCCACCAAAATCTAGATTTGATGGGCATTGAGCAATTTTAATTACGAATTACGAATTATCTTCTACTTGGGTGAGGATTTCTACCCCATCTTCAGTCACAACTATAGTATGTTCAAATTGCGCCGAAAGTTTGCGATCGCGTGTCACCGCAGTCCACTTATCGCTGAGAACTTCTACTTCCCAAGTTCCTTCGTTAATCATTGGCTCAATTGTAAATACCATCCCCGGACGAAGACGCTTACCTTTACCCCTTGTACCGTAGTGGGGGATATCTGGTGCGGTATGGAAAATATTGCTGATTCCATGTCCAACAAAGTCACGGACTACAGAAAAACCTTGTGCTTCCGCATATTCTTGAATAGCTGCACCAATATCGCCAATTTTCGCCCCTGGTTTCACTTCCGCAATACCCAAGCGCAGACATTCCTCGGTTACCTCTACCAATTTTTTTGCCTTGGGTGAAGGGTTACCGACTAAAAATGTTTTGGATGTATCACCGTGATAACCATCAAGTATCGGCGTAACATCAATATTAATAATGTCTCCATCCTTGAGAATTTGTTTCGGATTAGGGATACCGTGACAAATCACCTCATTGACGCTGGTGCAAATTGATTTGGGAAAGCCTTTGTAACCCAGTGGTGCGCTTTTAGCACCATGCGCCTGTGTCCAACGTTCGGCTTCATCATTGAGTTGCTGAGTAGTTACCCCTGGCTTAACCATTGGTTCTAGATGCTTGAGGAGTTGGGCGGCTAAATGTCCTGCCCGACGCATCTTGTCTATTTCTCGTTGGGATAAAATAACAATCGTTTCGGTTTTCATCAACTGTAATTTCTCTGTTAAATATCTTTCATAAATATAGTTAAGCCTGTTTCTGCTGCCCTTTGTGCCGCTTCGGCAACCTTTAATGTATATAAACTAGCTTCTGGAGTGACATAGAGAGGTTTACCATCAAAGATTCGATCTAACACCATAGTAGTGTCTTTCGCAAATAAACCGCGACGAGTCCCGATTTCTATCGGTGTTGATTCACCATTGTGGATAAAAAATCCGCGATCGCCATCAAACACTAATCCGCCCTCATGTCCGTGGACTTCAAACTTCCGTTCTGGTTGCCACAGGGTTTCACCTTTACCGTATACTACCTGTGCTAACAGTCCACTAGTAAAGCAAAGTTGAGTCATACAAAAGCAAGCTTGATAGTAGTCTTGTTCAACTTGCCAAAATCGCTGATGACAATTAACAGTGAAGACTGCACCAAATAAATCAGTCAGACGATGTAATCGCGAAAGCGCACCGATGAAAGGAAAGCCGAACAATTCATGATTATAAGTCCATTTGCGGGGTGCAGGATGTATCGGTGAAATCGTACTGTAGCGGACATAAAAAATTTCACCTACTTTTTCTATATGCTGCTTTAATGCTTGATGCAATCCACCCAAAAGTTCAATATGTTCCACATGTAGGAGTTTATTTTGAGCTTTCGCTAAGGCAATAATTTCTTGTGCTTCTACCACATCCAAAGCCAGGGGATATTCAACGATCGCATGTTTACCACTTGTCAGCGCAGCACGGGCGATCGCTCCATGATCGCGGTTAATTGTGGAAATAACTACTAAATCTATATCATCTCGCCCTACTAGCTGTTCCCAAGAACTCACAGCCTCAGCTTGATACTCTTGGGCGAAGGCTTGGGTATTTTCTAATTTATGCCCAGCGATCGCAACTAAATGCGATCGCTCATCTTGCAGCAATGCTTCCGCCCGCAACTTTGCCGCATATCCAGTACCAACCAACCCCACCCGCACTTTTGCCGTTGTTAAATAGGCCTCGGAATTATACATGACAGTTCCTAGTTCTGTTTGTAGGTTTTCTGTATCGGCAAAGCTCATTGCTTTCTCTACAGCCCTCTGCTTTAGCTGTAAATGCCACTAGTGACACTTACTACCCTACTACTTTATGTAGGAAATATTGCGATCGCAATGCTGTCATTTGTTATGGGCATTGGGCATTGGGCATTGGGCATTGGGCATGGGGCATTTTTCTCCCTTGTCCCCCTTGTCCCCCTTGTCCCCCTTCCCTTCTAGCCCCATCCCCTCACCACACATCAATGAAATTGATTTTTTTTTAGCTTATGTATAACTTTTCCCAATACTAGGCAGAATAAGCCCGGAAATACATAAGTTATTCTTATTACTATTAACTAACTAAATTTCATTACTAATCGCGGACAAATTCAAGTTACATATTTTAATTTTTCTCGTAGTATCAGAATTGAAGCAAATTTAAACAAGCGGCCGATCCCATAAGAGCAGCCGTGGGCTTTGCCTACCTTTGCTTTAGGATAACTTATACTGCCGTTCGCAAAAAGAGAGGATTACGGAAATGGCAACTTACAAAGTCACACTCATCAACGAAGCTGAAGGTACAACTGAAACCATTGACGTTAAAGATGATGAATATATTCTAGACGCTGCTGAAGAAAAAGGTTTGGACTTACCTTATTCTTGCCGCGCTGGTGCTTGTTCTACCTGTGCAGGTAAACTCGTATCAGGTACCGTTGACCAATCTGACCAGTCTTTCTTAGATGACGATCAAATCGAAGCTGGATATGTATTGACTTGCGTTGCTTATCCTACTTCTGATGTAACCATCCAAACCCACAAAGAAGAAGAACTCTACTAAGAATTAGGCACTTCAATTCTCAATTTCTGAAGAGAGTTATTGATGGTGCAAAAAAGAAAGTAGCACAGTTAAGGATAATTATTTTCCTTTACTGTGTATTCTTTGAAGTTCGTAGTAAGGACTTTAGTCCTTATTTACTCAGCACTGAAGTGCTTACTACGTACAGATAAAATTACTAATTCCCTAAGTCTCCCGATTAAAACTGAATCTTGTCGCTCAAAATTTTAATTTGAGTCCCAGGATAATAGAATTGCAAAATTTGTGGATTTGACCAACCTAGCTTGGCTAAATTTTGCGCACCTGTCTGACTTAAACCCACTCCATGTCCGAATCCCCCACCAACAAAGGCGTACCCCCACAAACTAGATTGACCTTTGTTTAGAGGTTGGATGTAAAATAGCGTGCTGATGGGAGCTGCAAAGGCGCTGCGAACTTCGTCTTTGTGTAAGGTAAACACGCCAATATCGGTTTTCACAGCTAGTTCGAGAATCCGCCCGCTATCAGATCGCTTAGTTACGGACATAGCTTGAATGGTTTTAAATTTACTGTAGGGGCTTTTTTTCACTGTTAAAAATTTCTGTAAGCCCTTGGTAATATCTTCTAACTTCGTTTCCCTCCGCCAGCGAAACAGATCCCATTCGCTTTCGTTAAAACCTTTTTCTAAATTAATAAACTGCTGAAAGTTTTTTTCATCAGCTAAATTCTGTCTAGACAAGTCCCAGATATTAATCGGCGCATCAACTATCGGTTTGAGATAGGGACGATCTTCACCATTCCAGATATCGCTAAAAGAAGCAGTCACACCGCCAGTAGTAGAGGAATAAAGGGCATCTACTAGCTGGTTTTGGTAAGTTAATACCATGCCTTTAGTCGCGGCGATCGCTTTATCTGTAGTGGGAGCCACCCCATTCAGTCCATAATAAACTTGGCAATGAGTATCAGCACATAACTGATAGTCATCTATGGCAAATCTCCGTAAATTCCGCAGTACATAGGTGCGAGCAAGTATCGCTTGCGCCTCTACAGCCGCAGTCGGTGCATTTGTGCCAATTTCGTAAGGTACTACCCCCCGCAAATAAGTTTCTAATGGTACTTCATTAACTAGACTATATGTGCCATAGGCATTTGGCTGCAATTGCATCTGACCAGCGTAAAGACGGGCATTTTCTGGTTTAGCAGTTTTATTCACCCGAATCAAATTTTTATCAGTGCTAATTCTGACATTATTTCGACTATAGCGCGTACCATTAATTACCCAACTCACCAATGGTACTTTTGGTAAAACTTTGGTATCTAGGTAGGCGGTATTTTGGCTAGACTTTGGCAAACTCTGCAATAACAATCTTCTTAATAACGGAGTGTTGTAAACATCTCGTTTCGCCCAAATTTGCCAGCGTTCTGGTTGAGCTATTTCTACCTCGATTCCGCGATCGCGCCATTGTTTGGCACTGTCTTCTGCAGTTTCAAAGGTGCGGTAAGTACCTAAAACGACTACCTCATTGACTTTTGCTTCAGATAAAGGCTGCATTACCGTTTCCACCTGAACGGGGTTCTGGGTAACGAGAATTTGTTCTTTGTTACCTGTCTGAAATTTCAGCTTGAGGCGATCGCCTTTGGTTGGTTGCAATTGTAGTTTGGCTGTGGGTTCTTCCCCAAATCTTTGAACAATCCCTATTTTCAACACCACATCATTAGTCTTGCTCCCGGTACTTGATGCCGCAGTTAGTCCTAATAAACAAAATGCTATCAGTAGAGTACGGGAAACATTCCAGTACGACTTTTTCTTTCTAACTTGATTTTGCCCCTCTGCGTTGCTTGGGAGGAGATTGTCCAATTGCTTTCTAACGTAGTGGTTTTGTCGCATGAGCGCTCCAATGATACCATTACCAGTTTTGCCCTAATAGTTGCAAAACAAAGTCATAACGAGTATGATTTATTTATGGTCAACGAAGGGAATTAAAGAGAAAAACCCTGATGGTTAGAATCCAAGAAATTCCACTGAATCAGATTAAGCGGCCTTTACCCCGGACAAACGATCCGCAAAAAGTACAAGCCTTAATGGAATCGATTGGGGCGATTGGGCAACAGGAACCCATAGATGTCCTAGAAGTAGATGGACTGTATTATGGCTTTTCTGGTTGCCATCGCTATGAAGCTTGTCAACGTCTAGGCAAAGAAACAATCTTAGCTAGAGTTCGCAAAGCCCCCCGTAGCGTTCTCAAGATGCATCTAGCGTGAGAAATTGTCAATGATTCAGTGCAAAAAAACGCAACAATATACAACAGACAACTAAATTAAATAACCAATTAGGAGAAAATTATGCCATCCACACCAGAAACTGTAGCTTTGAATATCGGTATTGATGATGCTAGCAGAGCGAAAATTGCTGAAGGCTTATCTCGGTTATTAGCAGATACCTACACCTTATATCTTAAAACGCATAATTTCCATTGGAATGTGACCGGGCCGATGTTCCAAACCTTGCATTTGATGTTTGAGACCCAGTATACAGAATTAGCCTTAGCAGTGGATTTAATTGCAGAACGGATTAGAGCGCTAGGCTATCCCGCACCAGGAACCTACAGCGAATATGCTAAACTCAGTTCCATTCCCGAAACCCCAGGAGTACCCAAAGCCAAGGATATGATCCGCTTACTCGTGGAAGGACAAGAAGCTGTAGTCAGAACTGCACGTTCTATTTTTCCTGTGGTAGATGAAGTCAACGATGAACCCACTGCTGACTTGCTAACTCAACGGATGCAAGTACATGAAAAAACAGCTTGGATGTTGAGAAGTTTATTAGAGGAATAAGGGCATGGGGCATGGGGCATGGGGTAGAGGGGACAAGGAGGACAAGGAGGACAATGAATTCAAAATTCAAAATTCAAAATTCAAAATTAAGAATTTTTTTGCCCAATGCCCAATGCCCAATGCCCAATGCCCAATGCCCAATGACTATTGACTATTGACCAATGACAACCGACACTTTCACCCATTTGTTGCAAAATTTAATGCAGCAAGTGGGTATTTCCAGTTTTAAAGCGCTGAGTCGTGCTGCTGGTGTTTCTGAGCGGCAAATTTTGCGCTTGCGGCAGGGTAAAGTGGCGCAAATGCGCGTAGATATACTATTGAAGCTGTCGCAAGTTTTACAAATTAGCTTGGATGAATTAGTAGTAAAATTTTCTAAATTGGCTCCTGATGGTGTTTTAAATCAGGATAATCAGGAAAGAAAGCAGCATTCTGTACCAAGTAATACTGAGCAAGAATTATTACAAAAGATTTCTGAGTTAAAGAATGAATATGAGCGATCGCAGCTGGCGTTACAACAGCAGCGAGAGACGTTGCTCCAAGAGTTTCAACAGCAGAGTTTACAACATTTAGAATCATTGTTATTGCAATGGCCGACAGCAGCGCACAAAGCCGCAGAAAATCCCCAGCTAGCAGCGATTAAAATAGTACCTTTGGTGCAAAAGCCTTTAGACAAGCTTTTACAGCAGTGGGGAATAGAAGCGATCGCATCTGTGGGAGATGAATTACCTTACGATCCTCAATTTCATCAATCGATGGAGGGAAATCTCCAACCAGGTGAGAGGGTAAAGGTGCGCTATACAGGTTATCGCCAAGGAGACAGGCTACTTTATCGTGCTAAAGTGAGTCCTGTGTAAATCAAGTTCTATTAAAAGTGTGAAATAATTCCTGAAATTGGGGAAGTCTGATAATTAGAGGCTTTTTCTGGAATTAGTGCTGCTTATTTTGTTTATCTTCTATGGGAGTTGACAGATCATTCTTCTAAGTACGCCTATAGGAGGATGTGGCTAGAGCTAAAGGCAGATTTGATGATTGAGGAGTTAGCACAAAGTTTACTTTAACGTTACTAATTTTAGTCCTAACTGCTAGCTGAATCACTCCAGATTACTCTTTAGATGAAGGAAAACTTATAAATGAGTTAAGAATCGGTAATTATAGATTCAGATTTTATTGAGATCGATCGTTCATAATTTACAATACATCATTGAGTGTTAGTGATTTATGAACTTCTCTAGCTTGGGAGTTTATTAAATAAAATATGTGTGATATATAATACTAAAATTCAACGAAGTATAAGCTTTTTTAGAAAATCAGGATAGAAATCATGACACAATCAGAAGTACAAATTATTCATCTCAAAGGAATTATCAATTCAGCGACATCTCAAGATTTGCGTCAACGACTGAATGAATTAATCGAAAAAGGCGCAAAAATTGTGTTAGTTGATTTTCAAGATGTAACTTTTATGGATAGTTCTGGTTTGGGAGCTTTAGTGTTAGCTTTCAAAACCTTGAGAGCCGCAAATAGACAACTCGTACTTTGCTCTGTTAACGAACAAGTAAGAATTTTATTTGAATTAACTAGTATGGATAAAGTATTTGACATATTTGCCAGTCAAGATGAATTTCATCAAGCTGTACTTTCCAGAACTTAATTAATCAAATTGAATTTCAATAATTGATAAATCATCTTCAAAAGTCTCTTGAGAATGCAAAGCCATTAAGTAATTCAAGACTTGTTCTAGATGAGGTTCAATGTTATGTCTTAAGCTACTAAGTAGCTGAATAAATCCATCTAAACTCCAAAGTTTGCCATCTGTTTTGGTGATTTCATAAGCACCATCACTAAAAATATACAGAGTGCTACCTGTTTTAATTTCGCACAAATTATCAATATATTGTGCTTCAGGAAACATGCCAATTGGCATACCTGGAGTTCTCAAAAGTTCAACATTAACATGATTTGATTGTTCGCCAGATAATAAGATTGCTGGTGGATGTCCGGCGCTAGCATAAATTAGTTGACGCTTAACTTTATTATATACGCCATACCAAATCGTAAAGTATTTGTCATTTTGATAACTAATTTGAAAAGTATCATTTAATGCTTTTAACACATGGCTTGGCTGGTAGTAATTTAAATTAGCAATGGAGTGCGATCGCAAAAAATTTAACACAGAAATAGAAGGGAGAGTTGCTTTTAGTCCATGTCCTGCGGTATCTAGTAGGTAAATTACTAAACAATCATTATCTAGCCAGTAAAAATCAAAACAATCGCCACCAAGTTGGCGTGAGGGAAGAAAGCAGTAATTGATGCGCAGAGGTTCGGTAATGGGAAGTGGTAAAAGCGATCGCACATAGTCTGCGGCTTCGGCTAATTCTGCTTCTAGAAGTTGCTTTTGGGTTTGTAAATCCCGGCTCAAGATATGTAACCGCAACCCGGCTCTAACTCTGGCTTGTAATTCGTTTTGTTCAATGGGTTTAGAGATAAAATCATCAGCACCAGCATCTAAACCCCTGACGCGATCGGCAACGGAATCTAAAGAAGTTAATACAATAAAAAATATTGTCGATAATTTGGGATCTGTTTTAATTTTTTGACAGACTTCCAAACCATCTAAACCAGGCATAATCCAATCACAAATAATCAGCGCAGGATTAAAAGCAAGTACTTTTTTAATACCTTCTTCCCCATTAGTCGCAGTTATTACTTGATAACCCTGTTTTTCTAAAATGCGTTTTAAGAGGATTAAAATTGAATTATCATCGTCAATTACGAGAATTTTAAACATAAAATTAATATCTATATAAATGGTTCATTTGTGTTAAAAATATGTGATTTATTACGTAAAATTAACCTAAAATTTAACCGCAGATGACACATATCAATAAGACTTTCATAGGATTTGTGCGTAAGTCATAAGGTAATAAAAATTGTCTCACTAAGTAAGTCGGTATAAATAAAGCAAACTATACTCCAAAACGTAAATAGACTTGAAACCCTGTAAGGGCGGGTTCACAAATATCCTCAAATATGCATGATTATCTCGCATAAACCCGCCCCTACTGACTAATGACAGCCTTTGCCAGTATTTTTATTACGCCGACTTAATTGATGACTAATGGGTTAGTAAGTTTGCGCCAGCAATCCTACTAACCCATTTCTGATGTCTAGACTTAATTTCTCTGTCATAGTCAGAGATGAATTATGGTGGTGAAAGCGGATTCAGCCACAAGAGCATAGCATTTTTTAGTTGGTTTAAGTCACGGTATGCTTCTTGTTTAAACCATTGTCCTAAAGCATCAAAAGGCGTAAAAGATGCTCCTGTTTGCCATTTGATATCTTGTCCTAAGGGTGTAGTATGGGTTCCTGGTAGAGTTTGTACTGTCACCATTTCTGGAAAGCGTTCTTGTAAAATTTGGCTTAAAGCTTTTGATTGGTCAAGGGTATCATTGCTAAATTTAATTAATAAATTGCGCCGGATATTGTAGCTTTCTTTTACTAGCTTGTTAGTTTCCAGGGGTGTGGGGGTAAACTCAATTGCTAAAGCTGAGTTTAACTGCTCTACTAAGGGGATAGCATCTTTAGCGGCGTAGTTGTTAAAAGAAATGAGAATATTACCTGCACGTTCTACATTAAAGACACTACCAGTTAGCAGGTGAAGTTTACAACCCATGCTATGTCCAATTCCATAGATGGGAAGGTAGGCTTTGCGTAATGCTGAAGAATCTTGGAGACGTTCGAGAGTGCGCTCAAAATTCAGCAGTACAGATTTAGCGATCGCGATATGATCTAGGGTATTAACAAAAGGTGTCGCAATAATTACATATCCTTTAGCGGCTAGTTGTTCTAGTAACCAACGGTAAGTAAGATGGGGTGCAGTTGCGACAAAAGCACCTCCTAAAAAATGGATGATACCAATAGGATTTCGGGGAATCAGCACCCAGTTACCTCGAATTTCTTTCCATTCCATGCGGATAAGCGATCGCTCAATTAATATATCTTTATGTTAAAGCAGCGATCGCAGTACGAGAAGATTTCACCTAAAAGTTGTTGACTGTTGACTGTTGACTGTTGACTGTTGACTGTTGACTGTTGACTGTTGATTAGGAATTATTCTATTTGGTTTGCTCAATCCGCTCTACAGCTTGTACAGCGCCATTTATATAAAAAGGTACAGATGAATTTTTGACTGACTTTGCTTGCTTTAAAATAAAATCAACAGTCTGTTCGATATGTAATAGCTGGCTATCAAATTGCATATTCTCAATGTTGTGTATGCAATAACTTTTGCAAGCTCTTTTGTCTTGGCGATCGTATAATCTCTCTAAGGCTAAGGCGACTAAAGGTACACCGACAGCAGCACATTCATAAACTGTGTTATAACCTCCACCACCAACAACAACATCAGCTGCGGCGAAACATTCAATTCCTGGATGATGGGATATCCAAAGATTTTCTGGACATTCTTGGGGACAATTAGCCGCTAAAATTCTGACTGCGCAATCGGGGAAGTTTTTTTGTAGGTGTAGAGCTAATTTACCAAATAAAGCTAACTCTGATGTTTTCCCAGAAGCGCAAACAACAATAGTTTTGACAGATTTATCTACTTTTAGAATATGCGATCGCGTCGTTATTTTATCTGGTAATTCCCAAGAGTTACGAATTAACCAAGGTTCTGTATGTTCGACTATAGGTAAATCGCAAAATGCTAAATCTTTACCTTCACCAGGGACAATAACTTTATCAAAGTTTTCAATGACAAAATTTCGTAAGTTTTTAGCTGCTACATAGCGCGAGTTAATATCCCGATGAATCAAAATTCGGGGTATATGATTCAACTGGGGTAATATATCTACTAACTCACCGCCTAATCCTCTAGGGAATGTATCTATAATCAAGCGATCGTAGGCGGTATTATAAAGTATTTCTCTGACGCGCAAACAAGTCTGAGAAGCACCTATGTTATCAGGAATTAGATAGATAAAACAGCCTTCATCATCTATTTGCTTTGCATAGGGACTATTAGTAATAATTTTGACATTTATGCGATTCGCCGCTATTCGTCCCAATGATAAAGCACGATTTAGATGTCCCCAACCACCACCCAAAGCGTAAATCAGCCAAGTCTCCGCCAAGATTAAGTTACCTTGCTCTCACTAAAAATTAAAATATAAAATTATTGACCTTGCAGAAATGTAAAATGAATAAAATTCACCTTGTCAACCAGCAATATCAATTTTTATACCAAGTCACAACTAGCAGTATCTGATATACCTTTGAATAGTTAATTCAGGTATGTTATGTATGCCGCTCGCTAACTTGACTTTAAGTCATAAAATTTCGACTTCAAATTATAGTCGATGACTTTTTAATTGAGTAGATGCAATAACTAAAACCAGATAAATACAGATAAATACATATAAAATCAGATAAATAGCTATTTACAGACAAATTCTAGCTTATAGAAAGATATAGAACAATAATCAACAACTATTGACTATTGACCATTGACCATTGACAAATTTCAACTTGCTCCCATATCGCTTTCAAAATCAGCATCTTGCTCTGTTTCTAAACTTACAGCATCCGCTTCTGTAAAGTCTACATCACCAGTTTCCGGATCGTAGGAATAGCGAGCCTCCTGCGGAGGAGCTTCGCTAACGCGCTCTTGATAATAATCTCTACCCCAACCGGAGCGATAATTACCATATTCGGAATAATAGGCGTAGTCATCTGAGTAAGTTTGGTTACAATCAGGACAGCCTGTCCTATCAGTACGACCACAGCGACGCTTAAATAGAAAGCCTACCATGCGATCGCACTCCCAAACTGGCGGAGTAAAGCCGATCGCGATTTCACAAGCACCAACAGTAATGCGATCGCCATTTTTTAGAATACCACCAGTCACCTGTACGCCATTAATTTTGATGCCATTGGTGGTATTTTGGTCAGTAATTACTAATTCTTGGTTTTGCCAATCAATTAAAGCATGGTAATCTGCTATTAAGTCATCTTTAATAACTATTCTCGAAACTCTTTGTTCATTGATTTGTTGTGGCATTTCTGAAAATGTTCTGCCAATAGCTACTGGAGTTTCTAATAATGGTTCTCGTTGTTCTTCGCTATTGGGATCTAGCCAACTTAACTGAATTTGCAAAGTTTATTTACCTCCTGTTAAATTGACAGCATAAGCCAAACCAGCTTGCTGTTCGCGGGTGAGAACATCAAAGCCAAAGCAGGTAAATGCAATTGGTGATAATTGAGATTTGGTGGAAAAAATTGTTTTTGATGGTGCTTTGATTAACGAAGTTTTATCATTTTTAACTTTTACTTGATAAACTAAATTTTTGTTAGGTGTGACTATCTCAAACCCGTTATTCCGCGACTGAATCAGATAAATTTCTTTCTTCGCTCCATCTTCTAACTTATATTCGCTATCATTCTGCTTTCTCAGAATATATAAATCTTGTTTTTGATTAGCATCTTTCAGCTTCCAAGCACTTTGTTCGCTGACTACATAACCTAATACTTTTTCGGATGCATTTTTAATTTTGATTTTTCCGGCTTTATCAGCTTTAATTCTGGCTAATTCTTGATTTTTACCATCAACTAATTTCGCACCGTCTGCTTCTGGCTTCATCGTAAATAATTCTGTACCACCCTCAGTCTTAAATTTAATTTTCTCCTGAGTTGCAGCTACATTAGTAGCCACTGGAGGAGTTTGGGAATTATTAACATTACTATTATTACTATTACTATTACTCGCTACTTCATTACCAGACTTAGCACTACCACAGCTAACAATAGTAGTGACTAATAATAATGCTAAAAAACTTTTCAAAATTTTAATTTTCATGATTTATCTTTTTTAGAAAGGACTTTCGCTAAATTTAATACTTGATAAAGACTGAGAAACATCATTGTAATTGTTTCATATATTTCTTGGCTTTTATCCGCTACTTGTGGAGCCATCCTGACACTTAAATGTACAGATTTATCTGTCAGCTTGATATTCCGCAGACGAGATAAGTAAGGTAGCTTTACTGCATTACTAATTTCATTTTGCAAAATTTTAATTGCTCCATAACGGCGTTCGGGATACTTTAAACTAAGAACTATATCTAACCCTATATCAGTACTTTTCGTTTTATATTTGCTCTTACCACTGCTACCACGTTTCCAACCATATTGAGTTTTTGTAGCTTCAGTTGCAGTTAACAAAAACCGAGTTTTATCTAAAAACTGTCCTGTTAATTTCAACCATTCATTTTGATATTTATCTATTTTCCAGTCGCGCTTAGTGGGATGAGGTATAGTTTCTGCTATATTTTCTTTAATTCTCGTCTTTTTAAAAGATAATTGGATTTCTAATTCGCTAGCTTTATCCATATCTCGCGCTAGCATTTCCACAAGTCGCTGCGTAACTTCATAGCGAGAATTAATAATATTTAACTTCCGCAACTTGAATTTTTTAAACAATTCGTAGATGATTGCCAATATTAAACCGATAATTCCTAAAAACAGCGCCAATATTAATAAAGATACGGCTGGAAACTGAGCCATTAATAAAAATAATATAAACCCTAAAACAACGCAGGCAATTATTCCGTAAAAATAATGTAGCGCTCGTTTAGCATATTTACTCTGCTGTAGTTCTGCTAATTGATCTATACCTGCTATTTCTTGCAAATCAGCAACAATTGTACTAATATCTGCTTTTGCCGTATAAATTTGGCTTTGTTTAAACTTAATAAATTCAATCGACATTTTATCAAAACTCCATTCATTAAATTTAAAATAGTTTTATTAACTTTATTGACAATATATATATAAATTTTTACTTTTTTAACGTTGTCCTTTGGATGTCATCAAAAAAAGTAATTTATGTAAACAAATATAATTACTATATATTAGCAATATATACAATGTGGCTGTTAGTATATCAAACAGAGAATTAAGTGTCAACGGAATTTATATACATTAATGAATAGACAAAAAATTGCTTATATTGCTTTTGATACAGTTCCCGCGCCTAAAGGTGCAGCTATTCATATACAAGCTTTTTCTATTGCTTTAGCCACCGCTTTTGAAGATATTCATTTAATCACAGTTTCTCCTACAGCAACAGGTATAGATGCTCAAGAAATTTATCCACAAGTTAGACAAACTACATTTCCAGCAATCGGAGACACTTTAATTCACAGAGTTTTATATTTTCGATATTTACTTCTAAATTGGTTGCAAGAAAAGCAATTTGAATCTATACATATACGTTCAATTTACGAAGGATTTCCCATTGCTAAGAATAAACAAAAATATTGCGATCGCCTAATTTTTGAAGTTAACGGTTTACCTTCAATCGAGTTAAAATATCGCTATCCTGCCGTAGCTGAAGATAGAGAATTATTGCATAAATTGTACTCTCAAGAGCAAATTTGTTTAGAAGCTGCCGATTTAATTATCACCCCTAGCAATATCACCAGCGAATATCTACAAAATCGTGGCATTTCTCTAGATAAAATCCGTGTAATTCCCAACGGTGTAGATTTAAATGTCTTTACCAATAACCAAAGACAAATGACAAATGACAAACTAGAAATTATCTACTTTGGTACACTTTCACCTTGGCAAGGTGTAAATCTAGCCGTTGAAGCATTAGCCTTAATTAACCGAGAATTTACCGCTAATTTAAAAGTTATTGGACAAGCTAGAGAATATCAAATTAAAGTATTAAAACAGCTAGCATTAAAACTGGGAGTAGCAGATAAATTAACTATTTTAGAACCAATTTCTCAAACTCAATTAGTGACACATATTCACACCAGTGATGTAATTTTCGCTCCTTTAATGCCAAGCGATCGCAATTTAGTTCAAGGTTGTTGTCCTTTAAAGATTTTAGAAGGGATGGCTACAGGGATACCTGTAATTGCTAGCGATTTACCAGTGGTGAGGGAATTAGGAGAAGACGGAGTACATTTTTTATTAGTTAAGCCAGGTTCCGCCAAATCTCTTAAAGATGCCGTGTTACGCTGGCAAAATGAGCCTGAATTAGGACAAAAACTAGCGATAAACGCCCGTCAGCGAATAGAAGATAATTATACTTGGCAACATGCTGGCGCAGCTTTAATTCATGCTTATACAGAATTGGGAATTAAACGGGCGATTAAAGTTTGAAGCTGTAACTTTTCCTGAGCTAGAGAATATTCAGTTAAAATGCGATCGCGTGCAGCTTGGCTAATTTGATTTTTCTGTTCATCTGTTAACGTCAAATATTCCAACACCGCCTCACCTAGCTTGTGCAACTGCGAACGAGGTAGCAAAAATCCATCTTTACCATGTGTAATCACCTCCGGAATCCCACCCGCATCACTGGCGATACAACCACAACCACAAGCCATTGCTTCTAATAAAGCATTTGGCATACCCTCCCACAATGAAGGCTGGAGATAAACATCACACAGGCGTAAATATTCAGCCACCGCCTCCGAATTTGGTAAATGCCCTGT
The DNA here is from genome assembly GCF_014696435.1 of Calothrix anomala FACHB-343. GTDB lineage: Bacteria > Cyanobacteriota > Cyanobacteriia > Cyanobacteriales > Nostocaceae > Aulosira > Aulosira anomala_A. The sequence continues at coordinate 66,638 of NZ_JACJQG010000040.1, read as the reverse complement.
AATAATGATTCTCTGGGCATTTTCTGGTTGATTAGTTTTATATAATTGCAGCACAGACTCTTGAGAAGGGCGTACCTCACCAATAATTAACAAACAAGCAGGATGTACTTGTCGAACTGTGGTTAAAGCATTCAACAAAAACTGCTGCCCTTTTTTCTCCCGTAATTCCCCACAAAATCCCAAAATCACCTCATCTGGAGTAATTCCCAAAGACTCCCTAGTAATTCCTTCCCCCCTCCTCGCTTGCGGGGAGGGGCTGGGGGTGGGGTTGTTCTGTGGTGAAAATATTTCCGTATCAACCGCATTTTTCAATACCAATACATCATCCCGCCCACTCAATAGCTGAATCTTACGAGACATATCAGCACTTACCGCCGTAATCACCTTGGCATGTTGCAGCGTCCATTGTAAACGGGCAAAATCTCCCGGTGGAAACATTTCGCGGTCAATATCATTACCACGGGCGCTAACTGTACTGGGTAATCCCACCAGTGCGGCAAACCAAGTAGCCAAAAAACCACTGGGAAACAAATAATGTCCCCATACAGCATCATAACGAGAGGCAGAATGTAACCATTCCAAAACATTTAATGTATGAGGCATCGTCATATCCCAATGACGATATAATCCGATACGATAAACACGAATCTTTGCTTCTTTATTTTCCGGTGGTAAAACCTCACCCGGTTGTAAATAACGACTCCAAGTCACAACATCAACCTCTATACCCAGTTGTGACAGCGTCCCTACCAACCTCGTTGCACTCCTAGCCAAACCACCCAAATCTGGCGCAAATCTTTCTGTAATGAAAAGTAGGCGTGTCATGACTGTCCTTTAGCTCATTTCCGCCTTGTAATTATCTCTTGCACAATGGGAGTAAAGGAGTAAAGTTTAATTTTGCTTTGCGATCGCACTTCTCAAAACTATCTACATGCGATCGCATTCCTTATTATTCTTACAAAAGCGATCGCTTTGGGACTTTGGATATTGAGTATCTTTGTTAAATAACAACTTCGTCTTCTTTTATCAACACATCTTGTTTTTCTTTTATGTTGTCCCAATCAATAACAGCTACCCACAAATTTTCTGTTGTTGAAAATTGAACAATTCCATCTACTTCTAAATCTTCGCTATAAAGCGTTATTTCTTGACCATTTTGCAACCAAATTTTCTGATGAGCTAAGTCCTCAATCGTACCAGTACAATTAAGGCGTAAGCGACCTTGAACATCAGCGTTATGGAAATCTACAAACACTTTTGGCTTTTCCATATTTTGAGAACTCCTAATTTGACTTGGCTGGGTTACCAATTGTGGGTGTCAACAAATTACTAATCTGCTCAGGTTTTAAGCCTATTAATGTAGCATGATGGGGACTTCTACCAGATGTCCGAATAACATCACCCCCTTGTTGACGAATTTCGCCTACGGTTGTCACGCCAATTTGGCCATGAGGAATTTTTGCACATAGTTCCTTTAGAGATAATCCTACTGCACTTTCTACGGAGATTCCAGTTACACCACTGGGGTGTGTTCCAATTGATCGTTCAATATCTTCTGGACGATTACGTCCTCCTCTAACAACTAAAGCTTCATCTGGTATTGTTTCTAGGCTCACAAGCTAATGACATTTCTTTTATCAACAACAGCATAATATCGGTATTGAATAATATTTTAAGTAAAAAAATATTTACATCAATGCGATCGCATTACTCAAAACTACCAAAATGCGATCGCACTCCCCGCATCAATCAGAAGGGAATGAGGGAACAAGGAGGATAAGACAGACAAATACCCAATGCCCCATGCCCAATGCCCCATGCCCCATAACAAAAAAGAGGCCTCACTCGACCTCTTCGCAACTCCCTACAATAATCTTCGTTATATAGATGGTAATTACAGCAACCCAGTGTTAGTACCTTGCTTACCAGTTGCCAATTCAACTTTCACGATTTTGCCACCCATTTTCATGATGCGTTGCTGTTCGCGGAACCAGTTCTCGAAGGGTACTAACTTGGTGAAGTAGGTATTTTGTAGTTCGCGTTGGGTGCGAATTCGGGTTTGACTGGGTACACAAGCAGTAACTTTAAACAACCGGGCCATCTTAGATTCTCCTGTAGTAATTGTGAAAACTTTTTTATTTCAAAAAAGGGGAGCGTTTTTTAAGACAAATTCTTTAAATTAATCACTGCAAAGGCTGGAAATCAAGCATCAATACTAGACCACTAACACTCATCATAATTGATTATTTCAACCAAGGTAAGCGATAAACGCTCTAGCACTCACGATTGATTTCCAGACCTCAATTAAGCCGCACCTAAAATATTAAGTGCCAACTAACTCTTAGCTTAAGCCAGAGGAGATGTAGTCTAGGTAAACACCCATTTCTTTACCAGCATCAGAACCTACCAAGCTAGCGGTTACTTCTTTGATAGCTTGGATAGCTTGTACGGTAGAGCTAACGGGAACGCCCAAGGAGTTGTAGGTTTCTTTCAAACCGTTGAGTACGCGCTCATCGAGGATGGAAGGATCGCCAGCTAGCATAGCGTAGGTAGCGTAGCGGAGGTAGTAATCCAAGTCGCGGATACAAGCAGCGTAGCGACGGGTGGTGTACATGTTACCGCCGGGACGGGTAACGTCAGAGTACAACAAAGATTTAGCTACAGCTTCTTTAACGATCGCAGCAGCGTTAGCGCTGATGGTGCTAGCAGCACGTACGCGAAGTTCGCCACTTGCAAAGTAGTTTTTGAGTTTGTCTAAAGCAGAAGCGTCTAGATATTTACCTTGAACGTCTGCAGAGTTAATGACAGAGGTAATTGCGTCTTGAGCCATGTTGTTAATTCCTTTTTTCCAACCGTATTACAATACTTCGGTTTTAGCAGCGAAACCGCTTTAACCTAGGAGAGGGCACCAACTACGTAGTCGAAGTAAGAACCAGCTTCAGCTGCATCATCAGCAGACAGTAATGCAGAAGCGCCGCTCTTTAAACCACGGATACCTTCAGTAATACCTTCGATAGGAGTACCTAAGGACTTGTACATTTCACGAGCGCCGATTACACCGATTTCTTCGATGGGGGTTACGTCGCCAGAAACGATTCCGTAGGTAACTAGACGCAAGTAGTAGTCTAAGTCGCGTAAGCAGGTAGCTGTCAATTCTTGACCGTAAGCGTTTCCACCAGGAGATACTACGTCAGGACGCTTTTGGAAAACTTGTTCGCCAGCTTGCTTAACTAGACGCTCGCGGTTTTCAGTTAAGATTTGTGCAATCCGCAGACGACGCTCACCGCCGCTAACAAAGGTCTTGATCCGATCTAACTCACCAGGGCTGAGGTAGCGGGCTTCTGCATCAGCATTCACGATGGACTTCGTGACGATACTCATTAATGGATTCCTCCAATCTACGAATTAAACCAGAATTTTAATTAAAACTGGTGCGACTTTAAATTTTGGATAACGGTAGCTTTTTTCTAGTTAATTCTTCAGAACAAACACTTGACAAAAATGTCATCTGTGTTGTTAGAAGAACTGCTTGTAGTCAATATCTACTACGCAAGCGGCGAAAATTTAGTTACCTTCCGCAAAACATTCTCCGGCATTCTGTTGAGCATTTATGACTGCTCTTAACATTTTGTAATATTCTTTTTCAGATTTAGCGAAAGGTTAAGAGTCTGAAAGGAATGTTACGAAAGGTTACGGCTTTACCGTCAATAGTCACGACTAAACAGTGCTGAATGATTGCTGAGTTATCAGTATTCAGCACTGAATCGGGTCAAGAGTCCAACATCTTGAACTCTTGACCTGTGACTATTAAAGATTAAGAGTTAACTGCGCTCAACGATTAAAAGCGTGCGTAAGGCACTACATCTTCACCGAAGAAGCGAGCATACTCTGCACTATTGACAATGGCTTCAACAGCAGCTCTCAAACCACGGCTAGCTAACAGCTTGTTGTACTCGCTGATTTCGCCTGGAGTTTCTGGTGCGCGTCCCAACAGGTGACGGCAGAGGAACTCAATTACTTTAGCACTGGGGTAAGGAGTGTAGAAGCGATCGCAATAGATATCAGAACTAGCTAGTTCGCACACAAACTCCCGCACGGAGATTTCGCCAGCTTGCAGTTTGCTCTCTAATGCAGTTAAGCGGTAATTAGCAGGGATTTCATTGCTAAATACATCCAATACCTGAGAGTAAATAGCATTGATTACCGATTGCGCTTCCGCTTGGTTTGCACCTTGGCTCAAACGATAAATGCGTGCAGGCTTGGAACGGTTGCTAGCTACAGTAACTTCACCAAATTGTCCTTGAACGCTGCTGGAAGAACGACCCAAATCAGCATAAGAACTGCCATTAGATGATGAACCAGCCAAAGCTAGGCGTGGTTGTACAGGCTTAAAGCTAGGTACTACCAAATCATCATTTTGCTTAGTCAGCTGGTTGTACAGCTTTTCAGTATTCGGGAAGTTAGCCGCAGGTAGAGTTGGGAAGCGACGGTAAGGTACTGTATCTTCACCAAATACTTCGCCATACTCTGCACTATTTACCAAAGCACCAATAAAGGCGCGAATCCCTTGAGTAGCCAAAATTTGGTTATACTTGCGGATTTCTGCCTGATTTAAAGGTGCGCGGCCTAAGAAGTGCTTAGTTCCTAATTCAATTACCTTGGTGTTGGGGTAAGGAGTGTAGAACTCTTTGATGTACAGGTTAGAGTAACCTAAACCTTCAATGAATTCTTTAACAGTAATTTCCCCGTTGCTGAGTTTGCTTTCTAAAGCTGAAAATTCGTTTTTCGCAATGTAAGGTGCAACATCCCGTTCAAAAATCTGACGGTAAGCAGCACTAATCAACGTCTGCACAGCAGCTTTATCGTTGATATTTGCCACTTGCTTGAAGATTTTGGTTTGTTCCCGTTGCTTGCTAACACCTTGGTTAATGCGGAATTGAATATCTGGTTCTGTCCGGTTATCCTTAACTGTACCCAAGGTGACAAACAGTGGTGTTTCTTGCTTCTGGACTTTACCACCTACATCTTCACGGATACTGCCAACGCGCAGTTTTCTAGATGCAACACCAGCCGGAGTCAGGTAGCGTTCGTAAGGTACTGTATCCTCACCAAATGCTTCACTGTATTCTACGCTGTTGATAATCGTATCTACTACAGCATAAAAGCCTTGTTTCGCCGCGATGTCAAAATATTTGTTAATTTCTTGACGACCGTAGGTAGGACGACCTAACAAGCGACGGTGAATGTATTCAATCGCTTTACAAACATACAGCGAAGTCCAGTAGGTTTTGCGGAATACATCCGACTTAGCCAAAGCACGGATAAATTCCCGGACAGAAATTTGTCCGTTTTCTAGCTTAATTTCTTGGACTGTTAAGCGCTGACCTTCGTAAACATCACGACCGAAAACTTGCAGGTATGCAGCTTTGATTACCTTTTGGGTAGAGCTTTCGGAGAACTTAATGCTTGCACCTTTGGCAGCTTTTTTACCAATTGTGCCTGGCAGTTGATCCAACCGGAAGACTTTAGGCCCTAAGCTACCAGGAAACTCACCTCTAGCTCCAGGATTGCTAACTTGGCTATTAATTCCCGGCCCTTGGTTAATTAATATCCGCTTGGTATCCTTGCCAAAAGGCGCAGGACTGGTACTGGGATTGCGGGTTTCTTTCGGGAAAATCGCGCCAAATTGGATTTCTAATGGGTCGTTACCAGAACCGTAAGGATGCTGATCTGGTAATGGGCGATCGTAAGCAGCGAATGTTGTAATAAACTGAGGTACTTTGCGGAAAGGCGCACTGTAGTTAAACAGGTCTTGTTGCGGCCCCCAGTTACGACATTCTTGTGCTTCTTGACCCAAACCACGCAGGTAAGGTACTGTCTCTTCACCAAAGTAGTCGCTATATTCTTGTGAATCCACCAAAGCATCTACTAAAGCAGGTAGACCACCATTAGAAATAATCGAGAAGTATTTTTGTACTTCTTCACGACTACTTGGCCCCCGTCCCAAAATGTGACGGAAAGCCAATTCGATTACACGGCTGTTAATAAAAGGCTGGTAAAACTGTTTTTGGTAAAGGGGAGATTTGGTAAGCCGACGGACAAACTCTTTCATCGAGATGTCGCCGTTCTTCACCTTAGATTCTATGTCAGAGATAGACAAGCTATAAGCACGGGTGATGTCGCGCTCAAAGATTTGCCGATAAGCAGCTTTCACTACCTCATTCTTTTCACTGGCTGATAACCCAGGCTTCATCACAAACTTGGGACGCCGTTCTGCCGCTTCAAAGTAGATTTGTGGCAGTTGTAACCCTTGCTGGTCATTAGAAGGACGTTGACGCACTTTATTGGAAGGTGTTGCGGCTTTAAATTCTGTCAGCAACACATCCATGTACTGAGATACAATCTCAGTCGCCTTAGCATCTTGACGGAAAAATGAGAGTGATGCTGCTTTGATTTCTTGTAAAGCCACAATTGTTGCTTCACCAGAACAAGCATTTTCAATAATTTCCCGCAAACCCCTGGTATTCACCACAATGATACTGGGGTCGCCTGCCACGATCGCGTATGTAGCATAGCGCAAGAACCAGGATAAGTCCCGCAAGCTCTTGGCCATATTGCTAGGGCCATAACGAGCCACGTTAATCGGTCTAAAACCTGGAGGGGTTGGGCCGCTAGGAGAACTGTTAAAGATAGAGCGTAAATTTTCAAAAAATCCACCCCGACTTTCCACATAGGTAACAGTACCTAGTTTCATGCCTTCTTGAACATTCCCACTAGCAGCACCAGCCATAGCCAATTCTGCTTCTCTTGGTTTCTCTAAAAAAGACATTGGCGAGCCACCAACAAAAATTCTGTTGGCTGCCCGAGATACAATAATCTCGGAATTTTCCGTGAGCGTCTGGGCAATCTCTAAACGCTTTGCACCAGATGCAAAATAGCTTGCCAGTTCATTTAGTTCACCAGTCCCCAAAAAGCGGTCTTGCTGTTCCGCTTGGGAAATTGTTGCTACTGCTAGGGTTTGATATAGTTGCGGACGCGCAACCGAGCTTCCACCACTTGCCTTAACACTCATCGGATTTTTAAAACTCCCATCATAATCATTTATGTGTTAAGTCTGGGTCGCTTTGAGGCTTGACACATCGGTGTAGTCATGCCTTAAGAGTACCGCCTTCAAAACTGCCAGTAAATTAACCCAGTCAGCTTTTAGATTAGAACGTTTTGCGGCTTCCCTGTTGATTTATTAAGAAGTATGTAGAATCTGACGTATCCAGACGCTAAGTTCCAGAGCTAATACTCTTGCTTCCCTGAGATTTAGACTAAGTTTTGTATCTATTCTTGATCAAAACCTACACAAATATTTTCGCAGTCAATGGTCATTAGTCAATGGTCATTAGTCATTTGTCATTGGTTATTTGCTTTCTTGGCTACTCAATGGATTTAGCGATCCTTTCTTATACGCAAGTTATAATGTTTTTATTGACACATAAATTAAAGTTTAAATACTATGTTCAAGAGTCACATCTTTTATTTAAAGCTTTCTCTGGCTGTATCTACTTTGGCTGTAAGTCTTTCCCTGGCTCCTGCTCATGCTTTACCAGGACAAAATATTCGTACTGTCGTCAATTGGGTCAAAACTAAAGCCATGTTACCAGCGCTCAAATATAACAGCGAATCGCATGGTTATGATGGCACCAAAGGTAAATTGTATTTTTATGCTGATGTTACTTCTCAGAATGGGACAGTAACTAAAGAGGGAATCACAATCAGTGGTGACTCCAGCCTGAAATTTACGCAGAAAAATAGTAAAGCAGTAAAATTAATTCAAAATATTTATAATTCCAGCATTGCTAACGATTATCAAAAGTCTCGTAATGTAATTAAGGTTGGTCGAGACCTCTTCTCTCGCGGTCAAAAATATGCATATATCACTGCTGAAGTGCAAGGTGGTTCGGCATTTCAGATAATTTCCTTGAGCAGTCTTCAAGATGCAATCAATAATGCTAAATATTGCCAAACCAATCAATGCGATATTTAGCACTATTACTTGATTTGTGAATTTATTTGTAGAGGTAGGCAACAGCTAAGACGGAAATAATTTGAGTAGTTAAGTGGCAAACTACATCTGGTAAACTCAATTTTGCCGCCAAAATTACTTGTTATGTCCGACGCCCAAACTGTTAGTGCTGCTGTTGCTCAACTTTACAACACTTACCCCTTTCCTCCAGAACCACTGCTAGATGAACCACCTCCAGGTTATAACTGGCGCTGGAATTGGCTCGCTGCTTACAATTTTTGTACTGGTCAAAAACCGCAAAAGCAAGACATCCGCATTTTAGATGCTGGTTGCGGTACTGGGGTGGGTACAGAATATTTAGTTCACCTCAATCCCCAAGCTTCCGTTGTTGGTATCGATTTGAGTGCTGGTGCTTTAGCTGTAGCCAAAGAGCGTTGTCAGCGTTCTAAAGCCGATCGCGTTGAGTTTCATCACCTCAGCTTGTTTGATGTGGAACAGCTACCAGGTGAGTTTGATTTAATTAATTGCGTGGGTGTTTTACATCATACTTCTGACCCAATTGGCGGTATTCAAGCCTTAGCGAAGAAGCTAGCGCCAGGCGGCTTAATGCACATTTTTGTCTATGGTGAGTTGGGACGCTGGGAAATTCAACTCATGCAAAAAGCGATCGCTCTCCTTCAAGGTGACAAACGCGGCGATTATCGCGATGGCGTACAAGTCGGACGGCAATTATTCTCTTCTTTACCAGAAAACAACCGAATTGTCAAGCGCGAAAAAGAGCGCTGGTCACTGGAAAATCATCGGGATGAAAACTTTGCTGATATGTACGTTCATCCCCAAGAGATTGATTACAATATTGAGACTCTGTTTGAATTAATTGATGCTTCTGGTTTAGAGTTTATTGGCTTCTCTAATCCTGGTTTTTGGCAATTGGAAAGACTGTTAGCGAAAGCACCAGAGTTAATTGAAAGAGCAAATCAGTTGAGCGATGCCTCCGGCGGGCTACGCCAACGCCAAATTTACCGTTTAATTGAATTACTCGATCCAGAAGTTACCCATTACGAATTTTTTCTTGGGCGTCCCCCAATTACCAAAGCCGATTGGTCAGATGATAACACCCTATTACAAGCGATTCCCGAATTGAATCCTTGTATAGAGGGTTTTCCCAGTCAATGTATTTTTAACTACGATTACCAAATAGTTAATCTATCGTTAGCAGAATTGGAATTCCTACAACGCTGTAATGGTAATTATACAGTGGCAGCAATATTAGCTGATGTGCAGATAAATTTGGATGATGTCAGAAAATTGGTGAAACAGCAGTTGATTTTGTTAACACCAGCTTGATTTCGCTGCTAAAAATACTGTATTTTTCTTACGCTCCGGTCGTTTGCAACGTTCCGGATTTTTTTTGCTCACAAAATATATATTGATGCAAACTTTAATAAAAATTACTTTCATATAAAGATTTCCTAAAAGCTACTCTTTTTGCATCAGTACCCAAAATTCATAAGATACATTAGTTACAACCTCGCATCAGAGGTTGTACTTAAATAATCGTACTGTAGTCATTCAGAGAATTTGCGGATGAAATTAACTAAACATGTGAGTGTTGCTGCTGCAAGCCTAGCCTTAACTGTTGCGGCTGTGAATGCTAAACCTGCTGAAGCAGCGAGCATCAAGTTCCTGGGACAGGAAGCGGGTAACCTTAATAAATACAATTACGGTGTATTTGCTGACTCACCTAATGAAAAGCTGGGAGGCTTGAGTAGTCTGACATTGTCTCAATTATCCGGTGTAACTGAAGTAAATGCACCACCAGCCTTTGCTGTCGTACAAAATACAATAGATACGGTCTTTTTGTTAATTGGTAGTTCCCAGACTGCATCAGCAAATAAGGAATTTACAAACTTGAGATTTTCTGTACTCAGTTCATTTACCAAACCTGGGCCAGTACGTTTCGCAGTCGTTAACAGCATTAATGCGAGTGGGATAGTCAATGGCGATACCACTGGGCCTGTAAACGTTCCCGAACCCATGACAGTTGGCGGCTCCTTGCTAGCTGTAGGCTTTGCTGCATGGATGAAGCGGAAAAAAGCAGAATTAGCAGCCAAAGCCTAATTCATCAACCATAACCACTGTTAACTAGTTAGTTAAACGGGGTGCAAAAACCATTGTGACTATAAACAAAAACCTTATGCCCCAGAGATTGCCTGTGCTTCTCTTGGGGCATTCATATTGTTTTGTTTTGAATCTGGTAGTATAGCTGTATCGCCTACCTCTGAATTAACAACCTCAAAACTTAGATTTCTCTTGCTAGTTAGCCCCTCATGGGAAAAACCCACAACCACAACATGAAAATCGCTCTTCCCTAGTCCCTAGCCCCTAGCCTCTAACCCCTAATTTCAAGACAGGCGATCGCTCACAAAATTTCTGGGAACTCTGAAGTTAGAGTCGCTAAAAATCCCCATCAACTTAACTAGCCTCTACTCACTACACCCACTACAATTGGGAGTTTTACGTATTCACACTGATGACATTACCGAATAGTAACTTAGCCCAGTATTGGGGAAACTCTCAATAGACTCTAACCTTGCATTTAGAGCTTTCTCAATCTCTTCACCTCACTAACTTGGGGAGTTGCTGTTTGCTGAAAAGAAGTTAATTGTTTTTTTCTAAAGTATTGTTACCAGATCGTGATATGATTCAGCTGACTGGATGTGCAGTCATCATCCTTAGCTGTACTGGTTTCGAGTCTCGTGAGCTTGTCAGACGAATCAACTGCATCGACTCCAACAACAACACAAAATGCTCAATCTGGTTCCGAGGACGAAGAACGAGTAAACTCTATGGAGGAGTTCTATCAACTCTACCAGAAGTTGTTGGTAATCACACTTGTCATAACAGGGATTGTATTTATCTCTGTGTGGATTTTTTATTCACTGAACATTGCTCTGAATTATTTGATTGGGGCGTGTACAGGTGTGGTTTACTTAAAAATGCTGGCCAAAGACGTTGAGCGACTCGGTGGTGAGAAAAAGCGTCTGAGTAAAAGTCGTTTTGCTCTATTTATTGGGTTGATTGTATTAGCAACTCAATGGCATGAGCTAAAGATATTGCCCATATTCTTGGGATTTCTAACTTACAAAGCCACGCTCCTCGTCTACACCGTGCAAACTGCGTTTCTTCCTGATTCTTAACAAGTCAGGCTCACAAAGAAAATACTCCCATCCTCGCTCGTTGGGGAAAATGCTTGAAGAATGCAAATGCTTAGTGTCTTAAACGCCTTTAATACATTTCCCCTCGCCTCGTTAGAAGTAGGTCATCATTTCTACTGGCAGCTGGGAAATCTGAAAATTCATGGGCAAGTTTTTCTCACCTCATGGTTTGTGATTGGCCTGCTAGTAATAGCTTCACTAGCTGCTACTCGCAATGCCCAAAGAATTCCTCGTGGCATCCAAAACTTAATGGAATATGCCCTAGAATTTATTCGGGATCTAGCAAAAAACCAACTTGGTGAGAAAGAGTACCGCCCTTGGGTGCCATTCCTGGGTACCTTGTTCTTGTTTATCTTCGTATCGAACTGGTCAGGCGCTCTTATCCCTTGGAAACTAATTAAGTTACCATCTGGTGAATTAGCAGCTCCCACCAATGACATCAATACGACCGTAGCATTGGCATTGCTGACTTCTTTGGCGTATTTTTACGCGGGTTTTAGCAAGCGGGGTTTGGGCTACTTTAAAAAGTATATTGAGCCAACGCCTGTCCTGTTGCCGATCGCGATCCTAGAAGATTTCACCAAGCCCCTCTCCCTAAGCTTCCGTCTATTCGGGAATATATTGGCGGATGAATTGGTTGTAGCGGTGCTGGTTCTGCTTGTTCCTCTATTTATACCTCTGCCTGTAATGGCTTTGGGCTTATTTACCAGTGCCATTCAAGCCCTGGTATTTGCTACCCTAGCTGGGGCATATATTCACGAGGCCTTAGAGGGACATGGTGGAGATGAGCATGAGGAGCATCACTAAAGCTTCTCAGTAGATAAGCACAGTTCCGACGAGCCTAGATGCTCAAAACATCGCCCAGCGCGATTTGTGAGAACTTGGTGCAGCGTGGAAACCACGTCTTTACTAGTTAACCTACTTTTGTTAGTTCTGTACTTCAAGCAAGGAAAATCATCATGGATCCATTAGTTTCTGCTGCTTCAGTTCTGGCTGCTGCTCTCGCAATTGGTTTAGCTGCAATTGGCCCTGGTATCGGTCAAGGTAATGCTGCAGGTCAAGCAGTAGAAGGTATCGCCCGTCAACCCGAAGCAGAAGGCAAAATTCGGGGTACTCTACTGTTAACCTTGGCGTTCATGGAATCCCTAACCATCTACGGTCTGGTAATCGCGCTAGTATTGCTGTTTGCTAACCCATTTTCCTAATCCCTAAAAGTTTTATGATTGTAGAGCCGTGAATCTTCACGACTCTACAATTCAAAGCTTTTGGGTATTGAATCGTTCTGATGTAAGTTACCCTTGTTGGCTAAGGGTTCCTAAAATATAAACGGTTGGATGTTATTGCTAGCCATGAAAACTGCTACTCCAGCCAAAGAGGAGAGAAATGTTTGATTTCGATGCTACTTTGCCATTAATGGCATTGCAGTTCCTGTTGTTAGCAGCTTTGTTGAATGTAATTTTCTATAAGCCACTGACCAAGGTGCTGGACGATCGCGATAATTACATCCGAACGAATACCCTTGAAGCTAAAGAACGCTTGGCTAAAGCCGAACGCTTAACCCAGGAATACGAGCAGCAGCTAGCAGACGCTCGCAGGCAGTCGCAAGCTAGTATAGAATCTGCTCAGTTGGAAGCTAAGAAAATTACTGCCCAAAAAATCGCTGAGGCGCAACAGGAAGCTCAACAAGAAAGAGAACGCGCTGCTATTGAAATAGAGCAACAAAAACAACGAGCTTTTAGCGAGTTAGAACAACAAGTTGATGCTCTAAGCAGACAAATTCTAGAAAAACTATTAGGGCCGACTCTCGCTAGATAAGCGACAGTATAGGTTCTGTGAAAGCATACGCGCAAATGGGCACTTCACCCACAGCGCTTAATTAAGTGTCAGCAAAAGGCACTTTTTTCCTTCGGGAAGTTAAGCCACTTAATTTGCCTTCGGGGTTAAGTAACTTTATTTCCCTGCGGCATTAAGTAACTTTATTTCCCTGCGGGAAAATACAACGTATTAGCAAGCAGCGCACTTGTAGATGGGTAACATGGGCACATTCTTATTACTTGCCACAGAACACTCTGAATTAGCAGAAGGCGCAGCAGAAGGTGGTTTCGGTCTAAACCTAGACATACTAGAAACCAATCTCATTAACCTAGCGATTCTGATTGGCATATTATTCTACTTCGGACGTAAAGTTTTAAGCAATATCCTGAACGAGCGACGGTCAAAAATTGAAACCGCAGTTCGGGAAGCAGAAAAACGCCAAAAAGAGGCGCAAACAGCTTTATCTCAGGCGCAAGAGCAGTTAACTCAAGCTCAGGCAGAAGCACAACGCATCCGCCAAGCTGCCGAAGAAAGCGCTCAAGCTGCGAAAGACGCTGTATTGGCAAAAGCAGCACAAGATGTGGAACGCTTAAAACAAACAGCAGCAGCAGATTTGAATACAGAAAGAGAGCGAGCGCTAGCCGAATTACGGCAGCGTGTAGCTGCATTGGCATTGCAAAAAGTCGAGTCAGAACTGCGGGCTGGTATTGCTGACGATGTTCAACAAACAATAATTGACCGCAGTATCGCGCAGGTGGGAGGACGCTGATGAAAAGTAATGTAGAAACAGCCGAAGTCGCCCAACCTTACGCTCAGGCTTTGATGTCAATTGCTAAATCCCAGAATCTGACAGAAGAATTTGGTGAAGATGCGCGGGCTTTGTTGAATTTGTTGAAAAATTCAGCACCACTGCAAAACTTAATTGACAACCCGTTTATTAAGCCGGATCAGAAAAAAGCAGTCATTACTCAAATCTTGGGTGATGGCGCAAATCCCTACTTACGCAAATTTTTGCAGCTGCTAGTAGATAAGCGGCGGATTTTCTTCTTAGAGCAGATTTTACAGCAGTATTTAACGTTGTTGCGCGAGCTGAATCAAACCGTATTAGCGGAAGTAACTTCAGCCGTTCCCCTCACAGAAGCTCAACAACAAGCTGTAAAAGAAAAGGTTCTTTCCATCACTAATGCTCGCCAAGTAGAACTGGAAATCAACACCGACCGCGACTTAATTGGTGGTTTGATCATTAAAGTCGGCTCGCAGGTAATTGACGCTAGTTTACGAGGTCAGTTGCGCCGCCTTTCTTTGCGCTTAAGCAGTTCATAGAAATTCAGTAGTTTCGGTGAACCGATTACTCTGTTCCGTCTCCCAAAAAAAAAGTTAGACACATGAGCATTTCAATCAGACCTGACGAAATTAGTAGCATTATTCAACAGCAAATCGAGCAATACGACCAAGATGTCAAAGTTGCTAACGTCGGTACCGTGCTGCAAGTCGGTGACGGTATTGCCCGGATCTATGGTCTGGAAAAGGCTATGGCTGGGGAGCTATTAGAATTTGAAGACGGTACAGTTGGCATCGCCCAAAACTTAGAAGAAGACAACGTGGGTGCGGTGTTAATGGGTGAAGGTCGGGAAATTCAAGAAGGTAGCTCTGTAACTGCTACCGGCAGAATTGCCCAAGTACCCGTAGGGGAAGCATTGATTGGACGAGTGGTTGACGCCTTAGGTCGTCCTATCGATGGTAAGGGAGATATCAAGACCACAGAAAGCCGTTTGATTGAATCTCCAGCACCTGGTATTATTGCTCGTCGTTCTGTACACGAACCGATGCAAACCGGGATTACAGCTATCGACTCCATGATTCCCATCGGTCGCGGTCAGCGCGAGTTAATCATTGGTGACCGTCAAACTGGTAAAACAGCGATCGCAATTGACACAATCATCAACCAAAAAGGTGAAGATGTAGTTTGTGTATACGTTGCTGTCGGCCAAAAAGCTTCCACCGTTGCTAACGTTGTTCAAACACTGCAAGACAAAGGCGCAATGGACTACACCGTAGTCGTCGCCGCTAACGCCAGTGACCCTGCAACCCTACAATTCCTCGCTCCCTACACCGGAGCCACCATTGCTGAGTACTTCATGTACAAAGGCAAAGCTACTCTCGTAATTTACGACGACCTTTCCAAGCAAGCCCAAGCTTATCGCCAAATGTCCTTGCTGTTGCGTCGTCCACCCGGACGGGAAGCTTACCCCGGAGACGTATTCTACATTCACTCTCGCTTGTTAGAAAGAGCAGCGAAACTGAGTGATGAATTGGGTAAAGGTAGCATGACCGCTCTACCCATCATCGAAACCCAAGCAGGTGACGTATCCGCATACATCCCCACCAACGTAATTTCGATTACCGACGGTCAGATCTTCTTGTCTTCTGACTTGTTCAACGCTGGTATCCGTCCCGCTGTAAACCCCGGTATCTCTGTATCCCGTGTAGGTTCTGCGGCACAAACCAAGGCAATGAAAAAAGTTGCCGGTAAGATTAAATTGGAACTAGCACAATTTGACGACCTGCAAGCCTTCGCGCAATTTGCTTCTGACTTAGATAAAGCTACTCAAGACCAATTGGCACGCGGTCAGCGCTTACGGGAACTCCTGAAGCAGCCCCAAAATGACCCCCTGTCTGTATACGAGCAAGTAGCAGTTCTCTATGCGGGTATCAACGGTTATTTAGATGATATCCCAGTAGAAAAAGTTACCAGCTTTACCAGAGGTCTCCGCGATTACTTAAAGACAGGCAAACCTCAGTACGCTGAAGCAGTGAAATCTTCTAAAGCATTAGGTGACGCTGAAGAAGCTGCTTTGAAGGAAGCGCTAACCGAATTCAAGAAGACCTTCAAGGCGACAGTGTAATTAGTCAAGAGTCAACAGTCAAGAGTCAACAGTCAAAAAACTCTCGACTCTTGACTTTGGACTATTGACCATTGACTATTGACTCAGAACTCAAGAATATGCCTAATCTTAAAGCAATACGCGATCGCATTCAGTCGGTCAAAAACACCAAAAAAATCACAGAAGCTATGCGGCTGGTTGCTGCGGCGAGAGTACGCCGGGCGCAAGAGCAAGTATTAGCTACCCGTCCTTTTGCGGATAAACTAGCGCAAGTTTTATACGGTCTGCAAACCCGGCTGCGGTTTGAAGAAGCTAACTTACCCCTGTTGAGAAAGCGGGAAGTTAAAACAGTAGGGCTGTTAGTCATCGCAGGCGATCGCGGTTTGTGTGGCGGTTACAATAGTAACGTCATCCGTCGCGCTGAAAACCGTGTGAAGGAACTGCAAGCTGAAGGTATAGATTACAAATTTGTGTTGGTAGGTCGCAAGTCAATCCAATACTTCCAACGCCGTAACCAACCTATCGATGCTACCTACAGTGGCTTAGAACAAATTCCTACCGCAGCCGAAGCTAACAAAATCGCTGACGAGTTGTTGTCTTTGTTCTTGTCGGAAAGTGTAGACCGGATCGAATTAATTTACACCCGATTTGTCTCCTTGGTTAGTTCTCGTCCAGTTGTGCAAACCTTGCTACCTTTAGATGCTCAAGGTTTAGAAGCAGCTGATGACGAAATCTTCCGCTTGACAACCCGTGGCGGTCAATTTCAAGTAGAACGGCAAAAAGTGACTACTGAAGTTCGTCCTTTGTCTCGCGATATGATTTTTGAACAAGATCCAGTACAAATTCTGGATTCTTTGTTGCCTTTATATCTTAGCAACCAGCTATTACGGGCGTTGCAAGAATCAGCAGCTAGCGAACTAGCAGCACGGATGACAGCAATGAACAACGCCAGCGATAACGCCGGTGAATTGATCAGAACCCTATCTTTGTCTTACAACAAAGCTCGACAAGCGGCAATTACCCAAGAACTTCTAGAAGTTGTGGGTGGTGCGGAAGCGTTAACTTAGGGACTTGTCAATTGTTGATTTCTCATAAATAGCCAATTGCTAGTTATTTTAAGTTAGCAGTTGGCTATTTTGAGTTTTAGGGTAAAGCTGTATCTTGTGGATTTTGCGTGAAAGCTGTCATTCGTCATTTGTCATTGGTCATTGGTCATTTGTCATTTTTCAGCGATGCACTGAAGCTCTGCCGAAGTGTTGTCATTTGTCATTGGACTATTGACTATTGACTATTGACTATTGACTATTGACTACAGACAAATTTTTTTGTCCGCACACACAATTGAAAATCCGTGTATTATAATTGAAGTATGAAGCACATGGGTCCGTCACGGTTTCGACAGGTTGGCGAACGCTGCTCTGTGATTCAGGTCGAGAGTGAGTCTCCTCTCGCAAATCAAAGGCTCAAAACAAAAGTAAATGCGAATAACATCGTAAAATTTGCTCGTAAGGAAGCCCTAGTTGCTGCCTAATAGCCTCTTATAGGTTCGAGCGTCTTTAGTCCGACTCCGTTAAGGGCTAGAGACCAACCCCAACGGATGCTCTAGCAAGTGTTCTCTGGTTGGCTTGCTAGCTAAGACTTAATCAGAGCATCCTACGTTCGGGATAATGAACGATTCCCGCCTTGAGGGTCAGATAGGCTAAACCTGTGAATGAGCGGGGGGTTAATACCCAGGCTGGACAGCAGTTCGACTCTGCTCGGATCCACTAAAAATATTTAATAAGTCCACCTGATAATTTTGTATTCAGGTGGATTTTGTTTTTGAATATAACTGCGATTAGCCTACTGCAAAGTCAGTGTAATGACGCATCTTTGGTGGATCAAAGCCCAAAACGATGTCTTGTTTTGGTACACCGAGTTCAACTAATTGATTAGCGACACCAACCTCGGTTCCGTCCTGCTGAACCCAAATTTTGTCATTGATAATATCGAGGTGAAGGACAGTGCCATACATTCGCTTTGAACCGCGCCAACCAACATAAACTAGTTGGTAGTGGTCGCGTTCAGTATCAAAAATAGTTTGAGCTTGAATACGTTCGTCCCATACTAGTTTGGCGTGTTCGATTAGTAAGTTTTGGATATGTCTTCGGTATTCATCGATGGTAGCCATCGTTCAATTACCTCCCTATCAATATCGTAAATCAACAACAGCAGATGGTTTTGCTCAATAAGTCCCTGAATAAATGGTGTGACAAAAAAGCGATCATAAATATCGCTGGAGACTGCTAGATATAAAACTCGTTTTGGATCTTGGATATTTAAGGCTGATCTATATGCTATGAATTGTCCCAAGGCTGTGTAAAACTCTGAAATTTTTGATGGGCCTAGGAAACTTTTAATTTCTACAGCAATTTTCCATCCTTCCCTTTGGGCTGCAATCACTTTTTCTGCACCGAGGTCAATGGCAAGGTCAAATATACCAGCTTGTAGAGGGTAAGGATCGTGGGTAATCAACCAATTATCCTTCTGGAGAGCAATTTTGACAACTTCATGAAAGGCATCTCTAGCAGACACAATGTAAATTTAGGTGACTATGTGTTTACAATCTATTGATACCTGAGAAACAAGTAAAGCCACAATAATGTTGACAGGTATCTTAAGTTTCTGAAAAATGAATGCGTGTATAATCAGTATTCAAGCGGAGGAATAAAGCTTGAAACTGATATTAGTAGCGCCCGATTCATCATTAGCAGCAGCATTTCAAGAACATTTTTATTATTTGCCTAATGTTGAAATCGTTAATGACTACTTTGAGTGGTTACCGAACTATGACTGTTTAGTTAGCCCTGGTAATTCATTTGGGATGATGGATGGTGGGATAGATGCTGCCATTATCAAGTTTTTTGGTAGTGCATTGATGGAAATAGTCCAGCAACAAATACTGACAAGGTATTTAGGCGAACAGCCAGTAGGAACGTCAATGATTGTAGAAACTGGTCATCCATTACATCCATTTTTAGCGCATACGCCGACAATGCGAGTTCCTATGTCTATTATTGGCACAGATGTTCCTTATGTAGCGATGTGGGCCATGCTGTTGTCGGTGCGACAACATAACCAAAACTCACAGTATAAAATTAATAGCATTGCTTGTCCTGGTTTAGGTACGGGAATCGGCCGAGTACCATATAGTGAGGCTGCTAGACAGATGGCGTTAGCCTACGATCATTTTCTTTACCCACCGAAGCATCTTAACTGTTTTGTTGCAGCTTCTAGACAACTTTTGATTTGGGAAGGAAGTTGTTAAGCGTCACATCAATATATTTTAGAGGGCATGGCACTGCCATGCCCCTACCATCGGTCGCATTCTTTTAATTGGTATAACGATTTTGGGGATTTTGGCGTAAGTCCAGTTTTGATAGCGATCGCACTTGCTATTATCCAAATATCAGTTTTTTTCTGTTCGTATTCGCCATCAAAGCTTTTGGAGAAGACTTCTCAGGCTAAGATAGGAACAGTACTTGCCTCTTCCCATAGGATATAACTTAAGCGTTCCTCTTTTTCTACAAAATGTTCTATTCCTAAGCTGAGAAATCTATCTGGTACTCATGGCGGTTTTAATGGTGCAGAATAAATGCCCATATCCACACCAAAAAACCAGTCAGCGCGGTCATTTTATGCTAGAGCTAAAATCGCTTCTAGTAAATTAGGGATGAGGTTTTGCAGTTCGTTATCTATCGGGGTGTCATCAGAGTCGGGAAGTTCTGCTGCGGATGGCAGACAGTCAAGGGGGTTGTACTGTACCATGACAGTCTTGAGTTAGAGTAGGTGGCTATATTTTAAGGTTAAAATAATCAAGCTCCTGAGAATATGTACCTTTCAACAGTCACATTACGCCTGTCACAGATAACATTTATATATGAACGCTACACAAGAAAAACTAAAACATCAATTTGCACAGGCCTTGGTGGCTGCGTTTGGCGCTGATTATGCTGGAGTAGATCCGATTTTGGTGACTGCTAGCAATCCGAAGTTTGGAGATTATCAGGCGAATGTGGCTTTATCTTTGAGTAAAAGATTAGGAAAGCAACCAAGGCAAATTGCCACTGCGATCGCGGATAATCTAGATGTGTCAGAAATCTGCGAACCGCCAGAGATTGCTGGGCCTGGGTTTATCAATCTTAAGCTGAAACCCACATACCTGGAAGCACAAATCAACGCAATTCACGCAGATTCGCGCTTAGGTGTACCAACTGCAAAAACACCACAGCGAGAAATTGTTGATTTTTCCAGTCCGAATATTGCGAAGGAAATGCATGTTGGGCATCTACGTTCTACTATTATTGGTGATAGTATTGCCCGGATTTTAGAATTTCTCGGACATGATGTTTTGCGGTTAAATCATGTGGGTGATTGGGGTACTCAATTTGGGATGTTAATCGCCTATCTGAGGGAAGTTTACCCAGAAGCTTTAACTACTGCAAATGCTTTAGATATTGGCGATTTAGTTAGCTTTTACCGTAAAGCTAAACAACGTTTTGATGCAGATGAAGCCTTCCAAGAAACAGCGAGACAAGAAGTTGTCAAATTACAAGCTGGTGCAGAAGATACAATCCATGCTTGGAAATTGCTGTGCGAACAATCAAGACATGAATTTCAGGTAATTTACGATTTACTCGATGTTGATGTCAAAGAACGGGGCGAATCTTTTTATAATCCTTTACTACCAGGAATTGTGGAAGATTTAGAAAAATCTGGATTGCTGGTAGAAAACCAAGGTGCAAAATGTGTATTTTTGGAAGGGTTTACTAATAGAGAAGGTGAACCTTTGCCGTTGATTGTACAAAAATCTGATGGTGGTTATAACTACGCAACGACAGATTTAGCCGCTTTACGTTACCGGATTCAAAAAGATGAAGCGAAGCGGATAATTTATGTCACAGATGCTGGACAATCAAATCACTTTGCCCAATTCTTTCAAGTAGCGCGTAAAGCTGGCTGGATTCCTGATGATGTGGAATTAATTCATGTACCTTTTGGTTTGGTGCTAGGGGAAGATGGGAAGAAATTTAAAACTCGTTCTGGAGATACTGTTAGGTTACGGGATTTGTTAGATGAAGCAATTTCTCGGACTCGGACAGATTTAGAAGCGAGATTGAAAGAAGAACAACGGGAAGAAACTGAAGAGTTTATTAATAATGTTGCTGAGGTAATTGGTATTAGTGCAGTTAAATATGCTGACTTAAGCCAAAACCGCACCAGTAACTACATTTTTAGTTACGATAAAATGCTGGATCTCAAAGGTAATACGGCTCCTTATATGCTGTATGCTTACGCCAGGGTTCAGGGAATTAGTCGTAAGGGTGAGATTAACTTTGAAGAGTTGGGAAATAATGCCAAGGTTATTTTAGAACATGAAACAGAGTTAGCATTGGCAAAATATTTATTGCAACTCGATGAAGTTATTAATACTGTAGAACAAGATTTAATGCCGAATCGGTTGTGTGAATATTTGTATGAACTGAGTAAGAAGTTTAATCAGTTTTACGATCGCAATCAAGGGGTTCAGGTTTTGGGTGCAGAGGAACCTTGGCGGACATCTCGGTTAGTTCTGTGCAATTTAACGGCGAGAACGTTAAAGTTAGGTTTATCACTGTTGGGAATTCAGGTGTTAGAAAGAATCTAGTAAGTCAACAGTCAACAGTCAACAGTCAACAGTCAACAGTCAACAGTCAACAGTATTATATTTTGAGATTTTGTGACAGGTAGTGTCTTGTTGTACTAGGGTTTTGTGTTTGATTGATTGAAAACTCAATTTATATTTTTCGCAAAAAGTTCTACATAAATATGTGGAACTTTTTTATTGTTTTTTGAGGAAATTTTTCTTTCGTACAAATTGGTTCAATTTAGCAATGCTAAAGGGTTTAGCAATTCTCATAATGACAGTCATCTGTACACGAAGTCTTACCGAAGGGTAGATGACTAAATATCCTCAAAATCTTGAGTCTACTTTAGTAGACTTGCGCTATTAGCCTTGGAATTAATTCCAAGGCGTATGATTATCCTTATGCGGTAGTTGTTTAAAAATGAGGTTTAATTTAATGACTAATCTGAAAGTTATATCAGAATATCAATGTTTTGCTGGTAAAGTCGGCTTTTATTCCCACGCTTCGTCAACTTGTCATGGAGAAATGCGCTTTGCTGTTTATCAACCACCGCAAGCTAGTCAAAAACCTGTACCAGTTCTTTATTTTCTCTCTGGTTTAACTTGTACGGAAGAGAATTTTATGGTGAAAGCTGGGGCGCAACGTTACGCTGCAGAGTATGGTTTAATGCTAGTTGCACCAGATACTAGTCCTCGCAATACGGGGATTGCTGGGGAAGATGATGATTGGGATTTTGGTACGGGTGCGGGTTTTTATGTGGATGCGACAACAGAACCTTGGAAAGCGCATTATCAAATGTATAGTTATATTGTGCAAGAATTACCTACTTTAATTAATGCTAACTTTCCTACCCAGTCAGAAAAACAAGGTATTTTTGGTCATTCAATGGGTGGACATGGGGCGCTAGTTTGTGCAATGCGTAATCCTCACCTGTATAAATCTGTCTCTGCTTTTGCACCGATTACCGCACCTATGCGTTGTCCTTGGGGTGAAAAAGCATTTAGTCGTTATTTAGGAACTAATGAAGAAGCTTGGCGTAGCTATGATGCTAGCGAATTGGTGAAACAATTAGGTTATCACAGTTCTATTTTGATTGACCAAGGGACTGCGGATAAATTTTTAACATCACAATTATTACCAGATGTGTTTGCGCAAGTTTGTGCAGAAGTGAAACAGCCTTTAAATTTACGCTATCAACAAGACTACGACCATAGTTATTATTTTATTGCTAGTTTTATGGCAGATCATATTCGTCATCATGCGATCGCTTTGGGATAATTAGTCATTGGTCATTAGTCATTGGTCATTTGTCATTTGTTAAAACTTCGACATGCTCAGTGATCGCAGTCAACAGTCAACAGTCGGTAGGGGCGGGTTTACTGAGAATTATCGTTGAACAGTGAGGATATTTGTGAACCCGCCCGTACAGTTGTCATTTGTCAATAGTCAACAGTGTTTCTGCGGATAAATCTGCAATTGTGATTGCTTGTTACGTTATTTTAAATAATGTGAATAAGATGTTGTTTTATTTAAAATAACGTGATTGAAATTGATGTAAAAAATCCGGAAAAGCAGAGATAATTCTTAAAAGGTAGAAAAAAGAAACACCACCCATTTGGCTCAGGTTTGATATTGATAAACTGCTCCGACTTCAGGAAATGATTTAAAAAAGAAGATTCGGTTGTCATTAACTTGCAGCGCAATTGTTGGAAAGAAAAAGTTAAGTGAAAGAAAAAAGTAACAGAGAGTTTAAAGTTGTATGGCGAATAATAGTGTAATGACTGCAGCGCTAAAGTTGAGCGAAAAATTGCCTTTTGTGCTTAAACGTTTGGCAGATTTGGCTTATAACTATTGGTGGAGTTGGAGTAGCGATCGCATTGCTTTATTCCAAAGTATCGATCCCCAAGAATGGGAACGCTGCGGACATAATCCAGTGGCGATTTTAGAGTCTGCAAGTTGCGAACGTCTCAGCCAATTAGCAGAAGATCCTTTGTATCTCAAGCAAGTATCTGCTTTAGCGCGTGAGTTCGACCGATATATGCAACAAAAAGATACTTGGGTAAGTGGTGTTGCACCGCAATTAACTAAAGAACACCCAGTAGCTTATTTTTGTGCAGAGTTTGGTATTCATGAATCCCTACCAGTTTACTCAGGCGGTTTGGGAATTCTCGCCGGGGATCACCTGAAATCATCCTCTGATTTGGGTGTACCGATGGTAGGTGTGGGTTTGTTATATCGCCAAGGTTACTTTCGCCAACGCTTAAATCGTAATGGTTGGCAAGAAGATTACTATATTGACAACCCTTTTCTACACATGCCCATTGAGTTGATTAAAACTCAAACAGGCGAACCGTTAACTATTCAATTAGAAGTGCGTCAACGGACTGTCAAAGTGCAAATTTGGCAGGTACAAGTCGGGCGAGTCACATTATATTTACTAGATAGCGATCGCGAAGACAACGATCCCATCGATCGTTGGTTGACTGGACACCTTTACGGTGGTAACTTAGAAACCCGCATCGCCCAAGAAGTTGTCTTAGGAATTGGCGGTGTACGCGCCTTAGAAGCTTTAGGAATTCAACCTGCTGTCTATCACCTCAACGAAGGACACGCGGCTTTCTGTACTTTAGAAGTTGCCCGGTTAGAAATTGAACGTACAGGTAAATCATTTTATGATATTGAAGCCACAGTTCGCGATCGCTGTGTCTTCACCACCCATACACCAGTTCCGGCTGGACATGATGTCTTTTCACCCGATTTAATCGATTCTTTCTTTGCGCATTACTGGACGCAATTGCGCTTGTCTCGCGAACAATTTTTAGCCTTAGGTGCCAGAAGATTGGGCGATCCCTGGGAACCATTCGGGATGACTGTTTTAGCTTTGCGGATGACTCGTGCTTGCAATGGTGTCAGTGAATTACACGGTCAGGTTTCTCGTAAAATGTGGACAGTTCTCTATCCGCGAGTTTCTGAGGATCAAGTCCCCATTGGTTACATTACTAATGGCGTTCACGCACCCACTTGGACTGCGCCATTGTTAGGTGATTTATATAATCAGTATTTAGGAGAAAATTGGCATACCCAAGCCATGAATCCGGAAATGTGGGCGAAGGTTGACACAATTCCTGATGAAGAATTGTGGTGGAGACATCGAGTATTAAAAGAAAGGCTGATTGCTTATACCCGTTATAAAGTCAAAAAAGCTAGAGAACAACGGGGTGAAAGTTATGAATCTATTCAAGCTACTGATACTTTACTCGATCCCGATGTCTTGACTATTGGCTTTGCGCGACGTTTTAGCCCTTACAAACGGGGAGATTTAATTTTACGCGATGCTGAACGGGCATTAAAGATTTTTGGTAATGCTAACCATCCCGTACAAATTATCTTTGCAGGTAAAGCCCACCCAGCCGATGAAGAAGGTAAACGGATTATCCAAAGATTAATGGAATGGTGTCACCACGGAGAAATTAGAAACCGCGTTGCCTTTATTGAAGATTACGATATTTACACCGGACAAAAACTGGTGCAAGGTGTAGATGTGTGGCTGAATAATCCCCGTCGCCCCCTAGAAGCTTCTGGTACTAGCGGACAAAAAGTTTGCTTTAACGGTGGTTTGAATTGCAGCGTTCTTGATGGCTGGTGGTGCGAAGGCTATCAAGCTGATAGTAATGGTAAAGGTATCAACGGTTGGGCAATTGGTGAAGATGCCCACACTAGCGATCAAGAATTACAGGATCGCATAGATTCGCGATCGCTTTATCAACTCCTAGAAGAAGAAATCGTACCCCTATATTACGATCGCAATCCTCAAGGTGTTTCTCCCCGTTGGGTGCAAATGATGAAAGCATCCATCAAAACCAATTGTCCCCTATTCAACACCGACAGAATGATTGCAGACTACGTTTCACAGGTGTATGTACCAGAAATTGCAACCCGTGTAGAACCAATTTTGGCGAAAGTTCTCGTTTAGAAAGTTTTGGTTGATTGAGTTTGGGTTTCATGGTTAAACAAAGGGGTGGGTTACCTCCCCTTTTTTTGTAGCTATACTGATAATAATTTACAGCAATTTTCAGGTAAATAGACCACACTGTAGGGGCACGGCATCCACAATCTTCTCGTATATACAATAATCTTACTGGTGCCGTGCCCCTACTACTACGATTGTGGTTCAAATGCATGAAAACTGCTGTAAAAAAAAAGAATGTGACGAATGGTAGGGGCATGGCATTGCCATGCCCTCTAAAATATATTGATGTGCCGCAAAAACTATTTACAGCATATTTTCGGTCAATGAGGTACGCGCTTCGGGGCATGGCAGTGCCAATGCCCCTACAATCAACTATTATCTGTACCTCACCAACTGGCAATTCGCTGTAAATTGTTATGAGTTAGTAGTGATAACTTTAATTCTCACTACAAAGAAACGAATTTAGTATTTTTTGTACCTATTTTTAGTCAGATTTTATTTGCAATTATTATCAAAAATTAATGCAGGCAATAATTCTTATTTTTATTATTTTGGGACTTATTGTAACTACTATTCTTATCAGTCCCCTACTGACGAAACAGCGCCGAAATCGAATTAAACGTCGTTCTTTTCCGCCTCTTTGGCAAGCAATAATTGAAAATAATCTGCCGATTTATTTGCGTCTCACAACCGATGAAAGAAGACGGTTGCAAGGTCATATTCAAGTCTTTTTAAAAGAGAAACAATTTATTGGCTGTCAAGGATTGCAGGTAACGGTAGAAATGAAATTAACAATTGCTGCCTTTGCCTGTTTATTATTATTAAATGAAAGAGCAGAATATTTTCCTAAATTGCGTTCGATTTTAATTTATCCCAGTACTTATGTGGTAACTGAAACCATTGCTACTGGCAGTTATTTTATTTCCGAAAAGCGCATAGCCAAGTTGGGTGAATCATGGACTCGCGATCAATTAATTTTATCTTGGGAACAGGTGCAACAAGATACTCGCAATTGGCATGATGGGCGGAATGTGGTGTTACATGAATTTGCCCATCAATTAGATCAAGAAGATGGTAAAGCTGAAGGTGTACCGATTTTACCGCAGAAATCAGATTATGCCATTTGGGCACAGGTGATGACAGCAGAATATCAGCAGCTTTGTCATGATGTAGATAATGGATTACATACAGTTCTTGATAGTTATGGTGCCACTAATCCCGCAGAATTTTTTGCGGTAGCTACAGAAACTTTCTTTGAGAAACCAAGGGAATTATTACAGCAGCACCCAGCATTGTATGAGTTGTTGCAAGGCTATTATCAGGTGAATCCTCAATTATGGGTTGTGTGAAAGGCAGATGGCAGAGGGCAGATGGCAGAAGGGAATATTGAACTGATACAAATTTAAATCATGTTTGCGGTAATCAATATTGTAGGGGCATGGCAATGCCCATTGGTGTCAACTTAAAGTGAAACCCTTTTGGTTGATAAGGTTTTATTCTCATCCCCAACCCCTCGCTTACCCAATAAACCGCCGTCACCCTCCAAGGGTGCGGCTAATTGAACAAAGCCCACGTAGGTGGGCTAAATTTTCTTAGCCCACGTAGGTGGGCTTTGTAACGTTAGCCCCAGGCTTACAGCCTGTGGGCGATCTGTTGGGTAAGCGTTTGAACTTAAGTTGACACTTATGAGCAATGCCATGCCCCTACCATTTTTCGCATTCTTTCTACAACTTGGTATGCAATTTAGCATAATTCTTAATCATTTCTCTAGGTGGTGGTGCCCGGAGTACTGGCGACATATTCCCAAAACAGTGAGTATAATCGATGACTATAGTTTTCTGGCTTAGAGGATTGATTAATGGATAAGTCAATTATTCAATTGGTTGACGAACTACCAGCTGACAATATTACGGTCAAGGTATTGAAGGCTCTAGATTATGTAGCTCCAGGTCAGTGGAATAATTTGGTGGGGTTTGATAATAATATCCGTGCAATTACGGGGGAGAGTGACGCTAAAGTTATTCAAAAAATTCGCGATCGCGCTGTCTCTCTCTATCACGATCCTCAAAATGGCTATCAAACAGCTATTAAACTTTATCAAACTATCGATAAAGCCGACACAGCTATGGCTGCTGCAGCTTTAGCTAATAAAGTTGGCGAAAAAATTGGTTTTCTCAATTTTTTAAGTAACATTACTCCCAAAGCAGATTTAACTCAAACTATAGATTTAGTTTTAAAAATTGCGGTGGAAATCATCGCTTTCTCTAAACTTAATGGACTTCCGAGTCCTAATCCTCAAGCTTTTGCGGCTACTTTAAGTGAAAACTATAAAGATGCATCCTTAACCCGGATGGTAGCTTTAGTTTGTCTAGATGGACTTTTACCTTTAGGCCCTGATTTCCTCACCAAGATTCATACTATTATTAGCGGCACTGACGCTAATGTAGTAGCGCAAAATCCTGTATTTGCAGCCGTTAGCAACTCTTTACCAGGTAATAATGCGACAGAGAAATTTGGCTTTATTACTCAAGCATTTAACTCGGTTCAAGGTTGGATGAATGGCTTAGTCGCCAAGACTGGTGTAACTCCCCAATCTTTGTTTAGTCATTTAGGTAATTTCATCCAAGTAGCTGATGATAACTTAGATTTCGTCGCCGCATTCTTGGATCAAACTACCAACTACTACGAGCATACAGGTATTCAAACTGTAGCGCGGGCTGTGATTGTGCGATCGCATTCCTTAGTCAAAGCGGAACTAGCACAAGAACCTTCACCACCTGCGCGAGATGCTTCATCCCCTGCAAAATCTACTGCAAAATCTGCTAGTGGCGAATATGCAGTCAACAAAACTGTCGAAGTTTGGGATGAAGATGAAGAAGATTGGTATCAAGCCACAATCGAAAAAATCGACAAAGATCAATTTTTTGTACATTATATGGGCTATGGATCATCCTACAACGAATGGGTAGGCGAAGATGAGATTCGGATTCGCGAACATGGCGAAGCCGATAAGAATGGATTTGCAGTTAATCAAAAAATCAAAGTCTGGGATGAAGACAACGAAGATTGGTATTCTGCCAAGATTGAGAAAATCCAAGGTCAACAATATTATGTTCATTACCTAGATTACGACTCTTCGTATGATGAGTGGGTAGATTTGGAAGAAATTAGATAATTCGTAATTCGTAATTAAGAATTTGCTGAGAACCCCGACTGATTGAATCAGTCGGGGTTCTTTTTGTCGATTCGTTAACTTTCAACTTACACCAAAGTAAATGTAGGTTGGGTTGAACGAAGTGAAACCCAACAAATCGCCGAAAATGTTGGGTTACCCTACGGGAAGCCGCTCCGCGTCTACGTTCCTCAACCCAACCTACGCGGTTTAAGGTTTTTGATGCTAACTGAAAGGTATTGGATTTTAGCAGCTTTAAAATATCGTCTTCAATGTCGTGTTGATTGCTTTCAATGTTGTGTTTATTGCTTTCAATGTTGTGTTTATTGCTTTCAATGTTGTGTTGATTGCTTTCAATGTTGTGTTGATTGCTTTCAATGTTGTGTTGATTGGCTTCAATGTTGTGTTGATTGCTTTCAATGTTGCGTTGATTGCTTTCAATATCGATATGACTTACGCACAACAGAGCCAAAGTAGCGGTAATTCATGAATTACTGCTACGCAAAAATAAGGTTTTCCGTCACATTTTGCGTAAGTCCCAATCGAGTTATAATGAATTAGTTAAATCTAAACTCATTTGGTGATATTTAGAGAGAGTAGGACGGTGACCGACACTGATAAAAGTTGTATGTGTATCTACTAGATATTGATAGAGATTTCCTTCGTTTTCTATATCTAAAGCGCTAGTAGCTTCATCTAAAATCACATACTTTGGCTTGGTAATCATCAAGCGAGCAAAAGCAATACGCTGTTGTTCTCCTAGAGATAGCACATCAGACCAGTCTTTTTCCACATCCAAGCCGCCAAATCTTTCCACTAAATTGGGTAAATTGACCTGCTGTAATATATGATAGATTTCATCATCAGTGATATCTACAGTAAGTTGAGGATAAATTAACTGATTGCGGAGATTACCCAAAACCATATAAGGGCGTTGAGGTAAGAAAAGAATTTCCTCTAGTTTTGGTCGAATAATCGTACCTTTACCAGAATGCCATAATCCCGCGATCGCTCTTAATAAAGAACTTTTTCCACAGCCACTAGTACCTTTAATTAAAAGTCCTTGTCCTGGTTTTAACGTAAATGAAATATCCTCAAATAAAACTCTCTGATAGTTTGGCGTATACAAAGTTAAATTTTGAATAGCTAAACAGTTATCTTCTACAGTATTAACTATAGTATCAAAAGTTTTATACTGCCTTACCCGGTGCTGAATTCCTGTTTCTGGCTGTTCCAAGCAACTATAAAATTCAAATAAACGCTCAATTCCTGCACCCAAACCAGTCAAACTTTCAAACCTTCTCACAAGAACATACAAAGCTCCATTAAGAGCCATAAATGCTCCTGCTGCTTCTGTAATCTTTCCTACTTCTAATTCTCCTGCTAGAACATTAGGAGCTAGAACCAATGCGGGTAGAATTGGGGGAATAATATCATAAGCTCTCATGAAAGCACCGAAATATACTTGTTGCCACATTATCCAATTTTGGAAATTATTAAATACTCGCTTAAATAAGGATTGGAGCAAGTTTATTTCCTGTGCTTCTCCGCGATAAAAAGCTACTGATTCAGCATTTTCTCGTAGACGAACTAACCCGAAGCGAAAATCACCTTCTTTTTTCTGCTGCTCAACATTAATATTAACTAGTCTTTTCCCAAAGAAACCAATTGATATGAGAGTACCAGCGCCAGCATAAATAATTAAGAAAATCATTAGAGTAGGTGAAATACTCCAGAGAACTCCACTAAAAGCAACAACTTGTAAACAAGTATTAAAAAGATCCAAAAATATAGAAACTGAAACTTCAGTGAAACCTTGGATATCTTCAGCTATGCGCTGATCTGGGTTATCAATTTCTTTTTTTAAAGTATTTATTTCATAAAAAGAACGTTTATTTAAATATTTCTCGATGAAATGATTAGTTAACCACAATCGCCAAGCTAGAATCGGTTTAAACCGGACATAAGTGTACCAAACTCTCACTACAGCTAAGGAAATTCGCAAGCCTATAAATATGCCTATACTTGTCCAAAATCTCTGAGTATCTTTATCTGCCAGAGCGGAAACAAAATTACCTTGCTGAGTGTTAGCAACAACATTAATTTGTGTAGTTAATTGCAACAATGCCAAAAGCAGAAAAATCGAAAAGATTGCACCCCATTTTTCCTTACTAAACCAATAAAGTTGAGCAATCGCCCAAAATTTATGAAAAAAATTCAATTTTTTATTTAGATACTTTTTTAGATTCATGAGCGCCAAATTATTTTTCATCACGCAGATTAAATTTAGATAAAATAAACAAGTAATTTTGTACTTGCAGGAAGTACAATGATGTATTAGGCTCAGTAGATAGCTGCACATGGTTGCGTAAATAAACCCTATGCAACTGTTACAGGTCTAGTACTGCAAGGCAGAATTCAAAATTCAGACAGAGTAAGCTTTATTTGATTTTGTAGATGCAAAGCAGTGAGTCAGCGCAGTCTTGGGGGTTTCCCCATGAGTGGCTGGCGTTAGTGAAGAAATATGGTCTGTTTATTTACGCCATACTGTACTAGATAATTCGTATTGAGCCGTTTAAAACAACGCTCCAACTCTTCCCAGATGCAATCCCTATCTTTTTCTTAAGTCTTACTAGCTAAAAAATTTCATTCGCTCCGTAGCTAGCAGCAGTATCAAAATAACGAATACCGAGTTTAAACGCTCTTGGAATTATTCAGGACTGAGGATGTCAAATCGGTGCGTTCTCGCACTCGCTCTAACATTGTGGCAGTCGATTGAGCGGCTTTGGAAGTTCTCTGTTGCAAAGTACCTGCACCCGTAACACCGCTTGCTACAGCCACATTAGTCAGTAAAAAATCACAGCTTGTTGTCTTTTTTACCATCTGTGTTAAGAATTATTCAATTAGATAGAACTTGTAAATTCAGTCAGTGAAAATTTTTGCAGTTAGACAAAGATCTACTTACGTATTTATTATTTCTTAATTTTTGAATTAAATCAAATTTATTTTTTATATAAATACTTATATTTGATATAAAGCTTTACTTATGATCAAGCAAATATATGGTGAAACCGCAAAATCTTGCTGAAATCTGGACTAAAAGGCTGATATTAACTGTTAATGCAATATTAGCAAGCAAGATAAATAAG
The DNA here is from genome assembly GCF_014696435.1 of Calothrix anomala FACHB-343. GTDB lineage: Bacteria > Cyanobacteriota > Cyanobacteriia > Cyanobacteriales > Nostocaceae > Aulosira > Aulosira anomala_A. The sequence continues at coordinate 34,749 of NZ_JACJQG010000040.1, read as the reverse complement.
TTTTTAATTTACTTTTGGGAATTAAAAACTTATTTTTTATAGCTGTAAATTACTGTTATAGTTCGCAAATTAATGCATTATCAAAGACCATAAAAATATGGTCTTTGGAACATGCTTTCAAATATCAATTTACGGTTATATATAAATATAAACTCAATTTTAAGCTTGTTGCTGTCGCTTATAACTTGTATGTTATTATACAGGTTTTCATCTCTACCTCGTTGTTATTCTGCCCTTCGACTCCGCTCAGAGCTATTTGCTTAAGCATAATAAAGTAGATTAATTAATATCTTAGTTCATTTTTGTGTATTTAAACTAGAAGCTAAGAACTTCATATCAATTTGAAAAAAGAATGCGGTAAATTGTACGGACAAGGCACTGCCCCTACCCGCCTACCTAAATTGCGGTCTGTTGTAGTAGCTGGAAATGAATGAGATTGCTTGCCTTTACGGAGCCTGTTGCGAGCGAAGTGTGGCAATCTCGGTCGCAATGACAGATATAGCAGATTGCCAGTTGGTGAAGTAAAAACGATCGTTGATTGTAGGGGCACTGGCACTGCCATGCCCCGAAGTGCATACCTCATTTACCTGAAATATGCTGTAATACATTTATTGCAACTTAGTATCAGGCTTAAGTACCTGGTAAATTCCGCAAATGTTCATCTAAATGAGTCCGGTCTGCCATAGAACGCAACAAGGGGCCGTGAGAGGTAAATTCAACAACACTTACAGAAGCCACTGGACAACCAATGCGATAGCGGAAGCGTCCTACATCAATACCTAATAAACTACACAAAATAATTCTGATAGTTGCTTTGTGTGAAACTACTAAAACATTGCCGCTAGTGTAAAGCTGCTTAATTTCTTCTACTACTTGCATTGCCCTGTAAGCTATAGTCATTGCCATTTCTCCACCAGTGGGCGCATACCATGCTGGATCGGCTGACCAACGCAGATAATCATCGTGAAATTCTTGGTTAATAACCTCAGGTGGTTTTCCTTCCCACTGACCATAATTAATTTCCTTCAACCCATCCCGTATTTCTGGTTGAATATTGAGCGACGCACATAATGGTGCTGCTGTCAACACAGTTCGTCGCATCGGACTACAAAAAACTGCTTTCCAAGGAGTAGAAACATAAGCCTTGGCAAAAGCTTCCGCCATTGCCAAACCTTCTTGCGTCAGTTCCGAGTCTATCGAACCGCAAAAAGCATTATTGCGACTGCATTCTGTTTGTCCGTGACGGAGGAAATAAAGAGTTGTCATTTGTCATTTGTCATTTGTCATTTGTCAGAGACGCGATTAATCGCGTCTGTACAATTGTCTCCCTTGCCCTTCTTGTCTCCCTTGTCTCCCTGCCCCCTGCCCCCTGCCCCTTCACCCCGTCGCCTGGGGAATTTGCTGCTGAATCCGCGTTTTCAGTTCTGCCATCAAATCTTCTCCACTGCGTCGCGCTTCCCAAGGGCCATAGTGGCGGGGGCCGATGTTCCACTGTCCCTGAATATAATCTTCATTTTCGGAAAGGGTGCCAATGTATTTTATCGGAGCAGGAGAGGTAATTAAATAGCGTTTGGTAAAGCTAATACTACGTCCATTGACTTCGCCACTAATTTGGGCTTCGCCTAAGTAATTGTCATCCAAAATAGAGCCACTAAGAGCATTGCCACTTTGAACGAAGACTGCTTCAAAGCGGCTAGGGACTCCTTGTTGCCAATAGGTTCCTAGCCAAGTACCATTCAGATCAGCCATGAGATTCTTCCCGTACTTATATTCCATTTAAGGGTATTCCCATGTCAGAGAACGTAAATATTACAACTTTGAAAAACTATTGCTGAGATTGCTGGTTTAGGGTATGGGGCATTGGGCATTGGGCATGGGGCATTGGGCATTGGGCATTGGGCATTGGGCAAAAGTCAAAAAAATGCTTAATTTTGAATTTTGAATTTTGAATTTTGAATTGATTGTCTCCCTTGCCTCCCTTGTCCTCAAAAAAATCATGCGATCGCTAAAATATATGGGAAACATTGCCGCGATCGCGTTTGCCTTTTATGACAAGTAACATAATTTCAATCACAGCAGATAATCCATATCTTAGTGGTAATTTTGCACCAGTGGGGCAGGAAATCGCTACAGATAGTTTGCCAGTATTAGGAGAATTACCACCAGATTTATCGGGTATGTTTGTCCGCAATGGCCCCAATCCCCAATGGCCGCCCATTGGTCAGTACCATTGGTTTGATGGCGATGGGATGTTGCATGGCGTGCAAATTAGTGCAGGTAAAGCCACTTATCGCAATCGCTACGTGCAAACTCAGGGATGGAAGATTGAACGCGAAGCGGGTAAGGCTGTTTGGAGTGGACTGTTAGAACCGCCGCAAATGGATAATCCCTACGGTGCTTATAAACGTACTGCTAACACGGCGTTAATTTGGCATGGCGGGCAAATGTTGGCACTCCATGAAGGTAGCGCACCCCACGCGATTAAAGTTCCTGAGTTAGAAACAATTGGCGAGTATACTTACAATGACAAGCTGGTTTCTGCTTTTACAGCTCATCCCAAAGTAGATCCAGTCACCGGCGAGATGATGTTTTTTGGTTATTCCTTCGCGCCGCCATATCTGCAATACAGTGTAGTTTCCGCCGTGGGTGAATTATTGCAAACAGTGCCTATTGATTTACCTGTGGCGGTGATGATGCATGATTTTGCTATCACCAAAAACTATAGTATTTTCCTGGATTTACCATTGACTATGCGTGCTGAACGGTTACAGCGCGGTGAACCTTTATTTATGTTTGAGCGCGATCGCCCTAGTCGTTTTGGTATTTTACCCCGTTATGGTAACAACAGTAATATCCGCTGGTTTGAAAGTGAACCTTGTTACATTTTTCATATTTACAATGCTTACGAAACTGGCGATGAAGTAGTACTTCTCGGCTGTCGCATGAGTTCAACTACAGTCTTAGGCGATGACAACTCCAGCGATCCTGATGCTAATCTACCTCGCTTGCATGAATGGCGATTTAACCTGAAAACTGGTACAGTCAGCGACAAGAGATTAGATGATATCCCCGCCGAATTTCCCCGGATTAATGAGAACTATGTCGGGTTGCCAACGCGATACGGCTACGCTGGGAAAGCGGCGAATACTCCCGTACCTTTATTTGATGGTCTGATTAAATACGACTTCAGTAGCGGGAAATCTCAAATCCATGAATTTGGACAAGGACGCTTTGGCGGCGAGGCTGTATTTGCCCCCCGTCCCGGCGCAACAGCTGAGGATGATGGCTGGCTAATTACCTTTGTTCATGATGAAACCTCTGATACCTCGGAATTAGTGGTAGTTCATGCCCAAGATGTCAGCAGCGAACCTGTAGCGCGAGTAATTATTCCCCAACGAGTACCTTATGGTTTTCATGGTGCTTGGATTAGTGAAGCACAGTTGAAAGGGGCATAGGGCATGGGGCATGGGGCATGGGGCATGGGGCATGGGGCATGGGGCATTGGGCATTGTCCTCCTTGCCTTCCCTTGTCTTCTATAGATAGCGATGAAAATTTTTTCATCGAAGAAGGGAATAGAGAACGCTTAACGCTTAAAGGTTCCTTGTTCCCTGTTCCCTATTCCCTGTTCCCTGTTCCCTGTTCCCTGTTCCCTTTTAACCAGACTGCCCCCTGCCTCTTGGGCAATTGCTAAGTTTTGTTTCGCGAATTGGCGATCTAGCAAAAAACTTTTACATATCTACAAAACTTAATATTTTCTCATTTAGAGTTAAATATCACGCATATCAAACTGGCGATCGCTTGAAATAGTAGTACTTAGAAATATTATCCCAGGTGGGAGAGCGGCAAAATATTACAGATACTAGCCTAATTAGGAGTCATGAATTTACTAGCAAAGTTTTAAGAGGATAACTAAGGCATCCGAGTAAATACTATACTGATTTGAAGATTGCATCTTGTACAAGAGGCGATCGCTTATATTCACGATCTAATTACCTAACACTAAAAGCAAAAGTACAACAGCAGCCCCAACAATAGATGGTAGTTGCTTTGTTACCAGAACACCTGATAATTATTGCTTGGTTAATTTAGCCATAATGACTAAAGTTTTTATTCTTGATGCCAACAAACTGCCTTTATCTCCTATACACCTTAGTCATGCCAGAAAGCTTTTGTCACAAGGACAAGCTACTGTATTCCGGCGCTATCCATTTACGATTATCTTAAAAGAATCCCTGAGTTATTCCCCCTTGGAGCAATTAGGGTTAAAGACTGACTATGGCACTAATCAAAAACCTAGCGTCCAGCGTCAGTAAGATTTACTTTCTCGAAAGTACAAAAGCCTAAATAAAGATTTTTATGTCCCCAGAGGCAAGAAAATCGGTATTGATGCCGATTGCTTGTCTAATTGTGGAATTTATAAATGATGTTGGACTACAACATCATATTAACCATAGCCAAAAAACTCATGGTTACTTAAAACTGTAGGAAAAATAATATGCGTAAATTAGAACAACCATTACCACCAGTATTTGAGCGAATAGAAGATGAGCGTTTGTACCGCAAACAACACCTAGCTGCGGCCTTTCGCTTATTTGCCAAGCTAGGATTTAATGAAAGTCTCGATGGACATATTACAGTTCGCGATCCAGAATTAACCGATCATTTTTGGATCAACCCACAGGGGATAGATTTTAGTGAAATTCGAGTTTCTCACTTAATATTAGTAAATCATAACGGCGATGTAGTTCAAGGCGAACTAGGAGTAAATCGAGACACCTTTGGCGTACATTCTTATATTTTACAAGCTAGACCAGATGCGATCGCTACAGTACACACCCACTCAATTTATGGTAAAGCTTGGTCTTGCTTAGGTCGTCCCCTTGAACCCTTAAATCAAGATGCTTGTGCTTTCTATGAAGATCACAGCGTTTTTGATGACTACACAGGGGATTTATTAGATATTAATGAAACTAAAAGAATTGTCGAAATCTTAGGTCATCATAAAGCTATAATTTTACGCAATCATGGAATGCTTACCGTCGGTCGTTCCGTCGATGAAGCTTGTTGGTGGTTCATGAATTTAGAACGTTCTAGCCAAGCACAACTATTAGCTGAAGCCGCCGGTAAACCCAAAATTATTGGTCATGAAACCGCACGCTTAACACACATCCATCTCGGCACACCTGTTAATGGCTGGTGCTGTTTTCAGCAATTTTATAACAGAATGGTGCGCGAACAACCAGACCTTTTAGATTAAGTATGTTGGCGTAATTAAATATAATTGGCAAGGGATGTTATTAGTCAATAGTCAATAGTCAATGGTCAATGGTCATTTGTTATTAGGTAACTCCAAAAAATAAATTATGCAAAATTGTAGGGGCGGGGTAACCCCGCCCCTACGAGTTGCGGGTTTGGTAAGTTTGCCCATACAAATGACAAATGACCAATGACAAATGACCATGCACCAAATTTAATCAACTTAAAAAACTTCAAATTATGGATTTACAACTTAATAACAAAATAGTTTTAGTCACAGCTGCTAGCAAAGGATTAGGTAAAGCCACCGCCAAACAATTTGCCCGTGAAGGTGCAAAAGTTGCTATCTGCGCCCGTAGTGAATTAATTGACAAAACTGCTGCGGAAATTGCTGAAGAAACAGGTAAGCAAGTCCTAGCTTTGCGTGCAGATGTGACTCAACCAGCAGAAATTGAGCGGGTAATTCATGCCACAGTAGAGAAATTTGGCGGCTTAGATATATTAGTCACTAATGCCGGGGGGCCGCCTGCTGGCACATTTGATGATATTGATATTACACAGTGGGAAGCGGCAATTAATCTGAATTTACTTAGTGCAGTGAACTTAATTAAAACTGCCTTACCTTACCTACGCCAATCTAGTGCCGCCGCAATTCTCACTGTTACCTCAACTTCCACTAAGCAACCAGTGCAAAATCTAATTTTATCTAATTCCATTCGCCTAGCGGTCATTGGTTTAACCAAAACCCTCAGCCAAGAATTAGGTAAGGATAAAATCCGCGTTAACAGCATTTTACCAGGCTGGACATATACAGAGCGTGTAGAAGAATTAATCACCGCCCGTATTGCCAAAAATGGTACAACCAAAGAAGCAGAAATTGCAGCTATCAATGCAAACATCCCTTTAAGTCGCATGGGTAAGCCGGAAGAATTTGCCAATGTTGCCGTATTTCTCTGTTCTCCCGCCGCCTCCTACCTCAATGGAGTCATGCTACAAGTTGATGGTGGAAGCAACGCCGGCATATTTTGATTGCTGGTTTACCCTCGCATCTAGGTTCTGCAAACATTACTCGCCTCAAGTTGAGACACCTTCGACAGCGATCGCTCTTTAAACTATACAATTTAGCCCAAGAGACAGGCTTACCTGAGAAATACTTCCACGGTAAAAAGTTTTGTATACTTAATTAAGTATTAACTTGGTATATTTACTGAAAATTTATAAATTAACAGCGATCCTTTATGAAAAGTTCATGAAATGATTTGTATACTTTATAAAGTGCTAATTTCACTAATAAATCTCAACTGAAACAATAATATTTGTAGAACCAACTTGAGATTATTTCTAATCAATTCAAATTTGCCATAACTTTGCCGAATAAAAGTATTTCCAGAAAATTTATGGCAAAGCTTAAATATTAAATTATTCTTTAATTTAAAAAATAAAGAACTTTAATTTTATTTATATAGATTACAATCAACTATCTAATATTGCCCATTATCCATATCAGATATCTTCTTCAATAAACTTTATCAAAATTCCTAATTTTGACCTATGCTTGGCGTTTTTGTGACGACATAAACTAGAATATTAGAATGCAATTAACTCAAATAATCCCTTCTTTACAAGCCTTTTAGCTATCATATACATCACTAAATATCTAATTTATCAAGCAGTCTAATCTAGATAAATAAAAATCAGCGATCGCCTTAATTCATTAATTAAGATATAAAACTTTTTTTAGATAAATAAGTCAGAATTGCACTGCAAAAATATTTGATAAAAAATATTTTTTTGCGAAAAGATACGGAATGGCATTGATTAAATATTTATTGTCTATCGACAATCAATCAATCAGATATTGTGATAAATAACCACAATATCTGATTGGATGTTCAAATTCTGCAAACAATTTCCAATCTTATCTAAATTATGGCAACATTTTACGGCAACGATTCCGATAATAATCTGCCACCAAGTGGGGCAGATAATAGTGGCAACGATATTTTTTACCCAGGACGCGGCAAAGATGTTGTCAAAGGTGGCGCTGGCGATGATGTGTTGGTAGTTGATTATTCAAGCAACACCTATGCAGGTGGTACTCGAAATCCCGGAATTACCAGCTATACATCTGTTGGTGGTTCTGGCTACCTCTATGCCTACGAAAATGATGCGGGTGGCTATGACCAAGTCAACTTTGAACAGATTGAACGTCTCAATGTCACAGGTACTAACTTTGGTGACAGCATTAATGGCGGTAGTGGTAACGATACCCTCAATGGTGGTGCTGGTAATGACAGCATTAATGGCGCTGCTGGTAATGACAGCATTAATGGCGGAGATGGCAATGACACCATTACTGGCGGTACTGGCGCTAATGTCATCAATGGCGGTGCGGGAATTGATGTCTTAACCGATGCCAACTTCTCTGCTGCTACCACGGGTTTAAGTTTTAACGAAAACGGTTCTACCCAAGCCACAGTCACCCTCAGCGATGGTACTAGCGTCAGTGGTATTGAATACTTCTTGGATATCACCACTGGTGCTGGTAATGACACCATTAGCTTCAGCCAAGAGCGGGATAATAGGATCAACGGTGGTGTCGGCAATGACATTATTAATGCTGGACGCGGTCGAGATGATGTCAAAGGTGGCGATGGCGATGATGTGTTGGTAGTTGACTATTCGAGCAACACTTATGCAGGTGGTACTCGGACTGCTGGAATTACCAGCTATGTCTCTGTTGGCGGTACAGGCTACTTTTATGCCTACAAAAATGATGCGGGTGGCTATGACCAAGTCAACTTTGAACAAATTGAACGCCTGAATATCACAGGTACTAACTTTGGTGACAGCATTAGTGGCGGTAGTGGTAACGATACCCTCAATGGTGGTGGCGGCAATGATAACCTCAATGGCGCTGCTGGTAATGACAGCATTAATGGTGGAGATGGCAATGACACCATTACTGGCGGTACTGGCGCTAATGTCATCAATGGCGGTGCGGGAATTGATGTCCTCACAGATGCCAACTTCTCTGCTGCTACCACAGGTTTAAGTTTTAACGATAACGGTTCTGCCCAAGCAACAGTCACCCTCAGCGATGGCACTAGCGTCAGTGGTATTGAATACTTCTTGGATATCACCACTGGTGCTGGTGATGACACCATTAGCTTCAGCCAAGAGCGGGATAATAGGATCAACGGTGGTGCCGGCAATGACATTATTAATGCTGGACGCGGTCGAGATGATGTCAAAGGTGGCGATGGCGATGATGTGTTGGTAGTTGACTATTCGAGCAACACTTATGCAGGTGGTACTCGGACTGCTGGAATTACTAGCTATGTCTCTGTTGGCGGTACAGGCTACTTTTATGCCTACAAAAATGATGCGGGTGGCTATGACCAAGTCAACTTTGAACAAATTGAACGCCTGAATATCACAGGTACTAACTTTGGTGACAGCATTAGTGGCGGTAGTGGTAACGATACCCTCAATGGTGGTGGCGGCAATGATAACCTCAATGGCGCTGCTGGTAATGACAGCATTAATGGTGGAGATGGCAATGACACCATTACTGGCGGTACTGGCGCTAATGTCATCAATGGCGGTGCGGGAATTGATGTCTTAACCGATGCCAACTTCTCTGCTGCTACCACAGGTTTAAGTTTTAACGATAACGGTTCTGCCCAAGCAACAGTCACCCTCAGCGATGGCACTAGCGTCAGTGGTATTGAATACTTCTTGGATATCACCACTGGTGCTGGTGATGACACCATTAGCTTCAGCCAAGAGCGGGATAATAGGATCAACGGTGGTGCCGGCAATGACATTATTAATGCTGGACGCGGTCGAGATGATGTCAAAGGTGGCGATGGCGATGATGTGTTAGTAGTTGACTATTCGAGTAACACCTATGCAGGTGGTACTCAAAAGCCCGGAATTACCAGCTATGTCTCTGTTGGCGGTACAGGCTACTTTTATGCCTACAAAAATGATGCCAGTGGCTATGACCAAGTCAACTTTGAACAAATTGAACGCTTTAACGTTACAGGTACAAACTTTGCCGACAGCATCAGTGGCGGTATTGGTAACGATACCCTCAATGGTGGTGGCGGCAATGATAACCTCAGTGGTGGCGCAGGTAATGACAGTCTCAATGGCGGAGATGGCAATGACACCATTACTGGCGGTACTGGCGCTAATGTTGTCAATGGCGGTGCGGGAATTGATGTCTTAACCGATGCCAACTTTTCTGCTGCTACCAAAGGTTTAAGTTTTAACGATAAAGGTTCTGCCCAAGCTACAGTCACCCTCAGCGATGGTACTAGCGTCAGTGGTATTGAATACTTCTTGGATATCACCACTGGTGCTGGTAATGACACCATTAGCTTCAGCCAAGAGCGGGATAATAACATCAATGGTGGTGCTGGCAATGACATCATTAATGCTGGACGCGGTCGAGATAGGGTCAACGGTGGCGATGGCGATGACGTTTTGGTAGTTAACTATTCGAGCAACACCTATGCAGGTGGTACTCAAAAGCCCGGAATTACCAGCTATGTCTCTGTTGGTGGTACAGGCTACTTTTATGCCTACAAAAATGATGCGGGTGGCTATGACCAAGTCAACTTTGAACAGATTGAGCGCTTTAACGTTACAGGTACAAACTTTGCTGACAGCATCAGTGGCGGTATTGGTAACGATACCCTCAATGGTGGTGCTGGTAATGACCGCATTAATGGTGGTGCTGGTAATGACATTATCACACAAGGATCTGGAGCAGATACGGTTGATGGTGGAGTTGGTATCGACACCTTGATCGATGCTGACTTATCAGCAGATACTATAGGGCGAGTGCTGACAATTGACGGCACCACCCAAGCCACTATTGTGACTGGAAGTAACACTTATCAAGGATTTGAGTTCTTGCGTAATATCACTGCTGGTAGCGGCAATGACAATATCAGCTATACCTCCACAACCGTAGAGAACAACAATGTTAAAGGCGGTGCTGGTAATGACACTATTAATGGTGGCGCTGGTAACGATAGCATTGAGGGCGGTAGTGGCAATGATAGCCTGATTGGCGGTACTGGCAATGACAGCCTCAACGGTGGTGCTGGTAACGATACCTTGATAGGCGGCACTGGTAACGATATCTATGTTGTAGATAGTGTGGGGGATGTAATTCAGGAAACATCTACTTTGTCTACTGAAATTGACACAGTTAACGCCTCAATTTCTTATACTTTGGGTGCTAATTTAGAGAAGCTGACTTTAACAGGTTCAGCCGCTATTAATGGTACTGGCAACAGCCTCAACAATACCATCATTGGTAATAGTGGCAATAATAGTCTCACTGGTGGTAGCGGTAACGATAGCCTCACTGGCGGTGGCGGTAACGATATCCTGATTGGCGGTACTGGCAATGATACCCTGACTGGTGGTACTGGTGTTGATAGTTTCCGTTTCAATGCAATTAGTGAAGGTATTGATACGATTAAGGACTTTTCGGCTGTGAATGGTGATGTAATTCAGATTTCCGCCGTTGGTTTTGGTGGTGGTTTAGCTGTAGGTACGTTATCGGCAGAGCTATTTATCTCTGGTGCAGGAGTATCAGCAGCTACCAATGCTTCTCAACGATTTATTTACAACAGTACCAATGGTCATTTGTTCTTTGATGCTGATGGTAATGGCAGTTCTTTTGCAACTACACAAATAGCGATTCTCTCTGGTGCTGCTGCGTTGAGTAATAGCAATATTGTGGTTGTTTAAGCACATCTAAATTGCATAATTACTCGTGGTGACTGTTGACTGTTGACTGTTGACTGTTGATCGTTGACAGTCAACAGTTAACAGCCCAATCGAGATTTTGCAGGTAAATGCGATCGCATTTTCTCCTATAACTAGCAATCCCGATTAACTTAGCAAAAACCCAGCCTGCGGATTCACTCGCTAGGCTGGGTAATTCGCTGTCTATGATTCTGCGGCTGGTATAGGGAAAATTTCTCCAGCTAGGTAAGCGTCAAAATGTGCTTGGAAATTTAGCCAAGAAGTCATATCTTCCCCCTCTAAATATGATTTAGGGGCATCTCTGTATAAAGGCACGCGAGTATTAATTTCATCTTGCAATAATTGGGGTAAGTCAGTAAAATTATGGACTTTACTCCCAATTGCACTATAAATCAGCTGACCAGTGCGATCGCTCATTTTCATCCAAGGTAGCCACTGACCAATTCGATCCCAACTGAGTTTAAGATCGCTAACTTCTAAAATTTCAGGGTTTAATAAATCTGCGGTGGGTACAGTCAGTTTAAATAATTCTGCAGCTTGATAAGTTGCTTGGGGACTGTATTCGGCAAATTTCGGATCTGCGGCTAAGGGGTTGGGATAAGTGGGAAAGATGTCAAATACAAAGGTTGTATTTTCTCCTTCTACTTGCGCCGGAAACTTTCCCTTAAATTCACCTTGTACGGGATTATTGGCGACATGCATCACTGGTACTGTCTCCCCAGTCCAGGGATTTTCCCATTTATGCAATTTTTCACCGGTTTCTGGATCAAGGTAGTAGGTTAGTTCCCTAGAAGTAAAATCCCATTTCCCCGCTTCAGTAGCAATGCATCTACTGACACTCATGCCCAGTATTTTAAATAAAAGTTTACGTCTTTCTCCGGGAATAAAGGCGTAAATTTTACCTGCCCAAATCAGGTATGTAGATTGGTTAGAATCAAGAGATGAACGGGTTTTCACCCAATGTAGAGCATCTAATTCTTGAGTGTTGGTCACCATAGATAGCATCCTATATTAATTAATCTGGAAAATAAACTCATCTTCTGGGTACGTTAGCGCTGACTGCATCTCAAAGCTAATTACAACTGTGAAGCTTGTTCATCTTCCACAGGATTGGACATTGTTAAAGATATCGGGTTTAGGGTTTGAGGTGATGTTTCCAAGGGTGTTGGTTCAGGCGATCGCGCGATCGCCTCATCGCTGAGGTAAGATCCGACAATCTTGTCGTAGTTGGAAGCCACAGCTAAAAAAGCACCACCCAAAATATAAATAGGTAATGGTAGGCTAAATTCCTTTACCCAGTCAAACAATTCTGCCAAAGCAAACAACACAAAAAAGCAAGCTAGCCAAACTCTCATCTTGGTCTCCCTTTGCACAAGTTACTCTACTACTAGGGTAAGTTGCTTGCATGATACTTGATTTTCCCTGTAACGTGCTATTCGATTCCGATTTGATGAGTGAAATATACTTGTTTAGCTGAAAAACAGGGAAGAGAAAATCACCAAGATAGAGGTTGAGTGAGTGTTTGTCAAAATCACATAACTAAATATTAATTTTATAAACTTGGACGAAGTACAAAAATCAATGTCCGTAAATATGAGCAAAAACACGAAAGTTTATTCTCATAAAGAGTGTTTATTATTCATACCATAAATTATGCTGATGCTAAGACTTATAAAAGCATTCAAATGAAGATGACGCTTGTAAAAAATCCAAAAATACCTGCCAATTATGCCACCTTAAATTAATGCAAAATTAAGTTTAATCAATGTTATTTTGTTTTTTTATAACTCTGAATACATGGAAAACCACAGTATGAACACTTAAATATAGGCATCAAATAAACGTTTATATTTTAGGTTATATACACATAATCTTCATTACTTGGACACCTATTCAAACAGCATATCCAGGAAAATAAATTGATATAGCGAAATTCAATTCATTCCTGGTAATAGTATGAAGCAAAAACAATTGGTATCTGGCTTTGTGAATCAAGTGAGGCAGCCACTAGGAAAAGTAATTTTCACAATAGCTACTTTGCTGTCTAGCACCATTCCTGCTCATGCGGCAAATCTCAACTTTAGCTATGGTTTAGGAGTAACTCAAGAATACAAATCTGCAGCGGAAGCAGCCGCACTTTACTGGGAAGATCGTCTGACAGATGATGCTACTATTAATATCCATTTAGAGATGCCTGATGCGAGTAGCTTACCTAAAGGTGTCTTAGGAGGAGCATTACCAGCTTTTGTGAATAATATTAGTCACTTCAATTTTCAAAATGCTCTGACAAATGACCGTCTTTCGACAAATGATTTCACTGCTGTCAGCAATCTACCTAGCAAGGGTCAATCTTATTGGGAAGGTTATATCGAGGGTGAATATGCATCTTCTACTACGATTAACCTGACGCGGGCTAATGCTAAAGCATTAAAATTAATTGACGCACATAGCACCAGTTTAGATGGGGTGATTGTGATGAGCAATTTGAGTAACAGTTCTTACAGGTGGGAAAGGACACGCACAGCTACTGTAGAAACTAGCGAGTTTGATTTTACTAGTGTTCTCCTACATGAAATAGGGCACATTTTAGGTTTTGTCACTGCTTTAGATGCAGTAAACCCCACAAATCTGGGAGACCAAAATTATCTGAAAAAGTACGTTACTCCCATCAGTTTGTTTAGTAGAGATACTATAAATGCTCAGTATGCTCCTACAATGGCAACCATAGATTATGGCACTGACAACTTTTTTACCATTGATAATGGTAAAACCAACCTTGGTTTTTTATCTACTGGACAAGATACCAGTATAGTAACTCCTTGGGGTCGAGGAGATGGCTGGCAAGCTAGCCATTGGAAGTCTAATATTAATGCTTTGATGAATCCCGCCCTAGCACCAGGGCTTAGAAGAGATGCAGTTTCGCGAGATCTGACAGTTCTTGATGTCATCGGTTGGGATATAGATTCTACCCCAGATTGGTCTACTAGTTATATCGTATCTCAAGGTACTACTAATGCTAGTGCAATTGGTAATACAGCGAATACTCTCTCTCTGGATCAGATGTTTAAGCAAAGCCGTTGGGGTGGTACTACCTCTACGACTACTTTAAACCAAAATATGAATTTAACTAATTTTCTGGCACAAGAAGGATTGTTCCAAAAAGGTACTTTTTGGTCGCATATGCCGGCAGAATCAGCTTCTGTACCTGAACCTACGACAATGGCGGGGTTATTTGCATTAGGCTTGTTAGGTTTGGCTATGGGTCGTCAAAAAAAGTTTAATTAGACTGCGGGTGTTTATATCCCCGACTTTTAAAAAAAGTCGGGGATATATGAGCGAATCGAAACCCATTGGTGTCAAATTAACGTGAAACCCTTATCATAACTGGCTCCCATGCTCTGCGTGGGAGCGATGATCCTGAGGCTCCGCCTCAATTTATCAGCTTTCGAGGCAGAGCCTCGCAATATGCATTTCCAGCCGGAGGCTGGAAACGAGATAGAGAAAGGTTTTTAGCTTAAGTTGACACAGGTGATCGAAACCCTGCTAGCATGAGTAGGGTTTTTGTATAATTTTATATATTTCACAATATTGATACAGTAGATTGCAAGTTTGTGAGCTACAGATAATTTTCAGGTCATAGCAGTGCCATCTCTGCATGTGTTTTGATCGGGAGCCGCGTACAATCATATCAAAACGAACTGCTATCTTTAAAGCAGAATTTCATCTTCCTAAAGTCATAGAAGAAAAAGACGTAACTTATTACAATAGTTAAATGCTAGCTAATAAACAGCAGCTATCAAACCTCTAGATTCCTACTACTGAAAGCACTATTGTGCAGATTGATGTTATTGCAATATGACAGTTTAACAACTGGTGTCAATCTTTATGACAGCAAGTAGCAACATCTGTATTTTATCTATATCTAATGATGACGCTGTTGCAGTGAAGAGGGAAGCATGTGTGTTTCGGGAACTCCAAAATAGCAACTATGAGATCGTTCTCCCCAAGGGTACCCAAAGCCAACAGTTACACAGCGATCGCAAATTTTTCTAATTGGAATTCCTAAATTGTTGCCATAAATTTGAGTTGATGCTTTTATAGCAAAATTACAATTTGTTGACCATTAAGTAGTAAATTAATGTAATCTAAGGAAATAGGCAGCAAAAAAGTGAACTTAATTTCAATCGCGCAATAGGGTCTGGTCGCCAACAATAAAATTCTTTATTGAAAGACTAAAGATCCTAGCGATTAATAACCTGTGATTAATATTACTTACAAAGCTTAAGTAAGTAAGTCACAGGCGAATGACTATTGTATTGATTCAGAAATAATGTATGCAGTTTAGTTTTAAATTTGCATACTTTATTTGTCTGAAAAATTGGATTGTCTCAAGAAGTGTGTGGTAATACTGATAGTTTAGAGAAGCTATAAGTTTTATTGGATAAGCTCCTGCGCTTTATCCATATTTGTTTACATGATTGTGTATATTGGTATCTACCAACTAAGATTATTGACTGAAAATTCCTCAATGCATTAGCTGTTGGAGGTAAATCATGCTAGTTCGATGTCTACATTCACCAATGAGGAAATTGTCATAAAAACACTATCTATTTTTGAAAAGTTACATCTTCTGATAAGATGCTCTAATAACCAGGTACTGAAAATTTTTGTAACAAAACTAATCTCTACTAGAGATTAATGAAAGCCTAAATGGCGAAAATTTTATTAACATTATGCTTTGAGTTCTAAAAATTAGAAAAACACTTAAAAATAGAGGTTGTAGTAACATCATGTTTGTAATTAGGAGAAATATCATGCCTAAACAATTTCGCTTGGGTTAATCGAAACCCTTAAAATTCCCAAAAATCTTTGTTGTTGCTTGATGCCTTCCGATGACATCTAAAATTTCATGGTTGAGGCATAATAGCCTCTTGTGTACATTTTTGTCTTTGGGCGTGGTGGCTTATCAAACCATGCCAACTATTGGGCAAACTGTAATCAGAAATACGGCTGGTGCAGGGGCAAATGGTTTGCCAAATCAGCGCTCAAATGAAGTCAGAATAACTGCTTCTCAAGCTGCTTTAGAAATTATTAAAACAGGTGATAGAGCAGCCGCAGAACCAGGAGATACAGTCATTTATCGCCTGACAATTAGAAATACAGGTCAAGCACCTGCGAGGAATATCACAATTACAGATAGGCTACCTTTAGGATTGCGATTTATTTCTAAATCCCTGAAAGGTTCGATTGGTAATTCATCTGTATCTTTAACTGCTAATGCTGCTAATAATCGGGTGGTGACAATTTCCCTTAACTCTGCTACAGAATTACCACCCCAGGGAGTCTTAAATGTCGCTTATGCAGTGGAAGTAACGCCAGATGCAGTTAGGGGAACTGGCAGAAACTTAGCCCAAGCCCAAGCCGGAAGTTTGACAAGTAACCAAGCCAGCCATGTATTGCGCATTCGTCCGGGGATTCTCTCTGATTGCGGTACGATTATTGGGCGGGTGTTTGTCGATAAAAACTTTGACGGCGAACAGCAACCCAATGAACCCGGTGTACCCAACGCCGTAATTTACATGGATGACGGCAATCGCATTGTTACCGATGCCAATGGATTATTTTCTTTAGCAAATGTCATATCCGGCTATCGTTCAGCAACACTAGACTTGACAAGTCTGCCAGGATATGGATTGGCACCCAACAATTATTTTATTGAAAGAAATAGCCAATCACGGATGGTGAAATTAGCTCCGAGTAGTTTGGCTCGTGTCAATTTTGGGGTTACACCTGCATTTTCAGGGGGTAAACGATGATATCTCACAAAGATTTAGGTAGAGCGAGCAAAACCAGAGTGGGGATGGAAAAACAGCAATTATCGCTGTTGCGCTTGGCTGGACATACCAAGGGTAAAAGGGTGATGTTTCTGGCGTTTTTGGCATTTATCGCCCCAACTTTTTTTGGCATTAAAGCCAACAATAATCAAGTTTTGGCGACAGAACCAGAAAACAGTCAGCCACAAAATGTCACCTCTGAAGGACAAGCAGAAGTTGAGCGGGTTATTGCTCAAGCTATCTCTCCAGCTACTACACCGACGACAACAGAGCCGAGTGTAACTTCTCCCGCAACACCAGCTACCACACCACCGACAACAGAGCCAGCTACCCAAATTCCGCAAAATCCGGCTCCCATCGCTCAACCAGAAACTCTTCCTACAGAGCTAACACCGGTATCTACACCCCAGAATCCGAACCGGAAATTAAAGATTGAAATTTTACCAGTAGGTGACCCTAGAGTCCAAGCTGATGGACGCTCGACAATCAAGCTACAAGGGCAAATTACCGATGAACAAGGGCAAATAATTCCCGAAGATGTATTAGTAACTTTAACTACTAGTGCTGGTAAATTTGTCGGTGCAGATCAAGATAAAGACCAAGGCGGCTTTCAGGTACGCGCCATTGATGGGGAATTTAGTGCAACTCTGCAATCGGATATTAAACCCCAACAAGTTAGAATTAGGGCAGCTGTAGACAATATTAAAACGCGATCGCCCCAAATTACACCAAGCGAATCCACTTTTCCCCAACAAACCGACACTTCACTTATCGATAAAGTTGGGGAAGTACCAATTGAAGCTTTCACCCAAGTTGAATTTACTACCTATCTCCGTCCTTCACTCACCACCGGGATAGTTAATCTGCGCATCGGCCCTGGTGGTACTAATTATTGGGGAAGTTTCCGCGACTTTCTCAACCCCGACAGAACCGGGGGAACAGAAGTAGACTTGAGTGCGGCTGTATTTACCACTGGGAAAATTGGAGATTGGTTATTTACAGGCGCATTTAATAGCGAACGTCCCATCAACCAAGACTGCGAAGGCAGAAACCGCCTGTTTGGGGGAGTGCAATTCTGCGAACAGCAATATCCCGTCTACGGCGATAGTTCTACATTTACAGCCACTACCCCCTCTATAGATAGCTTTTATGCTCGCATCGAGCGTAGTCCCTTCATCCCCGGTGCCGATCCCGATTATTTCATGTGGGGGGACTACAACACCGAAGAATTTTCTAGACCATCCCAACTCTATACAGCCACAGCTCGTCAACTCCACGGTTTTAAAGCTAACTACAACTTCGGCCCCTTACAAATTACTGGCTTATACGCCAATAATATTGAAGGCTTCCAACGAGATACGATTGTCCCCAATGGAGTTAGCGGTAATTACTTCCTTTCTCGGCGGTTGTTAGTTCCGGGAAGTGAAACAGTTTATTTAGAAGCCGAGGAAATTAATCGTCCGGGGACAGTAGTTCAGCGCCAACAACTATTTCGCGGCCCGGATTATGAAATAGATTACGATCGCGGGACGCTGTTATTCCGTCGTCCCATCCTCGCTACAGAACTCAATCCCTTTGGGGCTACTTTGGTAAGGCGGATTGTGGTTACCTACCAAAACGAAGGCGGACAGGATTCCAAACTCTATGGTGGACGACTGCAATATAATATTTCCCAAGATTTAGAAAGAAAATCCTTTTTTGGAGCCAGTTACCTGCAAGAAGACCAGGGAAGTCAAGAATTTCGCTTATTTGGGGCTGATTTTCTTGTATCTTTAGGCGATGCGGGTAAAATTGTCGGGGAATATGCCCGTTCTAACGGTAACCTCGTGGATGGTCGAAATTTTAACGGTTCTGCATATCGTTTAGAAGCCTTTGGTAAAATTGGCGAGAGTTTCCTCGGTCAAGCTTACTACCGCGCCGTCGAACCTAATTTTAATAACAACTCCACCTTTAGCTTTACCCCCGGACAAACACGCTACGGTGCATCAGTTCTCGCCAAAATCACTGAAACCACCAGCTTTACTGTGGGTTACGACTTTGAAGAAAATTACGGAACTGCGGCGACGGGAATTAATAGCACACGCGGCTTTTTTGATTTATTCGATCCCCAACCCCAAGCGCGTCCGGGAGAAGCTGTTAATAATACTCTAAAAACCTTCCGTGCTGGGATTTTGCAAAGAATTGGGGCGGCGGATGTCAGTTTAGAATATGTCAACCGTTCCCGTGAGGATAGAGTCAGTAACCGCTTTAGTGGCGATGCAGATCAATTAGTTTCGCGGCTGAAAATTCCTTTAACTGAATCCTTAACTTTTCAAGGACAAAACGAACTCAATTTAGGTAATAGCGATCCCCTCTATCCCAACCGCACCACCTTAGGATTAGATTGGAAAGCCTATCCAGGGGTGACATTGCGGCTAGCGCACCAATTTTATGATGACAGCAGCTTAATACCTGGTAACTCTATCACTACCCTAGATACGATCCTCGATCGCAAATTGTCAGAGGATACAAGTTTGACTGGGCGTTACTCGGTGCTATCAGCCTTTAACGGCTTGCAAGGACAAGGTGCGGTGGGGTTAAATCATCGCTGGGCGATCGCGCCAGGATTGCGGGTGAATGTTGGTTACGAATACATATTTAAAAACATCTTTAACGGAACTGCGGCTGGTTCTCAATTCGGTCAATATTATGCAGTCGGACAAACAGCGTCTTCGTTAGGATTATATTCCGGTTCCGTTTATAGTCTCGGATTCGAGTACACCGATAATCCCCAATTCCAAGCCAGCACTAGGTTTGAGTATCGCGATGGGGATGAAAGCAATAATTTGGTCATCTCTGCTGCGGCTGCGGGGAAACTTTCGCCAGCGTTAACCGCTTTAGTTCGCTATCAACAAGCCGGGGAAGCTAACGTTTTTCTGCCCTCGACAGTGGGTGTGATTTCCGAAGGCGTGAGATTTCAAGAATTAGGAGACACCGCCAACCTGAAATTGGGTTTAGCCTATCGCGATCCGAGTAACGATAAATTCAACGCCTTACTTAAATATGAATGGCGACAAAATTATGATTCCATTCCCGAAACCCAATTAACAGGAAGTACAGCCACCGGACAGATTTTTTCTGCGGAAGCGATTTATGCACCTAACTGGCGCTGGGAATTTTACGGCAAATACGCCTTTAGAAATGGGGTAACTTTCTTAGATGGCGATCGCTTTGATGCGGATGTGAATTTAGCTCAGTTACGAACGACTTACAGGTTAGGTTATCGTACCGATTTAGCTGTGGAAGGGCGCTGGATTGGACAAACTTCTAATAGCGGCACGAATTACAACGAATTTGGCATAGCTGTAGAATCTGGGTATTACTTAACTCCCGATTTACGTGTGGGTTTGGGCTACAGCTTCGGTAGTGTTGATGACCAAGATTTTACTGGCTACCGTTCCCAAGGTGGTTTTTACGTCAACATTACTTTGAAACTGAATGAACTTTTGGGTGGCTTTGGCTTGCAAAAACCTGTACCCAAGCAGCAAGAAGAATCGGAAGTAGAACCAATCGCCCAGACGACATCTCAAAGTCAACTAATTAACCGTCTCAAGCAGTCACAAGCGATGAAGTAGCAGCCCAGATTCAAGGTGTATAGGAGTGAGTGATGTACAAAAAGCAAGGGAAAAATCAACCGCAGAGGACGCGGAGACAGGAGAGGTTTTTGAGATTTTCGGGTATTTTGCCGTTAACTTTTTGCCTTGTCGGTTCTGGGGTAGCTGTGAGTCAAACAGTACCTATTGCATCCGTGGCATTACGGATAGTAGTTAACAGCAATCAAGATGGTAATATTCAGCCTGACGAACAGCTAACTTTGCGGGAAGCCATTGAACTGGTAAATGGTACGCTAACAGTCGCCCAACTTAGCAGTGCGGAAAAGGCGTTAATTCAACCTTTAACTGAGGGCGGTTCGCGAATTGAGTTTAGTTTGCCCGCAAATGCTACGACAATTTTATTACAGTCTCAATTACCGGATTTGGCCAGTCCAGGGTTAGTAATTGATGGGGGGACACAACCAGGATATGATGCGACTGGTTCAGCGACAGCAGAAATTGCCATTCCCATTCCAGTAGTTGCGATCGCACCTGCACCAGATAAAGAAATTTTTCGCGGTTTAACTGTGGTAGCTGATGGTGTCACCATTCGCGGCTTGAGTCTTTATGGATTTAATGCCAGTGCCATTAAGCAGCAGTTAGGCAATATTTTAATTTACGATGGCGTGCCCAAGCCGGTAACTTTGACCACGCCACCAGGGAATATAGTAATTTCTCACCGCTTACCCCCACCCAATACCACCCAGCAGCAACCGCCTAACAGCGCGTTTCCTTTCTATAACAGAGATATACCGCCGAAAAATGTGGTAATTGAAAATAATTGGTTGGGGTTGACGACAGAAGAGAAAATGCCGGAAACTACATCAGCTTTCGGAGTTTACGTATTTAATTCCCAAGGCACAACCATTCGCCGCAACCGCATTTATTATCATGATGGTAGTGCAATTATTACCTCGGTGCGGGGTGAAAATACTTTAGTTCAAGAAAATATCATTGTCGGTAATGGGATTGCCGGGATGCCAGATGCCTTGAGAATAGAAGGTGTAGTGAATAAATCCCGCATTACCAGTAACTTAATTTGTGCTAACGACGGCGCAGGGGTGTATTTATTCAAACCTCAAGGTGATGTCCAAATCCGCGATAACCGCATTACCTACAATGGCAGAAGGTTACGCCGAGCAGCAGTATATTTGATGGGTAGCGAACATCAAGTTACAGGTAACGAAATTTCCTACCAAACCGGGCCGGGGGTAGTGGTATCAGCTTTTCCCCAAACTGAACGCAATATTATTCAAAATAACTCCTTTGCGGCGTTGGAAGGTTTGAGTATTGACCTAAATGCCCAAAGAAATTTAGATGTCAGCGATTTTCAACGGGGAGATGGGCCGAATCCTAAACGGAATTCGGGGAATCGTCGCTTAGATACGGGTAACGCCGCAATTAATGCGCCAGAATTTACCACGCGGGAATTTTTGCCCAGTGGTAACAGCGTCACTTTAGCAGGGAAAGCCGATCCAGGTTCGGAGGTGACAATTTATCGCCTGGGAGATTATCAACAAGGTAAGCAAGCAATATATGAAACTGGTTACGGTGCATTGAGTCAACCTTTAGCTAGCGCCCCTGTGGATGAGAAAGGCAGATTTAGCGTTACAGTAGCCAATGTGAAAATTGGGGATATTGTCAGCGCGATCGCCACCGATCCCAAATATGGCACATCCGAACCTGCGATCGCGGCTTTTATCGGCCCCAGAACAAATACACCAAGCTTACCACCGGCAAGTCGGCAAAATCCCATTCCCCAATGTACCTCTAGACCAGTACCACCGCCACCACCCACACCACCAACACCCACACCACCACCTACCTTAATTCCACCCACGCCATTAAGAATTCGCGCACCGAGAAACGTTCACTTTGCCTTAGATAAATCCTTTATTAGTCCGGCGAGTGCGATCGTTTTGGATCGGGTAGCTCAAGTATTGCGACAATACCCAGAGATCGTCATCGAAATCCAAGGACATACCGATCCCCGTGCCAGCAATGACTATAACATTGCCTTGGGTAGAAGAAGGGCATTATCTGTGAGAAATTACTTATTACGCCAAGGTGTAGCCCCAGAACGGATGACAATCCGCACCTTAGGGGAAACTCAGAGAGTCAGTGAAGGTAGTAGCCGTGTAGATTACGCACGCGATCGCCGTGCCGAAATCATCTACAAAGATGTCCGAGGCATAGACATCATCATTGAAGGCCAAGAACAAGACTTGCAATTAGAACCACCGCGAAGGAGATAAGGCAGAGAGGGACTCTTGTAGAGACGCGATTAATCGCGTCTACCCAATGCCCCATGCCCAATGCCCAGTTAAACATTTACATCTTGTTTTAGGAAGCCAGTAATGAAACCTTTATTGAAAAATCTAGTTCCACCCCTGAGAAGTACATTCCTCACCCTACTATTAACCGCACCCCAAATTCCTTTCGGCAGTTTTTCCCAGCAAAAAGCTGTAGCACAGAATGTCACCTGTCCAGCTAATACAAGATTAGTCAATCTCAATTGGAGTGAGTTAAATTTCCAGACTGCCAATTTCAATCAGACTTTCAATATTGGCGGTGTTAATATCAACTTCAGAATGGTAGAAAACCCACCTGGTTTTATTCGCGATCTCAGCCCTGGTACCCTTGGCCCTGTGCCTTTTGGCATCCAACCAGGCCCCTATGGTGGCATTGATAAACCATATCTCCGTTGGGGGATTGATGCTATAGGACGCGCTCAAGGTACTGCTACCTTGATTATTACTGCCGATCAACCCATTGTCTTACCATCTTCTCTACTATTTTTGGATGTAGACAGAAATCGCAGCGATGAAACAGGATTCCAGGATCAGATTACTGTTACCGCTTCTAATGCAGGTGTAAATGTCCCAGTTACCTTGGTACGTGCTAATGGTAACGTGCCTAGTGTTACCGAAGTTATTGGTAATGTAGCGCGGGGACAAAATCCGCGCGTGGAACCAGGAAATGCACCCCCTGAAAGTTCAGCTGGTAATGTCGCCGCAACATTTGCTGGCCCGGTTACTAGCGTCCAAATTGTTTACCAATCAGGGCCGCTCTTTGCACCCCCTAATCCCGGGCCGGGACAGGATGAGACAATTGGTTTAGCCACAGATATCGGCGTTTGCATACCAGGGGCTTCAATTGGTGATACTGTTTTTAATGATAATAATGGTAATAATGCTCAAGACCCTGGTGAACCAGGAATTCCCGGCGTTGGAGTGGAAATCAGAAATATTAATGGCAATGTAGTTGGCACAGCTACGACTGATAATAACGGTCAATACCGAGTTTCTAATTTACCAGCAGGTCAATACACAGCCTCAGTTCCCCAAACAGAAGTACCTAATGGATTTACCCCTACTCTGACTCAGCCTAATCCCATTACTTTAACGGCTGGGCAGAATTACGATTTAGCTGACTTTGGTTTCCGCCCACCTGCTAACAGTTCTATTGGTGATACAGTATACAACGATATTAATGGTAACCAACAACAAGATAGCAACGAACCAGGGATTTCTAATGTTACTCTTACCCTGACGCAGCCTGGGAATGATGGCATTTTGGGTAATGCTGATGATACTACCCAAAGCACTACTACCAATGCCAACGGGAACTATAATTTCAGTAATCTGACAGCAGGAAACTACAGAGTTACACTTAACCCACCCACGGAATTTCCGGAAATTACTACTGGTAATGCCCAAATAGATGTGAATTTACCAGCGAATCAATCCAGGACAGATGTAGACTTTGGTTTGCGGCGTCCAGCTACTGGCGTTCCCGGTTCAATTGGCGATACTGTATACAATGATATCGATGGCGACGGTCAACAAGATGCCAACGAACCAGGGATTCCTAATGTCACCCTGACCTTAACGCAGCCGGGGAATGATGGGATTTTGGGTAATGATGATGATACTACCCAAACCACCACTACTAATGCTAACGGAATCTATAACTTTAATAATCTCCAGGCAGGAAACTACAGAGTTACACTCACCCCACCTACGGAATTTCCGGAAATTACAACTGGTAATGCCCAAATAGATGTGAATTTACCAGTCAATCAATCCAGGACAGACGTAGACTTTGGTTTACGGCGTCCGGTAACTGGTAATAGTTCGGTTGGCGATACGGTATACAACGATATCAACGGTAATAAACAACAAGATAGCAACGAACCAGGGATTGCTAATGTTACGCTTAACCTAACACTGCCGGGGAATGATGGGATTGTGGGTAATGATGATGATACTACCCGAACTACTACTACCAATGGCACCGGGAATTATATCTTTAATAATCTCCCGGCGGGTAACTACAGAGTTTCACTGATTACACCAGACGATTTTAGCGAAATTACTACCGGGAATCCCCAAGTTGATGTGACGCTACAGGCGAATCAATCAAGGACAGACGTAGATTTTGGTTTGCGGAATCCGGTTGCTGGTAATGGTTCGATTGGTGATACTGTATACAATGATCTTAATGGCAATGCTCAACAAGATGCCAACGAACCAGGGATTGCTAATGTGACTGTAAACTTGAGACTTCCGGGGAATGATGGGATTTTGGGTAATGCTGATGATACTACGCAAACAACCACTACTAATGGTAACGGAAATTACAACTTCAACGAGTTGCCAGCTGGTAACTACAGAGTTACAGTAATTGAGCCTGAAGAGTTCCCACAAATTACCACTGGGAATCCACAAGTAGATGTGACACTACAAGCAAATCAATCAAGGACAGATGTAGATTTTGGTTTCCGCCGTCCTGGTACTGGTGCGGGTGGCGATGGTAATATCTTTTTGGTGAAGCGAATTACTGCGATCGCTAGAGCAAATGCTCCTACTACTCAATTCAATACTTTTGTTGATGACCCCAATGATGACAATGATAATACATTCAACCCGATTGCGGTTGGTGTATTTGACGTATCACCAAACGGGCAAAATGGTGGTGGAGTTGTGCAAAGCGGTGACGAAGTAGAGTACACAATTTATTTCCGCACCGAACAGTCATTAGAAAATATCAATGTGTGTGACTTGATTCCTACAGGTACTACCTATGTACCTAACAGTATTTCCGTCACAGGTGGCGGTACTGGCGCAGATCAAGGAAGATTCTTCCCCGCGTTAACACCGATAGAACAAATTCCCGAAAGTAATGCGTGCGAAAATCGCAATAATCCTAACGGGACAGTAATTGTCAAATTAGGCAATATTCCTACCACCCAATCGGGCTTTGTGCGCTTCCGCGTCAGAATTAATTAAAATATTAATGGTCAGTTGTCAGTGGTCAGTTGTCAGTTGTTTTGATGACTGACTACTGACTGCTGATATACGGGGATTTGTCTGTTATACCAATTCTCAAAAATTCAGCAACAGATGTAAATTCGGGAATTCTTGTTACATTTGGCTTTCTTAATTTTGAGTTTTGAATTGGTATCACCTGGTTAGGAAATTAAGGGATTATGCGAAAAATAAGGTTATTTATCGCTGCTAGTCTTGATGGATATATTGCCAGAAAATCAGGAGATATTGATTGGCTATTTACAGATGGGGATTACGGCTACACCGAGTTTTTCAACCAAATTGCTACAGTCTTGATGGGGAATAAAACTTATCAAAAAATCCAGAGTTTTGGTGAATATCCATACCCAGGTAAAAAATCTTTTGTTTTTTCCCATAAATTGCAAGGTACAACTGACGACAACGTAGAATTTGTTGGCGGCGATTTGCAGGAATTTATCAACAATTTGCGTCAAGCTAGTGGGGATGATATTTGGTTAGTTGGGGGAGGAGAGATAATTAAATATTTCCTATCTCACGGTTTAATTGATGAGTTAATTCTCTCAATTCATCCGATTATTTTGGGTGATGGTATTCCTCTGATTGAGAAAGATTCTAGTTTGGAAACTTTATTAGAGTTAACAAATGTCAAAACTTATGAATCAGGGTTAGTGCAAGTTTTTTATAATTTGAAAACCAATAATTGTTAAAAATTAAATAATTATTTAGGTGGGTATTGCTGTCCGTACAATAATAGGGCATGGCAATACCATGCCCCTACCCATTTGTTACATTGTTTTTTCTATATCTCGTTTCCAGTCTCCTTTTGAAATGCGGATTTTTGTGCTGCTTGCCTCGTCTGCTGATAAATTGAGGCAGAGCCTCATAAATCTAATACCAATTCAAAATTCAAAATTCAAAATTAAGAATCCAGACAGAACAAGGCGTTGAGGTTGTGTATCTGTCGCATTCTTTTTTCAAATTGGTATAAGCTCCCACGCAGAGCATGGGAGCTAGATGGAATCAGGGTTTCACATTAAGTTGACATCTATGGGTAATGCCATACCCCTACCAATCTGTTTTTTAAATTGGTATCAGATTATGAAATTACCACCAAATCCGATTACCGTTTTCGTCAACTCTGGCTTGGCGAATTACATCAGAAATTTCTTCAGCGTCTTTAACATGGTGAAGTGCTTTCTGTTCACCATCTGGATAGTCAACCACAAAATAAGTGGGAACTGTAATATGATCTCCGGTTATGTCTGGTGAATCTACAGCTATTTGTTTAGCTTTCTCTTCAACTGATTGGGGTTCGTCAGCTATTCTATCTCCAGGGTTGGCGGTTAATTTTCTTTCTTTAACGTTGGGTTCGTCTTGACTATGCCAATCTTTACTTACTGGTTGGTTAATTTGCTCTTTAGGTTCGTTAGTCATAGCTATTGTGGGAATTTAAATCTTGCATTTACTAACATCAATTTAGAAAATAAAAGTCCTAAAGAGTTCTTTCTCTAGAGAGAGTTTCTATTTATCAATAAATAGGTGGATGTCTGAGGTTAGATATTGATTCAATCTTTAAATAAGCTCGTCTGGCTGTAGAAATAGTTGTACATTTCTTGCGAAATAACTTCTTGATGTTTTGCACAAGAAAACCACATAACAATTCAAAATTCAAAATTCAAAATTCAAAAATAAGGGCGGGGAAACCAACATAAGGGCGGGGTTTCCCCGCCCCTACGACAATGTTAATTGTGTATGGAAACGCCGATTGCGATGACAAATGACAAATGACAATTGTACAGACAAGGGTTCATCGCGTCTCTGACAACTGACTATTAATTAGCTTCTATCTGTTTGACGGCGTTTTCGGCTTTTTGCGCTAGCTCTTGGTTTCCTTCTTGTTTAAATAGTGTGGATGCTTTGCGTAAATCAGCGATCGCAGCTGGTTTATTTTTTAAGGCATAATTGGTAAGACCGCGAAAATAATGAGCGTAGGCAATATTCGGCGAAATTTCGAGGGCTGTGTCAAAATCTGTCTTAGCAGATGGGAATTGCTCTAATAAGAACCTAGCAGCGCCTCTTCCTACATAAGCTGAGGTATTTTTTGGTTCTAGCTTCAGCGCTTCGTTAAAATCTTCAATCGCACCGGAAAAGTTTTTGGCTTGGAATTTATCAATCCCCCGTTTCAGGTAGCTGGCGACTGTGCTGTTACTTGCAGGTGGTGTGGTGGGAGTTTGGGCAATAATGGTTTGTGTTGGTTGTGTGGGGGATAAATTTTTGGCTTCAGCTTGGGAAGCGATCGCGAATGTTCCCCATGTTCCGAATGTTAAAATTGCAGCTGCAAATTTTAAACCTTTCATCGTTAAATCTCCTCAACTGTGAATACCGATACTGCAAGTGAATTTACTTGCGCCTCACTTTTAATTATCCCCTAGCTTTCTTTCTGGTGTCGCCGCACTATTGTTATCTACTGGAGCTATGTTACATAATTGTTGGGCGATATCTTGGCGAATCTGCTTGAGTTCATCAGATGGTTCCGATACAGAGTAAGCTTGTTGTAAGACATCTGACCATAACTGCTGATGAGCAAAATACTTAGCTTTGGCTAAAGCGATCGCTTCTTTGTTGGCTTTTTTGGTTTGTAGTTCGGTTTCTAGCGTCTGCAATTCTTTAGTAATGCGATCGCGTTTTTGGCTATCCATCAACTGAAATGAGACAAACATCGTCGGATTCGTACCGCGATACACCGTCCATTCATAGATTTGCCCTGGTTGCAGTTTTTTGCCTGTATAATTTACACTCTGCTGCGCTTCTACAGATTGACTCCATAAATTATCTGTGTCGCTACCACGAATGCGTAAACCGATAGTTTGAATATTACCTTGCCAAATGAATAAAGGGCGATCGCTCCAAGTTTGCGTTATCTCTCCCTGTACCCCTGGCGAAATTGGGCAAAAATTCCCCCTAGCAGCTGTACGTCTGCGCCTTCGCTGAAATAAATTATTAATATTCAACACTTCTCGCCAAGACGTTGTTTGCACTACTTCACTACTCAATGCTGTTTGTGGAGAAATCACCACATCTGGAAAAGTTACCATGCTGCTAGCAGTGAGTAATAGTAAACAAAACTTAACTACGGAAGCTTTTTTGGTGTTATTTTTTAATGACTGAATTCCAATATCTCTGGTAATGCCGGAATTAGGTAATAAACTCTGTGTAATTGCTATTAAAGAATGTAATAAATTATTTTTAGACATCAAGATTTTTCTCCTCAATCAAAGTAGAATGGCAATCTTAAAAGGTTATTGAAAGTCAAACCTCCTCAGATATAAATCTGCAATCTTTCTTAATTTTTACGCAACGAAGCAGGTAATTTCTGCTTATACCATCGCCTCGTGTTTTGACGTTTAATTAGTGGTAAGTGTGTCCAAGTTAGGAAATTTGTTAGAGACGCGATTCATCGCGTCTGTACAATTGTTAGAGGTGAAGGGATTGTTGACGGTTGACTGTAATTAAGACAGATTTAGCTGACATTTTGCCGAAATCGAAATCCGCCGTCACCCTATAAGGGTGCGGCTAATTGTACCAAGCCTGCTTTTGCAGGCTTTGTAAACATAGCCCCAGGCTTTTAGCCTGCGGGCGTTTTTTCGGGTATGCGGGAGAAATATTGTCTAATACCCACAGCTAAGAAACAACGTTAGGATACTTATTGAATTGCTACTCATTCAATAGGAATTAGCTATGAGCCAACTGGAGAAAGTTCAAGCTGAGTACGAGAATTTTACCGCACAATTTGAAAGTGTTATTATTAGCACCGTGAGTGAGGCAGGAATACCTAACGCTAGTTATGCGCCCTTTGTCATGGATAATGCTCACAATATTTATATTTACGTTAGCGGGTTAGCGACGCACACGAAAAATATTTATGCCAATCCTCATGTTTGTGTTTTATTTATTGAGGATGAAAGCCAGACGCATCAAATTTTTACTCGTCGGCGTTTAAGTTTTGATTGCAAAGCCAGTTTAATTGAACGGGAAACAGAACAATGGAATCACATTGTTGAGCAATTTCAACAGCGATTTGGAGAAATCATTGAAGTGTTGCGCAGCTTAAATGACTTTCGGATTTTTCAGTTAACCCCAAGTGAAGGGCGTTTCGTCGTCGGGTTTGGCGCAGCTTATCATATCAGTGGCGATAACCTGCAGCAACTTGTGCAGATTACTAGGGGCTAGAGATTAGGTTGTGCAAGTTACTCTGAGGGTATGTAGGAAAGTAAAACGGTAATTGCACCTAACTATATTAAGAAACATAATCAGCTGGAAACTCTTACCAATGACAAATGACAAATGACAAATGACAAATGACAGCCTTAACCAGCTATCTTTAATTGCGCCGCTCTACTTAATTCATAATTCATAATTCATAATTAATTTTATGCTTCAGTTTCAACCTTCTGGCTTTGGGCACAAAGTTATTCATACTTCATTGGGTGCAATGGTTTACTATACTCAAACAACTGCACCTTGGGCGATCGCTGATACAGTTGATTTACCCCCTTTACTGTTTCTGCATAACTTTGGCGGGGGTGCGTCAGCTTACGAATGGTCTAAAGTATATCCGGCTTTTGCTTCTAGTTACCGGATATTAGCGCCTGATTTAATTGGGTGGGGAGATTCTGCCCATCCTGTATGGGATTATCAAATTAAAGATTATCTGAATGCGATCGCGGAATTTATCGCTAAAACTTGTCGTCAACCTGTCAAAGTTGTCGCTTCTTCCTTAACAGCCGCTTTTACTCTCCGCTTGGCTATTACTCAACCAGAATTATTCGATTCTTTATTTTTAGTTTGTCCTTCCGGTTTTGATGACTTTGGGCAAGGTTCAGGACGGAGATTGCCTTTATCAGTTATCAATACACCATTGTTGGATAATTTAATTTATGCCATTGGTGCAGAAAATGAATTTGCAGTGCGAAATTTTCTGCAAAGTTTTTTGTTTGCCAAGCCAGAACGAGTTACGCCAGAAATGGTGCAAGCTTATTTAGCCTCTGCCCAACAGCCAAATGCTAAATTTTCCGCCTTGGCATTTTTGCGAGGAGACTTGTATTTTGATTTAAGCTTATATATTCAGCAATTGAAAACTCCCACAACATTTTTTTGGGGAGAAAAAGCACAATTTACCAATATTAAATTAGGTAGAAGATTAGCTAATTTAAATTATGGGGCAATTCGCAAATTTTATGAGATTGGCGATACGGGCATATTACCCCATCTAGAAATGCCAGAAGTATTTATTGGGTTGTTACAGCGACATTTAAAATGAGCGATCGCTGTTTTTGAGGATAATTCCTAACTGGCTCCCATGCTCTGCGTGGGAGCGATGATCTGTGGGCTGCTGCCTCAATTTATTCAGAAGACGAGGCAGAGCCTCGCAATACGCATTTCCAGCCGGAGGCTGGAAACGAGATAGAGAAAAGTTTTGAGCTTAAGTTGACACCAATGACTGATGCCGTGCCCCTACAGCGTGGTCTATTTACAGGAAGATGCTGTAAATAAATTGGGTACTTTATTCTCTGGAAGTCCCTTGACCAAATTCCGGTGGCAGACTGCTCAGTTGATTATTGTCGAGGTAGAGCTTCTGCAAGTTGATTAGTTGACCAATTTCCGCTGGCAGACTGCTCAGTTGATTACTCTCGAGGTAGAGCTTCTGCAAGTTGATTAGTTGACCAAATTCCGGTGGCAGACTGCTCAGTTGATTATTGTTGAGGTCGAGGTCTTCCAAATTGAGCAGTTGACCAAATTCCGCCGGCAGACTGCTCAGTTGATTACTCTCGAGGAAGAGCGTTTGCAAGTTGAGCAGTTGACCAAATTCTGCTGGCAGACTGCTCAGTTGATTATTGTCGAGGTAGAGCTTATGCAAGTTGATTAGTTGACCAAATTCTGCTGGCAGACTGCTCAGTTGATTATTGTCGAGGTGGAGCGTTTGCAAGTTGAGCAGTTGACCAATTTCCGCTGGCAGACTGCTCAGTTGATTGAAGCTGAGTCCGAGCGTTTGCAAGTTGAGCAGTTGACCAATTTCCGCTGGCAGACTGCTCAGTTGATTGAAGCTGAGGTAGAGGGATTGCAAGTTGAGCAGTTGTCCGAATTCCGCTGGCAGACTACTAAGTTGATTATTGCTGAGGTGGAGCGATCGCAAGTTGAGCAGTTGGACAAATTCCACTGGCAGACTGCTCAGTTGATTATCGCTGAGGTAGAGGGATTGCAAGTTGAGCAGTTGTCCGAATTCCGGTGGCAGACTACTAAGTTGATTATTGTTGAGATAGAGCGATCGCAAGTTGAGCAGTTGTCCGATTTCACTTGGCAGACTGCTCAGTTGATTCTCGTCGAGGCAGAGAAGTTCCAAGTTGAGCAGTTGTCCAATTTCACTTGGCAGACTGCTCAGTTGATTTTCGTAGAGGTAGAGCGATCGCAAATTGAGCAGTTGTCCAATTTCCACTGGCAGACTGCTCAGTGGATTATTACTGAGGTGGAGCGATCGCAAGTTGACTAGTTGTCCAATTTCCACTGGCAGACTGCTCAGTTGATTACTGTAGAGGTGGAGCGTTTGCAAGTTGAGTAGTTGGACAATTTCACTTGGTAGACTGCTTAGTTGATTATGTTCGAGATCAAGGTTTTGCAAGTTGAGCAGTTGGACAAATTCCGGTGGCAGACTGCTCAGTTGATTAATGTTGAGGTTGAGGGTTTGTAAGTTAACCAGTTGCCCAAATTCCGCTGGCAAACTACTGAGTTGATTGTAGCTAAGGTCGAGGGTTTGCAAATTGACCAGTTGACCAAATTCCGCTGGCAGACTGCTCAGTTGATTATTGCTGAGGTTGAGAGTTTGCAAGTTGAGCAGTTGGACAATTTCAGGTGGTAAAGCCGTCAAATTGTTACCAGAGAGGTCGAGTTCCGTTACACTATCTTTAGCGGCTTGTGCAATTACATGTAGTAATTCTTGCTCGTTCATAAGGGAAATTACTCAACTATTAGCCAAATAATATCAAGGTATTCTCAATTGCACGATTTGTGATATTTTTGCGAATTCCCATGATGGCGTTGGCAAATAAAATAGACATGTAGGGGCATCAGCACTGCTGTGCCCCGATAATTATCTGTACCTCACCAGCTTGCAATCTGCTGTATATTTTTTATCTTTCGTTTCCTTGTGATAGCAATTTAAATAATGTTGGCGCATCGACATATTCTAGAGGGCATGGCAGTGCCAATGCCCCTACCCATTTGTGATATTTTTGCGAATTGCTCTGATGGCGTTGGGAAATAAAATAGACATGTAGGGGCATCAGCACTGCTGTGCCCCGATAATTATCTGTACCTCGCCAGCTTGCAATTTGCTGTATATTTTTTATCTTTCGCTTCTTTGTGATAGCAATTTAAATAATGTTGGCGCATCGACATATTCTAGAGGGCATGGCAGTGCCAATGCCCCTACCCATTTGTGATATTTTTGCGAATTGCCATGATGGCGTTGGCAAATAAAATAGACATGTAGGGGCATCAGCACTGCTGTGCCCCGATAATTATCTGTACCTCACCAGCTTGCAATCTGCTGTATATTTTTTATCTTTCGTTTCCTTGTGATAGCAATTTAAATAATGTTGGCGCATCGACATATTCTAGAGGGCATGGCAGTGCCAATGCCCCTACCCATTTGTGATATTTTTCCAAATTGGTATTATTCTGTCGGGAAATAAATTCCCTGGCTACGATATTGAAGCCAATCAACACAACGTTGACGACAATCAACACAACGTTGACGCGAATCAACACAACATTGAAAGCAATCAACACAACGTTGACGACAATCAACACAACATTGAAAGCAATCAACACAACGTTGACGCGAATCAACACAACATTGAAAGCAATCAATATAACATTGACGACAATCAACACAACATTGAAAGCAATCAACACAACGTTGACGACAATATTTTACAGATGATACTGAGAAAAATTTCCGTATAAATCAGTAAAAATAATCAGATTAATGACAATTGGCGATGAATTTTCCGAATAATTTCTCATGGAGATTTAGCCTTGGCTTGGCTAGATTATACGCAGTAATTCTCTGATTATCTTCAGGAGCGCATCTTCATGGTAAGACCAAAACGCAGTTCACCTACTCTGGAAAAAGCTTTACGGCGAGTAGCGGGAATGCGCTGGATTAGTCCGACACTAGACTTTGGCAGGGGATTGAATTTAACAGAATACGACAGCCGGATTCAAACGTTGCAAACCGAACTATCAAATTACAATAATTTACTCTCTAGCCTAGATGAAATGGCAATTCGTATCGCTGAAATTGAGGAAGATTTAAGCACTTATTCAGAAAAGATGTTAATGAGTGTAGGCAGCAATTATGGTAAAGATAGCGCGGAATATGCCCAGGCGGGAGGTAAGCGGCGCAAGAGTTCATCACGCCGTTCTCAAACAGCGCCATCTCCTGCTGAGATTATGGTAACTACACCTTTAAATGGTGCAAATAACAATGGTAAGCACAACCCTGTTGTTTTACCTTAATCGGTTAATTACATAATACTGGCGATCGCTCTTTTCTTTGGTAATAACATAGAGCGATCGCCGCAATACATCAATATATTTTAGAAGGCATGGCAATGTCATGCCCCTCTATTTGTATCTCGTTTCCAGCCTCCGGCTGGAAATGCGTATTGCGAGGCTCCGCCTCGGAAGCTGATAAATTGAGGCGGAGCCTCAGGATCATCGGGGAGCATCCCAATTTTGACGCAATACCCTTCTAGGGTATTGCTATACCAACAAAGCCTGCCTTCGCAGGCTAAAAGTTTGATAGCCTGCGAAGGCAGGCTTCGTATTTCTAGCCCCACCCTTATAGGGTGAGGGCGTTT
>NZ_JACJQG010000004.1 GCF_014696435.1 Calothrix anomala FACHB-343 | reverse complement strand
CCTTTTTCCTTGCAAGCGATCGCCTGTGAGTTTGTGGGTACGTTTGCACCTAGATTACTATTTAATCATGAGCTAGTGCAACCCAGCAAAATTAATGGGACAGACCACTAGCTTGAAAAGTTCAGATCTAAGGAAGCCTTATCTGGTGACGCCAGATGCTTAGAGACGCAAGGCGACAGGAACGCACTGGCTCGACTTTTCGCAAAATCTAAAATTGATTGACGCTTGCTCAAATCCCCACTCACAGACATTCCCCGTTCCCTGTTCCCCGTTCCCCGTTAATAATCTTTAAATCCAAAAATTTCTGTAACAGATGAATACTTTTATGATTTTTTCAATTGTTCTTAATAAACGGTAACTTTGGTTTTCCTGTTGTTAGATGTTTGTAAAGAAAAGTTACAACTCCCTTAACACAAGGAAATACTTCTTATGGTAGTTTCATTTGAAAAAAAAGCACCACATAAGGTTGTAATCATTGGTGGAGGATTTGGCGGACTCTATACAGCTAAGACTCTAGCTCATGCAAATGTAGAAATTACTCTCATCGATAAACGTAATTTTCACCTATTTCAACCGCTTTTATATCAAGTTGCTACGGGTACTTTATCACCTGCGGATATTTCCTCTCCATTACGAGCTGTATTCAGCAAAAGTAAGAATACACGTGTGATGTTGGGAGAAGTAACTGATATCGATCCTCAAGCACAAAAAGTAATTTTGGACGGTCATGTCGTACCTTACGATACCTTAGTTGTCGCTACTGGTGCTAACCACTCCTACTTTGGTAAAGATAACTGGAAAGATTTAGCACCTGGCTTGAAAACTGTGGAAGATGCGATTGAAATGCGTCGCCGAATCTTCTCTGCATTTGAAGCGGCGGAAAAGGAAACCGATCCGGAAAAACGCCGGGCTTTATTGACTTTCGTGATTGTTGGTGGTGGCCCTACAGGGGTAGAATTAGCAGGTGCGATCGCGGAATTAGCCTACAAAACTCTCACAGAAGATTTCCGCAACATCAACACTTCCGAAGCGAAAATTCTTCTATTACAAGGTGGCGATCGCATCCTCCCACACATTGCGCCCGATTTATCGAAAGTCGCAGCCAAATCTTTACGCAAGTTGGGTGTGGAAATCCAACTTAACACCAGAGTTACCAATATTGAAAATGATATCGTTACTTTCAAAAAAGGCAATGAATTAACTTCTATTACCTCAAAAACTATCTTGTGGGCTGCTGGTGTTCAAGGTTCTCCAATGGGGAGAGTCTTGAAAGAACGTACAGGTGTAGAATGCGATCGCACCGGACGAGTAATTGTTGAACCAGACTTGACTATCAAGGGTTATAAAAACATTTTCGTTGTGGGAGATTTAGGTAACTTCTCCCATCAAGATGGTAACCCCTTACCTGGTGTTGCACCTGTAGCTAAACAACAAGGTGAATATGTAGCTCAACTTATTCAACTACGGATTCAAGGCTATACAATGCCACCATTCCACTACAACCACGTGGGTAGTTTGGCGATGATTGGGCAAAATTTAGCTGTTGTTGATTTAGGCCCGCTCAAACTCACAGGCTTCCTGGCTTGGGTATTTTGGCTAATCATTCACATCTACTTCTTAATTGAGTTTGACACTAAATTACTAGTAGTATTTCAGTGGGCGTGGAATTACATCACTCGAAATCGTCGCTCTAGATTAATTACCGGTCGAGAAAATTTTGTGACTGTCCAAAGTGCTAACAATGATGCTGTTGACAATAACACTGCGAACAATGAAGCGGTGAATAATGAGCCTGTTAACAATGTTAATGATGTTAACAATAACGGTCATAAATTTTTGACAAAAGTGTAACCTTGCTTGAGATAAGGATGTAACAATATACCCTTAATTGCGCAAAAGACATAATTGTAGAGGCACAATATATTGTGCCTCTATTCTGCTTTTACAGAAGTTTCCTGGTAATTGAACCACAGATCCAAAGTAGGGGCACGGCACCAGTAAGATTATTATATTTACCAGAAGATTCTCGATGCCGTGCCCCTACCGCGTGGTCTATTTACTTGGAAATAGATGTAAGTTGTACAATCCATTGTGAGGGCTTTTGACTGTTGACAGTAGGGGCGGGTTTATTTGGATTGTCTTTGATTAACGAGGATATAGGTGAACCCTCCCCTACATCGGCTTCTACAATTTGGGATAATTTATTTTTTGGAGTTCCATGAGTGCAAGGCATTACAACTAGATCGGTAAACTCTGGAATTGTAACTAAGAAAAGCTGATCTTCATCAGACCATTGAATAATCATGCTATACCGATTCATGAATCTTCGCCCTCCTCCCTTAAATTCTCTAGTTCGGTAATGGAAAACCCCACAACCAAACATGAAAATCTGTCTTTCCCATGCCCAATGCCCAATGCCCAATGCCCAATGCCCCATTCCCATTTTCAAGTTAGCATTTAACTTAACTACTGTACTTGGGAATCATGCGTCCGATTATTAAACTATTTGGGCAACTTTTTGCAGGGGCTTACCGACGCTTTACGCAAGCGTTGGATTATCCGGAGTTAACGCAGATATCTGTGCAGAGGGAAATTTGCGATCGCCTAATTAAAAGCGACTATGGTAAAACTTTAGGAATTAATTCTCTAGCAGATTGGCAAGCTGTACCTATAGTTGATTACGATGGGCTAGAACCCTGGATTTTAGGACAGGAAAAACGTCAACAAATTCCCCTCACCCCAGAACCGATTTTATTTTATGAAAAAACCTCTGGTAGTACTGGGGCGATAAAATGGATTCCTTATACTCAATCTTTGCGGCGCTCGTTTAATCAGATGTTTTGTGTCTGGGCGCATGATTTAATTGTACATGGCCCGAAATTTTCTACAGGGAAAATATACGCTTCTATCTCGCCACAACTAAATGTGGGTAATTCCCAATCTTTACAGGATGATTTAGATTATTTAGATGGATGGTTGCGTTGGTTGCTGCGTCCTTGGTTGGTAATGCCAAAGGGACTAAATCGCCTGCATAACATGCAAGAATTTAAACATCAGTTGGCTTTGGCTTTATTACAGGCAGAGAATTTAGAAATTATTTCGGTGTGGAGTCCGAGTTTTTTACAAGTACATTTAAATTATATTCAAGAAAATCGTGAGTTATTGCACAGAGAGTTACAAGGAATAATATCAGGCGATCGCTTGCAAATTCTCTTGTCAGAAAATATTCCCTGGATGCAACTATGGGCAAATTTAAAGCTGATTTCCTGCTGGGATAGCGCCAAAGCCGCAGATCAAGCCAAGGGATTGCGATTGCAGTTTCCCGGTGTATTGGTTCAGGGTAAGGGTTTACTCGCCACGGAAGCACCGATGACAATTCCCTTAATTGCTGCGGGGGGTTATGTTCCGGTGTTGGATGAAGTGTTTTTTGAGTTTGAGGATGATACTGGCTGTTTGCAGAGATTACACGAACTGAGTATTGGTAAGGAATACGCGATTATATTATCTCAGAAGGGTGGTCTTTATCGTTATCGTATAGGCGATCGCATCCGCGTGACTCACTACTATCATCAAACACCCTGTTTAGAATTTATCGGACGAAGTCAAGATATCAGCGATTTAGTAGGAGAAAAGTTACAAGCCAGCTTTGTACAGGATGCTTTAAATCGCCTGAACTTGCAAGGAACTCATTTTCAGAGTTTGGTTCCCGTTACCAACCCACCCCACTATATTCTGTTACTGGATTCAGCACAGCAAACCCCGGAAATGATTGCCCAACAACTAGATCTGGCTTTAGCGGAGTCTTATCATTACAATTTAGCGCGATCGCTCGGTCAACTTGCACCCCCAGAAGTATTAATTTCCGCACAAATTCCTGAATTATTAACTTCAATTCGCTTACAAAAAGGTAGTATTTGGGGAGGTATTAAGCATCCAATTTTAGCAACAACGGCTATGAGCCAGGAAATTTTAGAGGCGTTAAAATCTCACAATTAAAATATTTATAAATAGCATTTGTTTATCTATTAATTGGATAATTAAATAGATAGTTTTAGTATTTAAAATACTCTGAATAAATCAAAATTTAACAAAAATTTAGGGGCACAAGATTATTGTACCCGGATGAATAAGTAAGACCAATTCCAATAATGTTGGCGATACATCAATATATTCTAGAGGGCATGGCATTGCCATAGCCCTACCATCTGTCGCATTCTTTTTTCTAATTGGTATAAGTAGGCGAAAATAAAGACAATTATGTTACGGAAGGTAAATAGCCTTGAAACCCTTACCAATGACAAATGACAAATGACAAATGACAAATGACAGCCATTGCTAGTTATATTTAATTATGCCGACCTACTTATGGTGTTAATTGCTCAACGCTAATTAAATCTCCAAAAAGATAATTAAAATTAGCCCTTCATGGGAAAACCCCACAACCAAATATGAAAACCTTTCTCCTCTAGTCCCTGTTATTAGGCACTTTCAGAGGGTTTTTCGGTTGCTGAAAGAATGGCTAACAAACTATTCACACATTTCTTGGTTATATCTCGATTAGAGTAAGCCTTTTATAAAATCTAGATGAATTATCTATGAATTTTACATTTAACTACTTTATACATATATAAAATCGAGGTAAATTTTTACTTGTTATCTCTGATATCCAGAGTTTTTGCGCAAAAAATCAGTAAAAATACTTTCAGCTAAGTTTTAAGTGTAAATAATAATGGCAACCTCACAATATTTTCGCATTGAAGAATTTCCCAATTCGATTAACACAGTGTTTGATAGTAAGTTTAATCGTTGGCTCGCTTTAGAAAATTCCTCTGTGCTGGTTGAGGTGAAAACTAAAAATGGCGAATTAGACTTGACAACCCTCAAGCGGACTAATATTTCTCAACTTGCGTTAAAGAATCCCTATGGAATGGCTATCCATCCAATTACAGGAAGCCTAGTAATTTTGGATCGGACTACTCAACCGCAGATTTATCAGATTCAACCAGACTCTCTAGGTAATTTCCCAAATACCTCAACTACTCCCATCACTCTCCCGGCAAATTTACCAGATTTGAGTGGAATTAAGGTAAATTCTGCCAATGGTAACTTTGTGGTAGACAGCGCTACCGGTCAAATCCAATATGAATTTACCAGTGCTGGTAAAATTGCGGTTGAGCGGGATTTATCTGGATTAGGACTAAACAATCAACAAACACTGCTTACTAATAACACCTCTATTAGCACCTTTAGCGCCAACACTACAGATGCATCTTTGATGACAGCGCAGATGGTGCAGACAACATCTATTCCCAACCCGATATTAGTACAGACTATCTACACCTCTACATTTGCCCCTCCTAGCCCCGATCCATCAGG
The DNA here is from genome assembly GCF_014696435.1 of Calothrix anomala FACHB-343. Lineage (GTDB taxonomy): Bacteria > Cyanobacteriota > Cyanobacteriia > Cyanobacteriales > Nostocaceae > Aulosira > Aulosira anomala_A. Next base: position 193,102 of record NZ_JACJQG010000004.1, on the reverse strand, counting down.
GATTGTTTATATCAGTCATTTAGGTTCCCTGTTGATTTCTGATGGTGAAGTGGATGAAATGCCGCTGATTTTCCAAGGGAAGAATATGTTCCAAGTCAGCTTGACTGGAACTTTGGAACGGGGTTTAAGTACTATGAACTATTCCAACGAACCAACAGGGATAGCATATAACCCCGCGAATCGCTTCCTGTATATTGCGGATGATAACAAGCAACGGGTTTTTCAAATTAATCCAGGAGGCGATGGTACTTACAACACATCAGATGATGTGGTGAGTTCTTTTAGTACTCTTCCTTGGAGTAGCACAGATCCAGAAGATATAGCCTATTCAACAACTTCAGGTACTTTATTTCTCGTTGGCGGGGTCAGTGACACCGTTTATCAAGTTACCACCAACGGCACCTTAATCAGCCAATTTAGTACTCTTAGTTTCGGGCTTCACGATCCGGAGGGGATTGCCATCGATCCTAATAGTGGGAACCTGTTTATGGTAGGTTTCCCAGCTAACTTAGTGTTTGAAGTCTCAACTACTGGTCAACTTATCCGCACCTACGATATTTCTGCGGCGAACGCACTCAAACCTGCCGGTATCACCTTTGCACCCAGTAGCCAAAATCCCTATGAATTAAGCTTTTACATAGTCGATCGCGCTGTTGATAACGATACCGATCCCAATGAAAATGACGGTAAAATCTACGAATTTGCTCTCGGTACTCCCGTACCCAATCAAGCACCAGCTGTCACCGCAGGTGAAACCCAAGTAGTGTTATACAGCGCTAACCTTGACGGTGCTGTTGCTGATGATGGCTTACCTCAAGGGGGAACTGTAACCGCTACCTGGAGTTTCATTAGCGGGCCTGGTGAAGTAATTTTTGACGATCCATCGGTAGAAGATACGGGTGTGAGCTTCACTACTCCGGGAACCTACACTTTACAATTAAGTGCCAGTGATGGAGAATTAACAGCAAGCAGCCAGACAACTATCCAAGTCTTAGATCCTACATCCACAACCTTTGTCAGCTTTGGCAGTAGCGGTACTATAGGCGGAGTCAGTTTTAATCGCCAAGACATTCTCGCACACGACCAGTCTACAGGTAACTGGTATATGTATTTTGATGGCTCTGATATGGGCTTTGGTAGCTCCTATCTGCGAGATTTTCACATTAATGCAGATGGCTCAATTTTATTTGCTTTAAATAACCCGACTATTTTACCTGGGCAACTATCTGTAGATGATTCAGATATAGTCAAGTTTACGCCTACAACTACAGGTGATTTTACCAGTGGCACATTAGAAATGTATTTTGATGGCTCGGATGTTGGATTAACCAGCGATGCTGAAGAGTTGGATGCGATCGCTATCGATCGAGATGGTAATTTGGTCGTTAGTACCAGGGGTGGTTTTACCGTTCCGGGAGTATCTGGTTCAGATGAAGACCTGATGAAATTCACTGCTACTAGTTTAGGTCAGAATACATCTGGTACTTGGACAATGTTGTTTGATGGATCTGATGTTGGTCTAACTGATTCTAGTGAAGATGTGCTTGGTGTTTGGTTTGACGCTAATAGTAACAAGATTTTCCTAACTACCGAGGGTAATTTTAGAGTTAATGGTACTAGCGGTGATGGTTCTGATATCTTTGTATTTAACCCAACTTCACTTGGTAGTAATACCAGTGGTAGTTTTACGCCCTATTGGGATGGATCAAACAATGGAGTACCCGCAGGAATAGCTGTTGAGGGTATTGCTATTGCTCCTATTTTTTAGTCAATGGTCAATGGTCAATAGTCAAGGGTCAATGGTCAATGGTCAATAGTCAAGGGTCAATGGTCAATAGTCAATAGTCAATGGTCAAACTACAACTGACAACTGACAACTGACAACTGACTAATATTACAACCTCTGCAATATCTGTTTCAAAACCATTGCTGTCCAATCTACATCAGCTGTGGTGGTTTCCCTTCCTAATGTTAGGCGAATTCCACCTAAGGCGGCTGGTTCTGAATAACCCATCGCTAATAAGATGGGGCTAGGGCTGAGTTTACCACTGTGACAGGCTGCACCTGCACTGATAGCAATACCGGCTAGGTTCATTTGTCGGACAATGGTTTTACCGCTAAGTTTTTTGCTATTGGCAGATTCTAGGCAAAAACTGACGTGATGGGGTAGGCGGTGTTCTAAATCGCCGGTGGGAATTAAACCAGGTACATCGGCTAACTGAGCAAATAAGCGATCGCGTAAATTAATTAAACGGGGTGTTTCTCTAGATATTTCTTGATCTGCTAGTTCAGCTGCGACACCAAAGCCTGCAATGATCGCTGTAGCTTGAGTCCCGGAACGTAGCCCCATTTCTTGTCCACCACCAGCAAATAGGGGTACTAACTCTACACCCGGACGGACATACAGCGCCCCTGCACCTTGCGGCCCATATATTTTGTGACTGGATATGCTCAGTAAATCTACTGCCAAATTATCCACATCAATGGGTATACGCCCTACTGCTTGGACTGCATCGGTATGGAATAATACTCCATGTTGATGGGCAATATCTGCTAATTTGGCGATCGCTTGTACAGTTCCAACTTCACTTTGACCGTAAATTACAGACACCAACACTGTATTATCTCGCAAAGCTGCGGCCAAATCTGCGGGGTTGACTCTTCCTTTTGCATCTACCGCCAAACGTGTTACTTCCCAACCCCACCTTTCCAGCAAACGCGCCGATTCAGAAATTGCGGCATGTTCCACAGTAGAAATAATCATATGTTGGGGAGCATGATATAACCGAGCCACGCCCATAATTGCTAAATTATCTGCTTCTGTACCACCAGAGGTAAAGATAATTGACTCTACACTAGAAGCGTTAATTAATCCCGCCACTTGAATTCTGGCGGTTTCTAAAACTGTTGCCGCCCGTTGTCCCCACTCATGTAAACTAGAAGGATTGCCCCATTGTTGAGCTAACACTGCTTGCATAGCTGCGATCGCTTCTGGGCGGGTAGGAGTTGTAGCACTGTAATCTAGATATATTTGCATATCACCAATCAATGAGTGAAGAGATAAGCTTCCTGTGGGCTATCTATATTTTCAGGATAAATGAAACTTTGAGGAATTTTATAACCCTTCATAGGTGGATTGTTGACCTTGTTTGTCAAGGTGTTTTTCTCCTGATTGCAGCATACTTAATTTTGGGAATAATATATCTGTCAACTGTCAATCAACTTTAAGCAGATTCCAGTGCAAATTCCTTCTAGTCTCAAGTCTTATTTTACATTTTTTCTCATCTTTACCATTACCGCTTGCGAACGAGTCCAATCATACAATAAACTTCCCGAACCTCTACCACAAGATCCATTTGTTCAAGTTTATTTTAACAATTCCCAGTCCTCGGAATTTTCCGAACCTTATCGTCAGCAGACTCGACTAGGAGATAATTTAGAACAACAAATAGTCAATGCTATTTCCCAAGCGAAATCTACAGTAGATGTAGCAGTTCAAGAATTACGTTTACCCAAAGTAGCCCAAGCATTAGCAACCAGACAAAAAGCCGGAGTTAAGGTTAGATTAATTTTAGAAAATACCTATAGTCGTGCTTGGAGTAGCTTCACACCACAAGAAATCAGCAAATTAGAAAAACGAGAACAGGAACGCTATCAAGAATTTCGTAAATTTATCGACATTAACCAAGACAATGAACTCAGCGCTGAAGAAATTAATCAAAGAGACGCTTTAGCAATTATTCAAAATGCTCAAGTTCCTTGGCTAGACGATACTGCCGATGGTTCTGCTGGTAGCAGTTTAATGCATCACAAATTTGTGGTTGTCGATAATAAAATTGTCATTGTTACTTCGGCTAATTTCACGCTAAGTGATGTTTTGGGCGATTTTAGCAATCCTAGTAGTTTAGGAAACGCCAATAATTTTTTACAAATAGAAAATCCAGAATTAGCCGCCTTATTTACAGAAGAGTTTAACATCATGTGGGGTGATGGGCCAGGCGGCAAACCCGATAGTATTTTTGGTGTGAAGAAACCGCTACGTTTACCAAAAACTATCACATTAGGAGACACAAAAATTACCGTTCAATTTTCACCCACTTCTGCAACTCAACCTTGGCTTAATAGTACTAATGGTTTAATCGCTAACGCTTTAGAATCAGCCACTAAATCAGTTGATATGGCATTATTTGTATTTTCCGATCAACGATTAGCAAATATTCTGGAAACTCGTCACCAACAAAATGTGCAAATTCGCGCTTTAATTGAACCACAATTTGCATTTCGTTCTTACAGCGAAGCCTTAGATATGATGGGATTTGCTTTGAGTGAAGAATGTAAATATGAAGTAGATAATAAACCTTGGCAGAACCCAATTACTAGCGTTGGCGTTCCTATATTACCTAAAGGAGATTTACTTCATCATAAATTTGCAGTGGTTGATGAAAAAACTGTAATTACAGGTTCTCATAATTGGTCTGAAGCAGCTAATAATGGTAATGATGAAACCCTATTAGTGATTGAAAATCCTACAGTTGCAGCCCATTATGTCCGGGAATTTAACCGTCTTTATGGTACTGTAAGGCTGGGGTTACCAACTGCAACTCAACAAAAAATTGCCAGCGAAGCGAAACAATGTCCGCAAATACAAAGCCCTACATCAATTCTGCCGCAAATACCAACAAAATTAAATATCAATACAGCAAGTGTAGAAGAATTAGCAACCCTTCCTGGTGTAGGTAAAAAGTTAGCACAGCGCATTGTGATTACTCGTCAACAGCAGAAATTTAGCTCTTTTCAAGATTTAGAAAAAGTTGCTGGTATTAGTCATAAGATGATTAACAAATGGCAAGATACGATAACTTTTTAGCAGTCTGCTAAAATCTGGAATATCGGAGAAAATTCTCACCCTACAAATACCTCTTATTATTTTTGGTAACTCAGCCTAAAGTAAGGTATTTGTCTATCTCTACTTACAGAGGCAATATATTTTACCGTTTTTTAGCATGAACCTATGTTGAGATAATCGGAGTAAGTTTATGCCTTATAAGCAGATAGACGAAATACCTGAGGATATTAGACAACAGTTACCCGAACACGCCCAACAAATTTTCTTTGCTGCATTCAATGCAGCTCAAGACAATGGTATGAGTGAACAAGGTGCGCGTGATGTAGCTTGGAATAGCGTGAGCAATGAGTATGAGCCGGGTAATGGAGGAAAATGGCACAGAAAACCCGAAGATCCACCAATACATAATAAAGCGATTACTACCGGGGGTAATTAATTACTTTTAGCTCTATTTTCAGCAATAACCTGATTTATATAGAGCCAATTTTCGCTAAGGGAACTCCAGAACATAAATTATCCCAAATTGTAGGGGCGGGGTTACCCCGCCCCTACGAGTTGCGGGCTTGGTAAGTTAATGATTGGGATGTTTTTTTATTTGGAAGTCTCTAAATAAAGTACAAGGTTAGGGGGAGAAAAATCTTTGTCCCCCTACAAGTATCTATAACTCAATACGGTTCAGTTAGCCTCAAAAAACTGATTTGGTGTAGGTTGGGGAGCCACTGCGTTGGACGGGTTTCCCGGCTTGTAGACGCGGAGCGGCTTCCCGCAGGGTAGCAAGTGGCGTTTGAGGGACGAAACCCAACATTTTCGGCGCTTTGTTGGGTTTCACTTCGTTCAAACGCCAGTTGCTACAACGGGGGGAACCCCCCTTCGGGTTCGCCAGTCGCCTGCGGAGGGAAACCCTCCCGCAGCGCTGGTCTCACCGCAACGCAGTGGCTCCCCAACCTACATTTATCCTTAACTGAACCGTATTGATCTATAACTCACTCATGGGTAACAGATAAACCCAATACGTCGCGACAAATATTGAGAACATTTTTGGCGCGGAATGGCTTAGTTAAATATAAATCGGCACCAACATCGGTACCTTGGCGTTTATCCATTTCCTGACCATTAGCTGTCAACATAATTATATAGATATCTGGGATTTTTAGTTCATTTTTTACTGTATTACAAACTTCCAGTCCGCTCATTTTGGGCATAATAACATCGAGAAAAACCAGCTTAGGATTTTCAGATGTAATAATTTCTAAGGCTTCAGTACCATTTTTCGCTGTTAATATTTCTACTGCTTCATTTTCTAAAATCTCCAATGCTTCTTCGAGTAGTAAACGCACGCTGATTTCATCATCGACAATTAATATTTTATTTTTCATATGAATCCATAATTCTCCTACAGGGATCGCGGGATCGTGAAAATGGTTGGCGTTAAATAAGGTAAGTTATCCATGCATAAAAACTCGATTATTTATTTAGTGAATCTTTGAGAAATTATTAATTATCAGATGTGGCAATAATATTCTATCCTTGTGTCTATAATATGTCTGTCAGTATTTTTAAGGTTGAGGAATTTTGATATATCATTAGATGACTGGTGAGAACTATGAACGCAAACAGGAATTTTTGTAAATTTTACAAAAAGCTAATGAAGCAAAATGAATTTTTCATTTATTTTGCTTCACGGGAATTTCAATAGAAAAAGTGGTTCCTTCCCCAGGTTGCGATAAACAACGCAGTATTCCGCCATGTTTTTCAATAATCTGATGACTAATTGAAAGACCTAATCCTGTACCCTTACCAGTAGGCTTGGTGGTAAAAAATGGTTCAAATAACCTTTCTTTGAGACTTTCGGGGATACCCGGGCCATTGTCATTAATTTGGATTTTTAGCAAATTGGTGCTAACTAGCTCAGTAGAAATACGAATATAAAAATCTCTCTTAGTTTTATCTGTCACAGCAGGCCATTGACAACTAATCATTGCTTCTTCTAAAGCATCGATCGCATTCACAATTAAGTTCATAAATACCTGATTAAGCTGATTAGCATAGCCTGCAATTAAGGGAATATTGCCGTATTCTTTAATTATCTGGATGCCTAAATTCTTTTCTCTTGGCTTGAGTCGTCCTTGCAAAATCAGTAATGTGCTATCAATTCCTTCGTGAATATCTACTGGCTTCATCTCTAGCTGATCTAAGCGAGAAAAGTTGCGTAAAGATAAAGCTAGCTGGCGCATTCGCCCCACGCCTAAATGCATGGAAGAGAGGATTTTGTTTAAGTCTTCGATGACAAATTCCCAATCTAGACTTTCTAGTATTCCTTGAATCTCATCAACGGGTGGGGAATAATGTTGTTGATAAAGTTGCAATAAATTGATAATTTCGTGAGTATATTCTTGAATATGGCTAAGATTCCCACTGACATAGTTAATGGGATTGTTAATGTCATGAGCTACTTCTGCAACTAGATTCCCTAAAGAAGACATTTTTTCGCTTTGAATCAGCTTAGTTTGTGTCTGTTGCAATTCAAATAGGGTACGCTGGAGTTGTTGAGCTTGTTCTTGGGCTACTTTTGCTGCAATGCAGCTTTGTTCGTAGAGTATCGCTCTTTCAATTGCGCCTGCTGCTTGTAGCGCTAAAATACTGAGCAGTTTCCAATCTTTAGTCGAGTAGGTAATTGGAGTTTCATGACACATGACAATAGCTCCAATCATTTTTGACTTGGAAGTTAAAGGGACACAAATTAGGGAACTGACTTGCGGTGAAAGATGATTAAACCGAGGATCGACGGAAATATTGTTTAGTATTTCACCTTGACCTGCTTGGAGAATTGTACCAACAATTCCTTGACCTAATATTAGAGGTTGTGCCCAAGTTTCAATTTGTCCATATTCCCAAATAATTCTCAGCCAGTTTGTGTTTTCATTTAACAACAAAATTGCCCCACTGGTAGACTGAATGAGATTTTTAGCTTCCTCAATCACTAGTTGGGCAATTTCTTGAACATCTAGACTAGCTGTAACTTGTGTGGATAAGTCTTGAAATAAATCAATTTCCTCGTACTTCTCTAATAATTCCTTAGTAACTGCCTTTTTTGCATATTGCTGTTGTGCTAGGTAAGAAACTAGCGCCGCAATACTAGCTGTTTTTTGGTCAGCTATCGCCCAACCAATTATTTCTTCTTCCACTTTTATCGGGTATTTCTGGGAATTTAGTCCATGATTAACACCGATTAATGGTTTACCTGCGACATCTTCAATGTAGATATTAGTACCCATATCTGTTTCCAGTTGGGTGAGTAGGGTTTGAAATTCTTTTTGGCTGACTAACTTGGGGAAATTAATTGAAATCATCTAAATTTGGCACACCAATTCCTAATAGTAAATTAATTGAGCAGATGGGATGAGCTTGGCTTTATTATTCCCAATTCAGAGACATGGGGTAACAAATTTATCTGTGAATCCCCCATGTCTCATGTTCCATTGCCAAAGCAATTTTTCAATCAGTTTAGTGAAAGCATGACACAAGCTGTAACAGCTAGGTGATAATAGAACAGTAGCTATTTAGTAAAAACTGTGGGCGGTAAACCAACCAGCACAAGAGTTACAGCTTTTGTATCACCGGAAGTTGCACAAGTGTTAAAAGAATGGGCAAAGTCTGAAAACCGGACTCTAAGCAATCTTACGGCAACAATTCTGTTAAATGCAGCAGAAGCTAGGCAAATAAATCAAAAAAACGCAACAATACCAGGAGATACCAGATGAGCGAAGCAACACCAGACAGACTAGACCGCATCGAAGCGGCGCTAGACAGACAAGTTGCCGTTAACGCCGATTTGAGAACATCGGTTACAGAACTCCGTGCAACGGCAGAAGCATTGCTGCAAGTTGCAACCATTCACCAGCAAAATTTTGAACGTCTTACGTCTGAACTAAACGCCGACCGCCAAGAATGGCGATCGCAAATTGACCGCCTCTGGGAATATCTGTTGCAGCAACGCGGCGGGAATGGCAGTACTGACAGTTAAAAGTTAAAGAAAGCGATCGCACTTTCAATACTCATAAAAACGGCTAAAATCGCCAATTTTGAGTAGCATTTGATTAGTATAAGGCAGGGCAATAGCTGAAAAGCTTATCAAAAGGCAGATAACTATAACTTGAAATAAATCATTACACTGAAAGTTAGTTGCCTAGAAGGGATTGACTGTCCTGAAGAAAAAATGACTCAACAAACTCAGAGAATTGTGATCCTTGGTGGAGGCTTTGGTGGTTTGTATACTGCTTTGCGCTTAAGCCAGTTACCTTGGGAATCTACTACCAAACCGGAAATTGTGCTGGTAGATCAGAGCGATCGCTTTTTATTTTCGCCTCTACTGTACGAATTACTCACTGGCGAACTGCAAACTTGGGAAATTGCCCCACCTTTTGCTGAATTGTTGCAAGGTACAGGCGTACGTTTTTATCAAGCTGTGGTTGCGGGTATTAATGTTGACCAGCAACGGGTACAGTTACAAAACGGCCCGGAAATCCCCTACGATCGTTTAGTATTGGCTTTAGGTGGCGAAACTCCCCTAGATTTGGTTCCTGGTGCTACTTCCTATGCTTACCCTTTCCGCACAATTACTGATGCTTATCGCTTAGAAGAACGCTTGCGGGTGTTGGCAGAATCTGATGCGGATAAAATTCGCGTAGCCATTGTTGGCGCTGGTTATAGCGGTGTGGAGTTAGCTTGTAAGTTAGCTGACAGGTTAGGAGAAAGAGGACGCTTTCGCCTGGTAGAACTAACTGACCAAATTTTACGCACCTCGCCAGAATTTAACCGAGAAGCTGCCAAAAAAGCTTTAGATGCACGAGGCATTTTTATTGATTTAGAAACCAAAGTAGAATCTATTGGTCAAGATACTATTTCCCTAGAGTATAAAAATCAAGTAGATACAATTCCAGTTGATTTGGTAATTTGGACTGTAGGTACTAGGGTGAGTCCGGTAGTCCACTCCTTACCTTTAAAGCAAAATCAGCGCGGTCAAATCGCAACTACAGCAACTCTACAAGTCCCGGAACATCCAGAAATCTTTGCTTTAGGGGATTTAGCCGATTGTATTGATGCTCAAGGTCAACAAATCCCAGCTACAGCCCAAGCTGCTTTTCAACAAGCAGATTATACAGCTTGGAATATTTGGGCTTCGCTCACCAATCGCCCTTTATTACCTTTCCAATATCAAAAATTAGGGGAAATGTTGTCATTGGGTGTAGATAATGCTACTCTCACAGGCTTAGGAATCAAGTTAGATGGTTCATTGGCTTACGTAGCCCGTCGCCTAGCTTATCTCTATCGCTTGCCTACTTTAGATCATCAGCTCAGAGTTGGTTTTAATTGGCTAGTCCGTCCTATTATAGAAACGCTTTCTCAGTAGCAAATAGTGCGTAAATATAACTATGCACTGAAACTCTAATCAGGCAAAATCTCAAATCCAGGACTCAAAAGCGTAACATTTTGATGGAACGACCGAAAGTAATTTTTTTAGATGCTGTAGGCACAATCATCGGGGTAAAAGGTAGTGTGGGCGAAGTTTATCGCCAAATCGCCCAGGAATTTGATGTTGATGTTCCCGCTGATACATTAAATCGGGCATTTTACGAAAGCTTTAAAGCCGCACCACCGCCAATTTTTCCCGATGCAGACTCACAAGATATACTCCAAAGGGAATTTGATTGGTGGCGGATTGTTGCCCTCAATACCTTTGAAAGCGCAGGAGTTCTCAAGGAATTTGCTGACTTTTCGGCTTTTTTTAGCGAGTTATATATTCATTTTGGCACTGCGGAACCGTGGTTTGTCTATCCTGATGTTCTGCCATCTTTGGTAAATTGGCGCAGGATGGGAATTGAATTAGGTGTATTATCTAACTTTGATTCCCGTATTTATTCGGTACTCCAAAGTTTAGGTTTGCGAGATTTTTTCTCCTCTATTACTATTTCTACCCAAGCCCGTGCCGCTAAACCCGATCCGCAAATTTTTGCGATCGCTTTAGAAAAGCATAATTGCTCGCCTGATGCCGCATGGCACATTGGCGATAGTGTGGAAGAAGACTATAACGGTGCTAAAGCGGCTGGTTTGCGAGGGATTTTGATTAACCGGGAGCAAAAGCCAGCACTCAGCACTCAATCGTTTTAGGAAAGTATAGCTGTTGACAGTTGACTGTTGACAGTTGACAGACTTAAAAGCCTTTTATTGTCAGGGTTTTATCTTAGGTTGATGTCCTAATCTATCTGGCTACAGCTATAAATAAACGAACATGGCTTTAGCCTAAGACTCGTTACAGGCTAAAGCCTATTTTATTTTGTTGGGCAGGGGGCAGGGGGAGAAAGAGTTTGAGCTTGACTTACTTACAGCAATTTAATTTGCTCTAAAAGCGCGAGCTTTATGATGTACACATATTGAGTAGTCATTTTTATATTTTTAGTAAACAAAAAAGGCGATCGCTTTCTCATTTATCGAAATTAAGTACTCATTTTTATGTTTTAAGTAAGCAAAAAGCCATTTCACCTGCTCATTAAGCCATTTCGCCTTCTCATTATTGTGTTTTCCGCAAGTAAAATACCATTTCACCTACTCAAAAAGCCATATCGCTTACTCGTTTCGGTAAATCGCGCACTCATTTTAGTGTTTTCCGCAGGTAAAAAGGTATATTGCTTACCCATTTCGGTAAATCACGCACTCATTTTGGTGTTTTCCGCAGATAAAAAGGTAGATTGCTGGCGCAAAAATTGCCATGTCTGACAATAAGCGGCTGTAGAGCTATGCTTTATCGTAAATAAAAGGGTTTAAGACCCCTATGTCTATACGTAGTATCATTTTCAGTCGGGGTTTAAATCCCCGACTGAAAATGTCTTTAATTTTGAATTTTGAATTTTGAATTTTGAATTGTTAATGACGATAAGCGACTTGCAGACTACGGACTAAAATCACTAAAGAAGCGATCGCCATTAATCCGCCCCAAAACCAATAAGGTAATAATAAATACTGCTGCATTTGCCCTGTATCGGACAAACCCAAGTAACCAGCGCGATAGCTAAATAAGTAATTCAGTTGATGGTATGTACTGATACAAGCTTGGACGCCGAGAAATTGAATACTAAAGCCTTGTACCCAACGGGGTGCTTTTAAGGCAATACCCAGGATAATTAAGCCTAAGAAAGGAATGGCGATAAATCCAAATAAGGAACGTACCCAAACTAAGGTGGAAAGTAGCAAAAAGCCACCCAAGATTTTTAAACTCAAGGAAGCGGCTTTAAAACTGCGGGAAGCGAGAATTAAGGCTGCACCGGCAATTGGCGGCCCCATCGGCCCAGCCGCCGCAACCAACGCGGGGCCGATGGGGCCTAATGAGGAAGCGATGCGATAAGTGGCGACACCGGAACCATTACCAAAAATTTCTAATTTGAGAAACTGTCCCCCTAACATCAGTGCCATTAAGCCGTGTCCCATTTCATGAAACCAAGTAGCGAGGATCGTAAACGGGTATAAAATGTAATCTCCGGCGGGGAATTGCCAGAGAACAACAGTAGCGATCGCCGCCGCAATTAACCAAGTCAGCCCCATCTGTTCAACTTCTTTTGGTGCTTCTTGGGGAAGCATGTTTTCCCAATTCTTTCCTGGTTCCTTCATGGTTATTTCCTTGGCGTAATTACCTCAAAGGCTTGAGTGTATTTTCTTCCATGCTAATCTACTTATCGGGCATGGGGCAGGGAAAGATTTTTAGCTGGAGCTTTGAGATAACCTGCAACTTCACTAATGGTAGATTTTAGGTTAGTTCTCATCATTGTAAAAAATGAGTATCAATAAAAATTTTGATAGTTCTTTGTCTGGTGATGTCAGACTATTTGGGTTACCTGCCGAACAAGGGCGATGGTTACTAATTCCTTTAGGAATAACGATTCTACTCTGTTTAGGAACTGCTTATTCTTGGAGTATTTTCCGCAGTACGATTGAAAAATCCCTACAGGTAGGAGCTACAGAAAGTTTACTACCGTTCACAATTTTATTGGTAGTATTTTCAATTTTAATGCCGATTACTGGGTCATATATTGAAAGGTTTGGCTCACGCTTGGTGACTGCGGTAGGGGCAATAATTATGGGGATTGGTTACACCGCTTCAGGTTTAGTAAATAGTATCCCTTTACTAACTATTACCTACGGTATTATTGCTGGAGCGGGTGTAGGGATTGTTTATGGTATACCACTGGCTGTTAATGCTAGATGGTTTCCCGATAAAAAGGGTTTAGCTGTTGGGGCGACGGTAATTGGCTTTGGTTTATCGCCCCTAGTAACTGCACCTTTAGCGAAGAATTTAATTGCTGCTAATGGCGATCGCGGTTGGCAACCAACGTTAATAGCTTTTGGTATTGCCTTTACCCTGATTATATTAGCGATCGCGCCGGTGATGAAATACCCGCCTAGTGGCTGGCAACCTGCGGGCTGGCAACCGCCGATTAAACTCAGCGAAACTGAAAGCGATGGCAGTAATGCTTTATTAAAGTCCCTCAGCTTTTATGGGTTGTGGTTATGCTTTACCGTCGGTACTTTTGGTGGGTTAGCGGCAATTGGGATTGCCAGTCCAGTTGGTACAGAAATTATTGGTTTAGACAAAAATACCGCCGCCAATGCTGTGTCTTTATTTGCGATATTTAATGGTTTAGGTAGACCTTTATTTGGTTGGATTGCCGATCGCTTTCAGCCGAAAAATGCAGCCATTGTTTCCTATGTATTGATTATGATTGCCTCGATTATGATGCTGAGTGCGACTAAAGGAGCGATCGCTACTTATCTCATCGCTTTTAGTTTAATTTATCTCGCTTTTGGCGGTTGGTTGGCAATTGGGCCTACATCTACTTTGATTTTATTTCGGACTCAGGATTATGCCAAAAACTACGGTATAGTCTTTACTGCCTTTGGGATGGGTGCGTTGCTAGGAACTTTAATTGCTGGTAATATCCGCGATATTTTTGGTAACTATTTACCCTTTTTTAATGTCACCATTGGTTTATCAGTTTTGGGGATTATCTTGGCTGTGTTTTTACTAAAACGCCAGGATTAAGAAATTTCAGTTTGATTATTTGGGAAATTAATTTCTTTATTACCAATGTTGATAGTCAAGGCTTTAGTCATCTTTTTTAAGACTAAAGCCTTGACTGCAAAATTAACTGGGAGCATCCCAAATGTGCAAAAACGCCCTCACCCTATAAGGGTGGGGCTAGAAATACGAAGCCTGCCTTCGCAGGCTAAAAGTTTGATAGCCTGCGAAGGCAGGCTTTGTTGGTATAGCAATACCCTTCTAGGGTATTGCGTCAAAATTGGGATGCTCCCAAATTAACTTAACTGAGTTGGAAGAGGAATGTTACCAAATCGCCCTTACCCAAACTGATGCGATCGCCTGGTCTGAGGCGGTGTCTGTTTCCTGGTAATAGGGGTAAATTGTTGATGTAGGTACCATTGGAACTGCCAACATCCTCAATATAAAAAGCATCTCCTTCAACGCGAATATCTGAGTGAATCCGCGAGACAATTTCCGAATTGGGAAATCCGGATACATCCACATCTGGGGGAATGCGATCGTTAGGTTTGCCGATATGAATTACAGACAGTGTTTGGGGTAATTCAATATTGGTATCACTTTGAACGTGGAATAGTTGTGCAGTAATCTGCTGTAATTGGGTTCTGGCAGGGCTAACAGCAGGTGCTGGCGGTACTGCGGCCACTGGTTCCGGTTCGGGAATCTCAGCTACTGGTTCGGGTTCGGGAATCGCCGCCACTGGTTCGGGTTCGGGAATCACCGCTACTGGTTCGGGTTCGGGAATCACCGCTACTGGTTCGGGTACTGCGGCTACTGGTTCTGATGCCGGAGTAATTTCTACTGCAACTGGTACAACTGGTGGCGGTGCTACTGGTGGCGGTGCTACTGGTGGCGGTGCTACTGGTGCTACTGGTACCTCTGGAGGAACAGCCACGGCTGTGGGTGGTAAAGGTGAAGCAGCAACCGGGTTAGGAACTGCCAAGGGATCTGGTTGTACCAGTTCGACAAGTGGATCGGGAGTAACCAATGGTGGCACTTCTAAAGGAATGTCAGGGGCGACAGTTGCGGCTACTGCTGTTGGCGGTGCTGCTGCATTTGCGCGCAAGTTATAGCCACACTGACCACAGAAAGCGGCATCTGCCTGCACAGTTGCCCCACAGTTGGGACAGTTATTAGTCGCTGGTAACGGCGTATAACATGCTTCACACTGGACAGCGCCGTCTGGGTTGGGGTGATTGCAATTAGGGCAGACGATCATGGATTTCGGCCTTTGTTCAAGCTCATCGTAAAATGGGACTGGCAAGCAGAGAAGCGGCTCTAGCTTTCAATTTTAAACAATTACTCCTGATAAGTTAACATGCGTCTCTATTGGACATTGTTCCTGGAGAGCTTGCAGATGGTGTTATTACCTGCATCAGATAAATCTGCTGGCGATCGCTTGTTTGATGTTGACAAAGTTAAAGAGACTTGGCAATTTACCATTTGTCAACATTTATACCACATGACTAATGATGGTAGACGACCCAAAAGATTCCCGATCCAGTTTCCAGGCAAGACAGCTCTGGGAAAATTAACTAGGGAGTTCTGCACCCGCCGCCGCATCTAGCAGCCACCAAAGTTCTCCTTGGGGTTTAATTAAGCGCGATGGGTAGGTAAAGTCATCAGCTACGGGCGCAAATACTTGAGCTAAAGCTGGGCGTTTATTAGCACCTGCAACTACAAAAATGACGCTGCGAGCCGAGTTGATAAATGGGTAAGTAAAAGTGATGCGGATGCTGCTATCTTTATTACCCACAGTAATTAAGCGATCGCTGACTTTTAACGCTTCTGTATGTGGAAATAAGGAAGCCGTGTGCGCATCATCACCCATTCCTAGCAAAACTACATCCAAAGCGGGAAACTCTCCGGATGCAGAATTGAAAAAATTATGCAGATGCCGTTCGTACTTCACCGCCGCCACTGCGGGATCGGCTTCTAAGGTTGGTATGGGGTGAATATTGGTTTCCGGCAGATCAACCCGGTCTAGCCAAGCACGACGCGCCATCAGTTCATTGCTGTCAGGATGATCTGGGGGAACATAGCGTTCATCGCCCCAGAATACATGAATTTTATCCCAAGGCAGTTTTTGATTAGCGATCGCCTCATATAACGGCTTAGGTGTACTGCCGCCAGATAAGGCGATAGTAAACCGCCCCCGCTCTTGAATAGCAGTATCTATCTTAGACAGAATCAAGTCTAGCGCCCGTTTAACTAGAGCGGACTGATCCGGTAGAACTTCGACCGTTTTGTTCATGGCTTTATCATCACTTTGCCTGCTTCCAGCAATACAATACCGAATTTATTACAATCCCCCGTTTGAACTTTTGAAACTTTTAAGATCAGTTGTCGATGGGCATGGGGCATTGGGCATTGGGCATTGGGCATTGGGCATTGGGCATTGGGCATTGGTCAATGGTCAGTGGTCATCCCCCTTCCCATGTCCTGCATATCCTCCATATCCTCCTTGTCCCCCTTGTCCCCCTTGTCCCCCTTGTCCCCCTTGTCTCCCTTGCCCCCTGCCCCCTGCTCCCTACTCCCTGCCCCCTGCCCCCTGCTCCCTGCCCCCTGCTCCCTGCTCCCATGCCCTAATTCAAAAAAATCTCCTTCCAGTCGGTAATGGCTTCCCGTTGGGCGATGAGTAATTCCTGAATGCCTTGTTCGGCAACATCTAATAGTTGATTCAACTGTTTGCGGCTAAAGCTACCTTCTTCTCCTGTTCCTTGGATTTCAATGAAATCCAGATTTTGATTCATGACGACGTTGAAATCTACTGTGGCGGCTACATCTTCGATATAGTTGAGATCTAAAAATGGTTCTCCTTCCAATAAACCCACGGAGACGGCGGCTATTTGTCCGGATAAAGGCGATCGCTCAATTTTCCCTTGCTGTAATAATTGGGAAATGGCGTTAGCTAAGGCGACGAAGGAACCTGTAATAGCTGTGGTTCTCGTTCCCGCATCGGCTTGCAAGACATCCGCATCTACGGTTAACGTGCGTTCTCCTAAAACTTCAAAATCTAAGGCAGCCCTTAAGCTACGTCCAATTAATCGCTGAATTTCTTGGGTACGTCCCGATAATTTCATCAATTCCCGTTCTTGCCGTTGTTGCGTGGCACTGGGAAGCATTCGATATTCAGCAGTTAACCAACCTTTACCGCTACCTGCAAGAAATTTGGGTACTCCTTCGGTAACGCTGACTGTACAAAGTACTTTTGTATCACCACATTTTGTCAGCACAGAACCAGGGGCAAAGCGAGTAAAGCCACTGTCAAAGCTGATGGGACGGAGTTCGTCGGAGTTCCGGCCGTCTGGACGCTGCCAAACCATTGGAGTTGCCTCAGAATTTTCATAGAGAATACTGCCTTAAGGTTACCTTAATGTCACAGCCTCTCTAGAAGCTTGTTGGTATAGTCAGCGCCCAACTTAAGTCCTGCAACTACTAATAAAAATTGCAGATTTTCTTAATGAACTGCTAAAAGGTTAACAATTTGCTGGTGTACTAGTTCTCGTGATTGGTCGCCATTAATCGTTAATAGGCGGCGGCGACGGTCGTAATATTCGAGTATGGGGATAGTGCGATCGTAAAATAACTCTATCCGCCTCTGGACGATTTCGGATTGCTCATCTTTGAGCGATCGCCCTAAACAACGATTAACCATAATAGCTTCTGGTACTTGTAAATAAATTGCCCAATTTAACTTTTGACCTAGATATTCCAATAAAAAATCTAATTCTTCGGCTTGGAAAGCTGTACGCGGATAGCCTTCCAATATCCAACCAGATTGCGAATTTAGCTTTGTCAGCTGCATCCGAATCAATTCAATCATCATTTCGTCCGGGACTAGTTCCCCAGTTTCCACGTAGGGTTGTGCATAGCGTCCCAACTCTCCCAAATTATGCATGTGATTGTTGACACTTGACTGCAAAGCATCTTCTCGTAAGGATGGCGAATCAACAGATATGGCCTCTCGTAAAATTTCCCCTGTAGAAATCTTCGGAATCTCAAAGTATCTACAAAGTTTTTCTGCTTGAGTGCTTTTCCCCGATCCTGAACCACCCAGAATCACCAATCTCACAACACTTTACTCCTCATCCTGTTAAATTTATTACTTACCTACTCTGTTGTGCCCAAACAAATAGTAAATCTAACATCTGCTGATTTGCAGAGCTTGCACCCTGGTTCTTGATGAATTGGCACTGCTAGTTCTGTGTTTTGAGTTTTATGACGACTTGCATTTATATCAGATTAATGCCAATATCATTAACTCTTGACTTCCACACAAAGGTAGTGCTTGACTAAAAATGCAACTGGCTCAATAAAATACATGTGTGAAAATCTAATTGATTATACAGGTTAATTAGCGATCGCTTGTTTCAGCAAAAACTCTTTGTGAATTTGTAATATTTTAAACTTCGTTTTATGGTAGCTCAGTTAGATACCTCAAGTGTAAATTCAACCCTTAATTTACCATCCCCCATTGAAGGGCTAGTACAAGTTTTCACTAGCTCACACCGTAACTTTTTCACAACTGTTATGGCGCAAGCACTGAGAATTGCCGGACAAGGCACGCCAGTGTTAGTTGTACAATTTCTCAAAGGTGGCATTCGTCAAGGGCATGAAAGACCAATTCAATTGGGGCAAAATTTAGATTGGATTCGTTGCGATTTACCTCGTTGTATCGATACACCACAGTTAGATGATGCAGAAAACGAAGCTTTACAAAAATTGTGGCAACATACACAAAAGGTAGTATGTGAGAATCAGTATTCTCTCGTTGTTTTAGATGAATTAAGTTTAGCGATTAACTTTAATTTAATTCCAGAAAGCGAAGTTTTAGCATTCTTAGCCAAACGTCCTTCCCATGTTGATATCATCCTCACCGGGCCAGATATGCCAAAATCCCTGTTGGATGTAGCTGATCAAATTACCGAAATCCGGCGCAGTCATAGCCCTTAGCTCGTGAAGTAATAAATGTCACTTTAACAAACTATGAATTGCTATGGCAATTTTTAGGTGGAGTATGAAGGAGGTGATGCCGATTTTGTTAGATGTTGGCATCTCCACTGCTCTACAACTGTCTTGATTTGAGTAAATGCATCATCATAGTTACTAAACTTAATCTCGGCAAAAATAGTTGGTATACCACGAGGGAATCTTGATATTTCCTTACCGATTTCGTATAAGAGAATAATCGGAATGCTGTTTATTTCTGCATAGGCTAGTTCCATACCCACTCCCAGTGAGGGATAGCCAATATAAGCAATTACTAAATCACCTTCACTAACATGATGCTTGTCTGTTTCAAACACTTGTTGCGGAGTAATATTTGCATGAAGAACAGGATCGGTATTCAAATGCGGTACATAAGTTTGAAGTCCTATATCTTTACAAATTAAGCCAATATTTTCATAGAAAGCTCTAATTTCAGCTAAGTTATCAATTCCAGTTAACGCGCCAGATATGTATACGCGCGTCTTTGTTATATTCATAGCAATAATTAATTATTTAGGCTTTAACAACTCGATTATACTAGGGCTGACTACAGCTAGAAAGGCAGCCAACGAAGCACCTAAGGCAGCATCTTTGAAAGAAACTTGAAGACCGATAAACGAAGTTAACAAGATGAACACTACCATTAAGGTAATCCGAATTCTATCTTCTGTTTTTTCTTTTTCTTTTTTGATTTGTGTTTCTCTAGCCTGTCTATCTTTTTCTTCCTTAGCAATTTCTAGGAGTCTCTCCCAAATATCATCCCTATCAATAGGTCTTCCTAATATTGCTGTTGACTCAGATTCAACTCTATAAAAACAGACTGTACAGAAAGAATCTCGAAATCGAAGCTCTACAGAATTATCTCGGAAGTTATGAATTGATATTAAAAGTTTACCTGTCCATCCAGGATCGATAGTAGTTGAAATGTGAGATAAACCATAAATTACTGACTTTGAAACCATTGCATGTATTGTAGCTCCTATTTCTTTAGAAAGACTGATAGATTCTAAAGTTTCAATTATGACGGTATCGTTGGGTTTAATCTCAATAATTTTTTCTTGTTCTATATCAATTTCTCGCTTATTTCTCCAAGAAAATCCTTTAACGCCTACTCTCAAGTCATAACCAACTGGAGTTAAATACTTTTCTTCAAACGGAGCGATAGATATCCCTTTTAGAGAATTGTTTTTCTCTCTTCTATTTGCTTCTTAATATCTATATCACTAAACATAATCAATGAAAATAGTTATTGTTTTTTCGGTGTTAGGAATTATTCACTATGTCATAACTAGCAACAGAGGTGGATAAGAGTATAAATGAAGCTGCTCTTTTTGCTGTGGCTTCAGAAAGTTGAACTGGTTTCAGTATAACTAAACCTTCATTCACAAAGGAATCTCTGACTAAAGCTTTTTCTCCACTGTTAAAAGAAGTTTCATAAAATACTTCTTTAATTCCTGCGGAGATAATTAACTTTAAACAAGACAAACAAGGTTCTAAAGTTACATAAATACTTGCACCTTCTGTCGAGATTCCATATTTTGCAGCTTGGGCGATCGCGTTGGCTTCCGCGTGTACAGCCCTCGATGGTAAAGTCTTACTAGCATCACAACTACTTAGACCTGGATAACAATATCCTTGAGTAGTACAGTGAGCTGAACCTGATGGTGAGCCATTATAACCTGTGGCTACTACTTGCTTATTTTTCACAATTACAGCGCCTACAGGAAAAGCTAGACAAGTTGAGCGAGTAGCTGCTAACTTAGCCAACATCAAAAAGTACTCATCCCATGTTGGTCTTTGCTCATCTAAAGCCATTATTTACTATCCTGAATATATTTATTGCCAGTTTTTAAGCAATCAGCAGCCCTTTGTAATTCCATACCTAAATATCCAGCATGATCTGGACGTATAGAAGGTG
Organism: Calothrix anomala FACHB-343; assembly: GCF_014696435.1. GTDB lineage: Bacteria > Cyanobacteriota > Cyanobacteriia > Cyanobacteriales > Nostocaceae > Aulosira > Aulosira anomala_A. Next base: position 172,240 of record NZ_JACJQG010000004.1, on the reverse strand, counting down.
AAGCTGCACAAATTTCTCTCACTAATTTCAATGCATCTTTACCGGAATAGCAACCTACAACTTCTCCACTACCGGGAGTTGTGTGTGTAACAACAAGCTTATCTTCCACAATTTCAATTAAGAAGTTTCCTGCTGGATCGTAGTAATCTATTTTTCTACAAATTGCAGCATATTGTTGTTGAATCAACTGTTCAGCATTGCTCCAAGTATCATCATATATATGAGCCGACTGACTGAGGGTCATCAATGGCCCCATTTTCAAGTTATATTCAGAACGTTTGGCAATCTCATCTCTAATATGTTTTTGTAAAGCTCTCAATCCCATTGCATTTGCAGGCCAAGCCGCAAACATATCATTACTTCTGAGAGTCGCAGTTAGTGATAATTCATTATCTACAACTCGCAGCCAAATGTGATTCAAGCAAGGACTACCACCTTTATCATGGTCTTTTACATCCCATAAATTCATGACTGCACTTGCAGCGTCAATTTCTCCTATTAATTTGTGAATCACTTGCTCAATTTGGTCTTTTCCAAACCAAGAACGTAAACGTTGACCATAGGTATATTTCAACCCTTCTCGGTAAGGTGCATCATCTAAAATTTGGCAAATGTATTCTTCTAAAAAATTACGATCAATCGGTAAATAATTAGGTTCAGGGAAATAAAAATTCTCTGGCTCATCAGTAACAACTGCCATCAAATCAATTAATTCTTGCCATTTACCATCATAGCCAGTGGGTCGAATTGTTCCAGTTGTTTTAATGCGATGAATAATTTTTACCCAAGTTTCAGCTATAGTTTTACCTTCAATCCGATGCCCATAGCGTGTCCCTGGTAAAACTGTCGGTTCAATGGTAGACATGGGAAATTCCCACGGCGAACCCCAAGGTTCTAATGCTTCTCTTTGGGCAAAAGATTTAACTATATCAACTACTTCTGTAATCGAATTTGCTTCTTTAAACTCTATAGAATGCCGCAGATGTTTTAAAGCATTCACATCAATTTCTATATCAACGTAACCTGGAATCTTAGAGTTAATTACCCAGCATTTACGCCCAGTATCACTTAAACCTTCTTCAAAGCCATTACGGAAAAAATCTAATAAGCACTCACACGCCCCTGCATTTTTGTCTTCTTTTGTAGCGTTCAGCACCACTAAATAGCGGACATGAGGATTAAATAACAAATTCCGAAGTAGTAAATTTAACCCTCTTGTGGGTGAGTATAGTTGCCCTATCACTGCATAATCTTGTGGTTGTAAATGTTTGGCAACACTCGCCTTTACAGTCCACCCTGTAATCACTGCTGTTTGACCTTGACCATAAATTAGCTGGTTAGGCTTGTGCAGTGGTTTGTATTCAAATTGGGTTGCCTGGCCCGTTCCTATCATTGTTGGCTCAAATTCCGAAAAATTCCCAGCACACTATTCAATCACAATTAGGGCTAGTTTTACAGAAAAGTTTTGCTACCAAATTTTACCTGAGACGTAAAGAATTTGTTTGCTCGTTACATCTCTCATAAATATAAATATTACTAAAACCTTTGTGTAGCAGGAGTTTGGCGTATTCTAAACGGCGATCTCTGAAATTTTTATTTACAAAAGTTAACCATATGCGTTACACTTCGTTACATAGTAAATCAAAGCGGGAAAATCTTATGCGTACAAATACTTCCATCGTTGATGACCAAGGTTTAATGAACAACTTTGCCCTTGAACCAAAGGTATATGTGGATGAGCAAGGCGATGTCTGGCGACAAGCCGCTTCGCGTCTACGCACTGGCTTTACACCCTATGCAGAACTCCTCAATGGTCGTTTAGCAATGATTGGTTTTGTGTCTCTAATAGTCTTAGAAGTTGTTACAGGACACGGTATTGTTGGTCTTTTAGCAAATTTGTAAATAGTAATTTTAATTTTTATCGAGTGATTCCCAAGAATTTGTGATAAACAAGAACCCTAACTTTGGTGAGAAGTCAGGGTTCTAATATTAATAAAGCTCTAAATATAGTTCTAATACCAATTTGAAAAAAGAATGCGACAGACGGTAGGGGCATGGCAGTGCCATGCCCTCTAGAATATATTGATGTGTCGTAAACATTATTTGAATTGATATAATTTAACTAGGAAATTTTCTTAAGAAGGATAGAATATTTTGTTAAGTGATGCCGCGCAATAATCGTTATTTCTGAATAGAATCAAACAAAAATAATATTCTATAAAATAAATAAAATACTGCTTGTTTTCCAGGAAGCGTTGTTTATTACAGAAAGTGTTGTATTTTTAGTACCTGAGTTTTATCTATATAACCTATCTCTGTGAATACCGAAATTATTTCGTAAAACAATAATATATTCACAAATAATTGCGTAGATCTCCTAAATATTATCTAGACTTTTTTTTGCTAGATTTAAATATCAATCTTTAAGTAACAGCAGATTTATCAATTAAATCCTGTCTGTATTCATGCTTGACTTGAATTTTAGTTGCAAGATTACACTGTACTGTAAATTGCTACCTAAAATTTTAGTCGAATTTTGCATGATAAAAATTGAGATGTTTTTGCGAGTAAGGCTCAACATTTTTAAACAATGTCTTTTTTAGATCCTGGTGTGTTTAATGTCGGGCTTGATGGGCAAGCCAAAATTGAATTTTTAGCTGATAGTGGCAGTTATCATGGAGAACTTGGCCTCTTCAGTTTGAAGGGGATGGAAAGTTTACAACTTGGTTCGATGGAATTTATTCAAGAATCTGCCCGTCGGATTCTGAGCAATTCTGTAGCTGGTTATCTTGCTATTACCGATTCTACAGAAGGTGCTAAATTTAGTGGCGACTTCGGAGAAAGTGAGAAAAATGATGGTAGCTTTTTAGGCGAAAAAAGCTTTGCTATGAATCCTGGGGAGCAGTTTGCTTTTCTACTATTACCTAATGGAAAAATTAGCGAACTGGTTGATTCTCCTAAAGATAAAATTGCTATATTTTCGATTGCTAATGCGAATACAGACAAATCTGTTCACTTTGCCCAACTTGGACAGGGAACAGATAAAGGTGCAACTTTTGGTGTTGAAGATATCCTTGCATCTCAAGGTTCTGACTGGGATTATAACGATCTGATTTTTCAAATTAAGGGAGCGACAGGGAAAACATCTCCCTTAGATGCACTGATTAATTCCCAAAAAGAATGGCGTAAGACAGAATCTGGTAAAAAATTAATCGATTACGCTCAACAATTTAGCCAATTTATGACTTTGGCTGCTCCCTTTAATAGTGCTTACACTGTCAAGAGTCTTGGGGAAGTACCAGGATTACCAACTCCTTATGTGGGATTGGCTTTTAAAGCAGACGATCCCAATACTTTGTTTATTGGTTCTACACCTCAGGGAGAAAATAGCCAAATTTATGCGATCGCACTCCAACGAGATGCTAATAATCATATTATTGGATTTACAGGCACAGCTAACTTATTAGCTACTGCACCTGGGTTAAATGGTGGTTTAATTGATGCAGGTTTAGGCTTTGGCCCTAATAATGTCTTATTCTATACCACATGGAATGACAATACAGTAGGGCAAATCAAAACTGGTAGTTCTAGCGCTGACAAGCAAATCGATTTAAACGATTTGGGTTTTGACGCCTCTACAGGTGGGTTAACTTTTGTACCTCAAGGTTTTCCTGGTGCTGGGCGGTTAAAAATTACCTCCTACGATACCAGTACTTTTTATGACACCACTGTGTCTGCTGATGGCGCAGGGACTTGGAACATAGCACCCGCAACTAAATCAGTCACGCTCAGTGGAGGTACAGATGCTTTTGTTTATGTGTCTGGTTCCATGCCAGAATTTAAGAGTCAGCGCATCTTAATGACAGAGCAAGATGCTGATAAAGTTGCCGTTTACAGCATAGATGAAAATGGCGATCCCATTAGCAGCAGCCGCCAAGACTTTTTAACTGGAATTGACGGCCCTATTGGCGCAGCAATTGACCCATTGACAGGTGACTTTTTCTTTTCTACCTATTCTTTTGGAGACTTTAACCCACATGGCTTTAACCAAGTTGTGGTAGTGAAGAATATTTGAAAATCTAGCCTCTTTCCAGTAAATTAAGTAAACAGATATGGCACAACATTGTTGTGCTTTTATTTTGTTATACCCATTCAAATAATTTTTGCGACACATCAATCTATTCTAGAGGGCAAGGCATTGCCCATACGTGTCAACTTAAGTTCAAACACTTACCCCACAAGCGTTTTACCCCTCCCCTAACCCCTCCCCGTAAACGGGGAGGGGAAGTTTTGGCTTTAGACAAAACTGGGGTGGGGTAACCCGAAGCTTTATGGTAGGGGATGGAATTTGCTCATCGAGTCTTGGCAAGGGTTTCACGTTAAGTTGACACAAATGGGCATTGCCTTGCCCCTACAATTTGTTGCATTGTTTTTCAATTGGTATTATCTATTAGGGAAATCTCATCCGGTAAATTATGGCTTTAACTGCTTCAACAATGTTGCCAATAGGCACTATTGCCCCAGATTTTCATCTACCAGAAGTAGTATCTGGTAAAGTAATTTCTTTGGCTAATTTTGCTGATAAAAAAGCCTTATTGGTCATGTTTATTTGTCGCCATTGTCCTTTTGTAAAGCATATTCAACAGCAATTGGCGCTGTTAGGAACTGACTATGAAAATAGTGATTTAGGTATAATTGCTATTAGTGCGAATGATGCGGAAAATTATCCAGATGATGCGCCAGAATCGTTAAAAGCAATGGCGATAGAACTGGGTTTAAAATTTCCTGTGTGCTATGACGAAAGCCAAGAAACAGCCAAGGCTTATACAGCCGCTTGTACCCCTGATTTTTTTGTATTTGATCGGGAACAGAAACTTGTATATCGCGGACAATTAGATGATAGCCGACCGAGTAATGGTAAACCTGTCACAGGCGCGGATTTACGTGCAGCTATTGAAGCGGTACTAGCGGGTAAATCTGTGTCAGATGAGCAAAAACCTAGCATTGGCTGCAATATTAAATGGAAAGCCGGGAATGCGCCTAGTTATTTTGGTAGGGGCTAGGGGCTAGGGGCTAGGGGCTAGGGAAGCAGGACTAATGACAATTGTACAGACGCGATTAATCGCGTCTCTGACCATTGACTACTTACTGAAAAATTCACCCTCACAATGATTTTTAACTGGGTGAGGGTGAAGATAAATTTACGATTAGTGCTTGATTTCTAAATTAAGGATGTACCGTCCTAATTGCACTTTGTCTGCCCATAATTCGTATTCTATCCGCAAATGCTCTGGTAAAGATTTGCCAGTGAGAACCATAGCAGTTGTGAAATTCCGCAGACGGATAGGCTCATTAGGTTGCAATGACTCTGTTGGTAACCAGTAACGACTAACACCATAAACACCCTGTTCCCAGAAGTGACGATAACTTACTTGAGCGTTACCTTGCATGGTCATTATTACCCGATATGGGGAAATCTCTAACCACAAAATCCTGGGACTGCTGGGTGCATAAGCACTACTCCGTTTTTGCGGAGGTGTGTCCTCGGTATTTTGAGAATTTATGATTTCGCAACTAATTAAAGGCGGTGCAGTCAAGAGTAAATGAAAACGGTCAGTATCTTTTTGATACAATGTTCCGGCGGTTTCCACAACAGACCAAACTGGTAGGTCGGTGGAAATTAGTGATAAGCACACAGGCTTGCGGTGATGGGTCAGCATGGGAGCGATAAGGGCTAAAAGCTATTGAACAACAAAAAATCAACACCAGGGTATCTAGCAGTCCGGGTCAGAAACTAAACAATAAAACATGCTTAGATATTAACTGAATCTGCTTATTTGGTAAGGGAGATAAATAAATATCAAAATAGTTAGGGCACGAATTGATCGAGCAAAAACTGTTATTTTTATCAGGAAAGCTAATTTAAAAGTAAATTTATTGAATATATTGTAAATAATCTTAAGATAACCGAATTTAGTATAGCGGATAGTCAACAGTCAACGGTCAACAGTCAACGGTCTAATGACAAATGACCATTGACCATTGACCACTTTTTGAAGATTTGATTAAGTTTCATAGAACAAAAGGCGATAGGATACTAGGAAGGAAGTCAACTACTGCAATACAAGCAGTCGCTGATTTACTTCCATTGTGTTCAAAAGCCAGTGTATCCTAATGTCGGCTGCTGTAATAACCCAAGAAACGCAAACAGATCTTTCGCAAAAATTAATTATCCAGCGACCTCCCTTTGGTTTATCCTTGCAAGGTCGGATTCGGATTCCCGGTGATAAGTCTATCTCTCATCGTGCTTTAATGTTGGGCGCTATAGCCCAAGGTGAAACGGAAATTCAAGGTCTGCTTTTAGGAGAAGATCCGCGCAGCACTGCTAGTTGTTTTCAAGCTATGGGCGCGGAAATTTCGGAACTAAATACGGATTTAGTCAAGGTTAAAGGTATTGGGCTGGGAAATTTACAAGAACCAGTTGACGTATTGAATGCTGGTAATTCTGGCACTACACTGCGTCTGATGTTGGGACTTTTGGCTTCCCATCCAGGGCGCTTTTTTACTGTAACAGGTGATGCTTCTTTGCGATCGCGTCCTATGTCCCGTGTAGTGAAACCTTTACAAGAAATGGGCGCGCAAATTTGGGGACGCAAAGGAAATTCTCTCGCACCCCTAGCGATTCAAGGACAAGCGCTTAAACCAATTCACTATCATTCTCCCATTGCATCGGCACAAGTGAAGTCTTGTATTTTACTCGCAGGGCTAGCAACTGACGGTAAAACTACGGTAACAGAACCAGCCCTTTCCCGCGATCATAGCGAAAGGATGTTACGGGCGTTTGGTGCGGAACTGAGTATAGATCCAGACACCAACAGCGTGACGATTACCGGGCCAGCCCAACTTTACGGACAAAAAGTTATAGTTCCTGGCGATATTAGTTCCGCCGCTTTTTGGTTAGTTGCAGGTGCAATTGTTCCTGGTTCGGAATTAGTGGTAGAAAACGTTGGCGTGAATCCTACTCGCACCGGGATTTTAGAAGCTTTAGCAATGATGGGCGCAGATATTCAACTGGAAAATCAGCGAGAAGTCGCAGGGGAACCAGTAGCGGATATCAGAGTGCGTTCCAGTAGTTTAAAAAGCTGCACGATTGCTGGCGATATTATACCGAGAATGATTGATGAAATTCCGATTTTGGCAGTAGCAGCCGTCTTTGCCGAAGGAACAACAATTATTCGCGATGCAGAGGAGTTAAGAGTTAAAGAAAGCGATCGCATTACCGTGATGGCGCAGCAACTCAATAAAATGGGTGCTAAGGTTACCGAACTCCCCGATGGGATGGAAATTACAGGCGGTACTGCTTTAGTCGGGACTGATGTTGATAGCCATACAGATCATCGCATAGCCATGAGTTTAGCGATCGCCGCTTTAGTCACTAGCGGAATCACCACCATTCACCGCGCCGAAGCAGCAGCGATTTCTTACCCTGACTTCTTTAACACCCTAACTGCGATCGTTAATTAATTTGGTCATTAGTCATTGGTCATTGGTCATTGGTCATTGGTCATTAAAATTATGGACTGTTGACTATTGACTCTTGACTATTGACTAGACAATAATTTTTTATAAGTTTTATTTAATTATTTTTATTTGTTCATAGATATTTTCTATAAACTGAATATTACAGAATATAAAATTAACCAAGATTTGCCTGGAAACGTCAATAAATTGGCTCTAATTTTTAACAAAAAATAACAATCATTGACTTAATCTTGGATTTGTCATAATTTAAATATCTCGTTGATATGTGCATCCTTGAGATAAATAATTTTTTCAACATTCATTTGGATAATATTGGCTACAATCAATCTAAATTCAAAATAAGTTAAAATACTTGCGTAAATTCAAAAACTTGCGTAAATTCAAGATTTAGCATTGGAGAAAATACATTATGGGCTGGTTACAAAGACTTTTTGGTATGGAAAAACCAGAAAATGCTCAAGTAAATCCTGAGCCTACTTTAGTAGCTGAGAATTCTGCTGAAGGTGAAACAATTCCTATTGAAAGAATGGGATTAAATGGAGAATATGACCAAAGTGGTTTAGCCAAAAGAGTTGCCTTGGCTTTTGATGAAGATCGTCGTTTCGATAGTATTAATACAATTTACGTTGCTCAATTAGGAACTAAAGTAGTTTTAAGAGGGAAAGTACCCGATGCAGATACTTTGAGTCAATTGGCTGAAGTTGCTGCTGGCGTCAGTGGTGCAACCGAAGTAGCTACCAACGAAGTGACAGTTGGATAAGGGATTTGTAAATCAAAAATATCCCCCGGTTTAAGCAGAGGTAGCAGAGGATGTTTTAAAAGTCATCTTGTTGACAGCAAGCCATTTAACGAGATTTATAAAGAAATATTTTCAGATTAAATAGGCAAGCAAGAATTTATCAAAAGCGTCACAAAATACTTTTTAAACAACCTCTATCTGCTGAAAATAACACTTGAATTGTTGGATTAAATATTTCATGAGCGCAAAAATTACACTACGTAAATTTGGAATTGGGCTAACATTGTTAAGCGTTTTAATGTTAGCTAGTTGTGGTGGTAAATCAGAAGAATCTGCTAATAATAATGCCGAAAAACCAACGGCGGTTTCTCAAGTTAAGCCTGATAAAAAAGGAGAAACTTCCGCCACGGGAACTAATACAGCGATTTCCGCAGATGCACAAAAGTTAGGCGTAAAACCTCAAGATGAAACTACTTGTCCTAGCAACGCACCTATTAAGGGGAAAGCTACGGCAAAGCGAGGAAATATCTATCACACTACGAAGTTTCCTGATTATGCCAAAGTGAAACCAGATATCTGTTTTAAAGATACCGCTACGGCAGAAAAAGCAGGTTTTACAGCGCCTAATTGACACTCTCCCTTGCTACGCCACGGAGATTCTTAAAACATCGCTGTCTTAATATCCTGATTGCTCAGGTTCCCAGGCTCAACACGTTTGCACGGGAGTGCGTGTTGATTTCTCCTTACGTTGTTTCGGGCGTTTAGGTTTCGCGGAGTCCCCACGTACCATATCAAATGCTCTATCTCTGATGGTTTTAGCCGCTCCAATATCAGCATGTGTCATGTGTCCACATTTAACACAGATGAATTTTTCACCGTCTCTATTAGATTTGTCCACATGACCACAATTACGGCATTCTTGGCTAGAGTGCTTAGGATTAACCTTAATTACGACCTTTCCTTGCTTTGCAGCCAGATACTCAATTTTTAAAGTCAAATCACTCCAACTTGCATCAGAAATAGACCGATTTAATGCTTTCTTTCTAGATTGACCATTGCTTAAAAACCTGCCAGTAGTTGAGTCTACTTTAACTTTGCAGCGTCTCATCATCCCTGATACATTTAAATCTTCAATAGCAATTGCATCAACATTTCTAGAAATTATTTTATTCGCAACTTTCCACTCTCTAGCTTGACGCTTATCAGCGATTTTCTTATGAAGTCTGCCTATTTTTTTGGTTTCTTTCTTGCGGTTAACACTACCTTTGACTTTGCGACTAATACGACGCTGACGTAGTTTTAAAGTGCGTCTTGTCTTTTTGTTGGTTGCAAACCTTGGATTATCAATTTGAGAATTATCAGAAAGATGTACCAATTTTGTTAAGCCTAAATCACAACCAAGGATTGATTTAACATTAGTCAATGGACTAGAAACATAGTCAGGTATGGTTTTATCTTCAATTCTTAATGATATGTACCAACCATCTTGACGCTTGCGAATTGTTGCTGCTTTTATTGTGAATCCATCGGGTATTTGACGAGAATGATAAAATCTCATCCAGCCTAATTTGGGTAGATAGATTTTATTTTTCTGGATTTTAATACCCATCGTCATCGTGAAAGATGTGAAATTAGAACGATTTTTGAATTTTGGGAATCCACGACCGTCAAAAAAGTTCTCATAGGCTTTATCTAGTCTTTTAATATTTTGTTGCAACGCTGTTGAGTCAATGCCAGCAAACCAAGGTCTAGCTTTTTTAAGCTCTGGTAGTGCAGCATCTTGAATCATTCCAGCATTACGGCGTGGATTTACAGGATTACCTTTTTTATCGATTTTACTTTCTTTCCAAGGTTCACCCGTTGCACCATTCTTGCTAACAAAACAAGTAAGCGGACAAGCTTCAGCTTTAGTCCTTATATCACAATATTCACCCATAATAAATTGTTGAGCATATTGGGTTAATCGGTCATTAAGACACCAGTTATAGTGACTTCTGAGCATATCTACCCAATTACTCATTTTTGTTGATTGTGTTGCATTTGGTCTGAGTTTGTATACATAGTTTGTTAGCAAGTTTAATCACCTCCTTGTTTTTTTTACTAAATATATACTCACATAAATATGTTCGCATTATGTGCACAAATAATGAAAAAAGATTTACATATTCGGATTACCGAGCGCAGACTTAATAAGTTGCGTTTATTAGCAGTGGAAAAAGAGAAAACAATTACTCAAATAGTAGAAGAATTGATTGATACCCTGCCAGAACCAAAAAGAGAAAACATCACTCAGCCCTAAAGGGCTTCCGGCAGCTTTCATCCCTTGCCTAAAGTACGCTTGGACGGCGCTGTGCGCCTGTTCCTCAAGGGCTTTCAGCTAGCCTTTTTTGTAAGTGTTGCGCAGCTTACCTTAACATCATACAGCAGATTGCCAGTTGCTTAAGTCCTGTTATCGTTGATTGTAGGGGCACTGGCACTGCCATGCCCCGAAGCACGTACCTAATTTACCTGAAATATGCTGTAATTGTCGGTGTAAGCTTTTTCACCCGCCTGGGAATGAATTCCCAAGGACAAAGCTCAAGTCTACTGAAATAGACTCTTGACTTCAGTCATTTGTCCCCCTTGTCCCCCTTGTCCTCCTTCCCTTCCCTAACCCCTAGCCCCTCATACCCGTTTCGTAATAACCACACCTACTTCTATTCTTTACTCTTGCCAATTTGCCAAAATAGAGTTGTAGGCTAGAATAGCTACGCTTTTTTTAGCATAGCTCAATTGCATATACACAAGCGCAAGGGTAGGCTGGGTTGAAATAATTTCACAGGAAGGGAGTATGGATAATAACAATTGGATGCAGCAGTTATTAATGCTTGGTATTGGTACAACATCTTTAGTAGCAGATAAACTGCGACAAGTGGGCGACGAACTGGTTAAAGATGGTAAGCTCAATCCTGAACAAGCCAAAGCTGTAATGGATGATATTGCACAGCAGTTGCGATCGGAACAGGGAACTTGGGAAGCGCAAATGCAACGACAAATGCGGAACATGATGCAAGATTTAGGCGTAGCGCGACAATCAGAAGTAGATGAATTACGCGGTAGAATCGATCGTTTAGAACGGCAAGTACGGGATTTAGAAAATAAGCTTTGGCGTTAAGACATCCTTTGTGATTTACTAATTGTGTCCTGTTAGTCAAACTGAGACACATTAGCCATATAGGGAGGCTTAATTTTGAAAGCGATTTTACTCAGCGTTGGGTTAATGCTGGTATGTGTTGTGGTGTTAGTATTAGCGCAAATTGGTAGTAAACAGGACTCTGCTATTGCGGCTAATCTCACTGACACTGCACCAGCACCCACTACTATTACTGAAAACAATAATTTGATTGCGAGCAATATTATGTCTGACGCCAATACCGTGACTACCGATTCTGGGCTGCAATATGTTGAACTAAAAGAAGGAACCGGGGAGACTCCAAAAAAGGGACAAACGGTTGTAGTTCACTATACCGGAACTTTAACTGATGGTACAAAGTTTGACAGTTCGCGCGATCGCGGTCAACCTTTCAGCTTTCCGCTCGGTCTTGGACGAGTCATCAAAGGTTGGGATGAAGGACTTAGCACCATGAAAGTTGGTGGTAGCCGTAAGTTAATTATCCCCCCAGATTTAGGTTATGGCGCTCGTGGTGCTGGTGGTGTAATTCCGCCTAATGCTACCCTAGTATTTGAAGTGGAATTGCTAGGTATTCAATAATTACTCGGTTTTTCACCTATTTAGGGAAGCGCGATAAAATTATACACAGATATCCCAGGGGCACAAAATATTGTGCCCCTAACTGTATGATTAATCAATTGAAAATCTCTGCAACTACATTTGCAATTACCCATCTTTTCCATAAAATGAACCCATATCTGCGATGAAATTTTCGGCGTATGGGTCTCATACTTTGCATCCTCACCTCTCTCACAAAGCTAATTATTACTACCCACATTTCGCGAAAACTGTGCCAAAAAGAGGCAGTGCGTGTTTCTGAGAAGCAAGAATCTCCCCCTAAATTGCGTTTGCGGAGCGTTCCAAAGGAAAGCAATTAGCAGGGGGAGCATCCCAAATGTGCAAAAACGCCCTCACCCTATAAGGGTGGGGCTAGAAATACGAAGCCTGCCTTCGCAGGCTCAAAGTTTGATAGCCTGCGAAGGCAGGCTTTGTTGGTATAGCAATACCCTAGAAGGGTATTGCGTCAAAATTGGGATGCTCCCATTAGCGGGGGAGTGTCAATTATGCAACACCTTAGTAGACTTCATCTGATTTGATATCTAGCAAATCAATTAAACTTGCTCATCAAATCGGGTGCGAAAACCTCCATATTTCAGCCAATATTGTTTCAAATTGTGGCAAGGTGTATGCAAACTAGCTCTTGCCCGATAAAGAATTACTTGACGATGAGCGCCCATCCAAATTTTGTCAATTGGATCGACAGAAATCACAGTACCTCCTAAGGCACCCACACATTGAGAAAAACGCTCAATCGCACTGTAATCTACAGTTTCAAAAACAAAGAAGTTGCCAGAACAAATTAAATGTCTGCTGCGAATCCAGCATTGCATTTTTTTCTGTGCTTCTGGGGGTAGCATATTCGGCTTAATGCCCAGATTGGCTAGAGAAGTTTCATAGGATGTTTGGAATTTCATCAGCGAAACTCTCCTTTTTTTCAAACCGCAAAGGCCCAAAGGTAGACCCCCAAACCTGCTCGTGTGTATTTACATCCAGCCCTCTATCAAGGCTTACCCAAGTGGTTTGCGTGATTTCAACGTAACTGTGGAGATAAGTCTGACAGCCATTTTTTTCGATTAAGCATAAGTTTCCCGGTTCCACACCGCCAATAAATCTATCTCCCTCGCGTTGGAAAATCATTGAGCAGTGATATCGGCGTTCTATACAATCTGGGGTGATAGTTTTGAGAATGCTTAATTCGCGGGCTGCACCAGCATATAAAAGAGGGTTTTTTAAACTGTAATTTTCGATATAAATTTGGTCGCCTTGATCGACTAAACGATGTACCCCCTGTCGATAAGGTCGCCACAAATCATAGTCATAAACTTGTTCGGAATAAAGCCCAATTCCTGAGAAGAATTCAAAGGCTAAAGGGCGAAAGAAAACATGAATATGGGCGTAATCTTTAGGGTTTTCGTATGCTTGTTTATAATTGCTGAAATCACCTGCCATCCAACGAGCTAAGGTAATTAAATCATTAGATACAGTTTCGCAAATATGTGGTATTGAAGAGGTCATAACTAAATGAGGATAAATAAACAATAGGAGAATGAAAATTTCAAATGATGACCTTAATTTGTGAAAAATGACATAGCAAAGCTAACGCGATCAGTATGTATTGAAACTGCACGTTTTGATGTTGTATCTATATGACTAGAAATGACTAGTGCTGTATTTTTGGATCTATCGTTGATTGTTGACTGTTGACTGTTGACTCTTAAGAGAGATTTTCATGCTTTGGTGTGAGATTTTATGGTGGATGGCTAACTTAACTTTGAACACCCTGGCGGATTTCTGAAGAAAAGGAAGCTGTGACAACTCCCGAACCAGCGCTGGTTTTAATTAGGGAAACCCGACAACGTACATTGGGGTTAACAAACCAAATTTTTTCTTCGGCGGCGGCGCGATCGTAGGCGGTAGTCAGGACAAATGTGCCGTCTTCTGTTAAGTAATAGTCGCCAGCAGCCGCGATGGTTTCTGCATAGCCTTGATCGCGCAGGAGTTTACCGCGTTGGGGATCGGTAGGATCGGGAATGGGAACGAGAATACAGCTACCTTTGATTTCATTGTCATCCCAGTCTGATTGCCCTTCCCAACTCATGCGAAATGGGGAAACTGCCGTCTGCGGATCGATGTTATAGCTTTTACATAAGTCAATCACTGCTGGATCGTCTTCTGGGAGAGCGATAATATCTATCTCGGACTGTACGGCTTCAAAGTGGCTGAATGCTAAATGATGGGCGCTGCGTTGCGATCGCCAACGCCCTAGAGAATTTGCCACAAACTCTGTAATATTCATCAACTCTTTGGTGTTTGCAATGGGAGATTTTTCAGTGATTTTTGGCACAATTTTTGATTAAAAAGCTTAATTATTGAGGGTGGGCATTGCCCACCCGGTTAAACATTACCAAAGGCAGCGGGAAGCCTGCCCCTTCAAGGGGTAGCGAGGTTGCTCTCCCCGCCGCGTCATTGGTCATTGGTCAGTGGTCAGTGGTAAAGAAAACAACTGACTACTGACTACTGAAGCTCATCCTGCCCCTAGAAGGGGCAGGATGAGCTTAAACAATTTCAGTAATGCTGATGATTTTGCCAGAAGTCCGATTAATCCGTTGAATTTGTGGAGTCATCTTACTAGCTGGAACAATGTACTCTGTAGTACTAATGCGGCGGGGGCTATCAAATTTGCTACCCTTGACCAAAATTTTGAACCGTTTTTCTGTGCCAGAACCAATCACAGTTGATGAAGAGGGTTGAATCGCATTGGCGCTGTTGGTGGCTACAGCATACACCAATTGAGCAGATTTAACCGCGCTGTCAATTTGAGCAGGGCCGCGATCGAGGGCAAATATCCGGTTGTAGCCTACTTGCTTGGAGTTAGCAGCGCTATTCTTACCGCGATAGTAGGGTACGATGTTTTCGCCAAAGGCTGTTTCGTATTCATTACTATCGATGTAGGAATCAATTTCCCCATCGTAGCCTTCGGCTACAGTCCGAACAATATGCTCGGAAACTTCCCGTTGATCTTGGGGTGCGCGTCCTAACAAATGTAAGAAGTTCAGTTCCACAAACCGATAGGGAGCGCAGGACGAGAAGTAGCGATTGCGATAAAAATCAGACTTCGCAACGGCGCGAACAAATTCCCGTACAGAGATAGAGCGATCGCACAATTGTGATTCTGCTGTCACCAACCGCTCACTCTCCATGACATGAGGGTTGCCTAAAACTTGTTTGTAAACTGCACGGATGATAGTTTGAACTTCCTCTAAGCTGCTATTCGGCCAAAGTTCAAGAATTGTCTGGGATGTCATTGAAATCTATCTCCTCTATTTTGCTAAGTTGTCAGCTGGTTTAGACAGGAGTGATGCTGGCAATTACGCCGCCTTGTTGGTGAATCCGTTGATATTCTTGGGAGAGCTTATCGTAGGGCACCAAAAAGACTTGGTTGGAACGGCGGAACTTGGAAATACTGTTGAAGGTTTTGGCGCGATAACCTGTGACTTCAACGCGATAAACTTTACCACCTGCACTGCCATCGACTCCCAGACGAGTAACGGAACCAGTGGGACGACTAGAGAACACTGCACCCTTACTAGCAGGTGAGACTACTGGTGTGGGAATACCTTGAATCACTAGGGCATTCAACTTGGGAGCCTTACCAGACAAGTCACCCTTCAAGCTGCTGCTAGAAGCACCCCGCACCAGTTGGAAGGTATGGGTAAATTGCACCATGCTGGTACAAGCTTCTGTCTTATAGCCTCGGATATAGGGAACAATGTTTTCCCCAAAGGTGGACTGATACTCATCGCTGTCGAGGTAAGAATCAATCTCCGCTTCAAACCCTTGAGTATCTAGAATTGTGCTGTGGGCGCGCATTTCTTCTAAATCCAGTGGTGGCCGACCTAATAAATGGCGAAAATTGAGTTCAATCGCCCGGTAGCGCGCACAACTGGTGAAAAAGCGAGAACGATAAAGTTCGGATTTAGCCACGGCTCTGACAAACTCGCGGACGCTCAATTCACCCAACTTAAATTGCGATTCGGGCACAACGAGACGCTCGCTTTCCATTACATAGGCATTGCCCAATACTTGCCGATAGACTGCCTTAATGAATGTTTCGGCTTCTTCTTGGGAGCGGCCTGGTACCCACTCAACGGGAGGGGTTTCATCGAAGAGGCTAACTCCCAAGCGTGAAGCTGGTCCAAATGGCATTAACTGTTTCTCCTGTTAACGAAAGTTTAAGAAAAATGTTTCAATTTGTAAATTAAATTCAGATTAATCGTCTAGGTAAATCAAATCGTGGGATTGATTTGTTGCAAGCAAAATTTCCAGCTTCCATAAACATGAAAGTTGTAATGTCCTGGGCGATTAAGCTTCTTAGCGTTTTATACGCTTTGTTATGATCATTTTCTTACGACCGAGTAAAGATGTGCATCAAGATTTGTAAATCTTGATGAAATGAGAGACTTTTGCACTCGGTTTGCACAAATGATTATTTATTGGGCATGGGGCATGGGGCATTGGGCATTGGGCATTGGGCATTGATCAAAGACGCGATGAATCGCGTCTCTACAATTGTCCTACTCTGTCGCTCCTGCTTGGATTAATAAATCTGCTGCTTGCGCTGCACGAAAGGAATTGCGGGCTTCACTCAAGGCTGTGGCACCCCAGCGATTTTTGGGGCGAAAGTCTGCGCCATGTGCTAGCAAAATTTTCATAGTTTCTAAATCGCCCCTGGCGGCTGCCATCATGAGGGGAGTCCAACCACCGAGGTTTTCTGTATTTACTTGTGCTACTAGTTCAATTAATGCCTTGACGGTGTATGTATGCCCATTATCGGCTGCTAAGTATAAGGCTGTGTCACCGATGTTATTGGTGGCATTGATTTCAGCACCCATTTTAACTAGACGTTGCACAATATCTGTTTGTCCGCGTCTTGCCATTGTCATCAGCACAGTCTCGCCATAGGAATTGCGATCGCCAATAGTCGCACCACTATCTAGCAACAACGATACAATATTGCGGCGATCGCCTTCTGCGGCAAACATTAAGGCTGTGTAACCTGTGGGATTTTTGACATTGATATCAATATTATGAGCTAGCAGTAATTCCACAATCTCGAAATAACCTTCACTAGCTGCCCACATTAATGCTGTATTACTGGCTCCCAAGGCTGTCACGCCTCCGGTGGTATTAGCATCTGCACCTTGGGCTAATAAGCTTTCTACAGTCGCAATATCACCTTTAACGATCGCGCGAATCAAATCTTCGTTGAGAGAAGGCATTGGTAATTAATAATTCGTAATTCGTAATTCGTAGTTCGTAGTTACAACGTTACAACTTATTGTGAGCTTCTTGAACCATCATTAGTCTTGGATTGGTATGCTTGCTAGTCTTGATTTTAATTACGAACTACGAACTAGTACTCTGACAACTCAACTTTAAGGGCTAAAGAAACGAACCACGAAGACACGAAGAGCGCTAAGAAAGAGGTAAAGAAGAGAAGTAAAAAAATGATTCACCCAGCAAAGATGACTTGCAAAAGTACTAGTAATTATTTGCTTAAGCTTTCTTAAGTTCAACTTTGAAGATACTATCTGCGGGTTTTTGAGCAATGGTAGCATCCCAGGCGATCGCCTGCAAAAATGCCTCGCCAGATGCAGTTTCGACTACATCCACACCCCAGTTGCCCGGTTGCAACGCATCAGGAGAATCACTAGTAGGTGGAGTTGTTTTGATACCACCTAAAACTAAAATTTCTGGTTTATTTCCTGTACTTAATTGCTGTAATCTCCGCTTCTCGGCTAGGGCTTGGGCACAGAGTTCGCCTACTTGCTGCGGCGAAAATTCATTGGTGGGGAATAAAATTTCTACAGTCCAATGGGGATGATTCACCAGTCTACATTTTAGGTTTTCATGGGCACTCAAACCTGATTGAAAAACCTCCACAAATTCTTCGCGACTGAGGGCGGGTATGGTATCAGGAGAAACATTAAAGTTGTGAGAGAGCAGCATTCGCCCTGGAAATTGATTAAGCATTTAGGTTCAGGATAATTACAGCGATCGCAAATATGTTAGCAATCAAGCAAAAGTTGTAGTTAAAGATTTTATCCTCATAATATCTCAATACTGATCTGCACTATTCAGAGGATTTGTATTGAACTATAGCAATAATTGCATCAATCACTTTTAATTCAACAATATTACCAATAAAGACCATTTTCCCAGACTTTAATGGTAAAATCACAACAGAGTGATTTTTGGAAATATTCTTGCTAACGACTTGATTAAATGGAATAACTTGTTGATAGGGGATAACGCCAAACCAACTACGTCCGCTAATTATAATCTTGGCTTGTTCACGGACAAAGGTTACCAGGTTGGGCTTTTTTACAGATAATGCAAAAGTACTCAGCAAAATACAAAACAAACCAGCAAGCTTCACACATAAAATAGCTGGATTACCTTTAAGTGTAGTTAACAAGAAGCCTGATAAACTTAAGTATGCTTGAAAAGAGTCAGGGTTGGCAGGGGGTGTTGCAACCAAAAAAATGCCAAAAAGTATTAAAAAGCAAAATAAGATAGTATGCACAGTAGTTAATATTAGAGAATAAGAATTATTAATAATAATTTTTGTATCTGTACACTCAATCACATCGGTTCTTTCTTGCATTGCTATATCATCTAGTAAAATCTCACCTCTAAAAGTTCTATCTTATACTTTAGTAATTTGTCATATAGGATTCAAATTTGATTATCTCGTTTCCAGCCGGAGGCTGGGAATGCATATTCGTGGGCTGCTGCCTCGAAAGCTGATAAATTGAGGCAGAGCATGGGAGCTAGATGAAATGGGGGTTTCGCGTTAAGTTGACACAGGTGGGCAATAATGCTATGCCCCTAAAATCTGTCGTCTTCTTTGTTCAAATTGGTATGAGCTTAAATAATTTTACCAGCCTGTAAAACCTGTTCAGCCGTCAATTTTAATTCTGGGAAAGTCAGCAAGACGATAGTTTGATTATCTCTAAACTGTTGAATTTCATACTCCCCATTCACGAGAGTACAGATAGAGAGGGTAGGTTGTTTGGGTTTACCGATATATCGAATACCACCATTACCTGCGTAGTCAGCAATCCAATATTCGGGAATACCTAAAACTGCATAGTCTTCAACTTTACGGGCATAATCATTTTGCCAGTTGCTACTCACAACTTCCGCAACAAATTTAATCGAACTTCCCAGCGTTAGGATTGATTGATCGTACCAAAGCGGTTCTTTGGTAAGTTCATTTCTATCGATAAATGCAACATCTGGACGAAATGCTGTCATCCCAATGTTAGCAGGGCGCAAGAGTCCTCGCTGAAGGACAAACCAAGGTAAGTCTGCGCTGTCGATTTGCACGCAGATTTTGGTAGTAATCAAGGCTGCAACTTCTTCATGCAAGCCTGTTGGTTCCAAGTCAAATACCTCTCCATCAATCAATTCATAGCGGTTTTCGTCACCATAATTGGCGATAAAGTCTTCAAAGCTGAGAGGCTTCTGTTGTATTGCTTGGTTGATAGCAACAGTCATAGATCAACTTAGCCTAATCAATGCTTTCAGTCTATCAAATTGAATCTACGGTTTTGATATCACAATTTGGCGCGAAAAAATCAAAAAATCAACATAATTAATTTAGTTGTAAATAAAGTTATAGTTTTGCGCTTTTGCGATCGCTTGCTAACACTTGTAATGTTATTAGCTTGATATTTGAAGACTATTCCAAAATGTTAAATTTTCCAACATTAACTTAATCACATTTGAACTTTAGATAAGTTCAGTAAAGAATGAAAATAGTCCTTTTGCAGATAGATGCAGGTGTCAAAACGTTCTTATAAGCAGCGATCGCTATTTGGCGGGAAAAAGTCGAAACAGAAACGACGCATTCACAAGCGTCTGCTCAACAGTTTATATAAAAACGCCCGTGACGCGATCGCCCTAATTGACGATCGCGGATTTTTCCTAGATCTAAATATTGCTGCTTGTGAATTACTCGGACGAACCCGCAAGCAACTCCAAGGACAAGCTTTATCTAATTTCATTACTGCAGAATTTACTCGTCAACTCAAGTCTGTGAGTTGTCTACCAAAAGAATCATTGATTGGGGAACTGTTAGTTGCATCTGCTAGCCAACGTCGGCGAGAGGTGGAATATACTTTAACGCCAAATGTTCTTCCCCGTTGTCATTTACTGCTGTTGCGAGACATTAGTCAGCGTCGGGAATCGATGCAAGCGGAATTACGCCAGCAACAGCAACGGGTGGAATTGTTTTCGGAAGTGACGCTGAAAATTCGTCAGTCGTTACAACTCAAGGAAATTCTGCATACCACCGTGACGGAAGTGCAACGGATTCTCCAAGCCGATCGCGTGCTAATTTATCATGTATTGCCGGATGGTACAGGCAAAACCATCAGCGAATCGGTGTTACCAGATTACCCCACACTCATGGATCTGGAATTTCCCCAAGAAGTTTTTCCCCAGGAATATCAACAATTGTATGCTCAAGGACGGGTAAGAGCGATCGCGAATGTTCACGATCCGGCAGCTGGTTTGGCAGATTGTTTGGTGGAATTTGTCGATCAATTTGCGATTAAAGCGAAATTAATTGTCCCCATCGTCCAAAATCTCAATGCTAGCGCTCAAAATCAGCTTTGGGGCTTATTAATCGCCCATCAATGCAATAACTACCGCCATTGGGTAGATTTTGAATTGGAATTGATGCAACAGTTAGCCGATCAAATTAGTATTGCCTTATCTCAAGCTCAACTTTTAGAACGCTTAGAAGAAGTAGTCGCCGCCAGAACTTCAGAGTTACAAGAGGAAATTAACGTGCGGATGCAGGCGGAAGCAGCGTTACGACAGAGTGAGGAGCAACTGCGCTTAATAACTAATGCCTTGCCTGTACTAATTGCTTATGTAGACGATCGCCAACAATATCGCTTTAACAATCAAGCATATCAAGATTGGCTGGGACAATCCCCCAAAGAAATTTATGGTTCTCACCTGCAACAGGTTTGGGGCGAAGATTGCTACCACAGAATGCAAGTTTATGTACAAAGAGCTTTATCTGGGCAAGCCGTTAACTATGAAAATGATATCGTTTTAAAAGATGGCAGTTCGCGAGCCGTTGATGTGACTTACATCCCTGATGTTGATGAGCAGAATGCTGTGAAGGGATTTTTCGCTTTAAGTAGCGATATTAGCGATCGCAAAGCCATTGAACGGATGAAAGATGAATTTATTTCGATCATCAGTCATGAATTGCGCACACCCCTGACTTCCTTGCACAGTGCCCTGAAAATCTTAGCTACAGGGCGATTGGGCAATCTTTCCGCAGAAGGGCAACAAATGCTAGGCATTGCCGATGATAGCACTGAACGCTTAGTACGCTTAGTCAACAATGTCCTTGATTTACAGCGCATTGAGTCTGGTAAAGTGATCATGGAGTGTCAAGCCTGTAATGCAGCTAATTTGACGATCCAAGCAGCAGAGGCAAT
This sequence comes from Calothrix anomala FACHB-343, assembly GCF_014696435.1. GTDB lineage: Bacteria > Cyanobacteriota > Cyanobacteriia > Cyanobacteriales > Nostocaceae > Aulosira > Aulosira anomala_A. Next base: position 150,660 of record NZ_JACJQG010000004.1, on the reverse strand, counting down.
GCAAGCAATGGCACAACAGCAAGAAATCACTTTAGTTAAACAACCCCAAGATATCTCAGTTTGGGCAGATGCCGATTATATCTTACAAGCTTTAACAAATTTAATTAGCAATGCTATCAAGTTTTCATCACCAGGGGGAACTGTTTGGCTGACTGTAGAAGCCGAACAAACTTCCCCAAACTTCCCCAAAGAAGTGGTATTTCGGGTACGAGACGAAGGGCAAGGTATTCCCGCCGATCAACTTGAACGAATCTTTGAACGATTTCAACAAGTCGATTCGTCAGATTCCCGGAAAAAAGGTGGTACTGGTTTAGGGTTAACAATCTGCCGCAAAATTATTGAACAGCACAACGGCAGAATTTGGGCTGAGAGTACTCCAGGTTGTGGCAGTACCTTTGCCTTCACATTACCTACCCTTGACAGCACCCAGATTTCATGAGGGGTAATTTATGGAAAAGCGAATTTTAATTATTGATGACGAAGAAACAATTCAAACCGTTGTGCAATTCGGCATCAAAATGGCGGCGGGATGGGAAGTATTCACGGCTAGTTCCGGCTTTGAAGGTATCCAGACTGCACAAACTCAAAAACCTGATGTAATTCTGTTGGATGTGATGATGCCAGATATGGATGGTATAGCTACCTTTAAAGAACTGCAATCTCATTCAGAAACCGAACAAATTCCGGTAATTCTGTTAACTGCTAAAGCACAAACAGCAGAAAAGCGTCAGTTTAATGATTTAGGCGTGAGTGGCGTGATTACCAAACCCTTTAACTCCCTGGATCTCCCAGAGCAAATTAGTAGAATTCTCCATTGGTAATACCAATTCAAAATTCAAAATTCAAAATTCAAAATTAAGACAGAGTAAGCGTTTCACTGATTTGGAATGGTATGTTTATTTACGCCGTGATGTACTAGGTAAGAGAGATTTTCATGAGGGGCTGACTTGCCCATTTTCCCATTCGCTAATTCTTCTGCACAAATTTTGCACAAACTATGCGCCAAGGTAAATATTAATTCTTTTTTCCAGAGAAGTCTATGTTGAAATCTATGTCAGCCTCCATCAGAAACCGTCAAAATCAATTAATTCGCAGATTAGCCGATTCTATTGAAGAAATTTGGCAAAAAAATCTAGATTTGTCACCTTACTCTGTACCTGAAGGTTTAGGATACGTTGAGGGACATTTAGAAGGCGAACGGCTCATCATTGAAAATCATTGCTACCAAACGCCGCAATTTCGCAAACTGCATTTAGAATTGGCTCAGGTTGGCAATGGATTAGATATTCTCCATTGTGTCATGTTCCCCAATCCTGAATATGCCATTCCCATCTTTGGTACAGATTTAGTTGGCGGGAAAGGCGGAATTAGTGCAGCGATCGCGGATTTGTCTCCTATTAGTAGCGATCGCACTCTCCCATCTAGCTATTATCAAAAATTATCTGTATTATCCGCGCTGGAGTTTTCTCAACCACGCGCCTTACCAGAGTGGGGTGATATCTTTTCAGAATTTTGTTTATTTATTCGTCCCGGAAACCCTGAAGAAGAAGATAAATTTCTTAACCGAGTTCGGGAATTTTTAACCATTCATTGTCAAATTGCTAGTCAACAAACACCGCTCACATCAAATCTAGATATTTCCAAAGTACTTGCAGGGCAACGAAATTACTGTACCAAACAGCAACAAAATGATAAAACCCGGCGCGTTCTCGAAAAATCCTTTGGTACAGAATGGGCAGATCGCTACATGACAACAATGCTGTTTGACTATGTAGCTTAAAAATGTCATTTATAGCTTTTTCATAATAAAAATTTACCTTGCCAATTTACATATCCCCGACTTCCTCCAAGAATTCGGGGATCTTTCAACAGTCAACAGTCAACAGTCAACAGTCAACACTATTTTCCAGCTAGTTTATCGAAATAACTTTAATTGCTCAATCAAACCATCAAAATAGGGTGCAACAATTTCTTGCTGCTCTGGTTTTACTGGCTTTAAACTAGCAGCTTTAATACCTTCTAACCCCACCACCATTGCATCTAACGGTACTTGCAATTCTTGATACAACAGTTGCATGTAATGTAATCCATCAGCGCTTGTATAATCAGTATGTTGACCAGCAATACCGTAAGTAATACAGCGCAGGAAGTGCCAAAAATCACGCCAGCAAGCTTCTGCCCTAATTGAAGGATAGAGTCCGCCACCGGGTTGAGTGATGTTGGGAAATTGTGTTAATACTTGGCTTCTGGCTTCATCTACGATTTCCTGGACGCGATCGCGTAGTTCTTGACTTACAGGAATGAGCGCTGTATGTGTAGGTACAAGCTGCTGAATCTGCTGCAAATCCTCATCGGTGAGATACCGTCCCTCATCATCAGCCGCCTGGAATAGCTGAATAGCCTCTGGTGTATGAGTATTTTGCCAAGTAGCAAAACTGACAATTCTGGCTTTTGTAATCAATTCTCGGACTTTTTCACTCAATTGTGGCTGAGTCATGGTCAAAATTATTAATCGACTGTTGGGAAAGTAGAACTTCTGCTCTGTTTCAAATTTCCAGCAAAGCTGTTAGTAACTTATGAGTAACAATTTAGCGCTAATTTGTTAGCAAACTCAACAGGCAAACTATGAACAATTTAGCTAGGGTAGATGGGAACATTGCTGTTCCACCCCTACCATCCGAAACCGTGCTTGCGACTTTCACCGCACAAGGCTACTCAGTGTGATATCTATTTGTCACTATATTTGTTACTATCGGACTTCCTAACCTTATGACTTAAAAAACAAAGAATATTATTAGTGGGATAAGTTCATAAACATAAAGGCGCGTGGGACGCACGCCCTCAAAGCTCAATTAATGTCCTCAAAGAGGAGTCATTGAGAAGCTCACACTCACCGTCGATAGGAGTGTGTGGAGTACGTCACGGACTGACTGCAAAACAGAATTAACATTAGTGATAAATACCTAAAGTTCGGCGCGAATAGTAAAAGCATAGTCTCCTCCAGGTTCTAATTGGTAATCTTGCTTTTCTAAAAAACGACCGAGAGGTTCTTTAATCAAGGCGCGACCTTGAGAAGGCTTGACAGACAGTTCTCCCCGGCGAAAATGCCATTGGAACTGCCATTCATACCCACCTGCACTCACTTCACCCTCAAGGAAGCCGTGTTGCCAAGATTGGCGGGTAACTTTGACGTAGGCGGTGGTTTCTGGCAGACGTTTAGCACTCACAATGCTGGATGTTTAGTTGGGAATTAAAGTTAACCAAGTAGGTTATTCTTGTAATACCAAAAATAACGTAAATTGAGAAACTGACAAAGTGAATATTCAAAAAGTTAGGGGCTAGGGGCTAGGGGCTAGGGACTAGGGGAGAGAAATTTTCATGATTAGCTGACTTAAAAAGTCATTTATCCCCCTTGTCCTCCTTGTCTTCCTTGTCTTCCTTGTCCCTCTTTCCCCTGTCTACTTAGCTGGTACTACCTCAAAAGCGATCGCCATTCCAGCTAACTTCTTGGTATCAATTCCCCGCACACCTGATGGGAGTTGTATTCCTTCCACATTAATTGCGCCACGAGTACCTGCGTCTAAGTCATTGAGTAAGCTGTTGGTTACGTCTAATAGTTCATTAGTCACATCAATGGGAACGCTTCGATTTTGCACTCCCCTGACTCTGGCAATTTCTTTTAACGCTTTTAATGCCGTTCTTAAAGGTGTAGTACTAGCAATAATTAAAGCTTCAGAAATTCCTAAAGGTTCGCCAATGACTAATTTAAAACTATCGCTAGATTGAGGAATAATTAATTTTTGCTTACCTTCTACTAAAGCTGCATCTTCTGCGGATGACCAATTATTTGGAAAGATAATCGCCATTTCTCCTTGAGAATCAATCACTAAAATACTGATATATAATGGTTGTGATTCATTATTTTGAATTTGAAATGCAATTTGTGTGCCGATAGGTAACTTTTGCAATCCAGATTTGGCAAATGGTACAGGATTTGACGCTCCTGGTTGATTTGTCCCTGGATCTACTTTTTGGACTCCGCGAATGGGGAAGGTTTGACCAAGTATTCCTTGACTACCAGCAATAGTCATAGAAGCAGTTACATTAATTCGCGATGAATTAATATTTCCAAGTAATTGCTTGACAATCCGCGTTGCTAATAAAGATTTGAGCTTTGGTTGCAAACGTTTAACTGCATCAGTTACGGTTTCAGTATTTGCGCCAAAAGAACTCGGAATTATATAAGTAAGTCCTGGTAAAAATAAACCAAAACTACCAACTGTCGGCAAATTAGGTAATTTTCGTTTCCGTAATTCCTGAATTATTGCCTCAGTCATTTTTCCAAAAATATATTGTACCTCTTGTTTTCCTAATGGTTTAGGTTCAATGCGAGGGATTTTTTGTAAAGCTTGTTGCGCTGCTTGGGTGTTATTTCCTAAAGATTCATCCAGCCCAATTTTTAAAGTTAAATCATTGGGAATGCTGCGAATTCGTTCTTGTAATAAAGTTCCTGGTTGGACTTGTTGCGGAGTTTTGATCAGTTTACCTTGCCCATTTAATCCTTGACGAGATTCTAATTTTACTAGTCCGCGTTCGCCACCTTTATCATCCAAAATTGTAAACACGGCATTTTTGCTAAATGCTTCTAAACTTTCCGAATCCAGTCCACCCAGCCACAATTTAACGTCATCACCTGTAACTTTAGTCACTACGCCCTCAGCCGCAACTGTAGGTGTAGGTGTAAAGTAAATCGGGGCGTTAGGTTGTTGCTTGATATTGGCTTCTAATTCTGGTTCTTGAAAATTGCCTGTTTGTCGAGCGAAGATAGTTGTGCTGCGGCTGACATTGGCGATCGCACTATTAATCGATTCATCGCCCGGTTGTTGCCAAAGATACTGAGTAAAGATATAAGTAAATGCCCCTGCATAAAAGTCATCAAAGGAAGTATCCGCAGCATATTGATCGCGTTTAGCGCTAGCAATCACAACGCCTTTAGCGACGTTTTTGCGGCGCAATTCGATAAATTGTTGGGGGGACATACCCAATTTTTTCAGCCATTGACTTTGATATTCTAATTCCTCAGGGCTGGGGAGAAATTTTTCGCCGCCTTCCACCGCCCGCACCCGGAAATTCCCCCGCTTACCGCCACCGGAATGACAACTATCTAGGACTACGGTGACGTTTTCTGTATTTAATGCAGACATGAGTAAAAATAGAGTATGTCCCATAATATGCTGCACCGGGCCAGCTTGCTGGGGATATCCCGGAGGTAAAGTAGCATCAATGGGTACTATAGTGCTGTTGAGTCCATCTGCGGCATCGCGATCGCGATCGCGTACCCGCGAACCATGTCCAGAAAAATGAAACACCACCACATCCCCTGGTTTGGCTTGCTTAATTAGATGATCTTCAAATGCTGTGAGAATACCCTTACGGGTAGCTTGGCGATCGGTTAAAGTCACAATATCTTGAGGATTAAAGCCAAAGCGGTGAATTAATAATTCCTGTTGCAACTGCACATCATTCACGCAGCCATATAATTTTGGTATATCTTGATACTCGTTAATTCCCACTAATAGCGCCAGTTTTCGCTTTGTACCTTGGGCTAAAACTTGGCTGTAGCGATCGCCTTGTTGAATAATATCTAACTGACTTAAACCCAGTGTAGCTAAGGTAGAGCCGGCAAACTGCAAAAAGTGACGGCGTGTGATTTGTGACATGATTCACTCCCCAAAAAATTGGTTTCCTAACATAAGACTTAGAAAACCACAAAAATTGCTCCCAAGATTACGAAAATAGACAAAAAAATGAGGAGGGGCTGGGGGCTGGGGGGAATAAATTAGAACTTATGCAGTAACTACGCACAGTGGAAATGTTGTAATTATTTACTTAATTCTTACTTGCCGATAGCAAGTTCAAAATTTCGCTGCAAGTTTCTTCTGGTGTCTTGCCTTTTGTATATACTATGAACTTCGCAAGTTCATAGTTTGAAGCATGTCTAACAAAGTGTTCGTTGATATTGAGTTTATCATCTGGCAAGTAGTGATTGCGCTGATTGAGAATCTGGATTGACTCATCTAAATTTGGTGATGGCAGTAAAAGAATAACATTAGGATATGGTGCTAGAGCTTGTTGAATTCGTTGGAATAAAGCAGTATCCTCATACACGGAATGACCACCGCCAAAATCAATAACGCATTGATTGTGTGACGATAGCAGCCTTTCAACAGCATAGGCTTCAAATGGCTTCCAATACTGATAAACTCCCCAGAAACCCTCAGTTTCTCGCTTATGTTTTGCTAATTCCTCGTCATAGCCAATCTCAAAGTAGTATTCCCAGCGTAAATCATCCATTGAATATTGAGTCAGGCCAAGCCTAGAAGCTAAAAGCGCTCCAATAGTAGTTTTGCCAGCACCAATTGGGCCAATGAGAATAATATCTGATTTCATGGGATTTTATTAACACTGTATTGCAGTACTCGAATAATTAAAATTTTTGCTTGAGGATAAACTCAGAAAAGCGAATTTCGTGAATTGGTATGATTATTATCCAATGCCCCATACCCAAAAACAAAAAATCCCACGCCTTAATGACTTGGGAATTTGAGTTGCCAAATTTTGATTTAACTAAATTAAAATCTTAAACCTACGCCACCTTGTAAAGAAAAAGCAGTACCGCTACCATCGCGGTAAGCATCAAAAGCGATAATGGCGTTACCAAAAATTACCGTGTTGCTATTAGGGACAACATAATCAATTCCTGGTTGTAAAGCAAAACTAATTTTATTACCCACAGGAGAAGGATCGTCTCCACTAGCTAAAGTCAAACCAGCACCTAAATAGGCATCAGTTTGCCAATTTAGGGGAACATCATAAGAAACCGTGGGTACAACTGCTGTACCCTGACCGACTAAAGCTTGAGCGCGGAAAGAAATTGGCGATTCTAAAAGCTTATAACGAAAAGCAATCACCCCACCGATTTGCGCACCATCACTCAATCCCACAGAGGGGCCGACACCAATATAACTGCCATAGGCTACTTGAGCTTGTGCTGGCTGAATACTGGTAGCCAGATTCAACAGCGAACCAACCCCCAGAACTGTCATCAAACACCAGAGATTTTTCATTGCTCCTCACACCCTCTGAAATTATCAAGTTCCTTTTAATACCTATGTTATCGCCGTTATGAAGAATAAGCATCGGGCATGGGGCATTGGGCATTGGGTGGAGACGCGATGAATCGCGTCTCTACAATGCTCCCTGCTCCCTGCGCCAATCCTAAGGGCAGCGAGGATGAATACCGCCTTGAGTGCAAATGTAAGCTAGCTGTTTACTATCTAGGTTTTTGGCTTGAGAAAAATCAACTCCTTGAACTACGGCGGAAACGGAACCTTTGGATGGTGTTTGAACGAATTCATCTGCTGGATCTTGCTTACTGGGTGAGAGAATGGTGCCGCGAAAATCAGCGCCGGCTACATTGGCTCCCCGTAAATCAACTAAGCTGAGATCGGCATTTTGGAAATTGGCGTTTTGCATTTGCGCTGAACGCAACACTGCACCAGTTAAACGGGTAGCGGTTAAATTAGCATTGCTGAGATTCGCATGTTCTAAATCGGCTCCTGATAAATCTGAGCTTTGCCAATCGGTTTTGGTTAAGTTGGCGTAGGCTAATTGTGTACCTATGGCAGTAACTCGCCCTAAACGCGCTCCATATAAATCAGCTTCGTTCAATTTGGCATCACCTAAATCAGCTCCGGTTAAGCTAGCATTTTCCAGCACAGCGCCGCGTAAATCGGCTCCTACTAGTTGGGTGCTGCTGAGGTTGGCACCAATGAGACGGGCATCGGATAAGTTGGCTCTGTTGAGGGTAGCACGGCTCAAATCGCTACGGTTCAAGGTGACGCGGCTAAGAATGGCGTCGGTGAAATTGGCTTGCTTCATCTGCACTTGGCTCAAATCGGCAACTACATCGTCGTAGGTATCCCAGCGCCCATCTTCACCAACGTTGCGAAAGCGACTACCGCGAAAACTACCTTGATTGAGATTTGCAGATTTGAATTTAATTCCCGACAAATCGATGTTATCTAATACCAAGTTGAACAGGGGATTAGCTTCTGCGCCAGTGGAACCTAGTTGAGTACTGCTCAAATCAAGTCCGTGGTTTTTACCACTATAAACAGCAAGAATTTTGTTGATGGCTTTTTGATTGAGTTGTAAGCGCTTTTGTCTTAATTCTAAATCGGCGATCGCATTTTTGTCGGCTGATGCTAATTCGCCAGCTAAAAACTGATTTTGATTTTTTAATTCGGGGATAGCATTTAAGCCGACATGGACTAAAGCTTGTTGAACTGTATCTACTAGGGTTGGGTTGGGTTCCTTCACTAGTAAATCGGTGAGAAATTGAATCGCTTGGGGATCGTTGAGAGTTCCCATCGCCAAAATTGCAGTGCGGCGTTCTTCAACACTAGCTGTTGAGTTGGGATTTAGCTGTTTAATTAGTTCTAGGAATTGTTGACTGTTGATTTGCTGCGATTTCCGCAGGGTTTCTTGGGTTTGGATGTAAATTTGCGTGCCGACTAGAGTTGCTAATACGGCTGTCATGCTTACCAGGGCGACCGCAATCATGGTAAGATTGGGATTCTGGCGGATTTTTGCCAATAACGGATGGATTTGGGAATAATCGCCTTCATCCTCTGCCGATGCATCTTCCACTCCTGCATTCTCAGTTGAGAGGGAACTGGGTAAGGGACGATTGGCATCTACTGTATAAGTACCTGCGACAATATCATGAAATGAGCGCCGACCTTGCTTTGATGATAAGCCCATGCTTTCAGCTGCGATCGCTAATAATGCTAAGGCGGCAAATAAAGTTAAATTGGGAAAGCCTAAGCTATAGCGCCACAGCAAATAAGCGACGGATAAAGGTACAGTCCAACGTCCCACACCTTCACGCAGTATAACTGCACCGAAACCGGGTGCTTTTCCTTGTTCGTTGACGACGCGAACGCCAAAGCGCCGTTTGGGGATTGTGCTACCTGTTTTTGCGAGTAAATATAACTGCCAAGTAGAGAGAGTTACAGGGGCAAATATCGCTAAACTCCACAAAATATTCGTCGGCCAAGCTACATTACGAATACCATAGCTCACGGGTAACGCTAAAGGACGAGCGATCGCTCTTTCTGTGACTACTAATAATGGATTCAGGGGTACGCGATTTAAATCACTCTTGGAGTTGGCATAAGCGCCTAAACCAAAGGGAATCAACCCACTAGCAGCTACTAAGGTGATTTCCGCAGCCCAAGCAGCAAAACGTCTCGTTACTAATGACAGTGAATGGGATTTTTCGGGATTTTTTGAGCGGTTAGAGCGATCGTTACTACTCCTAACAACTGGTGTCGTCATCGTCTGAATTACCTTTGAATTTATTTTTACACCGCTTTGGATACGGTTTAACTCAGCTATTTTTTCTGTTGAAAATTACTAGACACAAAAAATTTGTATCCAACATACACCAACACTGCCAACACTGCCAGACTAATGACGGAGGCTACAAGTTTGAGCAATGCTTGCACCACTGCTATCCCTAAAAGCGCCGTCACGCCTAAAACTACTAGCTTTTTCATGTCCGTCAAGCTATTAAACCAGTTTTGCAATCTCACTAACTGAGAATTTAAGCTGGCAAAACTAAACTCAAAGCTTGGTTTTGGTGTTTCTGGTGGGGAAACTTGTGGCGACGAAGAATTAATCTGTGCTTCTAGGTTTTGCAGGCGACGTTGCAAGTCTTCTTCTGGTTGAGGATTCATGAATCTTTTCTACCTCAGCTTGTAGGCGGTTTTGTCTGTGATTTTAGCTGATGTATATGTTTGCCTGATGGTTTTAAATAACTTAACACTTATATTTTGCGTCAAAATTTCAATTTAATAGCTTCCTCAAACACCTTTATGGCAATGATTTCATGATTATTTGTCACTAATCCGGACATTCCAAAATAGTACAGGTGCGATCGCGAACAAAAATATTTACTGACTACTTATATACTGAGTATTTAAATTGCACAAATCTCCGTATATGTTGATTATTTATGCTTTCTTGGCAAATAGTTACTTTACAGTTTTTTAATTCATTTTATGTCCTATATTTCTGATATGTAAAGATGAGAATTTATACCTTGTATTTTGGAACATAATCTAATTATCATCGTCTCAAAGCTTAGATTATGTTTAAAAATATCGCTTACTTATCAGTCGGGAGCATTTACTTAATAATATGAAAACACATCAACTATTTACGGTTGTTCCCGCAGCTTTGGCTATGAGTTTGGTACTGAGTGATGCTAATTTGGCGCAAACCCCTGCCAACATCATTAGTGCTAACTTAAGCTCCGACCCAGTAGTATTAAATGGCAAATCTGATGCTGCTGTCAAAAGTAATTGTGGTAATATTCCTACTAAACCTAGTCAAGTTATTCAAGTACCAAAATCCCTGCCTTACTTGCGCGTCACTGTAGAGAGTAAAGGACAGCCGACTTTGCTAATTGACGGGCCTGGAGGTAAATTTTGTGTCCTCGCAGATAGTTCTGAAGGTAAGGCGGAACTGGCTGGTTACTGGCAATCTGGACAATACTCTTTTTACGTAGGGGATGTATCTCAACGTCAGGTTAACTACACTCTCTCTATTTCCCAACAGCCAGAGAAGAAGTAGTTGGATAAGCAGAGGAAGCAGAGGAAGCAGAGGAAGCAGGGGAGAAACGTTTTATAAGTTTTCCCCTGTCTTAGGTTAATTAAATGTAATACATCAGTTCTTTTTCGCGGTGCTTGCTGCGGCGATCGCATAAATCTTGGAGAGTGTAACTTTCTAAAACTGCGTTAGCCGCTTGACGCGCTTCTTGCCACACTTCCTGGATAATTTGGGTTTCTAAGGTTTTGCCATGTTGCTCAATTTTCGGGGTTATTGCATCTACCCCTTCAATACAGCTCCAAGCTTCCAGTAAAGTAATTTTGCGCGGTTCCCTTGCTAAAACGTAACCTCCCTTGGCTCCCCGGATGCTCTTAATTAAACCGCCACGCCTCAAAGTAGCGAGCAATTGCTCTAGGTAGCGGTTGGGGATATCCTGTAGTACAGCCATCTGCCGAATTTGGAGAGATTCGCCACTAGAGTAACGACTCGCCAACTCTAACAGAGCTAGAAGTGCGTATTCAGATTTGTTAGAGATTTCCACAGGTGTAATATATTAATTAATAAATTAAGTTTTACTGTTGACTTTTTTCTCATAATATGAGTAAAAGTGTGCTAGTCCATTTTAGCTTGACTAGCTGATTTAACTTTAGAGATTCTGAACCATAGAAGCAAATATTTTTGTTTTTTATTTGGATAAAGAAAGCTTATTAATTAGTCAGAATTGCTTTCCTGTAAGGAATTGTGTATTTCTTGGGTGGATGATTCCCAGCGATACAAAAATAGTTTCATGACAATTTTGTTGTCCAACAGTCCTGCATCTAGAGGCAAGCAACATGGAACTCAAAGCAGTGGCAATGCAAATTCCCGAAGGCTGTAACGTGATTTTAGGGCAAACTCACTTTATCAAAACTGTGGAAGACCTGCACGAAATTATGGTAAGTATATCTTCACAGGTGAAATTTGGCATTGCTTTTTGCGAAGCTTCAGGCCCTTGTTTAGTCAGAAGTACAGGAAGCGATCGCGCTTTGGAAGATGCAGCAATTAATAATGCGATCGCCCTTGGTGCCGGTCACAGTTTTATCATTTTACTCAAAGACGCCTATCCCATCAATTTTCTCAATGCGATTAAGCAATGTCCAGAAGTCTGTACGATTTACTGCGCTACCGCCAATCCTGTAGAGGTAATTGTCGCTCAAACCGAACAAGGTAGAGGGATTCTGGGGGTAATTGATGGATTTTCGCCCAAAGGATTAGAAACGCCGGAAGATGTAAAAGCGCGTCAAAGCTTTTTGCGCCAAATTGGTTATAAGCTTTAATTTTTACTGCCCGAAGTCATCATAAAACTAACAAGGACTAACTAATGGACTTCTTAAGACAGGCTGGGATGTCGCTGCTGGGAGGGTTTATTATCGGTGTGGTATTTGGTTGGATTAAATTACCTGCTCCAGTTCCTCCATTACTAGGATTAATCGGGGCAGCAGGTGTATTATTAGGCGGATATTTTTACGACTTGATAGTGAAATTAGTGTTTAAATAAACTCATATTCATAAAAATCTTGACTGATTGAGAAAAACTCCAGATGAGATGACTTAATGTTTAAACCAAGTCTACTTTAAAAACCATAATTTTCTGGCTTCCAGAGCAACAATTAACTTACGTCCTAGTGTTTGCCCTGGTATCTCTATAAATTTGTAACAAAAGTAAGAAATAACTATTGTTCCAGCTAATGCTATGCCTATTAGCACTATTAAATAAAGTTCAGGTGGAAGATAGTTTAAGTGCAACCTATGCAAAGCACGATGAGCTAGATTCAGTACATAAAAATGCGTTATGTAACCACTGAAGCTGATTGTGCCTAAAAAGCAAAAGAATCGATTCACTAGTAAGCGGGAAGGATATATAGCTAGACAGGTTGCCAATAAAAGGAAATCCAATCCAAATACAAAGGAGATAGGTATTAGCTTGTGGTGAAAAAAAGGAAGGATTACTAGTAATACAATAGATACTGCTAACAGTAGTTTGATGAAAGACTTTTTTGTAATAAATTCACTCAAATATTTTCTATCCAAGTCGATAGAGGTTGAGCGAAAATTGCTAAAAATGAAATAGAATATAAAACCGATAAAAAATATTGGTAGTTGATTAGGAAACCAACCAGATATAAAAATGTTCCAAAGATTTTTGTCATTAATCTGGAAGTAAGAATCTAAGACAAAAAATATTACTCTACTGATTAAAAGTGAACCTGCTGTCACATAAATTGCTTGATTGAGGGATCTGATTCTGCTAAACAAAAAAGGGAACAAAAGATAAAAAGTCATTTCAACTGCAATTGACCACCCACCTGGCACGATTGCATTTGCTGCATTGAACCAATATGGATTCCAACCATTGGTAAATGTAAGTGTTGAGAATATGTGTCCGAAGGATGGTAGTTCTTTATTTTCAAGCAAAACAGGGCGGATTGTATAGAATAAGAAGCCGCAATAAAACAAAGGGGCAATACGAAAAAAGCGCCGAATAAAAAAGTTTAGGAGGGGATTTTTCTCATTTTTTCGTCGTTCATAAGACAGGCACAGGGTAAAAGCACTGGCCACAAAAAAGAGTTGCACACCTCGCGACCCCTGCGCCATTATCTGGTAAACCCACGGGGTTAAATGTACATTCTTACCTAAAATTCCCCAGACTTCGATGTTTCGTGCTGCATGGTTGATTAATACGCCTAAAATCGCCATGCCACGCAAGGCATCTATGAATAGCAGTTTATTCATTATATTTAGAAAGTATTTGTAAAAAGTGAAGCTACAGAGTATGCTCTTATTCTTGCCAGAGAAGGCAAGTTAATATTAAGTTAAATGATGGTAGATGATTTAGATATACTGCCAGCCCTGATGACACATAGCAACAAAAATAGGCATAAATTCATCAAAACTTTATAAACTTCACCTCAGTCAGGGACAAAGGTAATCGCCGATCATTTGTAATTGACCACAGATAGATGGCATGGTTGCCAACTGGCAACCATGCCATCTATCTGTACTGATTTTTCTTGGTAACGTTTTAAATCCTGTGAACTGCTACCAATTATCCAATTATTTAACAACGCCAAAAATTCTTATTGTTTTGGAGTCACAAGATTATTCAATTTGGCTTTTAACTCTGCCCATGTAATCCCTGCTAAACTAGGCAGAACTACATGCGCTGCACCTACACGTTCAACAGGGCCGAGTCCTACTGTCCACATTCCCGCCGCTAAACCAGCTTCAATGCCAGCTGCTGCATCTTCTACAACTATACATTGATTTGCTGGTAATCCTAACTCGTGGGCGGCGAATAAAAATAAGTCTGGTGCAGGTTTGGGTTTTTGGACGCTATAACCATCGGCGATCGCATCTACTTGATCGGCAATGCCTAATTTCTCGACAACTGTATGCGCATTTTTGCTAGCTGAACCGATCGCAATTTTAATCCCAGCTTGGCGTAATTCCTCTAAAAGTGCGATCGCACCTGGTAATAAATCTTTGGGTGTAATATTTTGAATTGATTCTACATAATAATTATTCTTCCGCTCCATCATCTCTTGCAGTTGGGATTCTGTATACGGTCTATTTTTAACAATCAGCATCAGTGATTCCCGTCGCGACACTCCCCGCAATGCTTCGTTATCTTCCCGATTAAATGGGATTCCTTCTTCATCGGCTAGTCTTTGCCAAGCGCGATAGTGGTATTCTGCGGTATCTGTTAATACACCATCTAAATCGAAAATCACGCCGCGAATCTCAGCAGCAGTAGTCACCTTGTTGTGTAATTGTGATTCCGGAACCACGGAAGAGAAACTTTCCCCCCTGCTCCCCGCTCCCTGCTCCTCTGCTTCCATTTGCGATCGCAAATCAAATTCATGCCATTTCCCCCGCCAATGCAGTTGAAATTTCAAGCGCGTCCAATTAGGGGGTAACTGGGGATGGGCTACAGGGCCATTTTCGGTCATTTGGATACCACCAAAGCCAAAAATCACGGTTTGCCAAATTCCCCCAGCACTCGCCCCATGTATACCATCGTTATTATTACCCCGGACATCTTCTAAATCTACCATCGCCGCTTGCATGAAGCGTTCGTAAGCTGCTGCGGATTTCCCCAAGTCTGAGGCTAAAATAGCGTGAATTGCCGGGCCGAGGGAGGAACCGTAGGTGATATCTGTACGGGGTGCGTAGTAATCCCAATTTACCTGCAAGGTTTTGGCGTCGTAGGGCGATTCCCCTGATTGGCGCATCAAATAAAGCAGCATTAACACATCTGGTTGCTTGAGGACTTGGCGTTTATTTGCTCCTTCTATTCCCAAAATGGCTTGCATGGAACGAGTGCGCGGTTCGTATTCATTTAAATCGATATCTTCTAATTTAAAAAACCCCTCGTACTGCTCAATCGTTCCTGTGGCAGAATCTTGCAGCAGCCAAATATTTGCAATGATATCTTGCCAGCGCGATCGCTGTTTTGTTCCCAGATGTAATTTATCTTCTAATTCCTGAGCTTTTTCTGGAAATGTCGCCTTCAGCCAATCATATATTTTAATTGCGCGTTCCAAATGCCATTGCACCAGGCGGTTGGTGAAGGTATTGTTATGGACAAATTCGTGATATTCATCGGCTCCAATGACGCCGCGAATCTCATAACGTTCGTATTTGGGGTTAAATTCCACTCTACTCCCCCAAAATATCGCTGTATCTAAGACAATCTCCGCGCCACAATCGCGCATCCATTCATCATCGCCTGTGGCTTGCCAGTAGAACCAAATAGCATAAGCGATGTCTGCACTAATATGAATTTCGCGATCGCGACACCAAATCCGCACATCTTCCCCATAGGGATCGTTAGGTAGCGCCCATCTAGGTGTCACCTCATCCCCAGTATCAGCACTTTCCCAAGCATACATCGCTCCCTTATAGCCATCATGCGCCGCCTTGCGTCGCGCTCCATTTAAGGTGTGGTAGCGATAACTCAGGAGATTTCTCGCTAATTCAGGTTGGGTATAGATGAAAAATGGCAGAATAAATATTTCTGTATCCCAAAAAATATGCCCGTGATAGCCGAAACCAGAAAGGGTTTTGGCAGGGATACTCACTTTATCGTCATCTAGGGGAGCAGCAATTAAAAGTTGAAATAAATTGTAGCGAACTGCAAAAGCAGCTGTAACATCCCCTTCGATTATAATATCACTTTTTTGCCAAATTTTCGCCCAAGCTTGTTGCTGCTCTAAAAGAAGTGTTTCATAGTTCGGTAAAACTACTAGTTTTTCCCTTGCGGCTTGTTCTGGTGCTGACACTTCGCGGGAGGTAAAAATCGTCACTACCTTTTCGGCGGTGACTGTTTGATTAGCTGTCGCCATGAAGGTGGCGCTTAATGTGGGATAACCAGGCGCACTGTAAACCTGTAATGATGCTTCTGCCCCAGAGATAGTCAAATTAGCCGCCAAACCAATATCAATTCGGGAGTTGCGAGTGCGGCGATGTAACCAAATACCTCTGTCGGTTTTGTCTTGTTCCAGATATTCCCAGTGATTAAAACCGGGGTTTTCGGGGTAGCCGTTGATGCTGGCTTGAATTTCAATTAACCCATCAAAATCTAAAGGCGTAACTTGACAGCGTTGCCCTAAGACATGGCGATCGGCGATGCTGGCGAAGCGTTCAAAATGCAAGTCTATGGTACTACCCTGCGGACTACGCCAACGTACAGAACGAGTTAAAAGACCTTGGCTGACATCAAGCTGGCGACTATAGTTTAGTATCTCACCTCGATCCAAACGAAAGCGATCGCCATTAATCGTCACCACCAATGGTAACCAATCAGGACAATTGACTAATTCTGTATAGACAACAGGAACCTCATCATAAACACCGTGGATAAAAGTAGCCGGTAATGCACCCATGTACCCTTCCTCAAAGCTACCTCTGGTGCCTAAATAACCATTGCCAATGGTGAAAATGGTTTCTCGAGACTGCAATTGGTTGGGGTGAAACTGGGTCTCCGTTAAAATCCAGTCTTGATAAATAAAATCGCGGTAATTACCTTGTTTGTCCATTGTCATTAGTCATTTGTCATTGGGCATTGGGCATGGGGCATTGGGCAACAGTCAACAGTCAACAGTCAACAGTCAACAGTCTCCTTCCCTAACGATGCATGTGCTTTGCTAAAATCCTGTCGGCTCTGGGTTTATAAATTAAATGGAATAGTGTGTCCATATAACGCAATCTGGCTTCGGTGTTTTCTGGGGCGACGAAATTCCAAAAGCTATAAATTTTCGCTAGCAATACTAACTGATTGCTATGTAATTTCCAGTTGTACTTGTTGCGAATTCGTTGAATCGCCCAATCGGAAATTTCTTGCCAATATTCGGGATGAGTATCGCACTGACTACAAAAATCATCTATTTTAGTAGCAGAACCTGTTAAATCTGTCGGATTTAATACAAATTTATGCTCCTGTTCTTCAATAATTTCTAAAGCGCCGCCAAATTGAGTTGCAAATGTTGGTAAGCCAGAAATCATCGCTTCTAAAATACTTCTGCCAAAAGCCTCAAAGCGGGCAAAATGAACGTAAATACCCTTTTTATCTGCTACTAGGCGGTAGACTTCGCCAATTTCCTGATTTGACAGACGCATTCCCAACCAACGAATATGACCGTGAAGCTGGTAGCGATTGATAATGTCATGCAGTTTTTGAATTTCTGCTGCTTCTTCTGGGTTGGCGGCTGCTGATGTATGCAACTTACTAGTTAAAATAAATAAATTGCAATGCTCTTGTAAGGCTTTACTTTCACCGAAACATTCAGCTAAACCAGTCAAATTTTTAATGGAAATTATCGGTGCTATCGTTAAAATGGGTCGTTTTTCTGGCTGCTGTAAATCTCCTAAAATATCTGAATCTTGACGGTAAAAAAGTAAATCATTAATTTGGGCTTGCAGTTGAGAATCTCGGTTTTGCGGTTGGCTATAGGGGAAAAATATATCTTCACTTACTCCCGGCGGTACCACGTTAAATTTATGATTAAATAAATCTATGCCGTCAATTACGTGATATAACTCCGGCATGGTAAAAAATTTGTATGATTCATACTGACCAACAGTTTCTGGCGTGCCAACAATTTCTTGGTAGGATGAAGTTACGATAAAGTCGGCTGCATTCATATTAATTAAATCGGCACTGAATTGAGCAGAAAAGTGATATTGTTCCTCTAAATCTTGCCAGTAAAGATTACTAAATAAATTTTTGGGTTTTTCTAAAATATGCGCAATATGACAATGGGTAACTTTCAGACTTTTCGCCAAAAGAAAAGCGACTAAATTACCATCGGTATAATTGCCAATTAATAGATGGGGTTTACCAGAAAATTCTGTTAATATTTCTGTTTCCGCATCATGAGCAAATGTTTCTAAATAAGGCCAAATCTCATATTTAGAAATCCAATTATCGGTAATCTCTCGATTAAATTCCCTAAAAGGTACCCGCAATATCCAAGCGTTTTCTGTCCCAGCTATTTTTTCTCGCCTTAAATTACAGAATGTACCTTCGCAGTTCGGAATTAATCGGGTGAGAACAACTACATGGGGTTGAATTCCTAAAAGATCCAAACCAGCTAATTCCATTTCTTGACGCAGCTGGTTCTCTAAACTCCGTGCTTGTTCAAGAACATAGGCAACTTGGCCTAAGGTTTCATCTCTACCAAGCACTCCCTCTTGTCCTAACCAACCATGTACGGAAATTAAGACGGCACGAAAAACAGCAGGAATCCGCGCGACAAATGCTTCTAAAAGTCCTGGTTGGGGATTTTCAATTAAGCGTTGCAGAAGTTCTAAAGTTTCGCTGATGCGGGAAGCTGTGTTACCCCAACCTGGCTCAAAGCCGAATTCTGCTAAGTCAGCGCGAAATTTTGCGTATGGGGTGTCAGGATGTAGCTGAGTCAAAAATTTGCGTACTTGCTGCATACTTGCGGCTAGTTCTGCGCCGGAAGTAATGCGATCGCTAATTAGCAAGCCAATGCCATCATAATTTAATCTATGTAGTACCTGGAATAATACCTCTAAACAGTATTGTGGGTCTGTCAATACCTGAGTGCATAGATAACGGTTGAGAAAACTTAACCCTTGACCAATGTTTCGCGGATCGTTGATTGTGGGTGAATTAGCGTAAAAGGGATGCAGATCTATATCTAAAATGTGAGGCTGGTAGCGATTAACTAAACGATCTCTCACATCTAGTATGGCTTGGGGTGTCATCTGCTGGAAATCATCACACTCGGCTGTTAATCGCCACACTTCCTGACTCGCAATTCGGGGACGAACTACAAACCAAGCACTGTCATCTTCTAAGATGATTTCATGACAGTAGTTAATGATTTTGCCGACAGCAGAAGCATGATAAAAGTATATAGGGCGATGGGATTGCTGGCAATATTCAGCAAAGATTTGTAAAATCTCATTTCTGAGGAAGTAAGGCTTCCCAGTGGCTCTAAGTGCCAAAATTAGCTCTTGCAGAGCAATTTTATCATCACTGTTGCAGGCAGCTTGAACTAGTTCATACATGACTCAGCCCTAGTAATCTCAGTAGGTCACGACCTCATTAGTTGTCTCCTCAGCGGTAATACGGTTCAGTTAGCGCCAAAAACCTGAAATTATCCTTAAATTATGCTTAACTGAGCCATATTGGTTGTAGAGGTGCATTTCCCCTCATATCTTAAAAAACCAGTCAAGCCCTTCTCGTCTAGCTAGAGGATGAGGTTTTGAAAATTTCGCGCTCAGATCTGGCACTCAAGTATTGATATTGAGTTAATATTTTTTTAATAAACTAAGTTTATTAGTCTGGGTAAGCAAGCTTTGTTTGTATAGCCTCGCTTTTCTAGGGTTAGGACTTGGGAGCATCCCAAATGTGCAAAAACGCCCTCACCCTATAAGGGTGGGGCTAGAAATACGAAGCCTGCCTTCGCAGGCTAAAAGTTTGATAGCCTGCGAAGGCAGGCTTTGTTGGTATAGCAATACCCTTCTAGGGTATTGCGTCAAAATTGGGATGCTCCCTAGGACTTAAGCAGTGTCAGATATTTTTTATGCTTTTTGTCAATGGTCAATAGTCCATAGTCCAAAAATCTGAATTTTGGCCATTGACTTTTGACTTTTGACTACCCTTGTGAGGGTTTTTGTGTTCGGTGCGTAAGTCCTAAGGGTGTAAGTGCAAGATATCAACGAGGGAATCTAGCAACTCATCAAAGTTCAGCACCAGGCGATCGCTAATTCTGGATTACGGCTGTAAAACTCTGTTTAATTAGATTGCATACCATATATATCCTTTTAAGCCCTCATCCTTAAGGTAGATATTGCAGACATATAAATAGAAAAGTACAAACACAGACAAATAGGTAAGGAATAATAAATTCGGCTCAAATCCTTTGCTAATATGACTTATACTTGCAGTTACATAATTATTTATAATGTTCTTAACTTGAGATTAATCAATACTTAACTTTATTTTATAGTTTTTATACTGAATAAATAAACGTTGCAAATAATACAGTTAAATCCAATTTACTGAATTTAGCTTGGTCTGACTTTTACCAAAATTTTATAAATAGCACTTACTTTTTAAGGATATGGTGAAGAATTCCGTAAATAACGTATAAGCGGGCTTTTTCAAGTTGCCATTTCTTGACAAAGCAACTATGAAATGCGTAGTATTCTTGTGTATGTGTACGTAGAAGCCTAAACAGCAGCATTATATTTAAACCCCTTCGACTCGGCTAGCTAATTTTTCCCAGGTGGCATCTTATGTATCCGAAACTATCTTGTAAATACATTGTTTACAACTGCAAAGTACCTATATCGACGAGGTGCAAGCTGTCTTAATTGCTTTTTTAAGACAGGTTACTAGTCTTTCACAGGTGAATTCCTAGAAGACTGACGCAATTGTGAGAAAAAGTTACAGTTTTTTCTTTGTAGTTAGCGGCTCTAGTCCTGATTTTGAGGATAAAAGTTGTTAATAGTAACTGCAAATAATATTCTTTTTGCGTCAGTTGAGCGATCGCCTAATGAATTCGTCTCCGTCAATGTATGACTTCCAAG
Organism: Calothrix anomala FACHB-343; assembly: GCF_014696435.1. GTDB lineage: Bacteria > Cyanobacteriota > Cyanobacteriia > Cyanobacteriales > Nostocaceae > Aulosira > Aulosira anomala_A. The sequence continues at coordinate 129,879 of NZ_JACJQG010000004.1, read as the reverse complement.
TTGTGAATTTTGTCAAAGCATTGAGTAAATTTGTCTCAAGCAGAATTTTTGCTGACGTAACTTTTATCGCGCTTTTTCATTGATAATTTAGGGATTTTTGTTAGCAGTTCAGTTATCAATCAATTATCTAAATAACTATCAATTGATATATGGATGACACTGCTAGTGAATAATTCCCCAATTTTGTCTGCTGACAAATTAACAAGCATTGTATATAAAAAGAAAAATTTTTTTAAAATTCTGTTGGGTATGGGTATTTTATGAAGAAGATATTAGAAGTCGAAGCAGGTATCGGTGACACACAAAGCAACTCGCATCAACTTCTAGAAGAGATATTACTCAATATACTCTCGGAAAATAAAAACGTAGTCACGAATTTTAGTCAAGCATTTGAAATTAACGCTTTTTCCTTGGGACAGGAGATTGTCAGATATAATACATTCCCAAGTGAAGACCAATCTGTTCAATCTGAACAAAATCACCAGGGTTTTTACATAGTCTGTGCAGGTCGAGTGCGATTAGTTGGGTTTGATGTTGCGGCACAACGAGAAGTAGCATCTGCATTGCTAGAAGCAGGAGATAGCTTTGGTACGGATGAGTTATTTGGCGATCGCCCTTTAGGTTACAAAGCGATCGCTGCCAGTACAGGTGCGATCGCGTTTATCTCTACAGCTAAGTTGCAAACATGGTGCGCCCAACTTCCCCAACTCCCAGATTACCTGCAACGCACCACAGCTACCCGGCAAATGTTGCTGTTCTTTAAAACTACAGTCGATTTGCAAAAACAGCGCGGAAGTTCCGTTATCAAGGAGGATCTGCGCCAACAACAATCTAGCCTCAAAAAAGGAACTGGGCGTCAGACATCACTTTCCAGTCATACCCTGAAAGAATTTTTACCCTACTTACAACAAATCAACATCCCCGCAGGTTCTGTACTAGCCCAAGCAACCCCAGCCAATAGCGGACGCTTCTTTTTACGTAGTGGTGAGATTCACAGTCAAAACAACCCATCACAACCAGCAATCGGAATAGGCGACAGTTGGGGATATCCCCAAGAAATCCCCGATGATTGGATAGCACAAACCGATTTAGTAGCTTATAAACTACCCATAGAGCATTGGGAAGCAGCGATCGCCATCGTTCCCACCATCGCTGATGCAGATCTCAATGGAGCCTCGCCCCATCGCCCTCGCCGGATCGCCCCGACATTATTGTTTGAGCAACCAACACCCAAGGTACAAACCGAACAACCAGCTCCCACCCTCCAACCCAACTCTCAATCTATACCCTTTCCCCATCCCCATAAATACCGCCGTCCTTGGTTTGGTAAACGCTATCCTTTCATTCAACAGCAGAGTACATCTGATTGTGGTGCAGCTTGCTTGGCGATGATTTCCCAATATTGGGGGAAAAAATTTACTATTAACATCCTGCGGAATTTAGCCAATGTGGGACGCGGGGGAGCCTCCCTGAAAAGCCTAGCCGCAGCTGCTGAAACCTTAGGCTATCAAGCTCGACCAGTACGCGCCAGTTTTAATCGCCTCAGCGATCGCCAACATCCTTGGATTGCACATTGGCAAGGAGACCACTATATAGTTGTTTACAAAGTCAAAAAAAATCATGTCATAGTCTCCGATCCGGGAGTGGGACGGCGCAAGCTGAGTCTGAAGGAATTTCAAGCTAACTGGACGGGATACGCACTCTTATTAACCCCCACACCTGCGTTAAAACAAACACCCAATAGTAAACCCTCTTTAGGCAGATTTTGGGGTGCATTTTTGCCCTATAGCAAAATGCTCATCCCCATCATTGCTTCCTCTATACTTTTGCAAGTATTTGGTCTGGTAACGCCTTTATTTACACAGATTATTCTCGATCAAGTCGTAGTTCATAAAAGTTTAAGCACCTTGCAAGTCATGGCGGTGGGGTTGTTAGTGTTTAATGTTTGGCGGATTGCTTTGGGAAGTATGCGCCAATACATGCTAGTCAACTTTTCCAATCGCGTAGACTTAACCCTCGTGAGTGGATTTATCCGCCATGCTTTAAACTTACCCTTGCAGTTTTTCGCCTCCCGTCATGTCGGCGATATCCTCACCAGAGTTCAAGAAAACGAGAAAATTCAATCTTTCCTGACTCGTCAAGCGATTGGTGCTTGGTTAGATGTGTTAACAGCAGTAGTCTATGTAGGTTTGATGGCATATTACAACTGGCATTTAACCTTATTGGTGCTGTCAATACTATTACCCTTAATCCTCTTGACCGTGTTTGCTAGTCCGATGCTGCGCCAAGTGTCGCGAGAAATTTTTAATGAAGCTGCCAAACAAAGTTCTACCCTAGTAGAAATGCTCACAGGGGTGGCTACAGTTAAAGCCGCAGCCGCCGAACACGAGTTACGCTGGCGATGGGAAGACAATCTCACCAGTACAATTAATGCTCAATTTCGCGGTTATAAATTGGGCATTGGCTTAGGTGTGGTTAGTGAATTAATTAATGCTCTCGGTAGTACGGCATTGCTCTGGTATTCTGCTACACTAGTTATTCAAGACCAACTGACGATTGGGCAATTAGTCGCCTTTAATATGTTGATTGGTAACGTGGTAGGCCCGGTGATGTCCTTGGTGGGTTTGTGGGATGAATTGCAGGAAGTCATGGTTTCTGTAGAAAGGTTAGATGATATTTTTAATACCGAACCAGAAGAAACTACGGAAAAATCTTTGATGGTATTGCCCAAACTCCGAGGCGATGTGCAGTTTGAAAATGTCACCTTTCGTTACAATGCTGACGACGATCGCAATATTCTGCAAAATATTTCCTTTGAAGCTCATCCAGGTCAAACAATAGCCATTGTCGGTCGTAGTGGTTCTGGTAAGAGTACTTTGGTGAGTTTATTACAGGGTTTATACCATCCGACTACAGGAAAAATTTGGATTGATGGACATGATATTCGCCATGTTTCGCCCCAATCTTTACGCCGTCAATTGGGTGTAGTTCCCCAAGAGTGCTTTTTATTTTCAGGCACGATTTTCGAGAATATTTCTTTATATCGGGAAGAATATAACTTAGAAGGGGTGGTAGAAGTGAGTAAACTCGCAGAAGCTCACGCTTTCATCCAAAGTTTGCCCTTGGGATACAGTACCAAAGTAGGGGAGCGGGGTTCTAATCTTTCTGGGGGACAAAGACAGCGAATTGCGATCGCTCGCGCTTTATTACCTAATCCCCGGATTCTGATTTTAGATGAAGCTACTAGTTCCCTCGATACCGAATCCGAACGCCGCTTTCAAAGAAATTTACAATACATCAGCCGCGATCGCACTACCTTTATCATCGCCCATCGTCTTTCTACCGTCAGAAATGCCGATAATATTCTCGTATTAGATCGCGGTGTAATTGTTGAGCAAGGTTCCCACGATCAACTAATTGCCAGTAAAGGTCTTTACTATCATCTAGCTCAACAGCAAATAGATGTTTAATATCAATTTATTTAGGTAAATTGATGCATAGCCAAAGTTTTCTCTATGCAAATCAGGACTTGTTAACCGCCCAAGATTTTCAATGATTTTTATGAACTATGGATTGACAAACGGCTGTGATTAACATCAACTTTTCTGAGAAAAACTTAAAAAATGAGGGGAGTTATGAATGATTAATTCTGCAAAATAATTTAATTAAATAATTGTTATTGTTTAGTTTAGGTGATTAAATCACGCAAAATTCAGGTTTATCTCAGAAAGGAAACATACTAGTATTTGGGCTAAATCAAGGATATAACCTGATAAATGTGAAGATTTCATGAAAAAATAAGCGATTACATCAATTTAATCCATTATTGTGCCGATGATTACATTTTTCTGTCAAAAAACTAGCCAATTTGGCTAACATCATTCGTAAGAAAGAGTATCATATAATTATGTACATACATAATGAGTCATAGAGTCTCCATAAATCATTATGCATGGATATAAGAAGTAGTAATTACTGAAAATTTAGCCAGCTAAGTTGATGAATATGGAGACTTGAACAACCAAGTGTTTAGATAAATTATTATCCCTAACCTATGATGATGTAGTAGATTTATAGCTGGACATGCAAGATAGCTTTAACAAGCAATAATGTTGAGATAATTTCCATTTAACCTGAATTACTTACAGGTAAAAAATCATCTTGATTACAGCTATTTTCTGAGCAAAAGTAGCTAAATGAGAGAAGTTTCAATGGTAGAGAGCTTCCATGAAACAACCTTTAAAATCCCTAGTTGCTCGACATGTAGAATCATCAGCGATCAAGAAAAAATCTCTTGATGCAGATGACCAACTACTAGATTTAGCCGAAGAAACAGCCTACCTTTATGGAGGGACAGCTGCTTCTGCGGAGGTAGCGACGGAGCAGCGCCATAATTTCCCAGATGATTTTTCCCCAGCAACTCCCCAGGCTGTTCCACCTAAATCAGGTGATTGGTCTGCTTCTTTACAAACAGTTTTAGACGATCCACCCTCTGCTCTTCCCTATCACATACTGCTGGCGGGAATTCTGTTTGGGATATCTGTTATGGTTTGGGCGACAGTGGGACAAATTGACGAAGTGGGTAAAGCTTCTGGTAGATTAGTCCCCCAAGGAAAGCCATATAAAATCAATACAGTTGTCTCTGGGAAAGTAGCGCGTCTGGATGTCAAAGAAGGGGATACGGTAATCAGAGGACAGGTAATAGCACAACTTGACCGCGAAATTGCTGTCAATGAAGTTGAGCGGTTAGCCCAAGAAATTGCCTCTTATAAAACACAATTAATTCAAACCCAAGTTTTAATAGACAAAACTCAATTAGAAGCGAAAACCCGTCTAGCGATTAATAATGCAGAAATCAAAGCGCAAGAAGCAGTTATTAATCAAGCTCAAGCGAAAATTGAGAGTCAAAAAGTAGCGATCGCCCAAGGACAACAAAGAGCCGAAATTAACAAATCACTTGTAGCCCAGCTAAATGTGGCTGCTAGTGCGGAACAGGAAAGATTAGAACGGTTAAAATCTTTAGCAGACCAAGGCGCAATCTCCAAAGACCAAATATTTCAAGCACAGCAAAATCTAGGCGATCGCCAACGAACTATTACCCAACAAATAGGAGAAAGCCAACAAACGCTCACAGAATCCAAGCGACTACAAGCAGACTTACGCCAAGTTCTTGCAGAAGCTCAACAACTACAAGAACAACTAGCTCAAAAGCAAGCTGAAGGTAACACAGTCCAAATTCAGACTCAACAAACAATTCAAAAACTGCAAGTAGAAAAAACTCAGTTATACGCCAAAATGCAGCAGACAGAAAAACTTCTGCAACAGTCCAAAGCGCTGTTAAAACAGCTGTCTTTAGCTGCTCCGGTGAATGGAATGATTCTGTCTTTGAATATTAAAAATAGTGGAGAAGTAGTTCAACCAGGACAAATAATCGCGGAAGTTGCTCCTGAAAATGCACCATTAATTCTAGAGACTGTATTACCTACTCAAGAAGCCGGCTTTATTAAAGTAGGAAACAGCGCCAAAGTAAAATTTGATGCTTATCCCTATCAAGATTATGGTGTGATTACAGGTAAAGTGATCTCTATTTCCCCAGATAGTCAGCCCGATGAAAAACTAGGAGCTGTCTACCGGGTGGGAATCGCCCTAGACCGGAATTATGTGAAAACACGCCAGCAAACTATCCAATTTAAACCCGGTCAGACAGCTAGTGCGGAGATTATTATCCGTCGCCGTCGCATTGCAGATATGCTGCTAGAACCAATTAAGCAGCTACAAAAAGGCGGACTCAATTTATAAACTTCTATGTAGTCTAGTAAAATAAGGGTTAATTGTATGAGCTACCAAGTTTCCTCTCAACCAAAAAATTATCAAAAAGCTATTAGTTCTGAACAATTGAATCAAGTTATAGAAGCTATTACTGAAGGTAGATATTCTTGGGCTTGTGTCCTACTACTCCGTTTTGTGGGTTACAATCCCCTGCACTTTATTCCCCAAAGAACTTACAGCCGTTTAATTAAAGAAAATAGCCAACCTCAAAGTACAATTGTCTCGACTACTAATAGAAGCTTGTCAGCTAACCTCTCCACTAGCAAAGGTGGTTCTCAGGGTTTAAATAAAATTCATGACCTAGATTATCTGGAAACATCTGATAAAAAACAGGCTAGTCTCAAAGGCGGTAATAATTTGTTGTTGTTTCCCGAAGCCGTTAATCAAAACCTGATTACCCATTCTCGCGACTCTTTAAAATAGCTGCAACTACTGGCTAGACTTTTGAGCTTTGACAGCCGATCAAATCCTCATTCACTCAATGAGGATTTTTCATATTGTTCAGCCCCCGGCTTTTTCAAAAGGTCGGGTATCTATTTATTAGGACTTACGCACCGAACACAAAAATCCTGACAAGGCTGGTCAAAAGTCAAAAGTCAATGGTCAAAATTCAGGTTTTTGGACTATGGACTATTGACCATTGACAAAAAGCATGAAAAATATCTGACACTGCGTAAGTCCTATTTAGTTAGCAGTATTGGTATAAATTTTCAAATATACGTAGCAATACCAATCCTACAGATACTACATATCCTGAGATTTTTTTCTCACCAATTTGGATGCAGCTAGTAAGTATATCCAGATAAATAAAAATATTTTTCGCCAAAATGACCACCTTTTTTTGGCAGAATTCTTTAATCTATAAATATAAATTAATCTGCCCTGTGTGAAAGCTAATTTTCTCAAGTAGAATGTACCATTTCTACTGTGGATTAATATGTCCAAATAAATTCTGCTTTTACAGCAGTTTTCACCTATTTGAACCACATCTATCGTAGGGGCACGGCACCGACAATCTGTTGGTACATACAATAATTTTACTAATGCCGTGCCCCTACAGCGTGGTCTATTTACCTGAAAATAGCTGTAAGTTGCACGATCCATCGTCAGGATAACAGCCTTTATTAGTAGTTATGCAATTTAGACGCTGGAAATCTAAGTAGAGAAGCGATCGCACAAGGGGCTGTGAGCGATTCTTATAATTTAAATATCTTAAAATTTGTAATTCTTACTCAACATTTAAAACAATGACAACACAGACAAAAATGATTGACTTCAAAGGCCATATTATTTTTCCCGAAGAGATTATTGAATATCTCAAAAAGACTTTACAGGTTAAAGAGTTATGTAATAATATTTTATACCAAAAAATTATTAATCGTGCAGCCCAAGAAAGAGGAATAACATTAACTCCTGAAGAAATCCAGACAGAAGCGGATAGACTACGCTATGAAAATCGTTTAGTCAAAGCCAGCGATACTTTAGCATGGCTAGCAGATCAGCTAATTGTTGCGGATGATTGGGAAGCGGGAATTCGCGATAGTTTGTTGAGTAAAAAATTATCGCAGAGTTTATTTAATAGAGATGTGGAAAAATATTTTTCTGAAAATCAGCTTGATTACGATCAAGTTATTCTTTATCAGATAGTAGTCCCACATATACAATTAGCTCAAGAAATTTGTTATCAAATTGAAGAAGGCGAACTCAGCTTTTATGAAGCTGCGCACATTTATGATATTGATGAGCGACGCCGCATTAATTGTGGCTATGAAGGCAAATTTTATCGTTGGAATTTGAAGCCAGATATCGCAGCAGTTGTGTTTAGTACTAGGCCAGGAGATTTATTAGGGCCGCTAATTGTAGACCAAGCCAGTTACATTTTTATGGTAGAAGAATTTATTCCGGCTGAGTTAACGCCAGAAAGACATCAAGAAATTTTGGATAAAATGTTTAAAGAATGGCTATCTGCAGAACTAAACTATCTTTTACATGCTTAGTAATACATCAATAATTAATTGCGATTTAAGAGCTTGGTAGACCCTGATAACAATACCCTTGAAGTCGTTTATCTAATTTATTTTAATTTTACTAACTGTCAGTGGGTTGCCAATTTGGCATTTTCGCTAGAATGCAATCTATTGTGAGGGCTGTTGACGGTTGACGGTTGACTGTTGACGGTTGACGGTTGACTGTTGACTGTTGACGGTTGACGGTTGACGGTTGACGGTTGACGGTTGACGGTTGACTGCAATATTAGAAGCACATTCGCTTAAATAATAAATCAGGCTATGGAATTACCATAACCTGATTGAAAAAACAGTGAATTATACAGAATGATTAGTTGCGTAAAATTGCAGACAAAGAACTCTGCTTACGTATATCCATTAAATCTGCTAAAGACTCTTTGCTTTTTTCTGGACGATAGCTTTGTTCTGGTGGTAGAACTGTCATGCGCGGTTTTGTCTGAGATTGCATGGAAACTAGGGGAGTGAGTGATGAGGATGGGACAAAAACCGGAGGATTTTTGGCTGGTGATGGTTCTACTGTTGGTGGTTTGCTGGGGACTGTGCGGATGGGATAACGTCTAGCTGTTTTGTGGATTGTTTTACCATTTGCTGGACGGTTGAGGACGCGCAAAATGATGAAGCATCCACTAGCACAGCTGAGAGCGATCGCTGCAACCATCCACAAAGGTGTGGGATTATTGTTCTCAGAGGGCGTATTATTGACTGCTTCGGCTACGGTGGCGACATCTAGATTTTTCTCTATCTCTTCTGGCTGTTGTACATTCCCAACAGAACCCAGGTTATATAAAGCAAGCACAGCACTTGCAACAAATATTGCTGATAACCCAATCAACAACAGCCAAGGATGGCGCGTGAGCAGATGTATCAGAAATTGCGAGCTACGGATGGTTCTCGATTTACTGTTTGTCAGCTCTGGAGTGACCCCAGTAGGTTGGGTTGGCTCGTGCTGTACAGTCTGACTTTTTTCCATAGATTACTTTCAGATTTGTACCCCTCTAGATCCAAGATCATACTGGAGGAAGCAAGTATCATGTATCCGTAGTCAGATTTTGTAATGAAGTAACTTTTGTTTGCAGTTTAAGCTACTAAATCTGCAAACTTTGCCCAAAAATCTGATTTTTGTTGCCTCTAAAACTGTTTATTAACTGCATGGCTGCGGCTAACTCTTTCCTGCGGCTGTAGCATCTCTCTCTATAGCTAGTTGGATTAATTTATCGACTAATTCCGGGAAAGAGATTCCACTGTGTGCCCAAAGTTGAGGATACATACTAGTTGCGGTAAATCCCGGTAGGGTATTGATTTCATTAATCAACACTTCTCCTGTGGCTTCTACGTAAAAGAAATCTACTCTGGAAAGTCCAGCAGCATCTACAGCAGCAAAGGCTTTTAATGCCATGTCTTGGATTTGACTAGCGATCGCTTCTGGTAAAACAGCAGGTATCAGTAAATCTGCTAGTCCTTGAGTATATTTTGTTTCGTAATCGTAAAAATCGCTATTATAAGTAATTTCGCCAATAACCGAGGCTTGGGGTTGATCGTTACCTAAAACCGCACATTCTACTTCTCTGGCGACAACTCCAGCTTCCACTATAATCCGGCGATCGTAACTAGCTGCATTATCTAACGCCGCTTCTAATTCTTGGCGCGATCGCACTTTGGCAATTCCTACCGATGAACCTAAGTTTGCGGGTTTGACAAAGGAGGGATAACCGAGTTCCGCTTCAATTTCATCGCATAATTTGGGAAATACACAAGGATTTGACCAAATTTGCGCTCTCGTGACTGCTTTGTATTTGACTTGGGGTAGTCCAGCTTGAGCAAAGGCAATTTTCATACCAATTTTATCCATCCCCGTAGCTGAACCCAACACCCCAGAACCGACAAAAGGAACTTGCATGAGACTGAGTAACCCTTGAATTGTCCCATCTTCCCCATTCGGCCCGTGGAGAATGGGAAACCATAAATCTACTTCTTGTGTTTGGGGAGGAAATTGCCAAAGATTCGGAGAGGTAACAGAACTTTGATAAACAGCGCCAGAGTCTAAAACTTGTTGCGCAATTTCTCCTGCTTGCCAAAAACCATCTTTTTGGATGTAAAATGGCAGAATATCATATTTACTAGCATTTGTATCTGCACTCAAAGCTTTTGCGATCGCTCTGGCTGAACTAATTGAAACCTCATGTTCTCCAGAACGACCGCCAAACAGCAAACCTACCCGCAGTTTAGTCATCTTCAGTACCTAATAGCTTTGTCTCGCAGTTAGCGTATCACAACCTGGTCATTTGTCATTTGCTAGAGACGCGATTCATCGCGTCTGTACAAGGGTCATCTCTAAATTATTAATTTTTTGGGTGAGATGTGATATAATATGTTGCTTTAAATTATAATTTCCGTGTTATCGCTGGTTTACGCACCGCAACAGATTTTATAGGTCAAAGTCTAAATTATAAATGAGACTGAGAAAGAAAAATTCAGAACTCAGCATTAGCCAACGACCCATTGCAGTTGATTTGTTCGCAGGTGCAGGTGGGATGACTCTTGGCTTTGAACAAGCGGGGTTTGATGTATTAGCGGCGGTGGAAATTGATCCGATTCATTGTGCAATTCACGAATATAATTTTCCCTTTTGGACGGTGTTATGCCAAAGTGTAGTGGATACTACCGGGGAAGAGATTAGAAAGCGATCGCAAATTGGCGATCGAGAAATTGATGTTGTCATCTGCGGGAGTCCTTGTCAAGGTTTTTCTATTATTGGGAAACGGCTTTTTGATGACCCGCGCAACTCTTTAGTATTTCATTTTTATCGCTTAGTTTTGGAATTACAACCAAAATTTTTTGTGATGGAGAATGTCCGAGGTATTACCATCGGCGAACATAAACAAATTCTGCAAAATTTGATTACTGAATTCCAACTTAAAGGTTATCAAGTAGCAGAAAATTACCAAATTCTGAACGCTGCTCATTATGGAGTACCACAGGCGAGAGAAAGATTATTTCTGTTAGGTGCCAGGGAAGATGTATTATTACCAAAATATCCCCAACGGCTGACGCAAATAGCTAAACCTCATACATCATCAAAGAAAAAATCATCTGTATTACCCATAAGTCCAACAGTTTGGGATGCAATTGGCGATATCCCAGAAGTAGAACAATATCCTGAGTTACTGCTAAGAGATTGGGTAGAAGCAGAATATGGTAAACCAAGTAATTATGCTCTCATACTGCGCGGTATTCAGACTTTAGATAATGATTATTCCTACCCGCGTAGATTTGATTCGCGAATTCTTTCTTCTAGCTTCCGTACCAAGCATTCAGATGCGACTAGAGAACGTTTTGCTGCGACAGTTCAAGGTGAAAGAGAACCAATTAGTCGATTTCATAAATTGCATCCGGCTGGTGTTTGTAATACTTTAAGAGCAGGTACAGATATGTATCGCGGTTCGTTTACTTCGCCTCGCCCAATTCATCCTTTTACACCTAGATGTATCACAGTCAGAGAAGCAGCACGGTTACATTCTTATCCCGATTGGTTTAGATTTCACGTGACTAAATGGCATGGATTTCGTCAAGTTGGTAACTCTGTACCGCCACTTTTAGCTAAATCTATAGCATTAGAAGTTATGAATGCCTTGGGTAAATTGTCATGTAAACCTGAAGTAGTTCAAGAACTAGGCAATGAAAATTTATTACATTTCAAAATGTCGGAAGCTGCTAAATATTATTTATAATTCGTAATTCGTAATTCGTAATTCGTAATTCGTAATTCGTAATTAATTATTAGGAATCAAGTATGATAAATTTTATGCATGGGTAAATCTAGATTTTTATATGTCTAAATCGGCTGATATTAGCACTAAAAAGTTAATTATTTTGGCTCCAAATAATTGGGTAAAGTGGGTAACGCAGATACCTGATTTAATAGCAGATGAAATCCTCAATTCAGAATTTCAATGGATTAGTCGTGAAAGTGATGTACTCATCCGCGTTGAAAGTCCCCAGTATGGACAATTTCTGGTTCTCAATGAATTACAATTGCGCTACAAACCAGAAATGCCAAAAAGAATGCGTGCTTATGCGGGATTAGCTGAAGAAAAATATAATCTACCAACTTATCCTGTATTAATTAATATTCTGAAAACGAGTAATACAGAGATTCCTACAAGATATGAATCGAATATTGCAGGGATAGCAGCCTATCAAGATTACCGCGTAATTAACTTGTGGGAAGTTGATGCTAATATCGCTTTTGAACAACCTGTACCATCTTTACTGCCTTTTGTACCAATTCTTCAAGGTGGTGAAGACGAATCTAAAATTAGAGAAGCCTTACGTTTATTGCAAGCGGATGAACAATTAAACCAACTGGAAACGGTTTTAGCATTTTTTGCTACTTTTGTAATAGATAGCGCTTTAGTTAAACAAATTATGAGGTGGGATATGACAGTATTGCGCGAGTCACCCTGGTATCAAGAAATTTTGCGCGAAGGTGAAATCCGTGGGGAACAACGAGGCGAACAACGGGGTAAAAGGGAACAAACGCTAGCAAATCTTCAAATGACGCTGGAAATGAAATTTGGTAATGAGGGATTACAATTAATGTCACAAATTAACCAAATTGCTGATTTGGATAGCTTAACAGCGATTTTTCGAGGCGCGATCGCATCTGAGACAATTGAAGATTTACAAAACTTAATAACTCAGGTGTATAATCAGTCTGCATAAAATTGCGATCGCAAACCTATTGATGGAGTGAAGGGGTTAAAACCTCGCCAACATAACTCATATCAACAGGAAAACGACAATGAAAACTCAAATTCTCTTAAATCTTGCTTGTTCTCTATCTTTATTAGGTGCTGTTACAGTTCCAGCTATGGCGCAACAAGTTCCTAGCGTAGCACCTCAACCCCAAGCAATTTCTCAAGAGATTACTATCCCTCAAGATACAGCTATTATTGTCTCCTTTCCTGCCCCTGTAACTGTTGATGTGGGGCAAAAGAAAGATTATCCTTTGACACTTCCTTTAGCCAGTGCAATTAAAGATGCTCAAGGTAATGTTGTAGCACCAGAAAATACTCCGGTAACTATTGTTTTAAAACCGACTGATGGCGGTGCGAAAATTATCGCCCAATCCTTAGTAATTAATGGGCGAATTGTCTCGATTAAAGCATCGAGTCAAATGATTCCTGGTACTACTATTACCCAAAAACGAGCTAATGATAAAGCTGTAGAAAATGGTTCTGTTTGGGGTAGAATTACTGGCAGTACTTTAGGCTTTATTAGCAATGGCGATCCGGAACAATTTGATAGAGGTGCAATGCTGGGAAGCGCTATTGGCTTAGTTTCCGGTTTGCGTTCCGCAGAAAATACCAGAATTGTCCAGATTCCCCAAAGCAGTGTTTACGTTTTATCCCTAGAAGCACCTATCCAACTTTCTGGGCGTTAGTTTCATCTGCATGAGAAAAACCAGATTCTTTGGGATGTAATACTGTTAAATGAAAACCATGTCTGGTTTCGATTTTTAAATATCGTTCTTGCAATGGTTGCCAACGCTGCCATAATTGATAGCGATTATCTGCTAATAATTTAGTCAGTCCATGCAAATGACTGTGCATGTCTGACTTAAAGACATTCTCTAGCCACTCAGTTAACACGACGCTGTCTTGCATCGAACCCAAAATATCTTGGATACTTTTTACATCTGCTATGTAAGCGGCGTAAGACTCGCTATATAAATCACCAAAGAGTTCCATTTGATAGCGTACACGTTTTGCTTGTTTGCGCAAATCATGTAGTGTTTCGCCTTCTTTGGTTAATTGTTGTTCTATCTTTTCTGCTTCCCAATTTTGATGAACTTTTAACTGTGAGTCTACAAATTCAGTTCCTATCAACCAACCAGGATGCAAGAGAAATTCACTCACTTCTGGTAATAGTAAATCTGGTAAAACTTGTCCAATACTAATATCAGCTAAATCTTTATATATGGGTTTTTCTAACCAATCTTCCATTGATTGCTTGAAAGACTTGTAAGCTTCATCCTTTAAGGTTGTCAGAACTAAAGATAATGCTTGTTCGCGTTGTTTAGCGATCGCATCAAATGCTGTATGTAAATATGTCTGTTCTTTATGAGATAACCGTGGTTTATAGTCTTTTTCTAAATTTTCTTTGAGTACGTCTAAGTCTCTTAAGCTACCCAGCTTTCGAGCAATTTTACCGATATTTTTATCACTAACAGGCTTGGCTAAATCTAAAGCGATCGCAAATCTACTGACAGCAGTACGCAGTCTCCGCATCCCTACGCGCATTTGGTGCAATGCTTCGGGATCTTCATCTTTCTTGACTGATTTTTCCCACTTGAGAATTTTCTTATAATGTTTTTGTACAGCCTCGTATGCATAGTCTCCGAGAGTTTGCACTGGAGTATTTGTTGCTAATTCCATCACTTACACCAATCCTAATACGCAATCTGATTACTGCATCATAACATTCGGTAAAGATTTGCATAGGTAACTTTTGATGTTTTTTAACTCAAATTTTCATCAAAATTCTGATTTTTCCCAAGCATCAGTTATGATATGCGATCGCTAATTTTATATTAACTATAGTTGACACAAATAGCAGTAATACCAAAGGTGGGATTGTTTCTATCTCCACAGCTAGATTTGGTGTAAATTACAATACAAATAAAATTATTCTCAATCTACTGTGCAAACCATCGTGTCAAATGTATAACAAAACATTTTTAGAACCAGTATATTTAACCTTCCTCGAGAGTTTTGCTAAACACAGAAAAGACTTGAGCGCGATCGCGCTAACTGCACAGCAGCATCTATGGTTAGGCTCGGATGAAAGCTCATCTTTAGAAAGACTCTCGCTTATTGAAAGTAACAAGTTTGGCGACCACAAACAATTCCACATAGCAGAATATATTGATTTACCAGCACCAGAAAGCGCAGAAATTGATATTGAAGGACTAGCTTATGCAGATTACTACTTATGGTTTGTTGGTTCTCATAGCTACAAACGCCAAAAACCTAAAAGCAAATATACGGATATCATAAATATTGAAAGATTAGCAACAATTACATCAGAACCTAACCGCTACATCTTAGGTAGAATTCCCTTAATAAATGGAGAATTATTCTCAACTTGTCCCCATCCAGATAAACCAAATGAGCAATTAAGCGCTGCTAAACTAGAGCTAACTAATGAGGGTAATTTGCTCATGACAGCCTTAGCAAACGATCCCCATTTAGGCTTTTATATTCAAGCAGCAATTCCGGGAAAAGATAATGGCTTTGATATTGAAGGACTTAGTATTTATCAAAATCGCATTTTTCTAGGTTTGCGAGGCCCAGTGTTGCGTGGTTGGGCTGTAATTCTAGAAATAGAATTAGAAAATTCTCACCTGGGACTGATGACATTAAAGCCAATTGATGAACAAAAAAAAGGATATAAAAAACACTTTCTCTGGTTAAATGGTCTAGGAATTCGCGATTTGTGTCTAGATAACGAGGATGTGCTGATTTTAGCCGGGCCGACGATGGATTTAGACGGGCCAGTACAAATTTACCGTTGGCAAGTGGGTGTGAATTCAGCAGAAAATACTCTGAGTTACCCAGAGTTTGTCCAAGATGTTCCCTATGGAAAGCGGGAAGATCATGCAGAAGGTATGACTCTATTTAATGATGTGTCTGGTAAACCTTCATTGTTAGTAGTGTATGACTCTCCGGCTAAGAATAGGTTAATAGGCGATCGCAATGTTATAGCCGATGTCTTGGAGTTAGGGAAATAACAACTGACAACTGACAATTCAAAGATTAGTAGAGATTGCTTGGACAGGACAGGTAGGAATACACTGTTCGCAGACAATGCAGCGCGATCGCGTGAATGTTAATTTGTATGTCTCTGGATGCAGAGTCAGCGCTTCTGTGGGACATACCCCAGTACACAAACCACAATGGACACAAGTATCTTCATCAATGATAATTTCGCCCAAGGTGTGAGAGACATTGATATTTTGCGATCGCA
This sequence comes from Calothrix anomala FACHB-343, assembly GCF_014696435.1. Classification (GTDB taxonomy): domain Bacteria; phylum Cyanobacteriota; class Cyanobacteriia; order Cyanobacteriales; family Nostocaceae; genus Aulosira; species Aulosira anomala_A. The sequence continues at coordinate 113,995 of NZ_JACJQG010000004.1, read as the reverse complement.
TCCATTCAATCGCCGCATCTAGCTGATCGATATCTCCCGATAGTTCTACGACTAATTTACCTATTTGATTAGGTGCAACTTGGGCACGGATAATATTAGCAGCTACGTTAAACTCTTTTGCCAGTCTATAGGTTACCGGCATTTGTACAGCGCGTTTGGGAAATGTTAAAGTAACTCGTTTTTTCATGGATTTGTTCAGTTGTCAGTTATCAGAGACGCGATGAATCGCGTCTGTACAATTATTCTCCTTGTCCCCTAGCCCCTATCCCCTTCCGCTAAACTGAAGATGATCCTGCTTAATATGTTTTAATAATTCTGTTATGACACCAGATTCACCTGTTAATTCTCCCGCCAAGCCTGAATCAATTGTAGGCGGGCGCGTGAGAAATTTCTTAGTCGCTATAGTCGCGATCGCTCTTAGCGTTGCTTTAGTTTTAGGATTGCGAACTGAAACAACTACAGCTTCTCTCTCCAAGTTAGGCGAGTCCTCTACACCCTTAGAAGTTGCGATCGCTAACGGTAAACCCACACTGGTGGAATTTTACGCTGATTGGTGTACTGTCTGTCAAAAAATGGCTCCAGATATAGCTGAGTTAGAACAGCAATATGCTGACAAGCTAAATTTTGTCATGCTGAATGTTGATAATACCAAATGGCTGCCGGAAATGTTGAAATATCGGGTAGATGGAATTCCCCATTTTGTCTTTTTGGGTAAGGATGGGGAAGCGATCGCTCAGGCTATTGGCGATCAACCGCGTACCGTCATGGCTAGTAATTTGGATGCTTTACTAAGTAATTCTCCTTTACCTTATGCCCAAACTAGTGGCAAGGTTTCTAAATTTTCCGCACCAGTTACACCAACTACTAGTCAAGATGACCCCCGCAGCCACGGTTCTCAAGTGGTTAATTAATAGCGTATTTATCAAAAAACAGCTTATTTTCTCCTCTTAAGCACCACCTGTTTAGGAGGTTTTTTATGGTCATCAAAATAACAATTAAATTTTTATATTGCTGATATATCCTGATATCTACTTATTAATAATATCACAGTTGTCTTACATGATTTTTTCCCAAATATGTAGATATAAAAACCAAACTTTAACTATCATCATCCAAATAAATAGGCTATTGTAGCGCATTTCTGTAGAGATTCACTGGAGAATGATAAAAAATCAGCCTACGGATTTTGAGAATACAACTTTGGTATTAGATAAACTCGTGATTGATAAGTTATAACTTTATAATTTTCCCAGTTTGTTCTGATAACTACAACTGCTTAATATTCAGCAAAGTATATTCAAAATAGGCTGGCGTAATTACTAGCGTTGATGACTCAGGAGCTAAAAATTTAACTTAAAGTTAAGTATTGCGTTAAATTCCGATAAAACGACAGTCATTGAGCTAAAAAGCATCAAGCAAGTATTTAAACAAGTAACGACCATTAACTAATCTAATTTGTTCCGAGGTCGATTACTCAAAATGCCTAAAAGCCCTATCAAGTAAAATTTCTATATTTTGTCATATGAATACAACAATCCCAAAAAACCGTAAACAAACGGCTCTAATTACTGGCGCGGCTAATGGTATCGGCTACGAATTAGCTTATATTTTTGCGATGAATGGCTACAATTTGGTATTAGTAGATAGAATTGCTCATAAATTAGCTGAAGTAGCCGATAAATTTCGAGAACAATTTGGCATTTTTGTGAAGCCTATTGTCAAAGATTTATCTATTCAAACATCACCAGAAGAGATTTTTACGGAATTACAACAAGAAGTAATTCAAGTTGATGTGCTGGTAAATAATGCGGGATTTGGGATTCATGGGTTATTTAATGAGACAAACTTAAATACTGAATTAGAAATGCTGCAAGTAAATTTAGTTTGTCTCACTCATTTAACTAAATTATTCCTGAAAGATATGGTAAAACAAGGTAAGGGAAAAGTCTTAAATCTGTCTTCGGCTGCGGCTTTTCAACCAGGCCCTTTAATGGCTGTTTATTTTGCAACTAAAGCCTATATTTTATCATTTTCTCAAGCACTAGCTAGTGAATTAGAAGGTACTGGTGTAACTGTCACAGCGTTATGTCCAGGCCCTACACAATCAGCTTTTCATGAAAGAACGGGAATTGCTGGTGCTAGACAGGTAGAAAATAATAATATGATGGATGCAAAAACAGTGGCTAAAATCGGTTATCAGGCGTTAATGGCTGGTAAAACTGTGGCTATTCCTGGGTTAAAAAATAAATTACTGGCGGAACTGGTGAGATTTACACCCAGAAATTTGGTAACAAAAATTGTCAAAAGTATGCAAGAAATTAAATAATCAGCATGAGTGATGCGATCGCATGTAAAGTGCGATCGCCCAATCCGAATTATCTCCCCTTATGGCATAGGATGGAATAGCAAATCTGGGAAAACGAAGTTAAAAATAGCCCAGGTAGAGAAGGCGATTGATATAGTTAAAACCGCCAGCACAGGTGCGAGAGAAAGGTATCTACGGAAGTAAGATTGTTGATCGTTGGCTTTCTGCATAGAGAAACCTCTAATAGCATTTAGTAATTACATTGGAAAAGTGCGGTAAACGGAACATTCCTATTTTTGTGAGATATAAATCACTGAAAAAATATCTCTGTTTTTCTCAGCAAGAGAAGTCCGCGAATCAGAAATTCGACCGCACAACCAAAAGATTAATTATTAATAATTTTGGGAACGTCTAACTCAAGTAATGCTTTGTATTAAATTGCTTTGTAGTCAGGGTTACTTTAAATTAGCTAAGAGTCAAAAGTTAATATACCTGAAATTATTGGCGTAGGAAGGGAACAGGAAACAGGGAACAGGGAAGAAGGAATCCTCAATGATTTATAATTATTTTTCGAGATTGTTATTTTGATATGAATCTAAAATCCCGTTACGCATAATTAGCTGCGGCCAAATTAATAAAAAGAACCCCATCCAAATTAATATCGGGAGAGAAATCAGCACCGTTAACCAAATAGTTTTAAAAATTAACCAACTACCACTAATGATAGTTACACCTGTGAGGAGAATAGACCAAGGCTGACACCACCAAGGTTTATAATTCCAAGGACTTAAGGGCTTATTTTCAGTCATTTGAGAATTATTTTTGCTCAATAATTTTGTAGATTTGGCAATGCCAACCATATCATGATTTGGCTGGGCATTGCTATGTAGATTTTCACCCATCAAAATACTAGCCTTGAAAAGAGAATTACACTCACACCAACCATCAACATCTCTCTTCCTAGTCCCTAGTCCCTAAACCCTATCTTCCGTTAGGTTTCCAATTTGGCAATGGAATATAATCATCTGTGAGAATATCGTAAACTCGGATTTCACCACCAGGATTTAAGACGCGGAATAGATAAATTGTATCAACGTGGTCTACATGATTCTCTACTACACGAATTGTGTAGTAAGGTGTCTCTGGCGTTGGTGAACTCTCAAGCATCGTTGCTACGCGAATAGTTCCACGAGACAGGCGTTCAATTTCTCTGGCTTTGCGTTTAACTTGTGGTAGTTTCTCAATTAACTTTACAGCTGCTTTCTCGTCAATTTCACTAGAACTTTGAGCAACTTTTATAGCCTGCTCTGCGGTAGAATCTGGAGATATCTGGACATAGTTGATCCCCATTTGAGCATGATTTATCGTGCTTTTAGCGATGGCTGATTGCCCTGCTACTGCTAGGAAAAATGTAATAACTAGAGGACTATAAGTCAACCTCTGCATAACCCTACCTATCAACATTCTGATTTGCTCTAAATGAGAACTCGTTATAAATTCAGCATATCGGCAGATGAATCAAATTGTCATCTTCATCAGGAATAATATTGATAATTTGGGACTATGGTATTAATAATCATTAATAATATGGTAATTTACGGTTGACATTGATGCGCAATCAGTTTCGCAAATTTATTTACCAGATTAGGCGAAAAATAATACCAATTCAAAATTCAAAATTCTCTCTTGGAAAGTTCTGATCGGAGGAAACCTCCGCTCAGACTTTCCGCAAAATTCAAAATTAAGAAACCAAACACAACAAGGGTTTGGGGCTGTGCATCTGTCGCAATCATTTTTTTAATTGGTATAATATACAATCATTCCCTATCAAAATGTGTTTTTATCCCAATTTAAAAGAAGAATATGAAAGATGGTAGGGGCATAGCACTGCCATGCCCTCTAGAATATATTGATGTGCCGTAAAGCTATTTAAATTATTATTATAATAAATTTATGTATGCATCAATTAAAAGTAGCACCAAAATTTTTAAATAAACCTGATTTACAGCATATTGCAGGTAAATGAGGTATGCGCTTTGGGGCATGGCAGTGCCAGTGCCCCTACAATCAACGATTATCTGTACCTCACAAACTGACAATCTGCTTTAATAGTCAAAATTTAGCTTTTTCTCCAAAAAGCATAATATAAAATTAAGCAAAAATATCAAATTTTATAAATTTAGCGAGAAACAAAGATAGGTTTGTTTAGGGAATTCCAGCAATTAAATTATCCAGTTTGGAGAGTGAAGATAAATATGAGATGCTTCTAACTCTGCTGACTGTGCTTACACAGGAATGGGATATTTTTAGTCGGAAATCCCTGAGCAACTTCTGTCTATCTCTCGACTACTTCCCGGACTAATTGTGCCAATTTATCTGCACTATCGGGAATAGCGATCGCTTTTGCTTTCTCTCCCATTTTCGCTAACTCTGTGGGGGAGTTCAACAAGTTTAAAACTTGAGTTTGCAAAATTTCCGGGGTTAACTCCGATTGTTTAAAGGCTAAAGCTGCGCCTGCTTGCGTAAAGACCTTAGCATTATAGGTTTGATGGTCTTCGGCGGCAAAGGGGTAAGGAATCAAAATCGCTGGTGTTCCACACACCGCCAACTCTGTTAAACTACCCGCACCAGAACGGCTAATAGCTAAATTTGCTCGCCGCAACAATGCCGCCATATTGTTATAAAAGGGCAAAGCTATATACTGGGGATGTTTTAAACTCTCCGCTTCTGGATCGTTCTCGCCAGTTAAATGCACAACATAAGCGCCAGTATCAAACCAAGCTGGTGCGGCGGTGCGAACTAACTTATTTACCGCCACTGCGCCTTGGCTACCACCAAAGACAATAATTAAGGGAACTCCATCAGGAATGGGTAAATCTAGGGATGCATGATGATTGTCATCTAAAAATTGCGATCGCACTGGCGTACCCACATATATACTTTTAGCACGGGGTAAATACTGGGCAGCCGCTTCAAAGCCTATAGCCACAGCATGACACCAAGGGCCAAAAAACCGCGTTACTTTTCCCGGTAAAGCGTTAGATTCGTGAAAAACTACGGGAATTCCTAAAGAACGCGCCGCAATCACCGCCGGGCCTGCAATATAACCGCCAGTGGTAAATACGCCTTGAAATTTTCCCTGCTTGAGGATGCGTCTAACTTTGAGAACCGAACTCAGCAGTTTACCTAAAATAGGAAGAGAGGAAATACCAAAACCTTGCTGAAACCCCTCAACTGCAATAGTATGCAATTGATACTGCTGAGGAACCAGCTGAGTTTCTAAGCGATTGGGTACGCCCAACCACTGAATATCATATTCTGGCAGTTTTTCTGCCAGAGCGATCGCCGGAAATAGATGTCCGCCAGTCCCACTGGCTGCTACTAATAATCTAATCGGTGCTTCTTCTACCATTAAACCTCTACCATTTATTGTTTAGCTTCACTAAGATAAAACAATTTCCTACCTTATCAAGTAAAATCAGTAAACTCTTGCCAATGACTAAGATTATTACCTTATTACTGAAACGCTACCGCAAATTCCCCGCTAGCATCTGGCTAATTTTATCCATACTGACAGTGAGCATTGCAAGTACTTGGCAATCTAGTCAAGCTAGTACGCCACGCAACTTACAACCAGCCAAAAAACCCATATCCCAACAACTAGCCGCCGAGCAATACGCCCAAAACGCACCTGCTCAATTAACGAATTTGTTAACACAAATTGATGCAGCCGCCAACCAAGGTGATGTAAAAAAGGTAATCGAATTCTACAGCCCTAATTTTACTCATGGCGACGGTTTAAATCGCCAAACCCTAGAAAAAGCCTTAATTGACCTCTGGAAGCGATATCCCAAATTAAGATACACTACTCAGTTGCAATCTTGGCGCACTGAAGGGAATGTCATTGTCGCGGAAACAGTCACTAATATCAGTGGCTTACCTTCTGCTAACAGTAATAATATGGCGCTGAATGCCACAATTAAGTCCCGTCAGCGCATCTCAGGTGGCAAAATCGTCCGTCAAGATATTTTGACCGAACGGACTTTACTCACTTCTGGTAGCAAACCACCGCAAGTTGATGTTAAGTTACCACAACAAGTGAGAGTTGGACAGCAATATAATTTTGATGCGATCGTCCAAGAACCACTAGGTGATGAATTCCTCTTAGGAACAGCCATAGAAGAACCTATTCAAGCAGATAAATATCTCAACCCCACACCTGTAGATTTAGAATTACTCAATTCTGGCGGCTTGTTTAAAGTCGGACGCGCTCCCTCTACTCCTGGTAGTCAATGGCTTTCTGCCGTAATTTTACGGGGAGATGGCATGACAATGATAACTCAGCGTTTACAAGTGGTGAAAAAATAAATTTAGGGGCTTAGGGGCTAGAAAACCCAACAAAATAATATAAATGTTGGGTTTTCTTCTGCAAACACGACTGGCTACAACTACTCAGTAATATTTGATTTTAACCAGCTAAGTAAATCCTCTAGTCCTGAAAAATCTAACAAAGCCTCGCCCAGTGCTTCTAATTGCACTAGGGAAAGCGATTGAATGCGTTCTTGAACTTCTGGCGCTAACTCTCCCACCCGTTTTTTTATTTGACGTAGCACAAGACTTTGCTCACCTTCTTGTTTTCCTCGTTCGTAGCCAATACGTTCACCTGTGGTTACATAGCTCATAGTTCGCTCCTGTTCAAATTGCTTAAATTCTTGCCAAAACTCCGCTTCCAATGCTTTTGGTAAAATCATAACCCAGTCGATAAATCGGTAGAGGTTACGAATATCTTTTTCTTGCAGTCCTTGTTCGTATAATCGCCGAATTAAACTGAATTTCCAAGTTTTGCGTTCTCCTGGTTTTTTACTTGTCTGCTGTGTCTTCAAATGTGCCATGACAACCGTTGCAAATGGGTTATCGCTGGCTTCTAATTCTGTCCATCTGTTTTGATAATCGAGAAGTTTGATGGTGCCAAATTCAAAATTTAGCTTGGTATCGGGATAATTGTAACTGTATTGATTTGGTCGCCAATTTGGGTCAGCATCGCACAAAATCGCCAAGCTAATTGCTGGTTTACCAAATTTGTCAAATATCCGCAGGTTATAAGAAAACATTCTTTGGGCAAAATTATCTTCTGATTTGGCTTGAATTTCTACATGAATTAACAGCCAAATTTCTTCTCCTTGTATTTGCCAAACTTTGACTAATTTATCGGCGTATCTTCTGCCTTGTTCAGCATCACGGGCTATTTGCTGAAATTCTTTATCTAAAAATTCATGGGGACGTTCCCAATTAATTAATCTGGCGGTTTCTGGGAAGAAAAAATGCATGGCTTGGGGAAAGTATGCTTCTAATATTTCTTTCCACGGTGAATCATTATCGGCTCTTTCTATTTCCTCAGTCATCTGGATTTCTAATTAAATTTTAGCTATGAGCTAGGAGCGATCGCACTTCATATCAAAATTATTCATTCCCGTCCACAACCATCATTACAAATTCTTCCATTTGACAAGATGGTATTACAGAGAATGGCATCACGAACGCTCTGGTTAATTGCATTTCTGAGATTGGCGTTAGTGAGGTCAGCACCCTCGAAATTGGCACATTCCAAATCAGCACCGCTCAGATCAGCCCCTTTCAAAATAGCGTATTCCAAATTGGCATTCAGCAAAATAGCACCGCTGAGATTAGCACCCATCAAGTTGACACGAGCTAAATCTACATCAGTCAAGTCGGCATTTCTCAGGTCAGATTGACTAAGGTTGATATCTCTCAGATCAGACCTGATTAAGCAAGCACCTTTCAAGTTAATTCCTACAAAGTCAATCTCTCCAGCATTCAACCGATTGAAGAATTCTTCAACATCCATAACTTACTTCTTGCTTCAAACTACTTGCTAAATTAACAATATTATCAATAATTGAGGCGGATATTGATGATGTAGAAAAATTTGTATATTTAATTATAGTGATGAATTCTTTGATAGTTTTGTGGTGAAATATCGGTTATCAATGTTGGGTTACCCTACGGGAAGCCGCTCCGCGTCTACGTTCCTCAACCCAACCTAAGAGCTAGGATCGCCACATTTAAAATTATTAATTATGCACAAAAATTTTCAAATAATAAAAACATTTGCAAAATTGGGATGCTCCCCCTTAATCTGTTCAATCAGCTCGCGAAGAATCCTTGAAACTTTGCTTGGCAGACTACTTCTTGCCAAGTTGTGTGATATATTCTCAATCAGCAAGCGTATTCTGACGCTCAGTGGACTTTTAACTCATTGCAGATGACTCATTACCAAAAGCTACTCAGAGTTTCCACTACTGGCAAGTCTTTTCAAAATATCACCTCAAAAATTGAAGCGATTGTTGCCGAGTCGGGGGTGGAAACTGGTCTTTGTACTCTATTCTTACGCCACACTTCCGCTAGTTTAGTGATTCAAGAAAATGCTGACCCCGATGTGCTGGTGGATTTGGCTAATTTTATGGCGAAACTTGTACCAGAATCAGGCCAGTATATTCATGATGCGGAAGGTCCTGATGATATGCCGGCTCATATCCGTTCAGCGCTTACCCACACTTCCGAACATATTCCGATTAATCGCGGTCATTTGGTACTTGGAACTTGGCAAGGTATTTATGTTTGGGAACATCGTCAGCGCAGTCATGTCAGAGAGTTGGTTGTCCATATCTCTGGTTAGAACTTTTGCTGGATTTAGCAATCATTAAATATTACTTAAGCCACAGTTTTCTTGGCGCTTAATTAGGCATAAAATAGTTAGCCCGCTTGGGAGCTACTAAAATTTCATGAAAATTGCTGACTTAATTACGTGGTTTGAAGATTGGGCAAATCCGGCTTGGTGTGAAAGCTGGGATAATTGTGGTTGGCAGGTGGAGCCGGGGATTTTACAGGAATCAGCTAGGGTTTTGGTGTGTTTAACGCCGACTTTGGCGGTGATGGAAGAAGCGATCGCATCTCATGCTAATCTGATTTTTGCCCATCATCCCCTGATTTTTGCCCCTCCCAAATCTTTCCGCGTTGGTGAAGCGATCGCGGATATGGTACGGTTAGCTTTTCTCCACAATATCGGCATCTACAGCGCCCATACGAATTTTGACCAGGTACAGGATGGGACGGCTGATGTTTTGGCGCAAATTTTAGAATTGAAGGATGCAACGCCCATTGTCCCTACCCAAAATGGCTTAGGATATGGTCGAGTAGGCACAATCGAGCCTGTAATGACTTTAAAGGATTTATTGGCAGTTATCCACAGTCGTCTTGCTCCCAAGAATTTGCTGGTTTCCCCATCTGCTGATTTACAACAAGAAATTTCGCGCATTGCTGTATTAGGCGGTTCTGGCGCTAGTTATATTTCGGCGGTTGTCAAGACTGGTGCTACGGCTTATCTAACTTCTGATTGTAAATTTCATCAATTTCAGGAAAGTCGCGATCGCAATTTGATTTTAATTGATGCTGGTCATTATGCCACCGAACGCCCAGCTTGCGATCGCTTGGTGCAAAAATTACGGTATTTAAATCTCGATTGGGTAAATTTAAGCGATCGCGATGAGGATTTCCGCCAGTTTTTCCCTTAGTTACTTGTATATTATTATTCCTCTGGAGAATTAATTCACTATCTTGCTATCGGCATTTACTGAAAAATCATGTATATTTGATTATCATATTCATTAGTCTGATTTTCATTTCGTTTGTAGAAAACTATGGCTGGTTTATTTCTCAACTGTATTAAAATCAAGGCGATTCAGTGGTCAGATAGTATGGGTTTTATCGATGATAGAGATCACAGAATCAGGTAATTATAATCACTATGGGCGCTGTTTTATATCAGTTTGGGAAATTAGGGATTATTCCATACTGGAGGTAACAAATTGCTTACTAAGCCCTAATCAACATGATTCGCACAATTGTTGAATCTGCTTTCCAAACTGGATGTCTGAGTGTTGAATCAGAGGGTCTACTGCACCAAGTTCTAGCAACGAAGTGTTATCAGTCTGACGATTTGCTAGCTTTAACCGAGTTATATGAAGCGGTTCGTGCTGGTCAAATTAAGCGAGAAGCATCCTCTACAGTACTCATGGAATTTCCCTTAAAGAACAAATCTTGCTGATACCCCTACAAAAGTTGACTTTGGCGTTGCGTAGTCGCTCCTAAACGGGACTTGTCACATCAGTCAAATAACCCTCAACTTAAAAACTCTTGGCTTGTTATTGTTTAAAACCATTCAGGACAGCCAAAGAATGAGTTAAGATCAAATACATAGGGGTAAAAGTACAGCCGAGTTCCCGGACTTCCCAGCAATGCCAATGACTACAAGTAGGCAACTCAAACAACCGCAACCAATGCTTATATTGGAGTATCTATTATTACATAATGGTAGGAATAACTCACCAGCAAGGATTAACCTAGTTAGGACAAATCCCGAATTGTATGACTTCTACGAAGAATACATTCGCTGAATTACCCTGAAGGAGTTTTAGTTTCACCCACGCGATGGCTAGGCGGTGATGACTCTAAAAATCCTGAGATTCTGACAAATAGGAGCAAATCTTGGGTGAGGGTCAAAACACTTAGTTATTCGTAACCGTAAAACTGACTTCTTAAGGTTATTATGCACTGGGGCATAACCCAGATTTTGAAAGGTTTAACTACGTTGTTTAAAAAGGCAGAAGCAGTACATGCTACACCGCAAGATTTATCAATTGTGTTGCGATGGGCGGGAGGTATGTGTATTCTTGCGGGACCAGCAACGCTGGATAGAACGCGCCCGCATCATTGATATCGAGGGAGATTTAGTGACCCTACGCTATGAAACAGAAGAAGAAGATGAAGTTTGTTCTTGGGAAGAAATGGTTCGGCTGGAAAGTATTGGTGCTGTAACCCAAAAGTTAGCGTCAGTACCTCGCGGTAATGTAGAACCTCTGATGACCGAAGATTGTCCGGAAGCAGAGCGTATCCGCAACCGTTACACTGACTCTAATCCTGAATAATTCCAAATAGTCGAAAGTTGAGAGTCCAGGGTCAAGATTTCCACTCTGGACTCTTGATTTTTGGGCATTGGGCATTGGGCATGGGGCATTGGTCAAATAGAATTCTTAATTTTGAATTTTGAATTTTGAATTTTGAATTTTGAATTGTTTGTCCCTATTCATTTTCCATCAACCTCTCATAGGCGGGACAGTAACCTTCAAGGGTGACTTTGAAGTTATATAGGGGGGAGTTGGGATTCCAACAACGTTGTCCTCGTTGATGACGACAATTACCACAACAGTCTACATCTGTCAAGATGTAGCGATCGCTGTTTTGGTTGAGTAGTTCTCGCTGGGATAATCCCCTTAAGACTAATTCTTCTCCTTGCCAACGGGCTTCGATTAAACCTGTATCGGCAAATTGTCGCCAACGGGGATCGGCGGTAATTGTGTCGGGAAGGCTAATGGTGATGATGCTGTCGGATTCTGTGAGTTCGCCTTCGTAGTTGGTTTCTGGGGCGGCGGGTTGGATAAATGTATCGCCAATGGGCAATTCTACTAAAATGCCGGCGGCTGGGGAATGAAGATGATAGCGGTTTTGTAGTTCTTCTAAACTGGTTAAATCTGCTAGGTAGGCTGGGCTACCGTGGACAAAAACGACATGCTGGGGTCGTAAATTATGGATTAATTGGGTAGTCCCAGGGCCATCGCTATGTTGGGCGAGGAGATAACCTTCAATGGTGGTGGGTGCTAAATATTTTTTTTTAACTTTTATATCTATTTTCTCTGGCAGGAGAATTAACCAAGGGCCTGTTTCTGGCTGACAATATTGGCTAAAATCGGCTGTGGAGTCGGTAAGAACTATACAGGGTGTCTTCCCGATATGGGGACGATGTTCTGCTTGCAACCGCCGCACGCGAGGACGTACTCTTTCATCCCAAAATAACGGTTGATGACGGGCGAAGTTTTGAACTGATGGGGGGAGATGGGGTAATAGTTCTAAATAAGCATCGCAGCCTTTGGCAACAGCACCATCTACCCAAATATCTAAATCTCTACCTGTGAAGTGGTGATGGCTGCGTAATAGCATTAGCAGTTCTTGACCTAACCCTAATGCGGGTGTAGGCAGTATAACAGAACTGCGATCGCTAATTGCACGATAAATTCTTTCGGCTAGTTGATTTTCTTGGTTGCGGCGGTGGGTATGGCGTGATGTGCCATAAGTTCCTTCAATAATTAAAGCATCTAGCTCTAAGCCGCGTAATTCTTCTAATCTCAAGCCTTCTACTAACCGGGAGTTAGATAAGAAAAAGTCTCCTGTATATAGTAACTTGTAGGAACGCTGCGAAGTTGTATAGGTAAGCATAATCGCCACCGCCCCTGGAAGATGTCCGGCGGGAAACAATTCTGCTACTAAACCTTCATGAAATTCTACAGGCGATCGCAATGGTAAGGCTTGACAAAATTGAGGAATTTCTTGAGGATCTTTATCTAGCCAGTTTAATGATAGCAACTTGCTGGTTACTTCACTGGCGTAGATAGCTAACTGGGGAAAAGCCTGATGTAGCGCCAGCAAACCCCTAGCATGATCCGGGTGGGCGTGACTAATCAACACTAAATCCACTGGTTGGGAGGAATTGCGTTGACGCGCCAATTTTTTTAACTCCCTCACCAGTGAAGAAATATCCCCCAAACCACAATCTAACAGGATGCGATACGGCCCCATCCGTATCAATAAACAAACGCCCTCGTCATTGTGTTGGACACTATAAGGTAAACATTCTAGTTCGCTAGTTCCCTCATCAGCATCAACACGAGAGGACGACGAAATTCGATCCCTCATGTTCTCCTCCCCTTAAACCTCATCGTCATGGAAATATCCCAAAAGCCAAAAATTAAGGGGTTGTTTTTGGTTTTGTGAACTAGGGGTAAGTTTCATTTTGCGCCCCTTCACCCTGAAAATGCGGATTTTTTTGATGGGGGAGGATATCATAGCCTAACCCGGCCCCAGTTCGGAAAATTGGTTAACTTTTCCGAAGTTCAGAGGGTCAAAAGCCGATTTTCAAACCTCTTTTAATGTGCAGAACCATTGCCGTGATAGTTATCGGAATCATAAAATCCATTTTTTGTGCCAAAAAACAAGCACAAAACTGTAAATACGACTGTTAATCCCACTAAAATCAGCTTTACATCCATCGGTTTTCTGCCCTCTACTAAAAGACTTTCATAATATTAATAGAGCGCTCCAGCATCAAGCCTGAAACACTAGAAAATCTTTACTATGCTTAGGTTGATTGCGAATAGGTAAATTTACTGCAATAAGTTCAGATTGTAGACTTTTTCGCTCAACCTGTCTATCTATCTATATACCACTGTTAGGCTCACACTGTACAACTCTGATGCCGTAAAGAGTGGTGTTTAGGCTGTTTGGTAAATATTCCCCAGCTACTCATTTACTCAACTTACTCTTTTCCATTGGCAATACATATTGTATTTCTAGTTTTTATTTAATTTATCTATGCTTCTGACCAAAGAGGCAGGGGAGCAGTGCGCAGGGAGTAAGGGACTTGCAAATAAAAAAATATTCCAATCATTAACTTACCAAATCCGCAACTCGTAGGGGCGGGTTAACCCCGCCCCTACAATTTGGCATAATTTATTTTTTGGAGTTTCCTAAGGGGGAAAACTGAGACAGAAGCTCAGACTCCGCCCCTGTAAGAACGCCCTAGAAGGGCGGGGCTTCTCTACGAGACGTTACACATTCCAGCAGAAGGACTTGTTCCCCCTGCCCCCTTCCCCTCTGCCTCTTCGGTGAACCCTACCATTTTGTTTTAGATTTGCAAATTATGCTTTATTTAAAAATTGCTGAAACCTATACATAGCAAGAGTTTCTTAAAATATTTGCTTTATACTTAGGTGTCAATGTATATATTTTATTGATTGCTCACATTTTACTGAAAATATTTTGTAAGCTTAATGCCTGTATACATACTATTTATATACGTAAATTACATAAATCAAGCATCTAGATGTCCAAACATTTAATAAACATCTAAACATCTGAATGTTTACTTAACATCTAGATGTTTAAATATGCAGTAGAATCTTGGGATTGTTTGCGAGTAATTGAAAATGATTATTACAGTAGCGGCTTTTAAGGGAGGCGTAGGTAAATCTACTACCGCGCTACACCTGGCGACATACTTACAAAATACGGCTGATACATTGCTAGTAGATGGTGATTTGAACCGGAGTGCGTTGGATTGGTCGAACCGGGGTTGTTTACCATTTAAAGTTGCGGATGAAAAGCAGGGAATACTTTTAGCAAAACTTTACGAGAATATTGTGATTGATACACCAGCTAGACCAAACCCAGATGAATTAAAAACTATTGCGCAAGGTTGCGATTTGTTAGTTATACCTACGACTCCAGATGCGATCGCACTAGCTGCAACTATGCAAATGGTTGAATCTCTCAAGCCATTTAAAACTAATTATCGCATTTTACTGACTCTGATTCCTCCTCATCCCAATAAAGCAGGAGAAGAAGCGAGAGCAGCTTTGGAAAAAGCCGGACTACCGATATTTAAATCGGGAATTCGACGGTTAGCTGTATTTCAACGAGCTGCTTTAGAAGGTGTACCTGTGAATGCTGTCAAAGATGCTTACGCTCAAATTGCTTGGCGCTGTTACGCTGAGGTAGGTCAGGAAATAACAATTCAAAATTCAAAATTCAAAATTCAAAATTAAAGAGATTTTCAGTGGGGATTTAAACCCACAGTGAAAATCTGCTACTTGTAGACAAAGATGTATTAAAACGAATAACGAATTACGAATTACGAATTATTTTAACCTGGAGGATTTTATTGTGAATAATAAGAAAAAAACTAGTCGTTTTGATGATTTAATTGATGCGGCTCGCAGTCGTCAACAAAGAGACAATCCAGCAACAACTGAGACTCAACCTACTTCTTTAAGCAAAAGTACTAATCCCGAATATATCCGCACTACTATTTATCTTCCGAAAAGTTTACATCGAAAATTAAAAGCTGCTGCTGTTTCTAGTGAGCGACAAATGAGCGATATTATGACAGAGTTAGTTGAACAATGGTTGTCGTCTCATAATCCCAATCAAGAATAGACTTCTTGTATAAATATTTTGGCTTTTTTGACTAATCATTAGCAAAGCTCACGCAAAGACGCAAAGACAAGCCAGTGCGTTGGGCGGCTCTGCCGACTTGAAGCAACTGGCGTGCAAAGAAGAAGGCGAAAATTAGGATTTTTGCAAGAGACTCCATGAGATGCGCTCACAAGGAACAATAAAAATGAATCTTCTGACAACTGACAACTGACAACTGACAACTGACTAAAATACAATTTCTTCACCGCGTTCGGTAAAACGCACATCTTTAATTTTCCATTGAGCGTTACTTGTGAGGGTTTTGCGGACACTACCAAATAATGCAAATTGTTCGCAACTTGAAAGGGAAGCTATTTGGCGTTTTGAGTTAGGTGCTACGCGCAAATCAACGGTAGCAACGCCATTTTTCACGTTAATCCGATAACTTGATAAGCTAAAATCCCCTGAATCTCTTTTCTCTAAAATTTTACCTACCGCAGCTTTTACAGGCTCATCGGCTGATACTGGTACTTTTTGGGGAATTAATTGCTGACATTGAGTATCACTTGTATATAAAGTGACATCTGTTGTTTGGTTACTGGTGGTGGGAGATTCTGCGGGTGTGGGTGTAGCTGTAGGGGATTCTGTAGGAGTGGGTGTCTGAACGTCCTCTGATTTGGCTCTCAATTGCGCCATACTGGGGGTTTGGCTGGGGGATGGGGATGATATGGCAGCTGTTGTGGTTGGCGCGGGTGTTTCGCTAATATTGTCTTGATTAGCGGTGGGACTAGAATTACAGCTGCTCAGACTAGTTGCGATCGCGGTTGCAATAAATGCTAAGAAATATCTTTTTGTTGTATCAATTGTGGTATGCATAATTTTATATTTGTTGGGTTGTGTTATTAACTTCAGTGTTATTAAGTTTATTTCCGTATAATTTTATAGCTTTTGTTAACTTTGGCGCTAGTTGAAGCTAGCTTTACTTTTGAGTTTGTCATCGGTTATTTTCAAGGCAATTGCTGCTTTTAAAGCGTAAAATTTACAGTAATTAGAAATTGCAAGAATTACTTATGTCTAGCAATGAATCTACTACTTACGACCTCCGTAATGCTGAATGGGATGGTGTGGGAATCGACCAATGGGAACCATCGAAGTGGAAACAATGGAAAGCTAAACATGCTTCATCTGATGAAGGCGTGAAAGCTGAACGTGAATATTTAAGAATCAAACACGCTGTTGCACAAGCTAACTCGGCGTTAAGTTTGGATAGAGTGAAGGTGAAACTTAAGCTGACTAGTGCTAAAACTATTGGCTTACAAGGGACTTTTCCCTGTAAACCGGGGGATCTTGGTAAAAATGGGAGTCCAAGTAAGCAGTATACCATTTCCTTTGGTTTTGTTGCTAATGATGTTGGTGTAAAAACGGCAGTCGTCAAAGCTAGGGAATTAGATTTATTATTAATCACCAAGCAATTTCGTTGGACGCCAGAATTATTAGGTAAACAGGCGCAGAAGATAGCGTTACCCGAACAGGAAAGTTCTACCAAGCTCATTGGTGAATGGATTCAAGATTATGAGCGGGAATTTTGGAAAACCCATGAGAAGAATCGCCAAGGTATACGTACTTGGGAAACTCATTATTGGCGACATTTGAAAAAGCTACCTCAAGATTTACCTTTATCTTTATCTGCTTTAGAGAAAGCCCTGGAAAAAACTAAACCTAATACATCTGGTAGATTTTTCTTAGTATGGCAATTAAAGAAGTTTTGTGAATTTTGCGGGATTAATGGTTTAAAAACTATTGCTGCTTATGCTACTCCTAAACCGGAACCAACTATTCGGAAAGTTCCCACAGATGAAGAGATTATTCAAGGCTTTACGAAAGTGGGAATGGCTTTATCAACCTATGCTATTAGAGAGAATTTTACTCTACCAGAACAATGGCAATGGGCTTATGGTATGTTAGCAAGTTATGGCTTAAGACCTCATGAATTATTTGCTGTTGATATCGAGGCTTTTATTAACCCTAATAATACTTTTCACTTAGTTTATTTAAATCCTAGTTTAACTCAGGGAACGAAAACCGGCGAACGTAGTTGTGGAATTCCGCCTTTACATCCCCATTGGGTAGAATTGTTTGATTTAAAAAATATTAAGTTTCCTTACAATGAGGGAACCCTGAGTAATAAAACTGCAAAACTGCATATTAGATTTAGAGCGGCTAATTTAGGTTTTCGTCCTTACGAATTGCGTCACGCTTACGCTATTCGCGGACATCGCTTGCAGGTTCCCATCAAAACAATGGCAGATTATATGGGACATACAGTGCAAGAGCATACTAAGACTTATCAAAGATGGATGAGTGAGGATGCTAATTTAGCAATTTATCGAGAAGTTGTAATTCATCGACAAGGTACAACTAAGGAGGCTTTGAAAGCCAGAATTAGTGAATTGGAAGCAGAGACTCAGGCTTTGAAAGCGGAAAATGCTACGTTGAAAGCATTGCTAATTCAGCATCAATTGGGTGAGTTGTTGACTTGATAATTGTCAGTTGTTTTTGCTTATCTTATGTTATTTAGATTTCTGTAACACAGCAAGAAGTACCACAGTCAATAATGCCAAATATTTGATTAAAATAGTAGTCATGCTCCGTCAACATTTCAAGGTGCGTTAGCCTGCGGCATAACACACCCTACGGCTATTTTCAATGTATGATGAAATTGGTACTAGTTAGGTGAATTTTACCAGCGAGGCAAGTTATGTTACTTAAACTCAACCAGCTAATTGTACCTGTAGGACATCAATTATTAATTAAAAACATATCCTGGTCAACATACAAAAGTATTTTGGCTGAATTGGGTGAAAACCGCAGTTCGCGGATATCTTACAGTCAGGGAATGTTGGAAATCATGGCTCCACTACCAGAACATGAAGTTGCTAAAGTGATGATTGGGGATTTGGTAAAGGCTATATTAGAAGAACTCGATATAGACTTTTGGAGTTTAGGATCTACTACTTTTGATCGAGAAAAAATGGATGCTGGGGTAGAACCTGATGATTGTTTCTACATTCAAAATGAAGCGGCTGTAAGGGGGAAGGATAGAATTGATTTAACTGTCGAGCCGCCGCCTGATTTAGCGATTGAAATTGATATTACATCCCGGACGCGGTTTAATAATTATGAGGTGTTAGGTGTGCCAGAATTATGGCGATGGAAGGGTAATAGATTAGAAATTAATGTGATGATTAATGGTAAATATGTAGCCTCTACTGCTAGTGCGATTTTTCCTAATTTACCTATTACTCAAGTTATTCCTGAATATTTAATGCGGAGTAAAACTGAGGGGAGAAATGCAGCGATGAGAGCGTTTCGCAGTTGGGTGAGGGAGCAAATATAATTGTTGTTTGAGAGCTTTTTTATAATTTTATTAATCTCTTCGTAGGTTGGGTTGAGGAACGAAACCCAACATCGGCGCTTGGTGTTATGCGAGGAATGTTGGGTTTCGCAAAGCCTCAACCCAACCTACTAGCTACAAATTGATTGGGTATTTAAAAAATTGGATGTCCCCTAGCTTTTTTATAATTTTATTAATCTCTTCGTAGGTTGGGTTGAGGAACGAAACCCAACATCGGCGTTGGTGTTGTGGGGGGAATGTTGGGTTTCGCAAAGCCTCAACCCAACCTACATTGATGGTAAATTGACGGTTGTTTTTGCCTGGATTAGACTGGTTTAAGGTGGAGAAATTAAGCTTCTGAATATTAATTAAATGCAATATCGTCGCGCTACAATTGCGGGTGGAACTTACTTTTTTACAGTCGTTACAGATAATAGAAAAAAGTTTCTATGTATACCAAGCTATGTAGTTTTATTGAGAGATGCTTTTCGAGATGTGATGAAACAACACCCGTTTATTATTGATGCTTGTGTTGTATTACCAGATCATCTGCACTGTATTTGGACATTACCACCAGAAGATAGCGATTTTTCTACCCGTTGGCGGTTGATAAAAAGCTATTTTAGCCGCAAATGTGATACTTTATTAGCAGAAAATTTATCTAGCTCTAAGCAAAAGAAACAAGAAAGAGCAATTTGGCAGCGTCGTTTTTGGGAACATTTGATTAAGGATGAGGTAGATTTTAAAAATCATGTGGAATATATTCATTACAATCCGGTGAAACATGGTTTGGTGCAAGCTCCAAAGGATTGGGAATATTCTAGCTTTCATCGTGCGGTGCGTCAGGGTATGTATGATGTGATGTGGGGTGCTGGGGAGGAGATTGTCTTTGCTGCGGATATTGGTAAGGAGTAAATTTTGTAGTTAAAGGTAATATCCGCGTTTGGTGTTGGGGTGGGAATGTTGGGTTTCGTTCCTCAACCCAACCTACGTCTACTGCGTTCAACCCAACCTACGTCTAAAGATGATTCCTAGATGATTTTTGGTTATGATGCCATTCTTTTTTTTATTTCCTCTATTAATTGTTCTGTAGTTTTGACTACTATACGTCCTGGTTTGGCTCTAACAATTTCCATATAGTGCTGAAATGCGTCTTCATCGTCAGGGTGTGCAATCACGTATTTTCTCAGTTCGGCTTCGCTAAGGCTTAAATAGTCACTCATTCTATTATTTTCTCCCCATTACTAAGAATTTCTATTTGGATAGATTCACCTATTAAAATCACGATGCGGTTGCTTCGTTCATCAAATCTCACTAGGGTTATGTCACGGAATAAATTGCTAGTGCGAACGCAAAAATCAAAAAATGCTTCGAGTTGCTCGACGGTAGGTTTCATTAATTATTGACAAAATTCTACCGCATCATCCCAACTCACTTGTTCTACTGGTCGGTTTTCACCTGGGAATTTAGAAGGATTATTCCCCATTATTGCTTGATATTGCGCCTGGGTGACTTCATATTTACCCATGAAGAAGCCAGGGACTGTTACTCGATGCTGTGGACTTTCATCATTTGCTCGTTCTGCTTCCCCTGCTGGCGAACCCATTGTAAAGGTTCCCCCTGGTATCTCCACCATTTCTAAGCTGACACCATTCCCCAAGTCTTCAACAAAGTATTTGGCGTTCAGGTTGCGACGGTTGGTGATGTTTCCCTGCGCATCTACTTTGACGGTTTCAAATTCAAAGGTTTGTAAGCGATTTTGTGAGGTGGGAGACTGGGTAACAGAACTAGCTGGTGTTCTCGGAGTTGTTCTCGGTTCACCTGTATTCTGTGTTGATGGTGGAGAATTCTCTTTTGAACCAAATAAAAACCGTTCACCAATAATCGCTAAACCAAATCCCGCACCCATTAACCCAACAGTTTGAATGATTCGCCGTCGTGATGGTGGTGGTGGGGGAGGAGGAGGTGGTGGTGGTGGTGTGAGTGCTTGTAATACTTCTGCGGCTGTAGAATAGCGATCGCGAAAATGATAAGTCACCATTTTGGTTAAAATATTAGCTAGGCGATCGCTAATATTTGTCCAATTGCGCCATATAACTTCGCCATTAATGGGATCTTTTGGGAGTTCGTGCGGTTGTATCCCTGTTAAGGCGTAAATTCCCAACATCCCCACAGCATGAACATCGCTACATAATTTTGGCTGTCCGTTGGCTTGTTCGCTGGGCATATAGCCTGGTGTACCTATAGTAACTGTAGCACTGGTTTGTCCTTGGGCATTAACTGCCATAGTTTCTTTAACTGCACCAAAGTCAATCAGGACAATTTTGCCATCTTGACGACGACGCATGATGTTTTGCGGTTTGATGTCGCGGTGAATGATATTTTGCTGATGAACTACGGCGAGTATTTCTAAAATCTCTTGTAATAACTGAGTTACTTCACCCTCACTCAATCGCTTCCCTGGGGCGATTTCTTTACCTAAGTCTTCACCATCGACTAATTCTTGGACTAAATAAAATTCGCTATTTTCTTCAAAGTGGGCAAAGAGTTTGGGGATTTGGTTGTGGAGGTTGCCTAATCGGTATAATGTTTCTGCTTCGCTATTAAATAACCGTCTGGCTATTTGTAAAACTGCTGGATTAAGGTTGTTTGATTTGAGGTGTTTAACTACGCATTTCGGGTTTCCCGGTAAATCTAAATCTTCAGCTAGATAGGTGTCTCCAAACCCACCGCTTCCCAGAAGTTTGATGATTTTGTAGCGATTGCGGAGAACTGCACCGATCAACATCCGATTTACCTAATTTGATGAATAATTTAGCCTATGGAGCTAAATTATACTCGATGTCTCGTAAGGGGTGGTTTTTGACTACCAGTTACCTAAGAAGTCCCAATCTTTGACATTTTCTGACTCTTCTGTTGCTTCTTGTGGTGGTGGTTGAGCCGGATCTGATTCCATTAATTGAGTATATGCGCCAGTTTCTACCCATTTCAATAATTCTGATGCTCGCATAACATGCCAAGGAATTTGATATGCCATGAAACTAAATATTTTGGTAACTTGGTCTAATCCCTCAAGTTCTTGGAAATTAAATTCACGCGCTTGCTGTGTAAAGTCTTCGATTACCTCTGGTGTTAAGTATTCACCTGGTAATCCACCCAATTTCATCAAAGATGCGATCGCAATATTAATATCTTGACATGCTAACAATCCCGCGCGATCGGCGGTAAGTTTCGCCATCATAATCCAGTTGTACAATGCAATTTCTATACCATTAGCGGCTAATCCGCCAAATCCTAGGGTGGTACTGCTGATGACGTTTTTCAATAATGGCATGACTACTGCCAGTTGTTGATATGTTAAATATTTACCTTTGATTCTGGCAATTTCATGTCCAAAAACAAATAATAGTTCTTCTTCTTCTAACCATTCCAGGGTTTCTAAGTTGACGCCGATTAATGGTTTCTCAACGCCAATCGCATAGGTGGAAATATGTCCTGTACCTCGATAAAGATATAAATCTGGTACGGGTTCGTCCAGAATTTTGCATGTTTCGATGAAAGCGTTGTGCAATTTGGGGAAGTTACGGGAGTTGACGCGAAACTCGTTACCCAGTGTTTGTAGTCGCAGCAGACGATCTATACCATACTCATTAATTTTTTTCAGCAGCAGTGGTAACCCTGGCATTTTTTGCAGTGTAGCCAAGGCTTTACGATCAAAGGGGTGTTGGTAGCTGTCTGGATTTAAACTGTGGAGTATTTTACGTGTCATTTGTCTTAGGGAACTCCAAAAAATAAATTATTCCGTTAAACGTTGACGGTTGACGGTTCACAGTTAACAGTCTGTAGGGGCGGGTTTTGTGAGATATTCATGTCGAAAACAGATACGTCGGTTAAACCCGCCCCTACAACAATAGCAATGGAATATTTTTTTACTTGGAAGTCTCTTACACATTACCTAAAGATTTTTGCATAGTGCGATCGCTATCTGCTCCTATGTTGCTGCTTGGCGTTTAAATGTCAGTTTGATTGCGCCTTTCCCGCTAGCTTTTGCACCGCTACCAATTAACTTTACTTCTCCCTCGCCGCTAATTTCTATGGAAAGTTCAATTTCTTCTAACTGCATTCCCGATTTTACTTGCGTTTGCTGTTCTGCTTGATTGAATAAACGTCCTACTACTCCCAGAAATTTTGTCATTTCTTGTTCTAATTTTTGCGCAGAAACTGGAACTGCATCTGTTACGCCTTTGCTTCCTGTCGTTTCTCTGGTTTCGTCACTGCGGTTAATTCCTCTAAAATTACCGCTTTGATTGTTGTCGGGAATGGCTATTTGTGGGGTGTCGTCGGTGACTATCCAAATGCTATCTGCGGGTGTATCTGACATGGTTTTTTTTTCGCGTTTATCTCAGATTTGCTGAAAATACTTTCAGTAATATACAACGCTCACAATGAGAATTTCGCTAAATTATTGTCTGGCGGAAATTGATTTGCTAGCTCTTGGACTTGTCCAATCGGTTTGAATGGCGATCGCCTCAATTTCCCTATTTTTAATTTGAGGTGAAAAGCAGACTCTATTGGTTGATAATTAGATATTTTTTAGCAGGAATTAGTTTATATGCGCACACCTTTTCCATTATCTATATAATACCTTAGCAAGAGTTTCCAAGTCAATAGTCTCATCTTCAGAGACAATGGTTTAAGTCTGATTTTTACCAATCTTTTGCTCATCTAAATCAGATTTTGGTGCATTTGTCAAGTAATAAACAGACAAAACAGGTAAAAAAGGGGGAGTAAAAAGTAAGAAAAAAGTAAGAAACGAATTTTTGGTAAAAGGCTGGAATGTAGATATAGAAGGAGAAATAGATGGTTCGACCGCGCAAGGCCTTTGCGCAGCATTGGCTCAAAAGTGAGAAGGCTCTAGAGGCAATCGTCAAGGCGGCAGATTGTCAACAGAGCGATCGCATCCTGGAGATTGGCCCGGGTACAGGTATCCTGACTCGTCGGTTATTACCTTTGGTGCAGTCTTTATTGGCGGTGGAAATTGACCGCGATTTGTGCGATTTATTGGCAAAGCAATTGGGGAAGAAAGAAAATTTCTTGCTGTTACAAGGAGATTTTTTGACTTTGGATGTTGGGGAAACTGTAGCAGCATTTCCTAACTTTCAAAATCAAAATAAAGTAGTGGCGAATATACCTTATAACATTACAGGGCCGATAATCGAAAAACTCTTAGGCACAATTGCGAATCCGAATCCGCGACCATTTGATTCAATAGTATTATTAGTGCAGAAAGAAGTTGCCGACAGGTTATATGCTAAACCCGGTACGACAAACTTTGGGGCATTGAGTATAAGGGTGCAATATTTAGCAGCATGTGAGTTAATTTGTACAGTCCCCGCTAGTGCATTTTATCCCCCACCAAAAGTAGATTCCGCAGTCGTGAGAATGCGTCCCAGAGCAATCGAAATACCTGCAAATGATCCGCGAAAATTCGAGAACTTGCTGAAATTGGGGTTTGGTGCCAAGCGGAAAATGTTACGAAATAATTTACAACCAGTAGTAGAACGCGATCGCCTGACTCACTTACTGGAACAATTAGAGATAAATCCCCAAGTACGCGCTGAAGATCTCAGCGTCTCTCAATGGGTAACTTTAGCAAATCAGTTACTTGTAACCGATGATTAGCAGGTTTTGGAGAAAAATCCAAAATCTAAAATCCAAAATCCAAAATTACTATGCGTTCTTACACCCTCATTGCCCCTGCTAAAATTAACTTGTATCTGGAAATCATCGGCGATCGCCCCGATGGATTTCATGAATTAGCGATGATCTTGCAAAGCATCGACTTAGCCGATCAAATTGGCGTGCGTTCCCTCAGCACAGATACAATTCGCGTCCACTCTCAGCATACCCAAGTCCCCACAGATAAAACTAATCTCGCTTACCGTGCGGCAGAATTAATGGTGAAAGAATTTCCCGATACCTTTGCTAAATATGGTGGTGTAGAAATTACCATCGACAAGCACATACCTGTAGCAGCTGGGTTGGCTGGTGGTTCGACAAACGCCGCAGCTGTGTTAGTGGGGATAGATTTACTCTGGAATTTAGGACTAACGCAAACAGAATTAGAAGAATTAGGTGCGGTTCTCGGTTCAGATGTCCCCTTTTGTATTGCAGGGGGAACAGTAATTGCGACGGGGAGAGGCGAACAACTTTCACCGCTACCAAGTTTAGACAATATATATATAGTATTGGCGAAGTATCGCAGCTTGGAAGTTTCTACAGCTTGGGCGTACAAAACCTATCGTCAACAGTATGGCAATACATATATTAAAGATACTGCTGACTTGGTAGCTCGTGCCAATGCAGTGCATTCCGGAGCGATAGTTAAAGCGATCGCGAATAAAGATGTAACTGACATCGCGCAAAAATTACATAACGATTTAGAGCGCGTCGTCTTACCAGAGTATCCCCAAGTTCTGCAACTGCGAGAATTATTTGCAGCACAAGAAGGTGTGATCGGAACCATGATGTCAGGTTCCGGCCCTTCAGTGTTTGCTTTAGTTGAATCCCAACCCCAAGCAGAAATAATTAAGCAAAAAATTAGAGCCGCCATCCCCGACGAAGATTTAGAATTATTTGTGACGCGAACCACTTCACATGGAATTAAAATCGCGTCGTCAGTTTAAAGGTGAGGAAGGAAAAAGGACAAGGAGGACAAGGAAGACAAGGAGGATTATTGTTCATTACTCCTTGAAGCTAACTCTCCAAAGATAACTACTCCAAACCAGGATATAAAAATTTTACTCCTTCTGCCTTCTGCCTTTAATTACTCAATCCAAAATCCAAAATCTAAAATCTAAAATTGTATGACAGATCCAAATTCCCTTCCTCAACCAGAGACTCCCGCAGAAGTACAAACAAGTCCGGTACGCTGTGTAAGTGGCGCGATCGTTTCCGGAGGATTAGGTTACGCACTTTATTCGGTGATGATTGCGATCGCTACAAATTTTGCTAGCAAGCCAATACACTCAGATAATCAATTGGTGTTGCGCCTAACTTCCGCAGTTCGTACCTTAGTAGTCGGTTTATTCGCCTTGGGTTCGGGAATATTTGGTTTAGTAGCTGTGGGTTTATTGGCTTTAGCATTGCAGTTGTTATTGCAAAAGCTGAAAAAAAGTCCACAGTCTTAAACTGAGAAATTAGGCGCAAAACTCAGAAAATACAACTGAGCGTCTGGATGGCAGGTAAAATTACCAGAACCCCGAAGCCCATACTTCTTTGGATTGCGCTGGAACATCGGCTTGTCTGCCTGCCATTTAGCATAAATATATTCTCCGATAATGCATCTACTGAGTGAACATGGTTTAATCAGTCAATCAAAAAGCTTTTTTCACAATGTAGTTGAAGCTTTAAAGCTATGATAATTTGGCTATGGCGAAATGTTGAATGGGAAAGTTTCATTACAGATTTTCGCACGAGTAAAAAATAAGTGCATCTGCCATATTAGCCAAGAACCAACCCGCCATGCTCCCATTGACATGGGTTCTGCAGGAGAATTTGCAGATATATCACAAATATCTTGGTCGTAATGTAACCATTTAACCGGTAAATGTCCCATCGGTGTTGTCGGAGATAATTTAAAAGTGAGTTGGTCGTAGTTTAACCAATTTCCCTCTTTTCGCCAACCTAAGCGATCGCCCAATCTCTTTTCTGTTTCATAATCTATTTGGCTACCTATTTCATCCCAAATGTTTTGTTGCACGCTAAAGCCAAAATAACCATGACTATATTGTTGCCAAAGTCGATCAATTTTATGAAAAGCTTGACAAGAAAAATTTAAAATATCTTCTTTATAAACTTCATGCCAATAATGCTTACCCATAACCTGTAGCATTAATTTAGCAGTTTCTATATCAGCTTCTTGCCATTTAGACTGTGAAAGTAAGTTTTGCAATATAGTGTAATCAATCTGCCAGTTAATTTCTGATTCTTGATTAAACTCAATATAATTATGAGATAGTTCTGCTAATTCTGCGTTGCCAATGCTAGGTTGAGAATGGGAAGACACAAAATCTGTTTCTACTATCCCTAGTACTTTTTTTTGAGCCACTAGTTGAGTAGAGATATAGTTAGATATTAAGTTAATTGTTTGATTTACATTTATCTCATGGTTACTGGCATAAAAATCATAGATGTTTCCATCTAATAGTTGTGCTTGAAAAAAAGCATCTTGTAATCTATCTTTTTTCTCATAACTGCTTACTAATAAATTTATCAAGTTAGGAGAAAATATATTACTATCTTCTATAGTTAAGTAAGCTGATTGAGTATTTAAATCGCTATTGGCTAAATTTTGGATTTCACCGACAGTTGCGTAAAAATTTGTATCTATTTTGACTACCTCATCTATTAAAGATTGCAGTGGGCTAAAGTAATTTTGTAGAGAGTTTTCTAGATTTATTGCTGTGTTAGCTATTTTTGCTATTTCCTGACGAATTTTTATAGCTCTGTTTTGATATTCATAAAATTCTTGATATACTTCTATATCTTTAACTATTTGCCTTATAGCTTGCTTTTGATTTTTAGTATCTTCTGCTAAGTTTTTAATTCCTTCACTGAGTAACTTTACTTTTTCTAAAATTAAAAAATTTGTATTACTCAATAACAAGAGTGATTTTAAATTTTCTTCATTTTCAAATTTTAACTTTTCAATAATTTGGAGATTATCAATATTTTTAATTTCCAGCTTTTTTCTTTCTTCATTAATTTTTCTAATTTCCAAATATTTTTTATTAAACAGGTTTTTCCAATCATCGATAAAACTTAATAAAAATTCTTGGTACCTATCTTTGTAATCTTCTACAGAATCAAGCAGTTGATTGTAATCTTTGATTAATAATTTTACTTCTGATAAAATCTCTCTTTGGTTAATTTCTTGTTGGCGTTTAACTATGCCCCAAATATAAGAGTAAGATTTTTTACCTTCTTTAATTAAAATTTGACATTCTTGAATTTTTTTTTGAATTTTTTTGAATTTTGGATTTTTTAAAATAGGAAACTTATAATTTTTTTCATAAATCGTAATTGATGCATAAGTAATTAGTTGTTGCTTTCTAGCTAACATCACTGCTTTGAAATTATACAAGTATCGCTAAAATCTTACTCAGGGGATATTTGATTATAATTACTTTCAATCCCTGATCCATTTTAATATCTTTGGGTCTTTGTTATAGCGGTAAGTCACATTATCTTTTGTAGCAATCGGCTTTCCTTGGCTAGCTCTGGATCTAATAGTAGCAAGAGAATAATCTGTTAAACTTTTAAGCTCTTGATGAGAAAGCCCGACAATTGTGACTGTAGCTACTGAAGTTTCTGGTTCTTTTGTGAGTTCATTTACTGGAAAATTATCTGATGCGATATGCTCCTTTTTAACTTGTGTAATAGTAATTCCTTTTTGTTGGCGATAATCTTCTATAGAAAGCAGTTTCCAGCTAGATTCTTGTGCAAGTTCTAATACCCATTGATGATAATTTAACAAGCTTTCTCGATGACCCACACTAATAAAAGTTGTTTTTGTTTGTTGTAACTGTTGATATAAATTACCTTCATTATGCAAATCTAAAGCACTTGTTGCTTCATCTAAAATAGTGAAACTAGGATGTGTAATTAATAGCCGTGCAAAAGCAAGGCGTTGTTGTTCTCCCAACGATAATATATTTTCCCAAGGGACTTCCGTATCAAAACCATTTACACGAGTCAGCAAGTGTTGTAGGTTAACTTGTCGTAAAATTGCTTCAAGTTCGCGATCGCTCATTTTCCAGTCTGTATGTGGATAGAGCAACTGTTCCCGCAAAGTACCCAAAATGATGTATGGTCTTTGGGGTAAGAATAAGATATCTTTGAGGGGAGGACGGACTAAACGTCCAGTTCCCGCATTCCACAAACCTGCGATCGCTCTTAACAAAGAACTCTTACCCCTACCACTGGGGCCAACAATCAATAACCCTTCACCTGGTTGCACAGAAAGTGACAAGTCTTCAACAATAACTTGCTCATAGTCTGGGGTTTTTACAGTGACATAATCAAAAGCCAAATGCTGGTCTTCTAATACTTTTATAGTACTGACATTCTCTGGTTGTTTGCTCACAGTTTCTAAAGCATCAGAAAACTGGGCTAAACGCTTTACATAACTAGAAAATCGCCCGGAGATTCCAAATTCAGCTATTAACTCTCCCAGAGCGTTAGAAAACATAAAGCAAGCAAAACTAATTTGGTTAATTTCTCCATAATCGATTTTATCTTGAAGAAATAAAGGTGTGAGAATAAACATGGAAAATACACCAATAGCAGACTGATATGCTCTGCCAAAAGCGTCTTGTCCTCTTTCCAAACTCAGCCTACGTTCAGCAGTTTGCAAAACATTATTAAATCTTCGCTGAACTATTTTTAACTCTTCATTTTCTCCCTGAAAGAAAGCAATTGATTCAGCGTGATTACGAATATGAGTTAGACAATAAGCAAAGTCTGCTTTAAATGCAATTTCTTCTTGGTTAACTTTAGTTATTATTTGATTTAAATAAACAGCTATGAAATTTCCAACAATTGTATAAATAATTAAATAAATTGCAATCTGTGGGTAAACTGTCCAGACAATTAACAAAGCACTGCCTATTTCTAAAACTTTTTCTAAAAAAGCAGTTGAAAATCTTAAAGCATTACTAGTAATGGGTTCTATTTCTTGGGATAGACGTTGATCTGGATTATCAATATCAGATTTAAAATTAATTTTGTAATAAGCTTGATTGCTAAGATATTTTTCTAATATATGGTTGTTTAACCATTTATACCAGTCAAGAATAATTTTTTTTCGCAGATATCTTAAAGAGGTTACTAAGAGTACTGTCCCTAATATAATTAGGCTTGATATCCATAAAGTACTATTATATTTATCAAGGTTTCTTTCTTCAATGACAATATCAATTACATAGCGATTCCAATAGCTATTTGCAGTATTGGCTGCAACAAATCCAACTATTAATAATAGTAGAAGTATCAGCATTCCCCAGGAACGAATTACATCTGCAAATACTCTGCCATCTGCTTTTGTAGGATACCAATAAGGTTGAGCAACTACTTTCACATCTTCCCAAAATTGGGTTAAGACTGAAAAAGGATTTGTTGTGTTTTGCTCGCGGACAGATGAAGTTTGCATATTCTCAAGATGTAGCCGTTAATAATTACAATCTGAATTTGCAAATGGCCTTTGAGAATTTAAGTTAAACTCAGAGGCCATTTGTATTTCCAGGAAATTTCTGAAAACTTGAATTGAACGTTCTAGGTTACTGATTCCTCATCAACAATTTCGATTGTTCTGGGAGCAGGAGCTTCGTCAGTTTCAGTAACGACGACTGGGCTAATGTGATGTTCTAGTTTGAGTTTTAAGTCATCTGTAATTGGTAACTCTTTAATTTCCTTGAGCAGGAATCTCACAGATTCAGTTTTGCTACGTTCTGTATAGATGAGCTTGAGAACGTTTTCCACTCCAAATCCCGCTATATATTCCCCTAGAATACCTACCAGTCCCAGTAAGCCCAAACCGCCTAAGAGGCCTAAAGGGCCGCCCAGCGATGACAGCATAGTGACAACTGCTGCGACACTACCGCCTGATGTAGCTGTCGCAATTACAAAAAGTATGCCCGGAAGACCTAAAGCAGCAATTTTTTTGACGAGTTCATCCATTGTACTTACCTACAATCTTTAAAAGGTGAAAACATGACTAGGAAAGTCATAACTAATTTCTTTTTTAAAGAAACTAACAATCTTACTTCTTGTACCTAGTACAAGATATAAGAAATCTGAATTTAACCCAGTAAAAGACTACATAATTCATCGATTTGTTGACTTTTTTCAGCAATCATTCGGTGGGCTATAGCTTGTAGCTGACGAGTATTTTGTAGCTTGATATTATCTATCTTTTCTAGTTCTCCATCTAAGAAGGTTTGAAAGCGATAATAAAAACTTTTAGATTCTTCATCGCTAGATTTAAACAACCTTTCTAATTCTCCAGCTACCACTTCACTGCTACCATCAAATACGATGTTTAAAAGTGGTCGCCCCCATTGTAATAGTCCCCAATTTTTGACTTCTTTATAAGGATAGGCACTCGTCAGCGAACCTGTACCTAAAGAAACTATTAAAATATCTTCTGTATTGAGAACTTTTTTAGTTTTGGCTTTACTAGTGATTTGTGCTTCTAAAATCGCTAAATGTGCTGGATTATTAGCAAACACTCCCCCATCAATTAAAGTATAAACGATGCCACTATTTTCGGAATTGACAATTTGATGGGGAGAAAAATAAGTTGGGGTAGCACTAGTTGCTAATGCCGCATCTAGGAGCGAAACGTCTGCACATAACTGGCGAAAACTTTTTGATTTTATCTCTTGCTTTTCTAGGTTGTTTGTTAACAATACTGGAACTCGCTGCCCAATATCGTAACTTGTCACAAAAACTTCTTTGAGATTATTTTCTAGAGAGGCGCTACCAAAATATTTGCGAAAAATTTCTTGTTTGCTGTCAGAAGGATATTTTGGCTGGAGAAATATATCCTCTATGGGGCCAATTAGTCTTTCAAAAAATGGCTCATAAAATATTTCTACCCCATACTCAAGAAAAAGTTGTAAGAGATCCTCAGCCTTGTATTCAGCTATTGGCAGCTTATCAGATTCTTGTGAATTTAATTGTGGTTTAGTTAACCCCAATGCTAAAATTCCGCCGCTAGAAGTACCAGCAATTAAATCAAATAAACTAAATATAGGCTTTTGTGTCCGTCTTTCAATTTCTGCTAAGAGGAATGCAGGAATAATACTCCGAATACCACCGCCATCAATTGACAGTATTTTATATTTGGGCTGGGCTTCTGTATTCATAGTAGTTACTGGCGATTCCTGGATATTGACGGTATCTGCGATTTGCGCTGGCGGAATTTCTTTTGGTTTATCTTCGTCGTTTTTTACTAAAGATACTGTTGCTGCTAATAAATTGGTTGTGAGTTCTTCAACTTGTGTTACAAGAGGTATCTGGTTTGGGATATTATCTGATTCTTCACTATTTATTTGTGCTTGTTCGTCCTCAGTTTCTAACTGAATTACTGTCTCTATAAAACTTTCAGATTGATTGGTAGCAAATGGAATTTGTGCTAAATCCCAAGTAGGATTACCACGAAAATTCCCCTTGAAGGAATTTCCGGTTTGGTTTTCGACACTTGTTCCTTGTCCATCATCTAATTTCCAATAAGCAACTAATCCTTCTTCATCACCTGCTATCAATCCACAGCGATGATTATGTATTTGCTCCTGAGTACAGGGATAATTCCAGACGCTAATGTTAGCTAATTGCCCTTTAAAATAGACTTGTTTATGTACAGTTGCGCCGAGAGTAACAGAACTTGTGGCTTTGTTTAAAGATGAACCTCTCAGAGAATCTTTGTATTCATTATTATCAAGATATACTGTGATTTGACCGCTATTAAAAACAATAGCAAAAAAGTGCCATTCTCCTATAACTAATTCTCCATTACCAAAAGTTTTAATACCTTTGCTCACCGTTTCATCGATGAATACATCTAGGCTTCCTGTTTCACTAATACCGAATTCAAAATTATCGCTATATCGCTCTGAAGAACGTGCGAAAAATACATTACGTGTTCCGTAACTAGTGGCTTTATTTGTTAGCTCATGTGGATTTATCCATCCTGAAACTGTAAATGCTGAACTTCCTTCAGCGAAAACGCCACCGATATCATTCCTGCCAAAATCTATATAATCATCTATGCCATCAAATGTTAGAACTGCTTGTGTATGTATTTGGTTGGTCACAAAATTTTTAACTCCAAATAAAATACTTATTGGTTTATAATCTTTAATTTAAAAATCAGTTGTTAAATATATAGATATAGCAATAAAATTTTATTTTTATATTCTAATTTTTCCGAGTTAACAATACTTCGGCGATTGCCTGGGAAATAGGATAGTGTGGGGCATATATCTCCAGCCAGAAAAATTCCCCGACTGGGTTAACCTCAAGGAATATGTGCCGGCCATCGGGAGTAACAATAATATCTATTGCTCCATAGTTTAAGCCAAACTCAGCCATGAGCTTGAGTAGCTTTTTCTCAATATCTTCGGGTAATTTGTAAGGTTGCCAATTTTTAGCTAAAGCTCTCCCTTCTTTACGCCAATCATAAGTTGCTCTTTCCCAGTTTTGAGAATCTACTGCGGCTGTAAATATGTGGTGTCCGATAATAGTTGTCCGCAACTCTAATGCTTTTGGCACGTTTTCTTGAAACGTCATCGGACAAAAACGCAACCCTTCCATATTTTCCAAATCTGTAGCTGTAATTGGAGTGGTAAACACTACATTTTCTCGTCCTTGCTCATCATAAATAGCAAAGGAAGAAAGCATTTTGGTGATTATACCTTGCTGACAATCTTGAGCAAATTTTTTGACTGCTACGGGATTGTTGGAAGTGAGAGTACGTGGAGTTAAAAGTCCAACTTCTTTGGCAACTTTCAATTGTAGTTGCTTATTATTAGCGCGATCCACATTTGACATTCGATCCAAATGGAATCCTTGGAGGCTAGCAATCATTCCTCTGACAGTGACGCGACATTCTTTAATTGAAGCATCTCTGTATTGCTTATCCATTGAATTAGGGATTTTTTGCCCGTAGCGCATCCGACGATACCAAACTGAGGACACCTCACTCAAATCGAGCTGTTGTTCTCCATCAGTAATAATTACTCGTTCTAAATCTTCAGAGTAAATATCTAGTTGGACTTCGGTGGGATATCTATCTGTATCAAAGCGAAAGGCTTTTTCTCCTCTAGCTTCAATTTCTTTGACTACTAGAGGAATACTTTCGTTATCTTGGCTAAAAGTCACTATTAAGACAGTCATAAACAGGATGAAGTATTTAATTAAGGGTTTGCATATTTGCGGAATGATTTTATTAGTCTTGTGAGATGGGTATTTTGTCTGTTTGCAGTAGAGTATTTGCGATCGCACTCGAAATTGGCAAATATAAATCTTTCTCTAGCATTCCCCATTCGCCTACGGGGTTGACTTCTAAAAAGACATATTCACCTGATGGTGTCAGGATGAAATCTAATGAGCCAAAGGAAAGCCCAAACTTACCCATAAAGGCTTGCAGACGACGAACGACTTCATCAGGAAGCTGGTGATGTTGCCATGCGCCAACCTCAACACCGGGTTTGCGCCAATCAACTTTAGCCTCTGCATACATATCTGCATTGAGCGCTCCTACAAATACATTGCCATTCACATACACCACTCTTAATTCCTGCTGCTTGGGAATTTGTTCTTGAAATACCATTGGGCAATAGCGCAGTGAGTCAGCATCTTGTAAGTCTTCTTCTTTAACAGTGCTGGTGTAAAGAAAGAATGACGTAGGTTCCATACTGTGGGAAAGAGTGGTTAAAAGTTTGCTCACCATTTTGCCGTTGACTTGCACAAAAAACTCTCGTGCTGCTTGGGCTTTATTGGTGATCAGAGTTTGAGGAATAACAAAACCTACCTCAGATGCAATCCGCAGTTGACGTAGTTTATTACTTGCATAATTTATTCGTTGTAAATCATCTATCCAGCGAGCTTCTTTGAGGCTATCCCAAAAACTATCTAAAGTAGCTTTTGATTCTCTTATGCAAGCTTCTCGGAACTTGGGTACTAATTCTTTACTTAGTTCTGGTTCCCAAATGCGACGCATCCACACAGCTTGCACCTGCTCTGTGCTGATTGACTGGTTATTATATTCTATGGTGTGGTAATTTTTATACTTGTCAAAATGTGCTGTTAATTGCACTTGGAGAGGAAACTTATCAGTATCTAAACGGAAAGGTTGTACTCCTTTTTTTGACAAGGCTTCTGCCACTCTATCTATTGTGAAGAAGTCAGCACTGTGGGTAATTAGTAAAACAACATCGCGAGACAGGTGCATAACATATTTGATTAATTTTTGAAAAAGTAAATGTTAAGAAATAATCGGCAATTGTTGTGAAAAAATTGTGATTTGTAGAAGCAGAAGTCAGAGATGGGAGAAAAGCGATCGCCTTCATGTTATGGATTTAGATAATATGGAAGCGATCGTGTTTTCAAGAGTAGTTACCAGAAGTAGCATTTACTTTATATTTACTACTTCTTAAAGTTCCAAATTTGAAGACTAAAATTATTGGTCTTCCAAATCTGAAGGATACTTGAAAGTCCAGGGAACAGAAGGAGTTTCTGTTCCTTCAGCAGTTTGTACTTCCAAGAAACGCGCAAAAAATGGTACCACTCCAACATCCACTGTTGTAGTTTTGTTTGTAGACATGGTGCTTTTTATAAAGTGGTTTTGGCCATTAAAAGATATATCAATAATTAAATGTGTTTGCAAGGACAGTTAAGACAGTTAAGAAGTAATCAGTCTCAGAAAGTTAAGCAAGTTAAGTTGATATTGAAGGAAAAATATTTATTAGTTATCTTGTATTTATAAGTTATTTTAAACAACAATTTCCCGACTTTTGTCAAAAGTCGGGTATGTAAATAAACAAATTTTTTACTAATTTCAATAGAAAGCTATTTTTTCGGAAGCAATGATGCAGCTAAATTCTCAGCCATTTCAACACACTTGGGTTTTTGTTATAACGGTAGGTTAAGCCGTCTTTAGTAGTGACAGAATCTCCTTTACTAGCCTTACTTCTGATAGTGCTAATGGAATAGTTAGTTAATTCACTGATTTCCTTATGCGAAAGTCCTTCATTTGTAGTTTGTTGAATCGATATCTCTGGTTTATTTCGGTATTCACTATTAGGTAAAGTGTCTGTGGTAATGCTAATATTTTCCGCAGAATTAGCAGTAATTGATTTTTGCTGGCGATAATCTTGCACAGCCATAAGTTGCCAACTGGAATCTTGTGCAAGTTCTAAAACCCATTGATGATAATCGAATAAACTTTCTCGATGTCCCACACTAATGAAAGTTGCTTTCGTCTGTTTTAAATGTTGATATAGATTTCCTTCATTATTTAAATCTAAAGCACTTGTAGCTTCATCTAATATCGTGAACCGAGGATTAGCGACTAAAAGCCGTGCAAAAGCTAGGCGTTGTTGTTCTCCTAAAGATAATATATTTTCCCAAGGGACTTCTGTATCAAAACCATCAACTCGACTGAGCAAATTTTGTAAATTAACTTGTTGTAAAACTGCTTTGAGTTGTGCATCGGTCATGTGATGATTGGTATGAGGATAAAGCAACTGTTCGCGTAAAGTGCCTAGAATTATATAAGGACGTTGAGGTAAGAATAAAACTTCTTCTAAGGGAGGACGCACCAGACGACCGGTTCCTGCATTCCACAAACCTGCGATCGCTCTCAATAAGGAACTTTTACCCCTACCACTAGGCCCGACAATTAATAATCCTTCACCTGGCTGAACAGTTAATGATAAGTTCTCGACGATTACCTGCTCATAGTTAGGTGTTTGTAAGGTGACATTCTCAAATGTGAGATGGCTATCTTCTATTGTTTTAATAGTACTGACATTTTCGGGTTGTTTGTTGACTTGTTCTAAGGCATTTGCAAACTCAGATAAACGCTCAACGTAACTAGAAAATTTTCCCGAAATTCCAAATTCATTGATTAATTCTCCCACCGCATTAGCAAACAGACTGCAAGCTAAAGCGGCTTGGCTAATTTCGCCAAATTCCATTTCACCTTTAATGTCTAAAGGCCCGAATACAATAAACGGAAATATGAGAATTGCCGATTGATATCCTCTGTTAAAAATATCTTTATTTCTCTCCCAATTAATTTTACTTTTTGCATGAGAGATTAAATTAATAAACCTGCGTTGAATTATCTTTAATTCTTGATTTTCTCCCTGAAAGAAAGCTATGGATTCAGCATGATCGCGAACATGGGTCAGTGCATAACTGTAATCAGCTTTCGATTCCAGTTCTTCTTGATTAATTTTATTTAATTCTTGCGTTAAGTAAATAGCAATTAAATTACCAATGATTGTATAAGTAACTAAAATAATTGCAACTTGCTGAGAGATTGACCACAGAATAGTTAAAAAAGCTATCATTTCTAGAACTTTTTCTAAGAAAGTAGCTGAAAAACTGAGCGCACTGCTAGCAATGGGTTCAATTTCTTGAGATAGACGTTGATCCGGATTATCAATCTCTGATTTAAAGTTGATTTTATAATATGCTCGGCTGTTGAAATATTTTGATAAAATCTGATTATTTAACCATTGATACCAATCAAGAGCAATTTGTTTTCTGACAAATTTAGAAAACCCTACTAAAAGAGTGACGACTACGAGGGTTATTCCATAAAGCCATAAAGTATTAAAGAATTGGGAAATATCTTTATATTTAATGATGGTATCGAGTAAATAACGATTAATGAAGCTATTAAAAACAGTTATCCCTACAAGTGAGATTATTAAAAAAATCGACAGAAAGAGCATTCCCCAGGCACGAATTACGTCTGAAAATGCTCTTTCACCTGGCTTGGTTGGATACCAGTAAGGCCCGGCGATCGCCTTGATATCTTCCCAAAATTGAGTAAAAGCGGAATAAGTATTTTTTAATGATTTGTTTTGAGCTACTTGTGTTGCCATATTCTAGAAATAAACTGACATTTTGCAGAATAAGTAATAAATACTGAGTGGATTTTTTCACCCAGTATTTAAAAGTATTTTTGCCTTTAGATATTTGCTTGTGCTTGCTTTATGCAAACTTTCAAGCATTCAGCTAAAGCTTGGACATGGGGTGGATTCATCATCGTAATATGATTACCTGGAACAAAATGGAGATTTATGGGTTTAGTAGAAAACTTGCTCCAACCCCAGGTTGCATCTTGCAAAATCTGAGAATGTAATTCACTATCAGGTTGTTCAACCGCAGTTTCAATAGCACGTAATAGGGCAATTTGGGTAGGATAAAATCGTTGTGGCACATAGTTGACTAGAGAATTAGCTTTGAGAATTTGCACCATGTTATTTAGCTGTATAATTTCCGCATCAGGAGGTAGAATATCAACTATTTTTAAACGCTGTAGAACATATTTCAGTTGTTCCTCCCAAACTAAAGATGGCATAATTTCGTCAGAAATATCCAAGTTTTTTGCAAAAACTAATTCTGTTGCACGAGCAAATTCTAATAACCATTTAGCATTATCCCAGTCATGACCTACTAGTTTTTCCTGCTCAAAGGGTGCTTTACTATCAAGAATGGCAACTAAAGCGACTTCATAACCTTTTTCAATTAACTGCTGCGCCATTTCAAAAGCTACTTTACCGCCAAAAGAATGTCCTGCTAAGAAATATGGCCCCTGCGGTTGCACAATTAAGAGTTCTTGAATGTAATTGGCGGCTATATCTTCAACTTGCGCGATCGCTTCTAATTCTCCAGCAAGATTATTTGCTTGAAAGCTGTAAAATGGCTGCTCTTGTCCGAGACAACGCGCCAAGTTGGACAAGTAGAAAGGCGTTCCACCAGCACCGGGTAAGCAAAACAAAGGAGGTTGAGAACCATGAGGTTGAATTGCGACTAAACAAGAGGAATTTGTACTATCTGAATCTTGCTGTAAAATTGTCGCTTGCTGTTCAATAGTTGGGTTTTGGAAGAGGGTAGCTATGGAAATCTCTTTACCAATCTGTTGCTTAATTCTTGTGCTTAAATAAGGAGCTAACAGAGAATGTCCGCCAAGGTCAAAAAAGTTATCTTTTACTCCTACTTCCTCAACTTTTAAAATCTGTGACCAAATTTGCGTTAGTTGCAGTTCTAATTGGTTACGAGGTGCAACAAATCTCTCTGAATTACTGTTTTGAAAAGGTGCGGGTAAAGCTTTGCGGTCTATCTTACCGTTAGAGGTGAGGGGTAAAGATTGTAGAGTTACAAAAGCACTGGGAACCATGTATTCTGGTAGCTTTGCTTTTAAGTATTGGCGTAGTTCTGTAGCGGTGGGAGATTGTTCTTTAGTTACTATGTAAGCAACTAAACGTTTATCCCCCGGCTCATCCTCGCGCACCAATACCACGCTTTCCCAAATATCAGGATGAGTTGCTAATAACGCCTCAATTTCTCCTAACTCAATACGGAAACCACGAATTTTAACTTGATGGTCTATGCGTCCTAAATACTCTAACTCGCCATTGGGTAAATAACGCGCTAAATCTCCTGTTTTATAAAGTCTTGAGTTGTGGTTAAAGGGATTAAAAATAAATTTTTGTGCTGTCAGATCGGAACGATTTAAATAACCTCTTGTCACTCCAGCACCACCAACGTACATTTCACCCGGAACGCCTATCGGTACTGGTTGTTGATATTCATCTAGTACGTAAACCTGTAAATCGGGTATGGGACGACCGATAACGCTGGCTGTGGAGTTTAAATCAGCTTTACTCAAGGGACGATAGGTAACATGTACGGTGGTTTCTGTAATTCCGTACATATTGACTAATTGAGGTAATTGATCGCCATGTCTTTCAAACCAAGGTTGTAAACTCTGAATTTCTAATGCTTCTCCGCCAAATATTACTAGGCGTAAGTTTAATTTGCCGCTGGTTATTCCTGACTGTTCTGTTTGAATTAATTGACGGAATGCTGAGGGTGTCTGATTGAGAATGGTAACTTTTTCTTGACACAATAACTCATAAAAAGATTCTGGAGAACGAGTAATTAAATAAGGAACTATTACCAATCTTCCACCATATAATAATGCTCCCCAAATTTCCCACACAGAGAAATCAAAGGCGTAGGAATGGAACATTGTCCACACATCATTTTGATGGAAGTGATACCAAGCTTCTGTAGTGCTAAATAGTCTAACTACGTTGGCATGGTTGACTAATGTACCTTTGGGTTTACCTGTTGAACCTGATGTGTAAATAACGTAGGCTAGATTTTCTGTTGTGCAGTTGGTAATTGGGTTGTTATTAGTTTGATAAGAAATATTTTCCCAGTCTTTATCTAAAGAAACTACTTTGGCTTGATGTTCTGGTAAGGTGTTGAGTAGTTTTTCTTGTGTTAATAAAACTGGTATTTGTGAATCATTTAGCATATATGCTAAACGGTCAGCAGGATAGTCTGGATCTAATGGCACATAAGCACCACCAGCTTTGAGAATTCCCAATATTCCTATTAACATTTCTAGCGAGCGTTCTACACACAAACCCACTAGTGTATCTTCGCCTACACCCAAGGTTTTGAGGTGATGTGCTAATTGATTAGCGCGAATATTTAATTCTTGGTACGTCAGTTTTTGCTGTTCATAAACCACTGCTACAGCATCGGGTGTGCGTTGAACTTGCTCCTCAAATAATTGATGAATGCACTTGTTAGAGGGATAATTCGCCTGAGTGTTGTTCCATTGAGTTAATAACTGTTGTTGCTCAGGTTTTGTTAGCAATGGTAATTGGAAAATTATTTCTTCTGGATTGCTGACAATTCCTGCTAGCAAAGTTTGGAAATGTCCCAACATCCGGGTAATTGTTGCATCATCAAATCGGTTATTGTCATAACTAATTTTTACCAGGAATTGCTCGCGAGGGATAGCAACTACAGTCAAAGGATAATTAGTTTGTTCAACAGCGTGAATATTATCTATAGAGAAACCGTGATTTTCTGATTGCGTCGCAGATGCAGCATCAACAGGATAATTCTCGAAGACAACTATACTCTCAAATAAAGACCTTCCTCTAGGAACTTCACTCCAGCCTTGAATCTCTACCAATGAGCTATAGGAAAATTGCTCAGATTCTACTTGCTGCGCCTGTAAATCTTTCAACAAATCCAGTACTTGAGTTTCTGAAGAAAATTGTACTCGCACTGGCAACGTATTAATAAATAA
The DNA here is from genome assembly GCF_014696435.1 of Calothrix anomala FACHB-343. Taxonomy (GTDB): domain Bacteria; phylum Cyanobacteriota; class Cyanobacteriia; order Cyanobacteriales; family Nostocaceae; genus Aulosira; species Aulosira anomala_A. The sequence goes on along the minus strand of NZ_JACJQG010000004.1, from coordinate 73,279 downwards.
TCCCACCATTGACTCTACACCAGTCAGCGCCGGTGGACGACCGGAAACGGTAGCACCAAAAACTACATCTGTTTCTCGACTGTAGCGACACAGTAACATTGCCCAAGTAGCTTGCACCAGATTATTCATTGTCAACTGATGCTGTCTGGTAAAATTCTGTATGGCGGCTGTTGCTTGTGCTGTTAGTTGAATTTGCTGTTCGCTGTAGCTAGATTTTTGTTGCTTGCGGTTTGATAATGGTTTATCTACAGTCAAAGGTGTGGGTGCGGTAAAACCTTTAAGTTTTTCTCGCCAAAATTCTTCAGCTAAAGTTAAGTCTTGTTGCTGTAGCCAAGCAATGTAGTGGCGGTAGCTTCTAGTTGATTGCTCAGGTAAACTTTCACCCTGAGAAATTGCTTGATAAAACTGTAACAAATCTTGGAAAACTAAAGGTAATGACCAGCCATCGAGCAATATATGATGAGAATTCCAAATAAATTGATATTTATCAGTTCCCAACTGAATCAAATTCAGGCGCATTAAAGGTGCTTGAGATAATGACAAGCCTTGTTGTTGCTGTGACTGCAAGAAATTTTCTAATTGCTGTTGCTGCTGTTGTGTAGATAACTCTTGCCAATCATGAATTTCTACACTAACTTTTACCTGGCGATACACTACTTGCAGTGGCTGTTGCTCATTCTCCCACACAAAAGCAGTTCGGAAAATTGAATGTTTTGCTACTACTTGCTGCCAAGCTTTTTCAAAGGCGATTACATCTAAATTTCCTGATAAAGAGCAATTTAACTGTTCAAAATATACTCCTGAATCTGGAGCATATAAACTTTCAAACAGCATACCCTGTTGCATTGGAGAAAGCGGATAAATATCCTCAATATTTCGCCAGCTAGATTGTAAGCTGCCTAAAAGTCTGTCTAATTCTTGTTGATTGAGCTTAATTAACGGAAAATCTGAAGGCGTATAGCCACCATTTTCTGATGCTACACAATGAGCAATTAGCTGCTGTAATGTGTTGATGAATTCTTGTGCTAAATTCTCAATTGTCTGGTGATAATGGACATTTTTGCTATAAGTCCAATTTATTTGCAGCCGTTCTTCAATAATAATGCTGTTGATGTCCAGAAGATGAGCGCGATCGCTTTGCAAACTTTGGTTGTATCCCGCAGACTCACTAGCTGGTTGTATCCAAGCGGATGTATTCAGGAGTTGATCGAATTGTCCTAAATAATTGAAGCTGATTTGCGCTGGTGGTAACGCCTGTAATTGAGCAGAAATTTCTGCATCTTGGCTCAAATAAAGCAATAAACCATAGCCAATTCCTTTATTGGGTATAGCCCGCAGTTGTTCCTTCACAGATTTTAAAGCATCTGCGAGATTTCCTGTTACTCCCAGTTCCAAAAGTACAGGGAAAATGGTTGTAAACCATCCGACAGTACGCGATAAATCTACACCATCAATAATATCTTCCCGCCCATGACCTTCTAAATTGAACAGTACAGAGTTAAAATTCGTCCATCTGCTCAAAACTAACGCTAAAGCTGTTAATAGCACATCGTTAATCTGAGTATTGTAAGCTTTCGGCACATCTTGGAGTAAAGCGCGAGTTTCTTCCTCAGTTAACGAGACTAAGACTGTATCAGCAGATGCAACTGTGTTCGCTCCTTGTGTAAAATCAGCTGGTATCGAAGGAACTGCGGCGCGAGATTCGTTCAGCCAATAAGCTACCTCAGATTTGAGAGTTTCTGACTGTGCATATTGAGTTAATTTGTTAGACCAATCTTTGAAAGAAGTGGTTTTAGCAGGAAGCGTAACTGCTTTACCTTGAGCAAGTTGCTGGTAAGCTGTTTGCAAATCCTCTAATAAAATCCGCCAAGAAACACCATCAACTACTAAGTGGTGGATAGCTATGAGTAATCGCGCTCTTTTGTCAATACCTAAATTGAAAAAGCCAACTTGCACTAGATTTTCTGACAGATGCAAACTCGCCTGTAAGGAATTGGCTTGAGCTTCCATAGCTGCTTGTTGCTCGCTTTCAGAAAGCGTAGATAAGTCTACTTTCGAGAAAGCAATATTATGAGGTTGGGAGTGAATTTGTTGCCAAGTCGAGTCAGACGGTGTAAATCGTAAGCGCAACGCATCGTGATGTCCGAGTAATTGCTGTAATGCTTGCTTTAATAACTCTGGCTGGGTGTCAGAGGGAACGGAGAGCAAAAACGTTTGATTAAAGTGATGGGGATTTGAGAAATTTTGCTCAAAAAACCAGTGTTGAATTGGTGTTAGCGGTAATGTTCCTGTAACTAAACCTTGTTCTGCCGCGATCGCTTTAATTGTACCTGCGACTGCTGCCAATTGTGCGATCGTTTGATTACCAAACAGTTGCTTGAGGGTTAATTGCAATCCCGCTTGCTTGGCTTTCGCCAGAATTTGGATACTGAGAATAGAGTCTCCACCGAGTTCAAAGAAGTTATCATGAATACCGACTTGCGCGACTCTCAGAACTTCTGCCCAAATCTGCGCTAATGTTTCCTCAATTTGGTTGCGTGGAGCAACAAAACTGATTTCCAATCCCTCACGGGTGTCTGGTGCTGGTAAAGCGCGGCGATCAACCTTAGCATTGGGAGTCAAAGGTAAAGATTCTAGCAACACAAAAGCATGAGGAATCATGTATTGTGGCAATTGACTAGAGAGGAGCGATCGCAACTGAATAATTGTTGGTGGATGCTGTGGATTTCCTACCACGTAAGCAACCAAGCGTTTCTCACCTGGGTTATCTTCACGAGCAATAACACAAGCAGCTTGTACATCCTCATGTTGATTGAGTAATTCTTCAATTTCTCCCAACTCAATGCGGAAACCCCGAATTTTGACCTGATTATCGATGCGTCCCAGGTATTCAATTGTGCCATCTGGTAAATAACGCGCTAAATCCCCCGTTTTATATAATTTGCTCCCTCCTGCTTGCGCAAACGGATTAGGGATGAATTTTTCTTGTGTCAACTCTGGACGATTAAGATAACCTCGCGCCAACCCAGCACCGCCAATGTGCAATTCACCAGGTACGCCAATTGGTACGGGTTGCAGATATTCATCTAAAATATAAACCTGCGCGTTGGCGATCGCGCGACCAATAGGTACAACTTGTCTCTCACTACCACGCTGACAAGTCCAGTAAGTTGAGTCAATACAAGCTTCTGTCGGCCCGTAGAGATTGTATAAATTCACATCCAGCTTGCTTAACAAACCCTCTTGCAAAGCAACTGGTAAAACTTCACCACCACAAAATACTTGCTTGAGAGAATCACAACTTTCAATTCCGCCCTGTTCTAAGAGGATTCGTAATAAAGATGGGACAAATTGAACAGTGGTAACTTGCTGTTGAGCAATTACATTTAATAGATAAGCAGCATCAGCATGACCGCCAGGTTGAGCTAATAGCAACTGTCCGCCAACTAACAAGGGGGCGTAAAATTCCCAAACAGAAGCATCAAAGCTAAAGGGAGTTTTTTGTAAAACCTTGTCTGTTTCACTTAGCGGGAAAGTTTCTTGCATCCATAACATATGGTTGCAAAGGTTGCGGTGAGTAAGCATCACCCCTTTAGGCTGACCTGTAGAACCAGAAGTATAAATTACATAAGCCAAGTTATTAGCTTGAGAATGGGCATGGGGCATTGGGCATGGGGCATGGAAAGACGGATTTTCATGCTCGGTTGTGGGATTTTCCCGTAATTGACTAGCTTGTACATCGGTGATGGCATTTTCCTGGCTATACTCAGCGATTAAGTGCCAGTCAGTATCTAAACATACAAGTTTTGCTTGATGCTTAGGTAAAGTCTCGCTCAGATGCTGCTGAGTCAACAACACAGAAACTTGAGCATCTTGAAGCATAAAGCTCAAACGCTCTTGAGGATAATCTGGGTCAAGTGGTAGGTATGCTCCACCTGCTTTGAGAATGCTCAAAAGCCCTATGACCATTTCTAATGAGCGTTCTACACAAATACCCACCAGCGTATCTGGTTTTACGCCCAATGAGCGTAAGTAGTCAGCCAACTGATTAGCGCGACAATTCAATTGATGGTAAGTCAGTTTTTGATTTTCAAACACCACAGCCACAGCATCGGGTGTGCGCTCAACTTGCGCCTCAAACAACTGATGGATGCAATTATCTAATGGATAATCTGCTTGGGTATTGTTCCATTCAACTAATAATTGATGTTGCTCAGTTTGTGTCAGCAGTGGTAATTGTGCAATCTTCTGTTCTGGATTAGCAACAATACTTTCCAATAAGGTGACAAAATGCCCAACCATCCGCTCAATAGTGCTGGCATCAAATAAATCGGTGCTATACTCCCATACACCCACCAGTCCATCAGCAGTATTCTGCATTGATAAACTCAAATCAAATTTCGCTGTTGAACTTTCTGCGGTCAACGGAGTAACAGTCAACCCAGCCAACTCTATTTGAGACATCGGCGCATTCTGAAGTGCAAACATCACTTGGAACAGTGGTGTATAGCTAAGATCCCGTTCTGGTTGCAAAGCATCCACCAGCATTTCAAATGGCAAATTCTGATGAGCATAAGCATCCATTGCCATTTCTCGCACGCGATTTAGCAATTCGCTAAAGCTGGGATTACCTGCTAAATTGCTCCGCATAACTAAGGTATTGACAAAAAAGCCAATTAACCCTTCTATCTCAGAGCGATCGCGGTTTGCAATTGGTGTCCCCACCAAAATATCTGACTGTCCTGTATAGCGATAAAGCAAGGTATCATAGGCTGCCAACAGCGTCATAAACAGAGTACAGCCTTGCTCTTGGCTGAGTTTGACCAATTTATCAGTTAATTCAACTGACAGCGCGAACTGTTGATATGAGCCTGTAAATGTCTGTATCGCAGGTCTTGGTCTATCTGTAGGTAACGCTAATAAAGCGGGTGCATTTGCTAATTGCTGTTCCCAATAAGAGAGTTGACTTTGCAGTACATCCCCTTGCAACCAGTTTCTTTGCCAAATCGCAAAATCTGCGTACTGAATTGAAAGTAGTGCTAATGGTGACTGCTGACCTTGAGAATAAGCGTTGTACAGTGCTGCTAGTTCTTGGATAAATACACCCATTGACCAGCCATCAGAGACAACATGGTGCATACAAACTAACAAAATGTGTTCTGTATCATTCAGCACTACTAATGTGGCTCTAATTAACGCTTCAGTTGCTAGGTCAAATGGTTCAATCGCTTGTTGTTGCGCTAATTGCTGCGTCGCTATTTCTTGTTGGGTTGCAGATAAAGCCTTGAAATCAACTATTGATATTATTCTCTGTTCCCTGTTCCCTGTTCCCTGTTCCCTAATTATTTGTGTTGGCTGTCCATCAACTGTAATGAAATTAGTACGTAAAGCTTCATGGCGATGAATTATTTCAATTAAGCTTTGTTCTAAAGCTGCTTGATTGAGATTCCCTACCAGACGCAAAGCAACAGGAATATTGTATAAAGCACTATTCGGCTCTAATTGGTCTAAAAACCACAAACGCTGTTGAGCAAATGACAGTGGTAACTCTGCATTGTTTGCCCTTGGTAAAATTGGCGGTGCAGAAAGTTCTATTTTTTGTTGCTGTAACTTATCAATTACTTGGGCTAATTCTGCTAATGTTGCAGTAGCAAATAACTCACGCAATGGTAGCTCTACTTTGAAAATGTTGCGGATGCGTGAAACTAATTGCGTTCCTAATAGGGAGTGTCCACCTAATTCAAAAAAGTTATCAGTAATGCTGACTTGAGCTACTTTGAGGACTTGCGACCAAATTTGTACTAATAGTTCCTCGATAGGGTTGCGCGGTGCAATATAGTTGTCTGTGCTGGCGATGTAAGAATCTGGTGCAGGTAAAACACGACGGTTTACTTTACCACTTGGCGTAAGTGGTAGAGAATCCAGAAATACAAAAGCACTGGGTGTCATGTATTCTGGGAGTTTTGCTTTTAAGTATTGTCGTAATTCACTAATTGTAGGTGTAGAGTTTTGATTTGCGATCGCATAAGCAACTAAACGTTTATCGCCAGGTGTATCTTCACGGGGAATCACGCAACAAGCTTGTATATCACTATGTTGGCTAAGTGCAGCTTCGATTTCACCCAACTCAATACGAAACCCACGTATTTTTACTTGATTATCGATGCGTCCTAAGTATTCAATATTTCCATCTGGCAAATAACGAGCTAAATCCCCAGTTTTATATAGACGTTCATAATAAAAAATCTCTCCTCTGCTCCTCTGCTCCTCTGCTCCTCTGCTTCTTTGGAACGGATTCAGAATAAATCTATCCTGCGTCAACTCTGGACGGTTAAGGTAGCCTCTAGCCAAACATAAACCACCGATGTACAACTCTCCTGGTACACCAACGGGTACAGGCTGTAAATATTTATCTAATATATAAATTTCTGTATTAGCAATTGGCTTGCCAATCGGAGGAAGCAACGGCCAAGTTTCTACGGGATTAGTAAGTGTAAAAGTAGTAACTACATGGCTTTCCGATGGGCCATAATGATTGTGCAAAGTGCGATCGCCAAGTTTACTGAACCATTGGGAAATCGCGGGAGTAATCTGCAACTGTTCCCCAGCCGTAATTACTTCTCGGAGATGACTAGCAAATATTTCACTATCAACAGCTACTTCCGCTAGTTGCTGTAAGGCGACAAAGGGAAGAAACAGTCTTTCAACAGCTTGTTCTTGGAGAAAACTTAATAAAGCCACAGCATCACGGCGCAATTCCTCTGTAATTAACAGCAATGTGCCTCCAGAACACCAAGTAGAAAAGATTTCTTGAAAGGAGACATCAAAGCTGATGGGCGCAAATTGCAGTGTTTTTGCTCTATGAGAAATTGTAGTGTTTTGCAGTTGCCACAAAATCAGGTTGCAAAGGGGAAGCTGATTAATCGCCACTCCCTTGGGTTTACCTGTAGAACCAGAGGTATAAATTACATAAGCTAAATTATTTCCTTGCACTCTAGATATGAGATTTTCCTGGCTCAACTGTGAAATTACCTGCCAGTCAGTATCTAAACAAACCAGTTTCCCTTGATGCTGGGGTAGTCTGTCAACAAGTGACTGCTGAGTCAGCAATACAGAAACTTGAGCATCTTCGAGCATAAAACTCAAGCGTTCAGGCGGATATTCTGGGTCAAGTGGTAAGTATGCACCACCCGCTTTGAGAATTCCCAATAGTCCTACGACCATTTCTAAAGAACGTTCGACACATAACCCAACTAAAACATCAGGTTTCACGCCCAATGAACGCAAGTAATGAGCTAACTGATTAGCGCGACAGTTCAATTCATGGTAGGTGAGTTTTTGATTGCCAAACTCTACCGCAACTGCATCAGGTGTACGCTGAACCTGTTCCTCAAATAACTGATGGATACACTTATCTGTGGCATAGTCAGTTTGAGTATTGTTCCACTCAACGAGTAACTTTTGTTTTTCTGGTTCCGTCAGCAGAGGTAATTGGGAAATTTGCTGCTGTGGGTTAGTAATCATCCCTTCCAGCAAGGTTTGCAAATGACCAGCCATCCGCTCGATAGTGGCTGCATCAAACAAATCAGTGTTGTATTGCCAAACAGCCACTAGTCCTTGGCTAGTGTTCTGCATTAATAAAGTTAAATCAAACTTGGCGGTTGTCCGACCTGTAGCTAAGGGACTGACAGTTAAACCAGTTAATTCTGCTGGCGATGTGACCCCATTCTGAAGAACAAACATTACCTGAAACAGTGGTGTATAGCTGAGGTCGCGCTGTGGCTGCAAAACCTTAACCAACTCCTCAAAAGGTAAGTCTGGATGAGCGTAAGCTTCTAGTGTCTGCTGGCGCACTCGATTCAGTAACTTTTTAAAAGTAGGATTATCTGATAAATCGGTGCGTAGGACTAAAGTATTGGCAAAATAACCAATTAACCTTTCAATTTCTATGCGATCGCGGTTGGCAATGGGCGTACCCACTACAATATCATCTGAGCCTGTATAGCGATAAAGTAAGGTTACAAACGCTGTAAACAGGGTCATGTATAAAGTAGCTCCCTGTTGTCTGCTGAAATTAACTAGAGCTTGGCTCAAATCCTGGGGAAGGTGTACATATTTCAGTGCGCCTTGGAAAGTTTGAATCGCAGGTCTAGGTCTGTCTGTGGGTAATTCTAATAAGGTAGGAGCGTTTTGAAGTAGTTGCTGCCAGTAGTTTAGCTGTTTTTGCATAGCCTCTGTTTGCAACCATTTTCGTTGCCAAACCGCAAAATCAGCGTATTGAATTGGTAGCTCAGGTAACTCTGGAGACGAATTATTACAGATAGCTGAGTAAATGGTTGCTAACTCTCGCATTAGCAAGTCCATTGACCAACCATCAATAATAATGTGGTGTATTGTAATTAACAATATATTTTCTGTATCCGTGAGCTTCAGCACAGAAACTCGGATTAAAGGAGAATTAGCGAGGTCAAAGGGTTTGGTAGTTTCTGCGATCGCTAATTGCTGAGTAGCGATCGCTCTTTCACTCGCAGGTAAATTCGTTAAATCTAATACTAATATACTTAAATTTAATTTGTCAGCAATTACCTGAACTGGCTGATCGTTGATGGTGCGGAAGTTGGTACGTAAAGCTTCGTGGCGAGCGATAATTTGGTTGAGGCTTTGCTCTAGTGCAGTAATATTTAACTGACCGTGAAGTTGTAGAGCTATTTGTTCGTTGTAGAAGGGGTTATCTGGTTCTAATTGGTTTAATAACCAGAGTCTTTCTTGAGCAAAAGATAGGGGTAAGTTTTGAGTGCGATCGCATTTAATTAAAGGTGACTGTGTGTGATTACTAATCTCATTATTCTTGTGTAGTAATGAAATAAGTTCTGCTTTATTTTTAGCCAATAAATCACGAGTTTCTGCTGTCAAAACTCCCTTGGGAGCATTAACACGCAACTGCTCACCATCCACCCACAACTTTACACCTTGCTTATTTAGGTCGGCTACCAATTGCTCAATATTCACAGAAACATTACCTCCAACTATTCACCTAACTTCTGACTTACAAAGTCATTCAGTAATTAAAAACTAACCACGAAGACACAAAGAACACGAAGCAAAGAATGTTTTAGAGAGTTATTGCATAAGTCCTAATAATTTCAATAAAGAAAGTAGACTTAAACTGTTCATAAAAATATTTCCTGTGTTCTTTCTTATTTTCTTCTTTGTGTCCTACCCTGCGGGAAGCCGCTAATGCGTCTATGTGAACTTCGCGGTTCGTCATAATAATTTTGTGTTCAAAACTTATCAAATATTGCTGTAAATCATTCATCTTGTGGGGTGGGCATCTTGCCCGCCCCAAATTTTAGGCAATTTCAACCTTTAAATTGCAATTTCTTCTCTCTCAATTGCAATCGAATCAGTATCTAATTTTATTTGCTCCTCCAGCCTCAATGCTATTTCAGCTATTGTGGGAGACTCAAACAAATTTGCCACAGATAATTGGATATCAAAAGCATTCCGCAATCGAGACATCACTTGAACTGCTATTAATGAATCTCCTCCTAATTCAAAGAAATTATCATTCACTCCCACCTGTTTCAGTCCTAATAACTCTTGCCAAATCTCCGCAATTTTATCTTCAATATCATTCCTGGGAGCTATATATGAGTTTGACAAATCAGGTCTGGCGTAGATTGTAGATAACCTGGCTTGCGGCTGTAAAAAACTCTGTGATTTTTGCTCAGTCTCTTTTCTCTCAAAGTTGTTACTAAATGCTGTTTGCACAGAAGCTTGAGCCATAATTATCTGATGGTCGAAAGCTTCACTTTGAGGAAAAGCAGCAACTTCAACAAAACCTTGCGCTTGTAATGCTTCAAACCATTGTTCTTGAGTAATAAAAGGCTGACCTGGGCTGCGTCTTATATCATCTAAAGGTTTTAGCAATAAACCCCAACTCATATCAAAATCGATTTTTGGCTGAGTTACTTCCCAGAGTAAAAGAAAGCCACCAGGAGCTAATAAAGAGCGCACATGATGGAGGGTTTTATCAATGTTTTGAGTTGCGTGTAACACATTAGAAGCTATGACTACATCAAAACTATACTTTTCAAAACCTTGCTCAGTAGGCGACTTATCTATGTCGAGTAATTGGTAGTCAATAAATGGATATTCTTGAAACTTCTGTTGCGCTTGAGTTAAGAAACCGCTACCAATATCTGTAAAAGTATAGCTGGTTTGTTGCGCGGCTAAAACAGGTAATATCGCTTGGGTAGACATACCAGTTCCTCCGCCAATTTCTAGAACTCTTAGGTGAACTGATGGCGGTAATAACTTAACCATTTGTGCCAAACTAGAACGCAAAATAGAGTTGTAATAAGCAACCAAAGGTGATTCTAAATGCGAACCGTTTTGCTTATCTTGATAAACCAACTCATCGAAAAATTCTAATGGTTCTTGTTTACCAACAACAACAGCAGCTAAATTTTCACCACAGCGTTGGACTAAATCTAAATCTATAGGAGTTGTAGCAGCAAATTTTTCTCTAACTGCTGCTAAATGTTCATCAATAAAATTTGGCGAACATGGTACAAATTTAGTAAATAAGCCTTGCTGTTGCTGTATTTGACCTTGCTCTACTAATATTTGTAACCATCTAGAAAACAATTGGTGATAGCGGGGTACAATTTGACATTTTGCTATCAAATCTTCTCCAGAATACTTTTCACTGCTACTACTAAAAGCCTCTAATTGCTGGAAAGCTATATTAATATAGGCTGTACATAAACTATCTAAGCACTGTTTATTTTCTTGATATGTCACCTCATTGAGTTTTACATCTTTAGCATTGGCTTGTTTTTCACCTGCTTTTATCAGCGATGTCCACAATTTTGCTGTTGTTGGTACAGTTTGCAACTGTCCCCAAGCCGTTTTTTGTGGTGGTTCAATCCAATAACGTTGACGTTCAAAGGGATAAGTTGGTAAGGGAATTCGATAATATTCATCTTGACTATAAAATCCCAACCAATCTATCTTTACACCAGCCAGCCAAAGTTGACCTAATGTTGTAAATAATACAGCTACATCCGATTGCTGATCTTGGGGATGGCGTACCGAATTTAAAATTGTATGTGTTGCAGCTTTATCTGGATGTCTTTTAGCTAATGTCGTGAGTGTATGTCCTGGCCCTACTTCTAATAAGACTTGCTCCGGTGTTGCTAATAATTTATCGATACCTTGAGCAAACAGCACTGTAGAACGCAGATGTTGTGCGTAGTAGTCAGGATTTGTGGCTTGACTAACTGTAATCCAAGTACCTGTGAGGTTGGAAATATAAGGAAGTTTTGGGGGATTTAAAGTAACTTTTTTGACTCGCTCTGCAAATACCTCTAATATTGGTTCCATCATCTGAGAATGGAAAGCATGGGAAGTATGCAGACGACGACATTCAACACCTTGAGCAGCTAATTGATGTTGTAGAGCTTCGATTGCTGCTATGGAACCGGAAACTACACAATGTGAAGGTTGATTAATCGCAGCTACAGAAAGCTCTGAGCCTAATAAGGATTTTACCTTTTCTACGGGCAAGGGAACAGAAAGCATTGCGCCAGTGGGAAGCTGCTGCATCATCTGTCCGCGTGCTGCTACTAGAGATAAAGCATCTTCTAAGGAAAAAACGCCGGCGAGGGTTGCTGCTACATATTCGCCAATACTGTGACCGATCGCAGCTTGTGGTTCCACTCCCCAAGACTGCCATAATTTAGCTAGGGCATATTCAATGACAAAAATAGCAGGTTGCGCGATCGCAGTTTGTTGAAGTTGCTGTGATGCTTCAGTAATTTTGTCATCACTAGGGTAAAGAATATGGCGTAAATCTAACCCTAGTAGGGGTTTGAGAATTTCTGCACAATCATCAACTTGTTCTTGAAATACTATCTCTGTTTGATAAATTTCCCGCGCCATATTGACGTATTGAGAACCTTGACTGGGAAACATAAAGACCACAGACCGTTCTGTAATCTCTGTATAGTTAGTAACAACTTGTTTTGTCTCTAAATTGCTCAGAGATTGAACAGCATCTTCTAAATTTTGGCAAATCAACATCCGCCGATGATTAAAACCTCGACGACCGCTATTAAGCGTATAAGCTACATCACCTAAATTAACCTCTGGATGCGCTTTTAAATAAGTAACTAAATTATTTGTCGCCTTCTCCAACGCACTCGCAGTCTTCGCTGACAAACACAATAGTAAATATTTACTTTTGACTTTTGACTTTTGACTTTTGACTTGTTTGGCTTCTTCCAAAATTACATGAGCATTAGTCCCCCCCATCCCAAAAGAACTAACCCCAGCACGGCGAGGAGTATTATCTGTTGTCCATTCAGTTAGGGTTGTATTGACATAAAAAGGACTGTTAGCAAAATCAATTTTGGGATTGGGTGTCTCAAAATGCAAACTCGGAGGGAGCATTTTATGTTGCAGTGCTAACACCGTTTTAATCAAACCTGTCACACCTGCGGCTGTATCTAAATGTCCCAAGTTGGTTTTTACCGAACCAATAGCGCAGAAGCCTTTTTTATCAGTATTTTGCCGAAAAGCTTGAGTTAAAGCGGCAATTTCGATGGGGTCTCCTAAAGGTGTAGCTGTACCATGCGCTTCGATGTAGGTAATTGTTTCGGCTTCTACATCAGCTACAGCTTGTGCTTCACCAATAACTGCGGCTTGACCGCTAACACTAGGCGCAGTGTAACCCACCTTCATTGCACCATCGTTATTAATAGCCGAGCCTTTAATGATGGCATAAATTTGGTCGCGATCGCTTATTGCATCCTGTAATCTTTTCAATACCACAATCGCCGCACCGCTACCGCCAATAGTTCCTTGTGCTTTAGCATCAAACGCACGGCAATGTCCATCAGGAGAAAGTATCATTTCCTCTTGATATAAATAGCCTTTGTTTTGCGGAATGCTCAGAGAAACTCCCCCAGCTAAAGCCATGTCACATTCACCATTTAAAAGGCTTTGACAAGCTAAGTGAACAGCAACTAAAGAAGTAGAACAAGCTGTTTGTACATTTATTGCTGGGCCAGTTAAGTTAAGTTTATAAGCAACTCTTGTGGGTAAAAAATCTTTATCGTTGGCAATTCCTAATTGTAGAGGGTCAAAGGTTTCTGATAATTGATGATGAGGATAAAGGTTATTCAGTAAATACCGATTCATTCCCACACCACCATAAACCCCAATTAACCCGTTGTAGGTTTGCGGGTCATAGCCAGCCTTTTCTATAGCTTCCCAAGCTAATTCTAAAAATAAGCGTTGTTGTGGGTCAATTAACTCAGCTTCTTTCGCACTATACCCAAAGAAATTAGCATCAAATAATTCAATATCTTCTAGAGCCGCACTAGCTTTTACATAATGAGGATTATTTACTAAATCTGGTGCAACACCAGCATTAATTAATTCCTCATCTGTCAACCAAGAGATAGACTCTACACCATCACAAAGATTCTGCCAAAATTGAGCAATATCCTTTGCTCCTGGAAATCTCCCAGCAATAGAGATAATTGCAATTTCCGAATTATTAAATTCATTATTATTTAAATTTAAGCTCATTTTTACCTTTTTCTCTGCGAGCGATATTGTTGTCTTGACTGTAATCTTTGATTTTTTAAGGAGTTCAATTCGCTATAAGCTTGTGTGCGGTTATGATTCTGCTTAGTTGTCTCTTCTTGATTGATTTTAGTAATCAAATATTGGCTGAAACTATGGATAGTTGGGTAATTAAACAGATCAACTATTGATAGTTCTACCCCAAATTTTTCTTGCAACTGCTGATTAATGCTTACCAGTAATAAGGAATGACCCCCTAGTTCAAAGAAATTATTGTAAATTCCTACCTTTTCTATTGCTAAAGCTTGTTGCCAAATGCCAGCAATGATATTTTCTATCTCTGTATTTGGCATGACATAATCTGATAATTCTTGATGTAAATCTGGGTTTGGTAAAGCGCGACGGTCTACTTTACCGTTAGGCGTTAAAGGTAAAGATTCAAGAATCACAAAAGCACTTGGTACCATATACCCAGGCAATTTATCAGCCAGAAATTGCCGCAATTCGCCTGTGGTGATTGTCACGTTCTTTTGTGTTCCTACATAGGCGACTAAACGCTTATTTCCCCCAGTTTCTTCACGAGCAATAACACAACATATCTGCACATCATTATGTTGGCTGAGTGCTGCTTCAATTTCTCCCAATTCGATGCGGAAACCACGAATTTTTACTTGATGGTCGATACGTCCTAAATATTCAATTGTGCCATCTGATAAATAACGTGCTAAATCCCCAGTTTTATATAATCTACTCCCTTCTGCCTTCTCCAATGGATTAGGAATAAATTTCTCTTGCGTCAAATCTGGACGGTTGAGGTAGCCTCGCGCTAAACCTACACCGCCAATGTGTAATTCTCCTGCTACACCCACGGGTACGGGTTGTAAATACTCGTCTAAAATGTGGATTTGCGTATTTGCGATCGCATTTCCAATAGTAATTTTCTCATCTTCAGTGCATTTTGCAATCGTTGCACAAACAGTTGCTTCCGTTGGGCCATAAGCGTTAAAGAAGCTTCTACCAACAGACCATTGTTTGATTAATTCAGGCGAACAAGCTTCCCCAGCGACAATGATTGTTTGCAGTGCTGGCAATTCGTCACTCGGCATCACTGCTAACGCCGATGGTGGTAGAGTGACATGGGTAATGCTATGTTTGCGTAATTGCTCAACTAATGGCTTTCCAGGGAGTAGAGAATCTTTTGTTCCTAAATACAGCGTTCCGCCTGAACCCAAAGCCATGATGACTTCCCAAATCGAAGCATCAAAACTAAAGGATGCAAATTGAAGAATACGACTATCAGAATTTACGCCAAAAGTTTGTATCTGAGCTTGAGCTAGGTTGCATAATCCCTTATGCTCAACCATCACACCTTTCGGTCTACCTGTTGAGCCGGAAGTGTAAATTAAATTAGCTAAATTAAAGGCTCTAACTTCACTATTTGGGTTATCTTGATTGTTTTGGGCAATTTCTTCCCATATATCATCTAAACAGATAAGATTTGCTTGAAGTTCGGGGAGTCTCTCAACAAGTCGCTGTTGAGTTAGTAGTACTGAAACTTGAGCATCTTCCAACATGAAGCGTAAACGCTCGGTTGGATATTCAGGGTCAAGTGGTAGGTATGCGCCACCTGCTTTGAGAACCCCCAAAAGTCCCACCACCATTTCTAAAGAGCGTTCCACACAAATACCCACTAAAGTATCTGGTTTTACACCCAAAGATTGTAAATAATCAGCTAATTGGTTAGCGCGAATATTTAGCTGTTGATAAGTCAGTTTTTGTTCTGCAAATACTACTGCTACTGCATTGGGAGTCTGATTAACTCGTTCCTCAAACAACTGATGAATACATTTATGTTGAGGATAATTTGCTTGTGTATCGTTCCATTCAATTAATAATTGATGTTGCTCATGTTGTGTCAATAAAGGTAATTGTGCAATTTTCTGTTCTGGATTAGCAACAATACCTTCCAGCAAGGTGACAAAATGACCAGTCATGCGCTCAATGGTGGACGCATCGAACAAATCAGTATTGTATTCCCACACACCTATCAAGCCTTGAGTCGTGTTTTCCATCGACAAGGCTAAATCCACCTTGGCCGTTTTAGTTTCTACTGGTAATGCATTAACAGTTAACCCAGCAAGCTCTAATTCTTGTACAGGTGCATTTTGCAGCATAAACACTACCTGGAACAGTGGTGTATGTCCCAAATCCCGTTCTGGTTGTAATGCTTCCACGAGCATTTCAAACGGTAAATTCTGATGAGTGTATGCACCCATTGCTGTTTCTCTAACGCGAGTCAGCAATTCGCTAAAGCTGGGATTACCTGCTAAATTACTCCGCATGACTAAGGTATTGACAAAAAAGCCAATTAACTGTTCGAGTTCGGAGCGATCGCGGTTTGCAATTGGTGTCCCCACCAAAATGTCTGACTGTCCTGTATAGCGGTAAAGCAGAGTATCATAAGCCGCCAACAGCGTCATAAACAGAGTACAGCCTTGCTCTTGACTGAGTTTGACCAATTTATCAGTTAATTCAACTGACAAAGTAAACTCAAGATGTGCGCCAACAAATGTTTGTACAGCAGGTCTTGGTCTATCTGTAGGTAACGCTAATAAAGCAGGTGCATTTGCTAATTGCTGTTCCCAGTATGAGAGTTGACTTTGCAACACATCACCTTGCAACCAGTTTCTTTGCCAAATCGCAAAATCTGCATACTGAATTGGTAGTGGTGCTAAAGGTGACGGCTGATTTTGAGAATAAGCGTTGTAAAGTTGTGCTAGCTCAAAGATAAACACACCCATTGACCAGCCATCAGAGACAATGTGGTGCATACAGACTAACAAGATATATTCTGTCTCATTCAACACCAGTAAAGTTACTCTAATTAACGCTTCAGAAGCTAAATCGAAGGGTTCAATAGCTTGTTGTTGCGCTAACTGCTGCGTCGCTAATTCCTGTTCAGTTACAGATAAATGCTGGAAATCAACAATAGATACTGTTTCTTGTTCCCTAATTATTTGTGTTGCTTGTCCATCAATTGTGGTGAAATTTGTGCGTAATACTTCGTGGCGATGAATTATTTCAATTAAGCTTTGCTCTAAAGCAGTTTGATTAAGATTACCCACAAGACGCAAAGCAACAGGAATATTGTATAAAGCACTGTGAGGTTCTAATTGGTCTAAAAACCACAAACGCTGTTGAGCAAATGACAGTGGTAAATCTGCATTTTTTGCCCTTGGTAAAATTGGCGCTGCAAATATTTCCAAATCTTGTTGCTGTAACTGCTCAATAACCTGTGCTAACTCAGCTAATGTTGCAGTAACAAACAACTCACGCAATGGTATTTCTACTTTGAAAATGTTGCGAATGCGTGAAATCAATTGTGTTGCTAATAGTGAGTGTCCCCCTAGTTCAAAGAAATTATCAGCAATGCCTACTGACTCTACTTTGAGGACTTGCGACCAAATTTGTACCAACAGTTCTTCGATTGGGTTGCGTGGGGCGACATATTTGTCTAAGTTACTGCTGTATAATTCCGGTGCTGGCAAAGCTTTGCGGTCTACTTTACCATTAGGAGTTAGCGGCAAAGACTCCAGCACTACAAAAGCACTTGGAACCATGTATTCTGGGAGTTTTGCTTTCAAATATTGTCGAAGTTCGCTAATTGTGGGTGTAGATTCCTGATTTGCTACCAAATAAGCAACTAGGCGTTGCTCACCAACATTATCTTCGCGGCAAATCACGCAGCAAGCTTGTACGTTACTATGTTGGCTAAGTGCAGCTTCGATTTCGCCCAATTCAATACGGAAACCACGTATTTTTACTTGGTTATCGATGCGCCCCAAGTATTCTATATTGCCATCTGCTAAATAGCGTACTAAATCCCCAGTTTTGTATAGGCGTTCAGAATCAGAAAATTGGTCTTTGCTTCCCCCTCTGCTCCTCTGCTCCTCTGCTCCTCTGCTTCTTGGGAACGGATTCGCAATAAATCTTTCCTGTGTCAACTCTGGACGGTTAAGGTAGCCTTTAGCCAAGGAAGCACCACCAATGTACAACTCTCCTGGTACACCGATGGGTACAGGCTGTAAGTTTGAGTCTAAAATGTAGGTTTTTGTGTTGGCAATAGGGCGACCAATAGAAGGCGATGAGAAAGTATTTTGACCATGAGAAACTACCAAACCAGAGGTTGTAACCACTGTATTCTCTGTAGGGCCATAATTATTCACAACCTCAAAAGGTATGAAAGCTGAGGGGTAATTGTGCAGCTTATCCCCACCTACTAACATTGTTCGCAAAGCTGTACTTTCATTCCAATCTAGAGAAAGTAACTTCTCTGCAAGAGGTGTTGGTAAAAAACTGATTGTGATTTTGTTTGATGTTAGCCAATTTTGTAAATCTATTGGTGAGAGAAGGATTTCAGATGTCACCAAATAAATACTTGCACCAGCAGTGAGGTAAGGCCACAATTCCCATACCGCAGCATCAAACGCTGTTCCTGCTAACTGAGTGGCTTTGTCTAATGGGGTGATTTCAAAAGTACGTTGATGCCAGAAAATTAGATTTAGCAAACTCTCATGTTTAACGAGTACACCCTTTGGTTGACCTGTAGAGCCTGAAGTATAAATTACATAAGCCAGGTTACTAACTTGTACATTAGTAATTGCATTATCTTGATTTAATTGAGAAATTTCTTGCCAATCAGTATCTAAACAAACAAGCTGTGCTTGATGTTCTGGTAGTTTATTTATTAGTTTTGATTGAGTTAATAAAACTGGTAGCTGAGTGTCTTCTAGCATGAAGCGCAAACGCTCAGTTGGATACTCTGGATCGAGTGGTAAATATGCGCCACCTGCTTTGAGAATACCCAAAAGTCCTACGACCATTTCTAATGAACGTTCTACACAAATACCCACCAAAGTATCTGCTTTGACACCCAAGGAACGCAAATAATGAGCTAACTGATTAGCGCGACAATTTAATTGCTGGTAAGTCAGTTGTTGATTATCAAACACCACAGCCACAGCATCAGGGGTGCGCTGAACTTGCTCCTCAAACAACTGATAGACAGACTTATCTATTGGATAATCTGCTTGAGTTTCGTTCCATTCAACTAATAATTGATGTTGCTCAACTTCTGTCAGTAAAGGTAATTGCGAAATCTTTGTCTCTGGATTCGCAACAATACCTTCCAGCAAGGTGACAAAATGACCTGTCATGCGCTCAATGGTGGACGCATCAAACAAATCAGTGTTGTACTCCCACCACCCGACTAATCCTTGGGTAGTGTTCTCAATTAATAAAGTTAAATCAAACTTGGAAATTGTCGTTTCTACTACTAAGGGATGGAAACTTAAGTCAGTCAACTGTACTGGAGACATCGGTGCATTTTCCAGCACAAACATCACTTGAAATAGTGGTGTATGAGCTAAATCCCGTTCTGGCTGTAATGCTTCTACCAGCATTTCAAAAGGTAAATTCTGATGAGTGTATGCACCCATTGCCGTTTCTCGCACGCGATTTAGCAATTCGCTAAAGCTGGGATTACCTGCTAAATTGCTCCGCATGACTAAGGTATTGACAAAAAAGCCAATTAACCCTTCTATTTCACTGCGATCGCGGTTTGCAATTGGTGTCCCGACTAAAATATCTGACTGTCCTGTATAGCGATACAGCAAGGTATCATAAGCCGCTAACAGGGTCATAAAGAGGGTACAGCCTTGCTCTTGACTCAGTTTGAGCAATTTCTCCGTTAAATCAACTGACAGCGTAAACTGCTGACGCACCCCTGTGAATGTCTGTACAGCAGGTCTAGGTCGGTCAGTTGGTAGAGATAATACAGTTGGCGCGTCTTTTAGTTGCTTTTCCCAATAGGAGAGTTGGCTTTGCAGTACATCCCCTTGCAACCATTGTCTTTGCCAAATGGCAAAATCTGCATACTGAATTAGCAATGGTGCTAATGGTGACTGTTGCCCCTGAGAATAAGCGTTATACAGTGCTGCTAGTTCAGAGATAAACACGCTCATTGACCAGCCATCAGAGACAACATGGTGCATAAATACTAACAAGATGTGTTCTGTATCATTTAGCACTATTAATGTTGCTCTGACTAATGCTTCAGTTGCTAAATCAAAGGGTTGAATTAGTTGTTTTTGTGCTAACTGCTGTATGGCGATTTCTTGTTCAGTTGCGGGTAAATCCTGAAAGTCAACTATTGAGAATGTCCAATTGATTTGTGTTTGAATTATTTGTGTTGGCTGTCCATCAATAGTGATGAAGTTAGTGCGTAATGCTTCGTGGCGATCAATTATTTCAATTAAGCTTTTTTCTAAGGCTTTTTGATTGAGATTACCTACTAAACGCAAAGCTGTAGGGATATTGTAGAATGCACTATTCGGTTCTAATTGGTCTAAAAACCACAACCGTTGTTGAGCAAATGAAAGTGGTAAATCTGCATTTTTTGCCCTTGGTAAGATTGGCGGTGCAGATATTTCTAAATCTTGTTGCTGTAATTGCTCAATAGCTTGTGCTAATTCGGCTAGGGTTGTAGTAGCAAATAACTCACGCAATGGTAGTTCTACTTTAAAGCTGGTACGAATGCGTGAAAGCAATTGGGTTGCTAGTAGAGAATGTCCCCCTAATTCAAAGAAGTTATCA
This sequence comes from Calothrix anomala FACHB-343, assembly GCF_014696435.1. Lineage (GTDB taxonomy): Bacteria > Cyanobacteriota > Cyanobacteriia > Cyanobacteriales > Nostocaceae > Aulosira > Aulosira anomala_A. The sequence continues at coordinate 53,029 of NZ_JACJQG010000004.1, read as the reverse complement.
TCAATGCTGACTCGTTCTACTTTCAGCACTTGCGACCAAATTTGTGCTAACAGTTCTTCAATGGGGTTGCGTGGAGCAATATATTTTTTTGTGCTGGCGCTGTATGATTCCGGTGTGGGTAAGGCTTTGCGGTCTATCTTACCGTTAGATGTTAGAGGTAAAGACTCTAGCATCACAAAAGCACTGGGAACCATGTATTCTGGTAGCTGTGCTTTCAGGTATTGGCGCAATTCTGTAGCGGTGGGAGATTGTTCTTTAGCTACTATGTAAGCAACTAAACGTTTATCTCCTGGTTCATCCTCGCGTACTAATACCACGCTTTCCCAAATATCAGGATGGGAAGCTAATAATGCTTCAATTTCTCCCAATTCGATGCGGAATCCGCGTATTTTGACTTGCTGATCTATGCGTCCTAAATACTCTAAATCGCCATTGGGTAAATACCTCGCTAAATCTCCGGTTTTATATAATATTGAGTTATCCCAAGGGTGAAAAATAAACCTTTCTGCGGTTAGTTGTTCTCGGTTGAGATAACCACGAGTCACCCCAGCACCACCAACGTACATTTCACCCGGAACGCCTATCGGTACTGGTTGTTGATATTCATCCAACACATAGACTTGTAAGTCGGGTATGGGACGACCGATAACGCTGGCTGTACTATGTAAATCAGCTTTGCTTAATGGACGATAGGTAACATGTACGGTGGTTTCTGTAATCCCGTACATATTCACTAATTGGGGTGTGGTATCGCCATGTCGCTCAAACCAAGGTTGTAAACTCTGGATTTCTAAGGCTTCTCCACCAAATATCACCAAGCGTAAGTTTAATTCCCCGGTTGTTACTCCTGAGTTTTCTGCTTGAATTAATTGGCGGAATGCTGAGGGTGTTTGATTGAGAATTGTAACTTGTTGAGTGAGTAATAACTGATAAAAAGATTCAGGCGATCGCGTCACTAAATATGGCACAATTACTAATCTACCACCGTATAACAAAGCACCCCATATTTCCCAAACTGAGAAATCAAAGGCGTAGGAATGGAACATTGTCCACACATCGTCTTGATGGAAATGATACCAACTATCTGTGGCAGCAAATAACCGCACGACGTTGTAGTGGTTGACTAATGTACCTTTGGGTTTACCTGTTGAACCGGATGTGTAGATGACGTAGGCTAAGTTTTCCCTTGTGGCGTTACTAACAGGATTTTCCTGACTTTCTCTAGAAATACTTTGCCAATCTCTATCTAAGCAGACAACACGGGCATGATGCTGTGGTAAATCTGCTAGCAATTTCTCTTGAGTCAAAAGCACTGAAACTTTTGAATCATCGAGCATATATGATAAACGGTCAGTGGGATAATCTGGGTCAAGTGGAACATAAGCACCACCAGCTTTGAGAATTCCCAATAGTCCTACCAGCATTTCTATTGAGCGTTCTACACACAACCCTACTAACACATCTGTACTTACACCCAAAGTTTTGATGTGATGTGCTAACTGATTAGCGCGAGTATTTAATTCTTGGTACGTCAGTTTTTGCTGTTCGTATACAACTGCTACAGCATCAGGTGTGCGTTGAACTTGTTCCTCAAATAATTGATGAATGCATTTATCAGCAGGATAATTCGCCTGAGTATCGTTCCATTGAGTTAATAACTGTTGTTGCTGTTGCTGTGTTAATAGTGGTAATTGCCAAATCTTTTCCTCTGGATTGCTGACAATTCCCTCTAGCAAAGTTTGGAAATGTCCAGCCATCCGAGTAATTGTAGCTGGCTCAAATAAATCGGAATTATACTCTAAACTTGCAGTCAGTCCTTGCTCAGTCTCGGTCATCAGCAAGGTAATATCAAACTTAGCTGTGGGATTTTCTATTTCTAGCTGAGTTAAAGATAAACCAGGTAATTCCAATTTTCCTGGTGGTGTATTCAGCAATACGAACATTACCTGAAACAATGGAGAGTAGTTCAGGTTTCTTTCTGGCTGTAACGCTTCGACTACTTGCTCAAATGGTACATCTTGATGAGCATAGGCTTCTATTGCTACTTGGCGGACTCTTTGCAGTAACTCCCAAAAAGTAGGATTACCAGAAACGTCAGTACGCAACACCAAGATATTAACGAAAAAGCCAATAAGAGACTCAATTTCGCTACGGTTGCGGTTAGCGATGGGGGAACCGACGAGAATATCTTGTTGATTGCTGTAGCGCGATAGTAAGATGACAAAGCCAGTCAGCAAAGTCATGAATAAGGTTGCGCCTGACTGTTCGCTGAGGCTTTTGAGTTTTTGAGTCAGCTGTTCATCTAGCCGAAAGTGCAGAATACTACCACGATTTGTTTGTACAGGTGGACGCACTCTGTCAGTGGGAAGTTCTAGCAGGGGAGGTGCGTCTGCTAATTGTCGCTTCCAATAGTTTAGTTGAGTGTCGGTTACTTGACCTTGCAACCATTTTCTCTGCCAAACTGCAAAGTCTGCATACTGAATGGGTAGTTCTGGTAATGGAGAAGGTTCACCATCTGCAAAAGCTGTGTACAAAGCTGTGAGTTCGCGCCAGAATACACCTTCAGACCAACCATCAAAAGCAATGTGATGGACAATCAGAAGTAGCACATATTCATTTGATCCTAACTGCAATAGGGAACAGCGTAACGGCGAATTTTGCTCTAAATCAAAGGGTTGTTGAACTTCGTTTTTAATTAGTTGTAAAACTTGAGTTTCTTTTTCTTGTTGAGAAAGTTCCTGAAGATTAATTACAGGTAACTTCAAGTTAAAGCTGGGTGCAATAACTTGGACAGGTTTATTATCCGCAGAGAAAAACCTAGTCCGTAATGCTTCGTGGCGTTGGATAATTTCATTAAAACTACGCTCTAATGCAGAAATGTTGAGCAAACCCTGAAGACGAAAAGCAAAGGAGACATTATAAGTAGAGCTATTTGGCTGCAATTGGTGGATGAACCATAATCTTTCTTGAGAAAAAGACAATGGTAAATGTTCATCGCGCGATACAGGCTGCAAAATTGGCGCTTGATTTTGTAATTCGAGAATATTGGCGATCGCTTGCCAAATATCTTCTCCTGTTTTGGCTGATTTATTCAGTTCTAATGGGTTGATTTCTGCAGAGTAGCTCATTTTAGTCTTCTGGCTTTACTTCTTCAGGGATATGCAACAAAACAGCCGATGCTCAAAACTATCAGCCTTGCTTGGTATTGATTAACTGCACAATCGTTTCTATGCTTTGGAAATTTTCTGCATTAATATCATTAACTGCAAATTTAATCCCAAAATTACTCTGTAGTTTCAAAACAAGTGTCATAGCATTAACAGAATCTAGACCCAGGCTAAAAAGATTACTAGATTCTGACAAATCTTCTCTACTAATATTTGGTAATACATTTAAAACTATATTTTTAGTCTCTTCTGTAATTAAATCAATAGTTTTCATGATGTTCTTCTCTCTGAGAAATTATCAATTAAATTCTTTCTTAAAATCTTACCTAGTGGACTTTTGGGTATTTCATTGCGAAATTCTATAACTTTCGGTACTTTAAAATCAGCTAACTTACCTTTGCAATAAGATAAAATCTCTTTCTCATCACAAATATCTTGATTTTCAGGTACAATAACTGCTTTGATAATTTCTCCTGCATAGGAGCCTTTGATACCAACCACTACAGCTTCTTTAACTTGATTGTGGGTTATCAATATTTTTTCGATTTCTAACGGATCGACTTTATGTCCACCTGTATCAATAAAGATTTGTTTTCTCCCAGTAATATAAACCCGCCCAAATGCATCTTTTTTACCTAAATCGCCAGTTAAAAACGTACCATTTTGAAATACCTGTTGATTTAGTTCTGGTTTATGACAATATCCTTTCGTTAAGGCTGGACTTTTGATAACTATTTCGCCAATACTACCAAATGGTAATTCTTTCCCAGCATCATCAATAATTTTAATTTCAATATTTTTTAACGGACACCCTACAGAATTATAAGTGCTGGTTAAATCAGAATCGAGATTAATGGCGATAGAACCTGCTTCTGTACAACCATAAAGTTGTCGCACAGGAATATTAAACCTTTGCAGAAATTTATCAAAAATCTCTTTTGATAAAAAGTTACCTGCAGAAAAGCATAATTTTAGCGAGGAAAGATTAACTTGAGTATTATCTGGTGTTTCTGCAAGAGTATTAAAAATATAGGGAACAGCAGGTAAGATAGTAACCTGCTCTTTTTCTATAAGCTCTAAAACTCGCGCGCGTCTAAATACAAACGGTACTTCAACAGCTTTGCCTTGATTTGTAACTTGTTCTAAAATTACCAGAGTCGCGCCATTATTTAGAGCAGCTAATAAGCAATTACCTAGTCCATGTGCATGGTACAGTGGCACTAAACATAAAATATTATCTGCGGATGAGATATTAGTGGTTTGAGTAAAGTTGCTGACTTCGTGATATAAATTATTTTGGCTTCTACATACTCTTTTTGGTCTACCCGTAGAGCCAGATGAATATTGATAAAGTACATCGCCGTTAAAATGAGTGGCGCTTTGTGGAATTAGTGAGTTATTTACTTGATTGGTCAGTTTAATATCATCAATAACAATTAATTCTATTTTTTTATCTAATTTAGAGATAATTCTTCGGCTAATATCTACGCCATCACTATTAGTAATTATAGCACGAGCGTTACTATCAATCATGTAGTAACTAAGTTCTTCCTCCTTCAGCAGGGGGTTGATTGGCAAAGCTATAGCATTTATTTTGGCTACCGTGTAAAAGGCGATCGCAAACTCTGGGATATTGGGTAAAACTAAGGCTACACAGTCACCTTGGGCAATACCAGCGATACTCAAGTCGTTACTTAAATCCTGAATATTAGCATACAGTTCTTGATAGGTAATCCTGATGTTACCGTAAGCGATCGCAGTTTTATAAGGATATTTTTTAACAACTTCTTCTAATTTTTTATTTAACATTAGCTACCTCAAAAATCCCAAAAACAGCAGTTTTGTATATAATCTTTATTTTTGATAGCGACAATTGATAATTTTATAATTTAAAATCGTTTTTTAGCTTTTTTTTAGGTTGACTCATGGATTATCTCAGCTTTATCCACAGAATACAATACTAGTAAATATGTAAGATACTCGATAAAAAATAGTTAATTATGAATTTTAAGAAAATTAAGATAATTAAGTAGCCATTTAAGAAAATTAAGGAGACAGTTAAGACAGTTAACCAAATAGTGAAAATCTTTCGATAATTTTTTTAAAACAATCATTAAAAAAAAATTAATAACTCTAATTATTATGCATAGAGGAATAGGCTTAACTGTCTTATCTGTCCTTGTATATTTGCCCAACTACTAAGAGAATATTATGACTGTAAGAGTCAAATATTAGCTATTAAAGTAAAAATTAATGGATATTGAGAACATAGCTCAGATTTCCAAACGAGATTTGCAAATCATTCAACTACATCAGTTTTAACAGTCTATTTTCTGTTGTCATGGCTTTAAATGCTCTTCATTCGGAAAACAGATAAACTAAGGGACTTCCAAATAAAAAAATATTCCAATCATTAACTTACCAAACCCGCAACTCGTAGAGGCGGGGTAACCCATTGTCAGGAGTTCCCTAATGCGCGTTTAAATTGCATAACTAGTTATATGGCTTGTTAACTGTTGACAGTTAACTGTCAACAGATCTCATCATTACTCCTTTATTCACAATTTTGAAGGAGCTATTTTTTCTTTTCACTGACACAAAGAGCGATCGCTCCCTTCCAGTGCTATGTTATTTTGCAAATAATCCTGCACCAATTTACAGCCGTAAGCGAGGGGATGAGTTTTGAGAATACGTGGCAAATTCCAGATAATTAACCTGTTATCATCACCCCCTGAGGCTAAAAAAGTACCATCGCGACTGATGGCGATTTTGCGAATAGCGGCGGTATGACCTCTCAAAGTAGTGATTTCTCTGCCATCTAACTGCCAAAGTTTGATGGTACCATCTACACTACCGGAAGCAATTATTTGATTATCGGGACTAAATCCTACTCCCCAAATTGCAGCATTATGAGCTTTAAAGGTATGCAATAACTTACCTTCTACTGTCCATAACTTCAAAGTATTATCACCACTGCCAGTAGCTACCATTTTACTGTCAGCACTAAAAGCCAATCTCCACACAGATGCAGTATGTCCAACTAAGGTAGATATCAGTTTACCCTCTACTGTCCACAACTTTGCTGTCCCATCAGCACTGGCGGTTGCTACCATTTTACCATCGGGACTAAAGGCAACTTGCCAGATTTCTGCTTTATGTCCTCGGAGAACCTGCGATTGAGGCTGATCGCGTTTCCATATCTGGGCAATCTTTTCCACATTCGCAATTGCGATCGCTTCACCATTGGGGCTTAAAACTGCACCTGTAATTTTACCACGAGTATCTTTGTAACTAGCAACATAACTTCCATCTCGTCGGCGGATTTTCACCATCGCATCGTCAGCAAATAGACCAACTAATTTACCATCTTCGCTGAATGAAACTTCGGGGATGATACTTTTTTCAGTCAAAGTTTTCAGCAATTTACCTTCGCGACTCCACAATTTCGCCACGTTTTCATGACTAGTGGTGCCAATGGTGGAACTGTCAGCAGTAACAGCTATTGACCACATTCCGCCACTGTGCGCCATGACACTTTTTTGAAATGGATTTTCACTTTGCCATAGTCTCACAAGGTTTTCTGCACCCCCAGAAGCAATAAAGCTACCATCAGGACTAAAACTCACTCCCCAAACAGAAGCATTATGTCCTCTGAGTGTCCTCAGTTCTGTACCGTCTATATTCCAAAGTTTCATTGTTTTGTCGAGACTGGCTGAGACAACAGTCTGGCCATCGGGACTAAAAGCTACTCCTGCAACCCCCGCCGTATGACCTTGTAGCGTTTTATCCAGGCGATAGCTGCCATTTGTGCTGTCTCGCCGCCAAAGTTTCACAGTCTTATCTTCACTGGCGGAAGCCAGAATTTGACCGTCAGGACTAAAAGCTACTCCCTGAACCCAAGCTGTATGGCCTCGCAAAATTTGTCGCTGTTTGGGGTTTTGCCAACCTGTAGTATCTCGTTGCCAAAGTTTTACTGTCCCATCTAAATTGGCAGCTGCTACGGTTTGACCATCAGGACTAAAAGCGACTCCCCAAAATCCCCATTTATAACCTGAAAATGTGTTTAAAAGTTTACCATCTTGCCGCCACAACCTGACTGTTCTGTCCCAACCAGCAGAGACTAAAAACTGACCATCAGGACTAAAAGCGACTCCCCAAACTGAAGCCGTATGACCTTTAAATGTTGTAGAAATCTGCCACTGACTGTCTGTACTTTGCCGCTTCCACAGTTTAATCGTACCATCCTCACTGGCTGAAGCTAGTACTTGACCATTAGGACTAAATTTGACAGATCTAATTGCGCCTTGATGACCTGTGAGAGTAGCCACTGCTGTACCGTCACGCCGCCATAATCTGATTGTTTTATCTATACTAGCGGAAGCAATTAAAGAACTATCAGGACTGATATCTACAGACATTACAGCTGCTTGATGGCCAGAAAAGCGATTGTATTCATCAGCGCCATACACTGCTTGCTGTAAGACATCGTTTACTTGATGCTCAAGATTGGCGTTTGGTTTTTCTAGTTTTTCTAGTCTTTGTTGAGCTTTAATTGCGGCTACAAGCGCATCTAATCTGCGATTTGAGGCGAACATCCCCTCAGAAGCCGATACAAGTGCGCGAATTTCGCTGTTTTTGGCTTCAGTTTCACTTTTCTGGGATTGGCGATACAAAATATATATTCCGCATCCCAACATAATAGAAATTACTAACTTAATACACATGCCCATTAACAGCAATCTTTGCACTTTAGCACTTTTTTTCTCTTGTGCTAGTCTGGCTTCTATTTCTTTAGCTCTAGCTGCTTCTAATGTGATTTGAATTTCTCTTTGTTCGTATTCTTGACTAGCAGCAAAAAATTTATAATCTAAATCGCTCAAACTTTTACCTATTGACCAGTTTTGCGCATCTTTTAAAGCTTTTCCTCGCAGCAAGCGTGACTCGTCTTGATAATTTGATGCAATCCAAGCATTAAAGATTTGCGAGTAAGGACGCAGGTTATTTAATTGTCTTTCTACCCATTCCGCATTAAACACATGGCGATAAATGAGATTTTTAATTTTGAGGTAGCCATTGTGTTTTTCTACTAAGCCGGATAACAACAGTTCCTTTTGTTCTCGACTATCATCAATCGCCACCGGAGAATTACCAGCCTCCGCTTGTAAGACCTGCTGATAAATGCCTAATAACCTGCCAGCACGCTGTTCGTTATGTAAAAGGCGATCGCGAATTGTCCGCAGGTGTTCTGGATCGTCCTTGGCTTTCCAATGTTGGATGATATGCTTTTTTACTAGTTGCTCAATCCAGTATCCTTCTGTAGCTGGCGGTAAATCAATTTTGTTGTGTGGTGTTTCCTTTGCTATCTGCACAACTATCTGACAAAGTTTTTGTGTTAAAAAAGGTTGTCCAGCCGTCCAGTTAAGAATTTTTTGTAATACTATTTTTGGTTCGCTAACAACTTTTTCTAAGCCTGTTAGTAATGGGGTTGCTTCTTCTAATTTAAAGCCATATAACTCAATTGCTGTACCAATGTTAAAAGGTGTGCGGCGTTTATCAGCAATCAAATCGGATGGACTAGCTACCCCAAATATTGCAAATGCTAGACGTTGAAATTTTGGCTCGTGGGCGCGTTGGTTATAGCAATGACGAATCCAAGCAAAAAAGTCACTAACTGGAAAGCTCAAACTTAATAAACTATCAATCTCATCAATAAAAATAAATATCCTCTGACTTTCTTCTGGTGAAAGTAAAATCTCTTCAACAAACTGATTGAGCTTCTGCACAGGTGAAAGACCTGCTTGCATTTCCCACCATTTTTTAAAATTGATTTTGTCAGCTAAATTTAAACCATAAAAAAGACAAATAATAATTCCTTTATACCATTGTTCAGTTGTGGTATCTTCACTACCCAAGCGTGTGACATCGATATAAACGCAACTATGACCTGCTTGCATCAGACGATCTTTTGTACGATGCAGCAGCGATGATTTACCCATTTGGCGGGAATTAAAAATATAACAAAAATCACCAGCCTTTAAGCTAGTATAAAGGTGTTCGTCTGCCTGACGAATAACGTAGCTTGGATCGTTACTGGGCAAACTACCGCCAACTTGGTATTTCATATCATATAGGGATTTTATATTACATATAAATGTGTCATATCAGATATGCGATCTCACATAGAGAGATTAACACAACTTTTGACTCTTTGTAGAGAATTTTTTCCCACTCCAATAGCTGTGTTATCCGCCTGTTTGCTATCTGGCATTGAGAAAATCATCATTACACATTATTTAATTATTGTCAGTTGCAATTGCTACTTAGTAAGTTTAAGCTTGTTAACTTTGCAGTCTTAAATGTCTTAAATTTCTGCTGATTTTTTTACTTAAATAGCTTAACTGTCCTTGAATTTTGATGTCAAAAATCAGAATATAGTTACATGTTTTACCAACCAATGATTTGCTAATATTTAGCATTTTAAAAGTCTTGATAAAATTATTATTTAGTAATTGCTATACTATCGGTATATAGAAAAACGAGATATATATGCTATTAAAAATCTAGATTCGGCAATATCAATTCCAAACCAAAATATTTGACTAATGACTAATGACAGCCCTTACAAGTTATGTTTAATTACGCTGAATAATAAATTAGGAATTACGCAGTGTCAGATATTTTTCATGCTTTTTGTCAATGGTCAATAGTCCATAGTCCAAAAACTTGAATTTTGACCATTGAATGTTGACTTTTGACCACCCTTGTGAGGGTTTTTATGTTCGGTGCGTAAGTCCTAATCTAGTGGATTTACAACTTACAATTCTCTTTATCTAGGTAATTTGTTTAGGTACTTGTAGCTAACTGCTTGGCAAAATAATTGCGGTAGAGTTCACAACGGGGTACGATGCGATCGCCTTCAAAGGAAATTAATCCTAAACTTTCAAGTTTGTACGCATATACAGGGTCAAGATTTATACCTTTTTGTGCTGTAACTAACTCAGCATAAATCTTAATTAGACCAGGGTTGGCTTGCAGATTTACCCAATGTTGCCATAAATGATAACGGTAAATGCCACCGTTGGCGATCGCTTCAGCTATCAACTCTTGTAAAGTCATACTTCCACAAAGAAGATTAAACAAGGCTAGTTGTAGCAGTCCAGGATGACCTCCTACCAAAGAAATTAACTGCTTTAGTTCTTGATTTGTCAATTCTATACCGTATCGCCTTGCTAATTCTTCTACCTGCTGGACAGTAAATTCCCTAAGACGAATCGGTAATCCAATATTGAATGGAGAATGGTTAATATCTAAAGAAATATACTGTTCTGTCGAGTAAACTACCACTAATCTCAATTTTTGCCAGTGGTTATTTTGTCTAGCTTCATCGCACCAAGAACGTAATAAAGCAAAAAATTCCCGACCAAGTTGAGGATATTCAAAAAAGCGGTCAACTTCACTTAAAACCAAAACTATCGGATTTTCACTCTGTTTTAGTAAATAATTTTGTATGTATAAACTACAACTTAATTTACAACCAATCTCATCATCCCATTGATCGTCAATATTACTATCTATACCTAATTGTGTAGCGATTTGCAGACAAAAACAACGCAACAACCTATTTAAGTCAGTTAAACATTGCTCGTCAAGTTGGTCGCAATTGATATTCAGAGCATGGTATTCTTGCTTTTGCGCAAAGGCTAACAAACGCATTACCAAAGAGGTTTTACCCATTTGTCTGGGCGAGCGAATCCGAATTACACAACCTGGTTGAGTAATTTCTCGATATACTTGTTCTTCTATAGGTGGGCGTTCGATATATAAAGGAGAATCTAGAGGTACCGGTCTATCTGGATATGGCCAATAACTTTGTTCTTTTGTATAAGAATTCTCTGACACAAACTCTGAGATTTCTGTTTGATTTTCCTCCTCATCTTGGACAAAGCTATAATATTCATCCTGGAGTTCTAAATCAAAGGCATTAAAACATAATTTTAAGGTTTTTTGATCCACACCTTTACTTAAAGACCACAAACGGCTAATAGTTCTAGGGGAAATATTGGTACGTTGCGATAGCTTCTCTAAAGTAAAGCGATCTCCTTGATTTTCGACTATTTCGCTAGAAATAATCGCTTCTTGTAGTTTTTTGAGTCCCTTGGGAGTTAATACAACTCCTCTTTTTCTCTTGATTCTATTTTGCTTCAATTCCATAGGGTGTGTACCAAAAGTTCTTGCCAGACACAAAATCTACTTACTAAAGTATTAATTGAGCCAATTTTTGCGAGCATTCCAGAAACACCAGTTTATTATCATCCGATACAAGTGCTAGGTATTTGGTATTACTAACGCTGACAATAGCCAAAATATCAGTAGAAAATACTGTATAAGCCTTGGCTATACTTGACTAGAAGTAATTAGACTAAGTATAAACATCATAGTATACGCTTCAGAGTACTGAAAAATAAGTTTCAATTTTGGATATTTTATAGGTCTCAATTCAGGCAGATATGCAGAAAAATGTAGCTGTAGCTTTAATTAAAATCCTCATTTAGCAGCGAGGTAATATTAAGAAATTTAAAGTAATTAGAGAAAATTATCTATCTTTAGATAGATTAAAAATAGATTAAGTTATATATTCACTTGATTGACTAATAAAAAACCAATCAGATTGGTAAATTATTGTCATCCGAGAAGCCTCAAAGCCTCATCGATCAAATCCACAAGATTGGCTAGTAGGATGAGATTTGATTATTGAAATTACTTACCTAGTTTTAAGAAAAAATTAACTGTTGAATCGGCACCAGACAAGGTAAATTGAGTGCGCTCGATAATTTTGAAAGCCGCAATTTTTATTTACCTTGAGACTTTAAGCAAAGTAAATCGTAAATATAATTTTTTGAATAATGTGTTATGAAATCATAATATTAATAATTAGAGATTTTATTGTTGAAAAGTGAAATTTTGAAAAATTTACTAAATATCTTATCTGTCTGCTAGATAATTTGCTTAACTGTCTTATCTTTCCTTGTAATATCTACAACTGGATACTATGCTAAAAGAGCAATGATTGCAGAAAATCAGATATGCGATCGCATCCCCAGAAGCAACGCAAATATCACTGCAAATATTTGCACCTGAATTCTGCAAGAAAACAGGCAATTTTCCTTAAATTGAGGATTTATATGTTGCAGACATATATGAGGATTTTCATAAACGTAATTCCATCAACAGCATCTCCTATCAGCTTAATTTAGGCTATTGTCTATAAATTATTGTTCGCAAAAGCACTCACCTGGAAAAGTCCATAATTACTAAATATGAGTGTTAACCTCCAGATAAATATTAGTTTTATTTTTTTCATAAATTAATGACTGCAAAAATTTTCCAAGACACGGGATGGCATTACTTAACTCCTATTTGGCAAGGTAAAAGGGAAATAATTCAACAAGGGTTACCCCACAGTAAGTTAGCACCTACTTGGCAAATTCTACTCTTGGGAGATGGTTCGCCAACAAGACATTTACAACTCCTCACTGGTGAAAGAACAGAAGTAGATTTAATTGAGATGTCTAACGTAGGTATGGACTCAGATAATGCACCAGAAGCAATCCAATTACTACCAGGGCCAAGGGTGCGGCGACAAGTATGGCTGCGTACTGCTTCTGGACAGCGATTAGCTTATGCAACTTCTTGGTGGCCAGCCAATTATGTAGATAGGTATTTGCAAAACCGAAAGATACCAATTTGGTCTAGTTTATCTGGCCGACGCACAGAACTGTATCGAGAAATATGGGGAATCCATTACGGTAAATCGGCTTTTTTAGAATCAGCTTTCAATCACACAGGAGCTTTTTGGGGACGTTATTACTTATTTTGGCATCAAGGCAAACCCATAACACTAATTTATGAGGTTTTCTCACCCTACTTAAGAAAGTACTTAGGCTCTGAGACTATTGCTTCTCCATACATTTAAAAGTATGATTTTTATTTCTGAAAATAGCTTGACAATTACTATATTGGTTGAATGAAAAGTGCAATTTGCAAAGTTTTGTGAGATGCGATCGCGTTGACGATGTGGGTTGAATTAAAAGCGCTCGCGCTTAGACTGCTATAGCTCGAACAGAGTCTAGAAGTTTTTCAAACTGTGTCATAATTATTAAACTTTTACCGAGTTTGCTTCTCGATATATATATGCAACTTCATATTAAATTGGTATAAGCCCTTATTTGAGGACTAATACCAATTCTTCAAAATGCAGCAATAGATCCAATCTCAAAAACCTTTGCTACATATAGCTTTCTTAATTTTGAATTTTGCGGAAAGTCTGAGCGCTGGCTTCCGGCGCTCAGAACTTTCCAAGAGAGAATTTTGAATTGGTATCAAGTCCTCCCTTCTCTACGAGACGCCTACGGCGAACTAGACACTGTGCGTAGCTTGCTTCCCCAAAGGGGTAGACTACGAACTTGAAATAGTGTGTCAATGGTCAAAGTAAAAAGTATCCTAACCCTACGCTGTCAATAGTTACCTTTGTTGTAAAGTAATTATTTAATTATTTCAGGGTGTTGATTGTGGTAGAGAATAAACAGTTAGTTGAAGCGATTAAAGATTTAAGAAGGACGATAATATCCTGTTCTTTGATGATTAGTGGGATTTTATTTGCAGGTATTGGTCTTTTATCCCTCAGCTTTACCAAAACTGCTTTGGATTTTATCGATTATGGATTTAGATATTTTTTCGTCTTTTTAGGGGTTTTTCTGATTTTTAAATCCAGTAAGAATTTGTGACGATTAACGAACTCTGCAATTATAAACTAATGAAGATACATTTAATTAGCCCACGTAAGTGGGCTTTGTTTGTCAGCCAAAACACATAAAAAAGTGATTAATTCCCCTTGCTCCCTGCTCCCCTGCTTTTTCACACCAGGTGGGAACATTTTGACATCACAGACGAACTCGTAAATATAGGGAAAGTATTGTTCCTTCTCACTCTTGCTATCTACTGAAAATGTCTCCTTTATCCCCAAAGCTTACCAATTCTTGGTTTAATACGGCACTAGCAGCTATTCTAGTGTCAATATCAACCGGTTGCAGTCTCCCATCAACTCGTGTCAGTAATATTGTGGCATCTCTACCCAAAGCTGAGGCACAAGAAAGCGATCGCACTAATCAAACTCATCAAACTAATCAAATTTATGCAGATGTCCAAGCTTTGGTAAATTTCGGCCCCCGTGTCGCAGGTACGCCAGTCATGGAAAAAGCCAGCGCCTATCTTGTGGAAAGGTATCGTCAGGCTGGTTATGTGACCAAAATTCAGACTTTTACTTACGAGAAATTTGTAGACTTAGGTTCTAACTTAGTTATCAATGGTACAACTATTCCCGGTCGGGCACTAGATGGCACAATTAAGGGAAACTTGAATGCACCATTGGTAGCAGTTCCCAACTTTGGGCAAACGGAAGACTTTGCCAAAGTTAATGTTAAAGGTGCGATCGCTATTGTGCGGCGTGGTAAAATTCGCTTCTCGCAAAAAGCGAAAAATGCGATAGCTGCTGGGGCGATTGGCTTGGTAGTTGTTAACAACGAACCGGGGAATTTAACTAGCGCTGGGTTGGGGGAGAAAGTTACCATTCCCGTCTTGGGAATTTCCGGCGATCGCGGTAATCCCTTACTGGAACAAAAAACACCAGTAAATGTTACTCTGAATGTGAATGGACAACAGCAAGTTGTGACAGGTAGAAATGTGATTGCCCATTTACCAGGAGTAACACAGCCAAAATTGATACTTGGCGGACATTATGACTCTGTGGAGGGTTCCCCTGGGGCAAACGATAACGCTTCTGGTACAGCAGTTGTACTAGGGATGGCGCGTAACTTAGCGAACACAAAACTTGCTCGGCAAATTTGGTTTATCGCCTTTGATGGGGAGGAAGACGGGTTACATGGATCGGAAGCGTTTGTAGATACAGCTAAACCAGAATTTCTGGCTGGGTTAAAAGCCATGTTAAATTTTGATATGGTGGGAGTGAATCAGCAGCTATTTATCAGTGGGACATCTGCATTAACTGCGATCGCGCAAACGATAGATCCAGATATTAAAACAGCCGGTTCCTATAACAATGGTGGCAGCGATCATGCATCATTTGCGAGTAAAAAAGTGCCCGTGTTGTTTTTCCACCGGGGTGATGAACCGAATTATCACAGCCCGAATGATAAAAATGTTGATGCAAAATTGCTGGATGAAACTATGAGTAATGGGTTAAGTATCGTCAAGCAATTATTGCCTAGTGAGTAATATTACTGACACAATAAAAACCCCACAGGTTAAAGTGGGGTTTTTGATTAAATGCTGTTGGCGTAGTTGTACTTACCACCACGTTCAAGGGCGCGTTTGTAAGCCGGTCGAGCATGGATGCGTTCGATAAATTGCTGAATTTTTGGTCGATTTTGGATGAGTTCGGCTTGCATAGCAACAAGTTCTAGGGGAAAGCTCATCTGAATATCGGCGGCGGTAAATTCTTCGCCTACAAACCAGGTACTCTTACCAAGTTCAGCTTCTATATAATCAAAGTGAAGCTGAATCTGGGGCATAATAAATGCTTCGTTGACACTGTTATCGACAGATGGAAAGCGATTGAAGATGAGATTCATCAATAGAGGTGGCATTGCCGAGCCTTCAGCGTAATGTAACCAATAGGTATAACGCAGACGCTCTGGTGTACCGGATTCTGGAATTAGCCGACCATTACCATAACGCTCTACTATATACTCAATAATAGCGCCCGACTCAGCAACGGTCTGTTGTGCATCTGTAATCACTGGTGATTTGCCAAGGGGATGGACTTGCCGTAGCGAAGTTGGTGCTAGCATCGTCTTTGGGTCGCGTTCGTAATACTTGATATCGTATTCAATACCTAATTCTTCTAGTAGCCATAGAACGCGCTGCGATCGCGAATTGTTAAGATGATGGACAACGATCATAATAGTTACCTTCTACCTTGCTGTTGCATTTCTTGTTGGCGCATGGGCATAGCGTCAATTTGGTCAAATATTGCTGTGGCTTGGACTGGTGTTGCATCTTGGCGCTTCACACCACCATCTTTACCTACCAAAATGACGCGAAAATTATCTTCGTCAACTCCAAAGCGCGATCGCAAATTAGCCGCAGAAGATTCATCGATTAACTGTCCATTAGCATAACTTGTATCTTTTGTCAAAACCTGAACCAGAACTAAATCCCGGTCGGTAAAACCACTATCATACTGTTGCAATAACTGCATCTGCTGTTGATAAGCATGGTGATTAACAGATGGTGCAAAGATTAGTAATACACGCTTTTGCCATTTTTGGGAACTCAGATTAAATGAAGACATTTTGATTGGATGATTGCTTGAAGCTTCCACAGTCACAGCCATGTTGACTGGTAACAGGGTAGATGCTAAGAGAGTAAGAGCAATTAATAATGACTGATTCACAGTAGGGTTTGTTATTTACTGCCATCATCTCAAGCTATCATCAGTTTCCTCATAATTCCTCTATCTGGTGGCTTGTTCTGGGTATGAGGTAGAGAACTGTATCTTAATCTTCTCGTTTGCTAACTGAGCGCACAGCCTTGTTGAAATCCCGTAAAAACTCCTCTTCTGCATCCCGTTCTTGCTTGAGTTCGCGAATCATTTCTTGGCTAGAACCGATGAACAAGCCAGCAACCGCACCTGCGATCGCATATTTTTGCCCTAAATCTTTATACATTTGGCTGGTGTAGGGAGTAGGAAGTAAATAAGCCACAATAAAACCGATTCCTGCACCTAAACCTGCAGTCACAATTGCCGAGAAAGCGATAAGTTTGGTATTCATGAGCTTTGGCTAGGGACTTACAAAAAATAAATTACCCATATTTTCGTAGTGCGAGCATCTTGCTCGCTTTTGAACACCAGCGAGCGAGACGCTCGCACTACAAATTCATTGGGTATTTAAAAAATTGGATGTCCCCTAGCTTATCAGGGGATACTTCGATTATCTGTACATTTGCCAAAGTGGGAGCTAAATTTTTACCTGTTGTAATACGGGTGATAGCTAATGGATAATACGGAAATTGGAAGAGGAAAAAGTTTAACAAGTGCGTGAAACACCAAAATGAGTAGATAAAATGGCTTATCGAGTGCGTGAAACACTGAAATGAGTAGGTGAAATAAGAAAATGAGTAGATGAAAAGCCTTATCGAGTAGATGAAACAGTAAAACGAGTAGATGAAAAGCTTTATCAAGTGCGTGAAACACTGAAACGAGTAGATGAAAAGCCTTATCGAGTAGGTGAAACAAGAAAACGAGAAGATGAAATGGCTTATCGAGTAAGTTACAACCTTAAACGTTTAAAGTTAGCTCATCGCTTATTCCGAAATCCCGCCGTCACCCTATAAGGGTGCGGCTAACTGAACAAAGCCTGCCTCCGCAGGCTAAATTTCTTTAACCTGCGGAGGCAGGTTTTGTAGCATGAGCCAGTGGCTTATAGCCTGCGGGCGGTGTGTCGGGCAAGCGAGAAAAGTGTTTGGATAACTGAGCAAAATTAATGCGATCGCACTGCTACCCAATTAAAAATTACCATCATGAGGATGGCGATCGTCAACAGTAGGATGAGCGATCGCACTCGATTTAGCAACAGTCACCGTTGCTGGTTCATTCCCATCTCTATCGGCGTCAGGTGGCGTACTTGGACGATTTGGTTTGCGTTTTAAGAAACGGACTTCCAAATTCTTAATAATCACATACAACACCGGCACAATTAGCAAACTTAACACCGTTGCTACTAGTAAACCACCAAATAACGCCGTTCCCAACGACCAACGAGAAGCAGAACCAGCACCTGAGGCGATGACTAGGGGGAAAAATCCCAGCAATGACGAAGCTGAAGTCATGACAATCGGGCGAAATCTCTCTTGGGCGGCGCTTAAAGCAGCTTGAGAAATTGACATCCCTTGTTCTAAAGCTTGGTTGGCAAACTCGACAATCAAAATAGCGTTTTTGGAAGCCAAGCCGATTAACATGACTAAGGCGACATTGGCGTAAACATCATTTACCAAACCGCGCAACGCTAAAGAACTCAACGCACCCAACAACGCCAATGGTACAGTTAACAAAATAATCGCTGGGTCAATATAACTTTCATACTGGGCGGAAAGAGTGAGAAACACCATTACAATCCCGAAGCCAAAGATGAGAATTCCCAAATTACCAGCAGATAATTCTTCCCTAGCGGTTCCTGTCCAATTGCTACCTACCCCAGGTAAAGCGGCAGCATTTACAGCTTGTTGCATAGCTTGAATTGCTTGTCCGCTACTGTAACCTTGAGCTTCCCTACCTTGGATATTAATAGAGCGGAAGCCGTTATAGTGAGAAATTACCGAAGGCCCAGTAATTGGTGTCAGCGTTGCTACCTCACTCAAGCGAATCATTTGATCGTTTGCCGATCGCACATACAACTGATTAATATCATTTGGCGATCGCCTATAATTCCCCTCAGCTTGGACGTATACCCGATAACTTTGTTGTCCCAAGGTAAAATCATTCACATACTGGGAACCAATCGCCGCACCCAAGGTATTTACAGCTTGTTGAAAATCTACATTCAACGCTTGCAGACGATTGCGGTCGAAATCAATTTGAAATTGGGGAGTGCTGGCGGTAAACTGGGTAAATACTCCCCCTCTCAAGGCTGGTTGTTGGTTAGCTTCGGCGATGATGGCTTGAGCATTGGCATAAAAATCATCAATTGTTAATCGCCCATTGGTACGGTCTTCCAACTGTAACTCAAAACCGCCCAAAGTACTAAAACCTTGAATTGGTGGGGGATTGACGGCGGTGATAATCGCTTGGGGGATGGTTTGGAATGCACCATTAATCCGCCCTAAAATTGCTGAAGCACTTTGTTCTTTTTCTTTCCGTTCTTCCCAAGGTTTCAGCTTGGCGAAAAATACCCCGCGATTTGAGCCGCTACCCGCAAAGCCAAAGCCGGAAGTCGCAAACACATTATCAATTTCTGGTTCTTTTTGGAGAATGGCCTCCAACTTGGTAATTACTTCATCAGTGTAAGCTAGAGATACCCCATCTGGCGCTTGAATAATCCCCAAAACAATCCCCTGATCCTCAGTCGGGACAAATCCAGTCGGGACATGGGTAAACATAAAATAAGTCCCAGCTAACCCGACAACAAATAAAGCCACCACAGCATAACGCAGGCGAATTAAGAAATTAACAATTGCTAAATATCGCCTAATAATCCATGCCAAAATCTGATTAAACTTATTGAAAAACCAACCCAAGGGGCCGCGTTTGGGTTGAGGGGGACGCAGCAAGATTGCAGACATGCTGGGAGTGAAAGAGAGGGCGTTAAATGTGGAGATAGTAATCGAAAAGGCAATAACTAAGGCGAATTGCTGATACAGTTTTCCGGTGGAACCAGGGAAAAAGGCTACAGGAAGAAACACCGCCATTAATACCAGAGATGTGGCAATTATCGCACCACTCAATTCCTCCATAGCTTCAAAGGAAGCTTGTAAAGGCCTCACACCCTGTTCAATTTTACCCGCGATCGCTTCCACAACAATAATCGCATCATCAACAACTAACCCGGTGGCTAAGATTAAGCCAAATAAAGTTAAATTATTCAGGGAAAATCTAAATACATAGGCAAATGCTAACGCCCCAATTAAAGAAACAGGAATCGCAATAATCGGAATCACTGTAGCACGCCAGTCTTGGAGAAACAGAAAAATTACCAAGACAACTAATGCGATCGCTTCTACTAGAGTTTTTACCACCTCTTCCAAAGAAGCTTGGACAAATCCCACCGTATCGTAAACAATTTGAGTTTTTAACCCAGGGGGAAAGTCCTTAATCAGTTCATTCATTTGCGCTTGAATATTCTTCGCCACATCTAGCGCATTACTTCCCGGTGACTGATAAATCGCCACCCCAATGGCGGGTTTACCATTATTTCGCGCATTACTACTATAAGTTTCCGAGCCGAGTTCCGCCCGACCCACATCTTTAAGTTTAATTAAATTACCATCACTTCCAGCTTTAATAACTAAATTCTCAAACTCCGACGCATCCTTAAATTGTCCGTTCACCCGCAGGGGAATTTCATAACTTTGTCCGGGGGGGATGGGTGCTTGACCAATAGTACCCGCCCCAGCGAGAATATTTTGCGATCGCAATGCTGTCGCCACATCCGCCACAGTTAATTGGCGACTCGCTAACGCATTGGGGTCAAGCCATAACCGCATCGCATAGCGTTTTTCGCCAAAAATCGTCAAATCTCCCACCCCAGGGGTACGCAGCAGTTGATCGCGTAAATTTAAATCAATATAATTACTAATAAATAGCGGATCGTACTCGTTATTTTCCGCATAAAAGGTATATACCAACAAAATACTAGTCGAAGCCGTTTGTGCAGTTACCCCCAATTGTTGCACGCTGGTGGGTAAGCGTGGTGTCGCCCTAGCAAGGCGATTTTGTACGTTTACCTGGGCAATATCTTTATCAGTTTCCGACCCGAAATATACGGAGATTTGACTACTTCCCGCAGAACTATTCGAGGTCATGTACTGCATCCCCTCGACACCATTAAGCTGACGTTCTAACGTAGTCGTCACAGCACTTTCCACCGTCGCCACATCCGCCCCAGTATAGTTAGCTGACACCTGGACGCGAATCGGCGCAATATCAGGTAAATAATTCAAGGGTAGTAAAGGAATACACACACCACCCAAAATCAGAATTAGCAGAGAACAAACGGTAGTTAATACCGGACGTTTGATAAAATTATTCGCAATCGACACAAGCGTTTGTCCTAATTTTCAGATTGTGGTTGAATTGGTGTGCCTTCTCGTAATTTGAGAATTCCAGAGGTAACAATTGTTTCCCCTGGTTTTAGTCCTTCGAGGACTTGGTAATTTGTCCCTTGAATATCGCCCAGCCTGACTAAGCGTTGATGAACAACTTGCTGCGGTTTGCCATTCACCGTCGTATTTTCCGTCACAAACACAAAACTTTGTCCGCCAATCCGAGAAATCGCCACAGTCGGAATTAAAATACCCGGTTGACGATTCCAAATCACCCGCCCTTGCACATATTGCCCATCCCGTAATCTACCTTGGGAATTCGCAAAGCGAGCCTTACTCAAAATCGACTGCTGATTAGGACTGACTGTGGGTGAAATGTAGTTAATTGACCCCGTACCGATCGCTTTTTGAGTGGTAGGATCGATTAACTGCACCGGTAAACCAACTCGCAATTGTTTCAAGCGATTGGAAGGAACAGACAAATTCAAATCCAGGGCATCATTTTGAGTAATTGTAGTAATTGTTTGCCCAGTATTCACAAAATCCCCCACCTTCACCGGGAATTCACCGACAACACCAGTAATCGGTGATACCACTTGTTTCTGATTCACATTCACCTGCGCCGCCGCCGTATCAGCTTGCGCCGCGCGAACATTCGCTTCCGCTTGCCGAATCGCCGCATTTCCCGCCGCCACTTCCTTATCAACCGCTTGTAAATCCGCGATCGCGGCTTGTAAATTATTTCTTGCCAAATCTAACTGCTGTCTTGCTTGTGCGCCCTCAGCCACCAATTGTTGCGTGCGGTTAAATTGGGTACGTTGCAACTCCACATTTGCCGCCGCCTTAGTGCGTTGCGCCTGGGCTTGCTGGAGTTGAGCTTGAGCCGTTTTTAACCCAGCTTGAGACGCATTCGCAGCCGCGATCGCACTCGCCACATTCGCCTGAGTTTGATCTAAACTTAAAGCAGCAATCGGCGTACCCTTCTGCACCCGTTGTCCGCTAGACACAAAAATCGTCTCAATCCGTCCTTGAATTTGCGGCTGTAACGTCACCTTTTGCTGCGCTTCCAACGCCCCCACAAAATCCGAACTTTCCTCTGTCGTACTCGTACCAACTTGTTGAACTTCCACAGGTAAAGCCGAATTTTTCGCCGCAGCAGGAGCAGCAGGCGGAGCAGCCGAACGCTGATTGCCAAAACGAGAAAATATACTCATTCCGCCAATAGCTAAAACCAAACCTAGCCCCAACCCCACCAACAACCCCTGTTTACCCGAAAGCTTTTTGGGAATAAAATGATCACTCTTCGGCGTCTCCACTGGCTCACCCTCCAACAGCCAAGGCAAAATTAACCAGATGTCACGATAAACCCAGCTATCAATAAAGACATCTAGCTTTTTCACAATGCATTAAATTAAAGTTGCTACTTCCTGACAAAGTAACAACCATTTCCGAATCCGCAGCAATGTGAATAACTATAGAACAGAATAGATTTTTACTTTCTCTCTCATTAGTAGGAAAGGTAATCTCGTCTCAGGTGAATTAGAAACGCCTCAGGACTTCCAATTAAAAAAATAACCAATTGCTATGCAAGCAGGGGGGCTGGGGGCAGGGGGAAGTAAAGAAAAATCTCCTTAAATAAGTTGGGTAATTTATTCTCTGGAAATCCCCTCTGATTACAGCAGTTTTCACCTATTTAAACCACATCTGTCGTAGTAGTAGGGGCACGGCACCAGTAAAATTATTGTATGTACCAAAAGATTGTCGGTGCCGTGCCCCTACAGCGTGCTCTTGGCGTCCTTGGCGTCTTGGCGGTTCAATCTAGTACCGCAAGGCGGAATTCAAAATTCAAAATTCAAAATTCAAAATTAAGACAGAGTAAGCGTTTTGTTGATTTTGAATGGTCTGTTTATTTACGCCGTGCTGTACTAGTTATAATTCCCTCATCTGTGCAAAAACCCCAAAATCCTCTTCCCCCTGCCTTTTTTCATCTCTCAATAGCTACATCAGGAATTCGGCTCCATTCATTCCACGAACCATCATAATTTCTCACCTGGGGATAACCCAGTAAATATTTCAAAACAAACCATGTAAAACCCGATCGCCCACCAATGGCGCAGTAAGGGATAATTTCTTTATCCGGTGTAATTCCCTGACTAGCGTACAGTGCTTGTAACTGGGCAAAAGACTTAAAAGTTCCATCCTCATTTAAAGTCAGCAGATGCTCAACATGTACAGCACCGGGAATATGTCCAGCACGTTCCTTCCCCACAGGCGGTTGATCGAAAAAGAATTCACCGCGATATTCTGCAAGCGATCGCACATCCAACAATACCCGATTTGGGTTACCAATCGAAGCTTGAACTTCTTCCAAAAATATTCGCTTTTCTGTATCAATATCTGAGATAAAATACTCACTAGGTGGAAAATCTGATAAACCTGTTGCTACCGGGAGATTTTCCGCCATCCATTTTTGATATCCCCCATTCAGCACCAGGACATTCTCATGTCCAAGCACTTTTAACAACCAAAAAATCCAAGCTCCCGTACCTGGATAACTACCGTAAGCTACTACAGTTGTATCATTATTTATACCCGAACGAGATAGTAATTTTGCCATAGCTGCGGGGTCAAAATTAATTTGCAAATTGGGTAAAAGTAAATCAGAGAAGATATTCCAGAAAACAGCACCGGGGATATGAGCATCTTTGTATAGTTGAGGATTAGTATCAACTTCTACTATCCGCACCTGAGGATCGTGTAAATGTTCTAACAGCCATTGGGTATCAACTAAAACTTCAGGATGAGCATACTGAGACATAAGATTTCTCCTGCATTTGCACACAGGCTAAGATTAAAATGATTACCAGAATGCGCCTAGTCCTCGAACGAGTACAACTTGCCATCATGGCGAACTTACAAGCATTATTTGCAGCCATTGCCCAAGCCAAAAACGAACAAGAATTGCGATCGCAAGTATTGCTAGAATTCAAAGACTACTTTGCCGCAAAACGCTGCGGCTTATTCTTTTACGATCGCCTTCCCAAAGTAGACAGCAAGCTACAACAAACCTTTCAACTCGCCTTATCCATTGAACACAACCCAGTTTTGCGTCACATAGTTGAGCGACATACTCCCGTACACGAAGCATTAGTAGTATCGCCTAAAACCTGGCGATTGATTTGTCCGCGCCAGGATCATTGGCATGTGATGGCAGGGCCATTGGTTACCAATGGTAAATTAATAGGTGGTGTCGGCTTAACCCGCGAGCAAGGAAAGCCAGCCTTTGATACACAAAATCTGTTAGATTTAAGTGCCCTTTGTTTGCACTTATCAACTTGGGTAGCAACCGTGCGTTCTCCACAGCAAACTTTAGCAATTCATCGCCTCACGCCTAGAGAAATGCAAATTGCGGAATTAGTTGCACAAGGATACACCAACGCAGAAATTGGCGCTCAACTGTGGATTACAGAAAATTCAGTCAAGCAAGCCTTAAAGCGGATGTTTCGCAAGCTAGAAGTTTCCTCCCGCGCACAAATGATTGCAGAGGTTTTCGCCAATAAAAGTTTACCTGTTCACGCACAAAAAATTGAGAGTTAAGCGATTGAGCGATCGCTTAACCTTGTCGCTTCTGTTCCAACTTCCTCACCTGTTCTTGAATCGCTGCTTCCATGATGGCAATGTTTTCTGGTGTATCTGGAATTGGGTATAAGTCAGTATCCTCAGAACTGGCTTCTAGGCGATCGGCAAGTTTGTAAAAAGCCTCATCATCATTTCGATGTAAAAGTAGATAAGCTCGCAGTTCAGCAATACTCATACTATCAAAGTCTGGTTTCATCTAAACCTCCACTTGCCATCACTCCAACAACCAAGCAAACAAATCCTTAACGGTAAGCTGTAAATCATTTGCAAAAGCTGGCGTAGGTAAGATTGCATCTGAATCGTCAAACACCTCAGTTTCTTGCTTAGGACGATAAACAAACACAGTTTGCTCATCTGGATCGATTAACCATCCCATTTGCGTTCCATGTTTGAGACAATGGAGAATATTTTTGGTTACCTTAGTTTGGCTTTGATCGGGAGACAAAATTTCAATTGTCCAATCGGGAGCAATAGGAAAGATATTTGCAACTTCCCCATTCTCATCACGGGGAATCCTCTCCCAAACGACAACTGCAATATCAGGAACAATTGAACGTCCGCCAAAAGTACAACGTAACTCAGGAAACGCACGAGCCAGACGTTTTGGCTTGACTATAAAATTAATCGCCGGTACAAGTTCTCCTTGTAGCGCACTATGTTTGCCTTGTGGCATTGGTTTTTGGATAATTTGACCATCAATATACTCACTGGCAGGTTTAGTTTCTGGTAATTGCAGAAACTCTTCCAGCGTTAGAGTTCTGGATGCTGCTTGTAGCATTTAGGAATTAGACAAACTCAATTTTCTATTTTACCTATGCTCGTTCGCGGGTTTCAGCTTCATGACGCAACTGACGAGCATAGGCTTGACTATCTGTAATATCAGGTCGAGAATTGATAACACCTTCACTTTGCCAATAAGCAACCAGTTCAGATCCAGTCTTGGGTGGGTTTGCTATACGCCTGACAGTAAGAATCTGAAGAATATATTCGGAAACAGTTAAGTTAAGCTGAGAAGCTTCTTGAGAAAGTTCGTTTTCTAGCTCTGGCGGCAAATTAAGATTAATACTCACTTTAGTTGTCTTGTTTAACTGTGGTTATCAATTGATGTTAAATGAGATTGAATTTATTTTAATAATAAAACTTGGGTAAGAAAATATTAGCGATCGCCTCCCGAACACCAACATCCGAGTAAAAAGCTCGAAGCTTCACCTTCAGAACACCAACATCCGAGTAAAAATCTCGAAGTTTCGCCTCCCGAACACCATCATTCCACCTCAGAACAGGAAGTTTCGCCTTCCAAACACCAACATCCGCGTAAAAAGCTAGAAACTTCGCCTTCCAAACAGCAACCTTGTACTTTAGAACAAGAAATTTCGACTTCAAAACCGGAAACTTTCCCTTCTGAACTCGAATATTAGACTTCAGATGTCAAAGTATGGAGTATATCGCAATACAGGTTAATTAAAGATAATTGTAGGGGCACGGCAGTGCCCATACGTGTCAACTTAAGCTAAAAACTTTTCTATATCTCGTTTCCAGCCTCCGGCTGGAAATGCGTATTGCGAGGCTCCGCCTCGTCTTCTGAATAAATTTAGGCAGCAGCCCACAGATCATTGCTCCCACGCAGAGCATGGGAGCCAGTTAGGATAAGGGTTTGGCGTTAAGTTGACACCAATGGGCACTGCCGTGCCCTCTAGAATATATTGATGTATCGCCAACATAATCTAAATCGGTATTAGGTACAAAACCCAATCTCTACTAAGATTTGAATGTATCAAATAGTAGATTGGCAAAATGCTCAAATTATCGCCTACAATCTAGCGATCGCACTTTTTAAACTTCATCTTCCTGTTTCAACGCCCGTCGCGCTAACTTAACGTAGGTTTTCACCGTAGTATAGGGCATTTCTAAATCCTGGGCGATCGCTTGTAATGATTCCCCCATTTCCCGACGGGCGAGAATAGTTGCCCATGTTGCAGCTATTTTATCAGCGCGATCGCCTCCGGTGCGTTTGCGTTGGGCAGTAAATATCGCTGTTAATTCTGCAATCCGTTCCCCCAAAAGATTTGTTAATACCTGGGTAGATGTATTAACTTCCGGTTCCACCCATTCCAAGCGCGTTTGTCCTAAGCCAAAAGTAGTTTTATGTCCCGTACCGCAGTATGGTGCGAGTTTGACTAGCGCATAAAATAATTTAGTAAATTCTGTATTAGCTAAAGCAGTTTTACTCAAACCACAGGAAATCGCCCCAACAAACCCAGTCACCGAACCCCGTTTACCCGCCGCTACTTTCACCGACTCGATGCGGTGCTGATGGATAATCACGCTTTCATCTATCCAGTCGAGAAAAGCTTCCGTTTCTACAGCCATTCCCGAAAAGTCATTCCAGCGCCGCAAATAACTGTGGAACAAATTCACCGGCACCGGGAGGGGGAAATGATGACCTTTACGGCGAAAGCTGGTAGGGGAAACAAAGCTAAGAGTCACGTTAGTTTGTTTCTCTAAAGCTGAATCTAACAATTGGGCGTAGGTGGTGGGGGGATGGGCGAGACTCACCTGTTTAATTTGCAAAGGTGCATCTCGTAAAGCTAAAGTTTGGGGCAATTGGGTCAACCATTGCACGAGAAACTGTGCCACCCTGGGAGAAAGGGCGTTAACATGCCAATGGTAAATTTGCTTGGCTTCTAGATGCAGTTGTCTACCACTAGGGAGGAGTTGACCTTCCAGCGCCGAAATATTGAAGGGCTTTTCTGACTCCCCATCATGGAGGTAAGCCGAAAGTTCCGGATTAAATTGTCTGACTTGGTCGAGAAACCAAGCATGAAGTCCAATTGTGTACTGGGAATAGAGGGAAGTCGAACTAGTCGCCTCTAGGTCAAACACCAATCCCACCAATTCTGTATTATCTGCCCACTTGGGAATTGTGGGAGACAGGGTTTTAGACTTGGCTTTGCGATTGGTAGATGTAGCTGATCTTGCCATCGCTGCTTGCTATGCAAATAATTGTACTGTGTGGGGCATGGGGCATTGGGCATTGGGCATTGGGAGTTTTCACAATGTTGCCCAGAAATTATCCCCTGGTGGTTACTGAGTGATTTACCCTGCGTTTCCTGAGTCTGTGGGACTAAGGGGAAGTGTGGGTAGAGTTTTTTATGAAATTAAGAATAATCACATTACATACATTGAATTAAAAATAAATGGGGATCAATTTCAACATAATTGCTAATTAGTAATTAACTCTACAAATGTTGAGTTTTGTAAAGCGAAAATTGCGTTTTTACCCAAGTATTAATGGCTGAACTTGCTGATTTAGCAGGTGTTTGGAGAAATATTACAAATTGTAAAATAATCTCATTCATACTGTTGCAAATATTTTTTTATGGTGAGAGAAATACTTTCTTGTTAAGAGATAATTGAATTGATTTGCGCTTTTATTAGCATATTTAGGGTTTAAATTCGCTTTATGCGCAAATTTTCCCCAATTGGATTGGTAATTCCCCATACTGTAGCGATTGGCTACTGGAGAATTACTATAGTGTAGTCTGCGGTATTTGTTACAAAAATTACTGAGCGGTCAAAGCGATCGCTCTTTTGCCGGTTCAATTAGCAAATTATGGGTTTCTGCGCTCAATATTGGGATAAATGTTGTCTCGCATACCCGAAATAACGCCCGCAGGCTAGAAGCCTGGGGCTATCGTTACCAAGCCCACCTTTGTGGGCTAAGGAAATTTAGCCTGCTTTTGCAGGCTTTGTAGAATTAGCCGCACCCTTCTAGGGTGACGGCGATATTTCGGGATAGCGAGGTGATATCAATATATTCTAGAGGGCATGGCAGTGCCATGCCCCTACCATCCATTTATCTCGTTTCCAGCCTCTGGCTGGAAATGCGGATTGCGAGGCTCCGCCTCGTCTTCTGATAAATTGAGGCAGAGCCTCATAAATCTAAGCTCCCACGCAGAGCATGGGAGCTAGATGGAATCGGGGTTTCACGTTAAGTTGACACCAATGGGGGAGACCCCGCCCCTACGATGTGGGATAATTGATATTTTGGTATTTACTCATGGCAAATAATTAACCCTCAATCGAATTGAGCAAGAACAATTTCTTTCTCTTCATTCGGAAAATTAGCTACTAATTTTAAACTTCCACCAAGAGCCTGAATACAACGTGAAAGAGTGACAACTTGAATATCTTCTTGGCTTTCTAACTGAGCAAAAATAGATTCAATACCAAGGTCTTTTGGCAAATCATCCTCTGTCAAACCTAACGACTCTTGAAGTTCCATCAAATTAATATGAATTAGTGCGAGTTTAGCAAGAGTCTTGCTCTTTTCCCGGCGTTCTGGTGTCATTCTCTGGCGCAATTCGCTAAAAGGTTTTGTTTTCATCTTTACCTTTCATATCAGTTTAAATAGGTATTCAAACCCCATTTTAAAAAAGAATGTGACACATACATTCGTAGGGGCGGGGTCTCCCCGCCCCTCCCCGCCAGAGTATCCCCACCCTTAACGACAATCCACAAAACACAATCATTAATTAAATTGATATCACATAATTTAATCAGATTATTTTCCTTCAGAGATTCCTATTTCTACCAATCAATTAGAAAATTTCAAGGAAATGCGATCGCTCTTTTTCAACCTAAGTTTATAGGTTAACAATCTGAATAAATATCATACCTAATTTTTAATCCCCTTGCGGGGAAGTTGAAAAAACTGAATCAACAGTAATATCAACGTCTAGGAGCGTGTTTCAATCCCCTTGCGGGGTAAGATATATCTTTTTTAGGTATTTGAAACACATATTTATCCTAGTAATTAAGACAATATCTTTATAGCCTAAGAAAGTCAAGTCAGTCTCAAGATAAGAAAAAGTTGGCTTACTGCTATAACTAATTTGTCTTTAATACTGACAAATAGTGTAGTAAAAGCCTTGCAAAAGCAAGGCTTTCGTATTTTTAGTCAGTTTTTCTAGAACCTAGCTGGACTTTTTCAACGCTAGATAACTGATCAGAAGGAGAGTTTATATTTACGTTGTTGCGTAAATTCTGCCAGACCTGTACACCATTATTAGCGGCAACAAGAAATGCAGATAATATTCCTACCAGTTGAGGAAGTTTTTTATAATTATGGTGAGATTTGATTAGTTTTTTACCCACTTCGTCACTTTGTAGAGCAGAGGGGTGACGATCAATTGATTGGGTTTGAGATATACCAGAACAGACTGTGACTTGTACTGACACAGATATATTGAGCATGACTACCTTCTTTGTATTAAATACGCTAACTAGAGGTTGTGGATACGGTTGAATCAGTTTGTTGTGATTATTTCGGGTTAATGACACATTTTTTTTCTCCTTGAGTTCAGATATCTAAAGTTTAAGCACCCAAAATATTAAACTTTGAGTACTATCTTAAATGTTACTTTGGCAACATGAAAATAACAAGCAATTATTTTTGTATTATTCAATACATTTAACTTTCTTTATGCTTCCATCTTCTTTGAGATCTAAAATCTCAACCTTAACGGTTTGCCCTTCACTAAGTAATTGTGCTTTTTTTGGTTCTTTTTCAGTTAGTTTTATAGCTCCCAGGATTTCGTAAGTTACCTTATTCCCTTTAATAGCAGTAACTGTAGCTTCTACAATTTGACCAACTGTAAACTTCTGAGTATTAGTAGCTTTCGCAATTTCCGCTTGACGCGCTGACTCAACAGGTAGCGCTTTCGGAGTCGCAATTTCCCCAATTGGGACACCAGCATCTCTGTAATAACGCATCAGACGCGATACCCAACCTAAAATTTGCAGCATCGTATCAGCATCGCTTACGCCTTTGAGATAATCGCTACAAGCTTTCTCAATACTGCGGTAATAATCGGTAGTTTTACCACTGTGTCCAATTTGTCTACCATTACTGACGAGAGTTTTCAGATATTGGAAGAACCGAGAGGTAGCATTTGGCTGGTTTACAGAAGCGCGGAGATAAGCGACAGCTTTACCCAACTCATTGACATCTGTATTTTCTTTAACTAAAATTTGGGCGATCGCATGAGCAATTTCCCACTGTGCATCTGTGAGAGATTCGGAAGATAACTCAGCTATTGTCATAATTTAATACATTCCCGATGGTGGTTCGCGGTCGGTGGGATAGCGTAAAATTGCAGCCAGTTCTTCTAATTGCGGTTTTTGAATCAAGCGTGAATGTGCTGCTTGAATATTTTTTTGGATAAATTGTTGTAATTTTTCCCCAATCAACTCATCAGATTGATTGAGATTATATGATGAATAACGCTGTTTCAGGTTTTGCGGTTGATGGATTTTATCGATATTAACAGTCATTGTTCCCATCCCTATGGGTTTACCACCGCCAACTTTTAAAGCCATCGGATATTTAGCATCTTGTCCTAAGACAATTAATAAAGTACCTAATTCTTCGGCTGTCAAATTTTTAAAATGTAATTGAGTCGTAAAAATATATTCTCTACCAGCTTGTTGTACGGGAATTCCTGAATTTTGACCTTTATCAATTGCCTTGATAGTATTATAATAAAACTTGCGTCCGGCAACTTTACCGCGAATAAAATATGCCCCACGTTCATCAGGACGAGGACGATATAATGAAGGCATAAACCCCGTAGAAAAGCTGATATTTTCACACTTCGCATCGTTAAAATCTAGCAAACCTTGCCAATCTAAAGCACCAAAAACTCTACTAGCTGGACAAAGTTGTTCTTTCTGGCGACAAGGTAAGCGTTCTTGGGGGATTTTATCTCTATATCTATTAGTAATAACTGCTAAAGTACTATTAGTAATCGCCTCATATACAGACCGAATACAACCTTTCAGTGAACTACCTTGAATCGAGAGTTTTTGGTCAACACCCTGTACCATAGTTTTAATTAAGGGAATTTTTTGACCGATATCGCTACCCATAACTACCACCCCTGTAGAGACATGGAGAGGAGTCTGCACTTTTAGGGTAAGATACAAAGTACCATGCAGGCGATCGCTAAAATATTTATGATGTCCAGCAGGACGCTGTAAATTAGGGCGTTCAGTTGGAAAGGAAACAAATTCGTAAGGTTTGGGGACAAAATCTGAAGATGAACCCCCACCGCTAGAACGGTTAGGTGGTTGAGGTTTTTTAGGGAAATTTGCAGTCATAATTACTCTGTAATTGTCAAAGCGACAAAGTGAACTGTAGAAGTTTGTTTATCGATAAAATAACGCTGGGCGATATTTGCTGCTTTCTCAGGAAATCCTTTAGGAAAACGAGTTTCGGTAGATGTATATAAATGAGCATTTCTATCTTGAATATCCCAATCTTTACCCACAGGGCTAAAATCAGCATACTCACCAGCAACACTTAAAAGCAGCACTTCATAACTATCTTGACGTTTATACTTCCACCGCAATTCACAATTTTTATTAAACATCTGTCCTTCCAGCATCGGGAAGTCATTTTCTGTGGGTACTTGTTTCCAATTATCGCTAACCTTATGAGTCCATCTGAGGAAGTAGTAACTAGGTTCAATTGCAAATTTTTGAATTAAATCAAGTAATTCTGCAACTGATAAAAGTTTTTCTTTTACACCAACAAAAGCCGTCATCTTGATACCCCTAATAAACTACTCCAAGATTTAACAGCACGTTCAAATAAATCTGTAACCGTACCATCTCGCCAAGTAAGTTGCACACCAAAACCTAAATTCATCTCTTGTGCTGCTACAGGAGTATCTTGATAATCGGGTTTAGAGAAACCATATAATTGTGCGTCTTCATCTGCTAAAAATTCTCCCGCACCCAAAAGAAAAGTATGATTCCATTGTTTTTGACTACCTATAGCCTGAATTTGACGTTTATCTTCCGATAAAACACAACCAGGATATTGCACAATTGCTTGATTCAATTTCACCTGTACAGTACCCAAACCGCGAGATTTCGCAAACCCTAAACCAAACCAACCGTCATCTAAATCGCGCAAGACTAAACCAATTAAACCCAATTGGGAGAGAGTAAAGTTTTTAAGATGAATTTTAGTTTTAAATTCCCCAGCAGTACAAACTTGATAATTAAAAGGCCCCACAGCTACCGAACCAAAAACCCTATCAATTGCTACACCATTCCGTTCTTCAATTTTGAGAGGCTGAGATTTATCTGGATAAGCATCTTCAATTCTCAATCTACTAGCAATAGAAGTATTACCAAATATTTGGTCAGTAAAACTAGATAATTTGTAAATATCCGTTGCTGATTTATTCTCCAGATAAGTGTATTTATCGCTTAACGGATCGTTAGCCCAAGGTAATTTTTTAGAGTTTGGTTTATCTTCACCTACAGTCCTGACAATTCTTTCCGCATGGGCGCGAATTGCACCTTTTAAACTACTTCCAGGTAAATATATAGAACGCCCACCAGCATGATATGTTTCCACAAATTCCATATCCGGCTTAGTCGGATCGGCTCCTTCCTTACCAGATTTAATCAGCATCGGCCCGTCAGGAATTAGGGTTAAATCAATAGTACAATGGTTAACAAATCTTTTGTGCATATCTATATTTAATTGAGAAATTTTGTTTAGGCTGCAACTAAATTATTTAGCTGCGATTCACATTGTTGAAATACAAAATTAACAATAGCAAAAAGTTTATCTAGTTCATAAATAGTGTAAAAGATGATATTTTTAGTAAATTTATTTGCCTCTAATTTACCGAATTGCCATACATCTCCATTAGAAACAATACCAAAAATCACTATTTCATCTTTTTCATGCAGTTTTTGTGATGCAATCATTTCTGCTAAACATTGCGCCCAACCTGTTACAAAATCATCTTGCTTGGCTGCTACTAAAATGAAATAAGGTTTGTCAAATACGACTTTACCTAATGGTGAACGTTGAGCCAAAATATATTCAGGATACCCAGATAAATCTCGATTGTAATTTAATGATTGATGACCCCATAAAATAAACTTACTGCGGTAAGTCTTCCAAACCTCTTTAATTACGGAATAAATCAAATTTTCACAAATCGCAAACTCTGAATTATTAATAACAGCATCCCGCATCATCAGTTCTAAATCTTCGCGGAAATAGTCAGGAATAGTAAAAGCAATTTCACTGACAAAATTTGCTTCAGTATAAGTAACTTGAAACTCTTTGAGAACTTCCCCGATAGTTTTAAAACTGCTGAAAGCCATAGTTACCCTCCTCAAGAATTTGGCGTGACTTCAGTTGTTTGAGTCTTAGCTTGATTTTTTCGTAAATAATGAATCAGCGAATTTGTCCAATCTTGCTTTAAATTGGACTCTTTGACATCTTGATAGCTGGGTAGTTTATCTGATGAATTACTATTTACCAATTCTTGCAAATATGTCAGTAATTTTTCTGGGTTGTTGCTGACATCTAACCAGTACATTTTGTCAATATCTAGTTTAACCACACCCAAGCCACGCGATCGCCCTCCACCCAGAGGTATTTGTTCTGTCTCAAACTGATGTAACCCAATCATCAACAGTCCCAGTTCATAATTCTCAGCGTTTTCTACCACCGCTTTAAATTCAAACTGCGTCCCTGCTGGTACAACTTGAAAATCGTACAGTTTCCCATCTGCTGCGGTTTCCGTGTCTCTATCAATAGCTACCCCGTCTCTTTCTTGGTACTGTCCAAACCAAGTATCAGGGACTACAGTTAAATCTCGGACTTGGAATTTGCTAGCAATCCAGGGTGAACCAAATAGCAGAGAAGTTAAATCAGTTTGCGCGATCAGTTCTTTAGTGAAAGCCTCATCGTTATCATAATCCTCTTTTAGTTGTTTTATTGCCTGGGAAGTAATTGACCATTCAGCTTCTATAGCGGGATTTGCGGCTAAATTAGGATTGATACCTCTGAGGAAACTTTCTAAGCGCGATCGCATTGCACCCTTAAAGCTAGAACCTGGTATTAATGGATTACCCAAACTGTCTTTAATTACAGGTAAATCCGAACCTATGGGTTCACTAGAACGACCTGCGCTAATACGTAGTGCTGTAATTGTTTTGAGTTTACCTGTAATTTCTAGGCGATTTTTGAAAGTGTCAAACATAATAATTTATCTGCTTTTAATTCCTTCACTTCGTTCAACATGAGCATGAGTACCGTAATATCGCAATGACAAATTACTCCCTACGATTTTGCAACTAACTCGCAGGCTGAGAGTAACGCGAAAATGGTCAATGACGGTATTTGTGTAAGTTTCTAGTTGTACACCACCATCACCTTTAAGCGGAGCCATATCACCATTATATTTAACAAGAAGATATGATACTTTAGCGATAGTTTCCTGCAATTTCAATCTTTCTTTTTTATCTGTTATCTTCTTGTAGTCTTTTTCAAAAGAAGTCTCATACTTTATTTTAGGGAAACTTAACAAATCTTCAGATAGAAAATATTCTTTACTACGATTCCAAATTAATCTACCCCAGCTAGTTAATATTGCTTTCTTATCTACTGCAAATATCAGAGTTTCTGGGATTCCCTGAAGTTCAGATATATTAATCCATGCTCCTTCTGCCATTAGTGCAAATTGAATAGGTTTAATAATTGAAGTATCAATTTTGATCGGCAAACGAGGAATAGTAATAATTTCATTACTCCCTTCAAATATGTAAATAATTTTATCGGCATAAAACATACCAATAGTATTAGCAAAGCCCTGAATAGCTTTGAAGCCACCAACTAAATTAAAGTAAATTTCATAACCGCTATCTTGATAACCAGGAATTGTATCTTCAATCCAATTTAACAATTCATCAATACCATTGTTAAAAGATTCATTATTGTCAGTGGAAAATCCTTTTGGGGTAAAAATATTAATATTGATTCCTTTAGCACGGAGGAAATTCTGCACTATTTCTGCTGTGGCTTGTCCTTGTGCCGTATCGGTAGCAATTAAATAATGTATATCTTGATTGCCTTTACTCAATTGCTCATCATATAATCCATAAATGCCATTTAACTCAGCACTCATTTCTCTTATTTCTAAAATATTATTATTATTTAACTTGTTTTCTACTCTACTTCGTAAAGGTCTAATTATTTTAGAGAATACATGAGAATAATCTGAACTTTTTTCAATTTTTTCTTGATTCCAGTTTGCAGTTTTATTTAAATCCAGAATCCAAGTTTTAGGGTCTTTTCTTTCATCTATCTCATTTGTCAGTAAACTAGTACCTACAGTAGAAATTACAAGACTAGGCATATTATACTTACTCCTTGATATGACCTATTAATTTTGAGAATTAGAATTAAATTTGGCTTCTCCAACTAACGCAGTATGTTCTCTAGCAAGGTAGCCTAAGTATAGTTGAGTGAGTTTAAGATGAATTTTTTGTGTAAGCTCTTTCTGATTATCTGGATTATCGACATAGTTATTTAGTGGATTGTTTTTTGGGATAGAACTTCTTAGATTTCTAACAATATTACTTGTATCGGCTTTCAAGCTGTCAATCTCATTCACAAGTGCTGTTGCAAATAATTCATTACCTATTTTTGTACTCCAAATAGGGCTTGCTCCACTCCTACCAATCTGAGTTCTGATAAAAACTTTAATTTCTTCCAGTGAAGAAGTAGAACTAATTGCAACAGATAACACATTTCTGAAAGGAGATTTCTTATCTTTCGTACCAATAGAAAATTTCTTAGATAATTCTTGAATTTTTCCAATAACATCGTCCATTTGCTCCGCAATTGCCTTTTGAATTCTAAATTCAAGCTGATGTTGCAAAAACGAATCTAAATTATCTTCCATATTAAACAAACTCCTCTCTCATTACTAAATGAAACGCATTACAAATTTCAACTTTACCGAAACCTTCATAAGTTCTTTCCCCGACTCCTCGCAACTCTAATTCTGCTAAATTTAAGTACCATTTTTTTGGTTGAGTAGTGCTAAATAAGTAAACAGAACCTTTATTAGTTACTAACTCCACATCTTTCATTAAACCCCACGCAGAATTCCAACCAGAACGATAGTCATAACTACTATAAGCTGCTTCCAGTTTTAATGATTCATCGTCAACATCTGTAAATTCCTTTAACATTTTTTCAGTAATAACAGTTGTACGTTGCCATTTTTCAGTTAAGATTGTATCTGCTTGTAAATTTAATGTGAAATACTGACGGTTTTCTGATAAATCCTGAAGTGGTTGACCAAAAATTGACCATTGATTTTTCCAACGTGTATAGAGTTTATGAGTAAATACCTCAATTTTTTCTTTAATGATTTCGCTGCTATTATCTTGAATTTCTAAAATATTAGACTGAATTTCGATTTTTCCTAAACCGCGTGAAATTGAACCTCCTAAACGAAAATTTAATGAATTTTTATCAATAAATTTACCGAGTAAATCTGATAAGTTATCTGGAACAATAATAGATGATAAATAACTGACTGGCTTTGGATTTTTACCCCTTGATTCTGATTCACTTAATACCTCAATGCTATATAAAATTTCTTCTTCTGAGGTAGCACGTCTTCTATTGATACCTACTCTAGTTAATAAACGCTTTTGTGACGAAATTTTATAGTATTCATCGTTAAATACACTATAGAAAATAATTCCAGGAGAATCTACTCTACTTCCATCAGTAGGACAATTTGGTTCGTATGCATAACCGTAGTAATCTGCACAAAAGCGATCAAAAAGAGTATCAAAAACACCATTTCCTTTATCATCTGTAGTGAACCCTGGATTTGTCTTTGAACTTAGGGCAGTAGCTGGTAATATTTTGACTTCTTCTTCAATTCTAAAATTATTTTTATCAATTTTGTAAACATTAGGATAAGCATTTTGAAAAATCGCAGGTTCATCACTTAAAAATAAAGCCTGAAAATCATCACCATTTTTATTAAGATTGGCAAATGTTTGACCAGATTGTTTTAAAATTTCACTCGCAATCGCCCCACGAATCACACTACCAGGAATATAATCTTCACATTCACTTACCGAACCGCCTGGTTTTTGTCGAGAAATTGCTAAGGGAGATAACGCCTTAATCTCTAATTGAATACGTTTCATTTAATCTCTCCTTTTGCTAAAAATTGCCAAACTTCAGCGCCTACATCAATATTTGGTAATTCCCAATGCAACCATCCTAAACCTGCTGACTTACTTCCCCCCAATGCATGAATTTGTCGTAAACCTGCCCAAATTAATAATTTGGCATAATCTGGTCGTTCAGGTGTTAAGCTAGGTTGAATGTGAATTTCTCCCTGAAACCGAAGTTTTGCATTTGCGGGTGAGGTTTCTAGAAAATAAAGCTTTTGCTCTTCTGCGGTGCGACGACGGCGATTAATTGTCACACCAGGACGCAAGACTTCAGGTAGATTTTCAGGTTCTTCTGTACATACTAAATCGTCAAAAATTACCCGTGAAGGTAAAACTGGATCGCCAAAAATTTGACTGATTAAACAGTGATATGTATTTTCATATCCGGTAATTTTGTATTCATCACGATTAAATGTAGAAGGTGCATTATCTCTACGAATAACCATTTTTCCTGCATGAGGAGATTCAGAAATTTCCCATCTTAAACCACGCAGTAATTTTTCACATTCATGACGTACACGGCCTTTTATCTGTGAACCAGGAATTAGTAAATTACGTTGTGAATTTCTGATAATCGGTTTATCTGCTAAGGAACCAGAAGAACCTCCCGCACCTACACATAATGCTGAGTCAATTATGGCGGTAATGGTGAAGGTTTCAACTTGATTAGGTTTATTATTATCTAATAAAGCTTGAAGTTTTATCATCGTGCAATCTCCTGATGTGATGTTTGTGGAGATTCGGTATCTGAAAATCTAATTAAATCAAACAAATCTACAATTTCTCGCCAGATAGTTTCATAGGTTTCTTCTTTTAAGTCGTACATCCAAGGTGCAATATTACCTTTGTTGGTTTTAGCTGGACACCATTTATCTTCAAAGTCGGCTTTCAGTGCATCTTGTCCTTTTTTCAGTCGGTGACGAAAATAGTAATAATTTAAACTAGCAGTTCGCTTACCTCGTTCTAGAAAACCACGAATTTGATAAAGTTGTGATTTAGGAAATTCAGCTTTTTGCAGTGCGTAAATAGATTTCAAAAATTTATCTAGTTCTGGTATTGTATAAGGTGCAGAGTAAAGCTTAAGTTTTGCACCTCTGTTATCAATAGTTAATGCTTGTTTGCGAAATTCTTCGATATTTGATGAAATCATTGTGACTGATTTCATAGTAAAGAAATCTATCGTTCCACCATAATAGCCATTTTCTTTGAGAGACTTAGCATATTTTTTTGCAGATTTCATCAACTGGTTTGTCAAATCTTCTGCATAGTAAATTGGCGTATTGTAAGCAGTAATCAATACACCAGTAGACATACTAAGTTTACATTGAGCCTCTTCAGATATCGTTTCAGCAAAGCGATGGTGTTTATTAGCAACTAGCAGATTATTATCTACCTTATATTTGCCTTTGATTTTTACACCTGATATTTTGACTTTCTCTAAAAGTATGTTTTCAAATTGCTCACCTATCATCTTAGCAATCTGTAAAGCTTTATCTGCTGGTACTATCAAGAAAATGTCATCACCGCCAATGGTAATAATCTCAAATGGATGAATTAAATCTCCATCTTTAACTTTTGATTCTGCTTCACTGATACCTTTAATTTCACGCGGATGCAGATTGTATGCTAAAGCTTGATAAACAGCATATTTTGTGGCATTTTCCACATCTTGGCTAAATTCTTGATATTCTTGCGGTGTGCGGATGTTTTGAATAAAACCACCCATGTTATTACCATCTGCATATATATATGCTACATAGTTATTGCTTACTTTACCCA
The DNA here is from genome assembly GCF_014696435.1 of Calothrix anomala FACHB-343. Taxonomy (GTDB): domain Bacteria; phylum Cyanobacteriota; class Cyanobacteriia; order Cyanobacteriales; family Nostocaceae; genus Aulosira; species Aulosira anomala_A. The sequence continues at coordinate 13,526 of NZ_JACJQG010000004.1, read as the reverse complement.
AATGAGTTAAAGATTGGGCAATTTTAATTTCTTTAGTCTGAGCATTTTGACTACCATAATATTTCTGCCGTTGTTCGGAATTATTATGCAAAAAATACTCAAATTTATCGAGCCAACTTTCAATTATTCCCGGTTCCCATTCTAACCCAGTATCTTGATACCATTTGGGTGTTTCAGAAATCCCAGTTTTTGCTCTATCGCCGATTCTGCGTTTATAAATTACACTTTCAGAAAGATGAGGTTTACCAATTAGTTGATGTATATGAGCAATAGCAGAACGTTTCTCACCTTCATCTCTTCTGAGGTAAGGATGAGTTTCAAACATTGGCGGATAGCGACGAGTCGGACGGTTTTCGCTATAATTTCCACTACGGCGTTGATTAAAACGAATTGCTAATTTTGTGGTTAATTCGTTAAAACTTTTATGCTTTATAAATGTCTCTTCAATTTTTGAGATATCATCAATTTTGCCGAAATACGCTTCAACAATGCTATTTTGATACTCTTGCTGATATTTTTCCAGCCAAAATGTTTTTTCAATATTATCTCTAAGCAACCCTAAGCTAGTTTCTAAAATTCTAAAAGTTTCTCCAACGGCACAAGAATTAGCAGTGAGGGTTCTTTGCGTATAACGCTTTTCTATAGCATTAGCTAAATCATCTCCAAAATCTGCTGGACAAAAAGCAAGGATATTACCACCAGTTGAATAAATAATCAATTCAGGAATTAAAGCATCTGATAAATTGGGCTTTTTATCAAAATTTTCATTAACCCATCTTTTTATTTCTCTGCATTCAATATTGTAATTGTAATGAGGTGACTCTGGGATGACATTAAAAAAAGCAGGCAATTCAACCAAGTTAATTTTATCTAAAAGTCCAGAAGCACCACGAATATCGGGGAGTTTAGATTCTTCAAAAACATATTGCTTAATCTTAGTAGCACCACCATAAACTAAACCAATTTTAGAATTCCATAGCAGAGGATATTTCTCTGGTAATTGCTTTAATTTTTCTAGGGTGTCTGGAAACTCTAAATGTTGTAATTCCTGCGCTTGCTTCACTAACGCCTGAACTTCTTCAGGTACTTCTTTCCCATCATTCAAAGCCTCACACATTTGCCGCAACACTTCCAAGCTATATTGAGGTTCGCGTTTATCGCCCCAAGCCAAACACCAAGTAATAGCAATTGTTATAGAATTTGTCTTATCCATCTGTGTTGTCATTTGTACATACTCCAGCAATTCTCAACCACACCCCACCAAGAAACGCAAGCATACATCTCATGGGTGAATTTGCTTAAATGCGACTACTCCCCCTGTATCATCACCGTAAATCCCCAAATTTATGCAACAGCAGAGAGTTAAATTGGCTACTCAATCAACCAAGTCTCCTAATTTATACGCGGGATTGTGTGTGATAGAAATCACATATTTACCAATCTTAGGATCGAAAAAACCAACTGCACCGTAAATATGGGCAAGTTTGTGTGCTAAAACAAACGCTACAGGTATGGAGATGGGCCCGTTAATTTTTAATAACGAACCTCCTTGCAATTCCCCAGCGTTAGCCATTTCCTCTAGTCGCGCGGCTGCATCTTTGACAATTTGGTCATTTTGGGAAGGTTCGCCAAAATTAACTCGTAAAACCCCATCTTGGAAGTTGATTTTGTAAGTAGTCATGTTGTTTTCCCGGTGATGAGTTGTTTTCATCATACAGGTAGCTGGAAGAAGCTTATTCCGATTTTGGTTGAAGATTTGCCTATTAACTGCTTACATCCCCTAGTGGGGAATAAAATTATAGCAGCGCGCGATCGCACTTTTTATTTATTGCTAAATAATCCTATCTTCAGATATATTATTTCTCTACAGGTGGCGATAAATTGTAAAAGCTTAATATCACATCCTATAATTAACCGCATTTGCAGAATTTTCTCTCAGTTATAATCAACATATATATTGCCGATTCATTTGCGCACATTAATTGCAATAAATTACTCTCTTTCAAAGCTTTTGTACTCAAAATCACAAATTAATAATATTAAATTGTGCGCAATTAAACAATTTTTTTGATAGTTACATTTAAGTTTTATCAAGCTGCTAGTTGCGCTACATATCACAAAACAACTTTTTGATAAAAAAACTACTCCAAAGATTTTTATTTTCACTGTTTTGACAACTAGTAAAAAAATCCTTAAGCTAATAGATAGGTTTAATTAATCAAAGAGAAAACGGCGATTTTCTTTGGTGAACATCAAGAGCCGTTATCTCAAAAAATCCCCATGAACCAATGAATCAAGACTAAAATCCCAAACTCACGATTGAACTCCAGCACTCAGTTCCTCTACCACTAACCTAATATTTAAACAACCGGATATCGCCCCAAATATATGTAATTCTATATTCCGGTAATGGTAGAAAAATTGTGGTTAAAGCTCTTGAGTGTCAATCGTGCGAGTTTGTTTGAGGTTAAGCAAATATGACTAGGAGAATGCCGTGTTTGATTATCTAACAAATTTGAATGACCACAATTTACCCTATCCGGATACGCTCCATCCAATCGTAGTTCACTTTGTCATTGCGATGGTGCTATTCGCCTTTTGTTGTGATGTAATTGGCTATTTTACGCGCAACTTTCGCCTATATGAGGTAAGTTGGTGGAATATGCTCATTGCGACAATTTCCATCTTTGTTGCCATCATTTTTGGTCAATTTGAAGCAGGTTTAGCCCATCCTTATGAAGCAGCTAAATCAGTTCTCAACGTCCATACACTGATTGGCTGGTCACTATCAGGAATTATTGCCGCCATTACCGCTTGGCGCTACGTAATTCGTGCCCGCGACCCTCAGAGATTAACAATTTATTATCTCGGTGCTGGGGCGATTTTAACCGCAATAGTTGGCTTGCAAGTATACCTGGGAGATGAACTGGTTTGGGTATATGGACTGCATACAGTACCAGTTGTTGAAGCACTCAGAGACGGTCTTTTGCCATGAACTCAGAACTAATTAACCAATTTAGCGGGCAACTCGGCCCAAACGGCTTACCTTACAGTATTCCAGTTCATCCCAACTTAGTCCATCTAACTTTAGGTTTATTCATCATTGGGATTACCTTTGATATCGTTGGGGCGCTGTTTCCCTTCCAAAAATGGGTCTTTAAATTTTTCGCTATTTCTGTTGAACGTAATAACCTATTTGATGTTGGCTGGTACAACATGGTAGCCGCATCTACCATTACCTTTTTTACAGTCGCTGCTGGCTTTTACGAAATGTTGCTAGCACAACCACCAGCTGATGTGAAAAGCGCTTGGGGATTACCCGCCATAGATACCATGATTTGGCATGGTGTCGGTGGTGTGTTGTTACTAGCAATCATGATTGGTATGACAGTTTGGAGAGGATACCAGCGCTTTATTACTCGCCGGGATGAAGAGAAACAAGTGCAATGGCGCTATCTGTTAACAGGTGTCGTAGTCATGTTTATCTTGTATCTTCACGGCACTTTAGGCGCACAACTAGCCGCCGAATTTGGCGTCCACAACACAGCAGATAAATTGTTGCGATTAGGCCAAGACCTAAACACAGCGTTTAAGTAGTTATGCTTTGCAGAGTCCAAAGTCAAAAGTCCACAGTCCAAAGTAATGCATTTTGACTATTGACTCTTGACTATTGACTCTTGACCAACGATTAACGCCTCATAGATCATGAAATCCCAGAAGACATTCAATATTTTCGCACTAATAGCAGTCGCGATCGCGATCGCCATCATCACTGCTATCAGTTTCTGGATTGGAAAGCAGGCTTATACCTGGCTTCCTCCACAAGCTGCGGCTGAATCTATCCTCATCGATGATTTAATCAGCTTCTTAGTTACCTTAGGTGCCTTTATCTTTTTGGGAGTGACTGCTACTCTCATGTATTCGATTCTTTTCCATCGGGCACCAAAGGGTGATTACAGCGACGGCCCGCCAATTGAAGGTAATATTACCCTAGAAGTAGTTTGGACAGCCATTCCCATCCTCTTAGTATTTTGGATTGCCAGTTACAGCTACCAAATCTACGAACAAATGGGGATTCAAGGGCCAATGGCATTGGTACACCTGCATAATCCTGTAGGTATGGAATCAGCCTATGCAGCACCTAAAGATAAAAATGCCCCAGTAAAGGCTGTAACCGCACCAGTGGAAAAAATAGACGTAATTGCCAAACAATGGGCATGGGTCTTCCACTATCCAGAAACAGATGTTACCAGTAGCGAACTACATCTGCCAAGCGATCGCCGTATCCGTTTGGCATTAAAATCCGAAGATGTGCTTCACGGCTTCTATATTCCCGCATTTCGCCTCAAGCAAGACATCATTCCCAACCACAACATTGACTTTGAATTTACACCCATTCGCCCAGGTAAGTACCAACTCACCGATTCTCAATATAGCGGTACATACTTTGCAACCATGTACGCAGATGTGGTAGTTGAATCTCCCGAACAATACCAGCAATGGCTAGCCCAAGCTGCAACCAACAAACTTGCACCCGCAAAAAATCAAGCAGCTTACGAGTATGCCCAAGCCGCTAGTCAATCAGTTAAAACTGGTTGGGCTACTGTCGCACCTGGGTCAGCCCCACTAGTCAACTATCCTGGTTGAAAGGACAAGAACCGATGACAAATATCTCAATTGAAGGCGTCACCCTTCCTAGTGGCAAGCCTCAACACGAATCCCCAGGTGATTGGAAGCGATACTTTAGCTTTAGTACAGACCATAAAGTTATTGGTATCCAATACCTCGTAACCGCATTTATCTTCTTTCTCGTGGGCGGTATCTTTGCAATGGTGATTCGCGGCGAACTTATTACCCCCGAATCAGACCTCATCGATCGTACTGTATACAACGGTATGTTCACCATGCACGGCACAGTGATGCTGTTTTTGTGGACATTTCCCTCTCTAGATGAACTAACATCGGACATTTTATGTTAAACTGCGCTGACATTGAGTTTTAGAGGTTTATGCGGGTCGGTTACGTTAGAGTATCGAAATTTGAACAGAGTGACGCGCTGACTCAACAAACCGCCAGAATTGAAAAAGCTGGCTGTAGCTTGATTTTTTCTGACATCGAATCTGGGCGAAGCGACAGCCGGAAAAACTTCAACAAAATGCTCGCGATGTGCCGCGAAGGACAAATCAAAGAAATCGCGATCACTCGAATCGATAGACTGGCTAGGTCTGTGATGACCATCGCTAAAACAATCGCACTACTCGAAAAATTGAATATCAAACTTGTCATCTTAGATGCCCCCGTAGAAGATGCATCCAGCCCATTTGGGTGGTTTTCTCTAAATCAAATGGCAGGACTAGCTGAGTTTGAATCTCGGTTGTTACAGAGCAGAGTAAACCACGGATTAGAGCATTTTCGCGAACAAAACAAAGCTTATCAGCCACCGTTCGGGTTCGCTAGAGTTGACGGTAAGTATGTTCCCGATCTGACTATACATCAGCCCAGTGGAAAAACTAATTGGGCAATAGCCCAGGAAATTATTCAATATTTTTTATCTCAAAAAACTTCGCTGCGAAATACTATTCAACACTTTATCAAAGAATTCAATATTCAGTTTTCCCCTCCAGGGCTACGCTCTTGGTTGTTGAACCCAGTGCTGCGAGGTCACACTAGGTATAACGTCAAATTTAATCGCGTTAACCCCGAAAAATGGGATATTCGAGAAAATACCCATCAGCCTTTGATCTCAAAAGAAGTTTACCAACAGATTGAAACTCGGCTGAGAGAAAATCAACGCCTGTGGGGTAAGAACTTTGAGGGTGCCACACAAACAGATATTGGCGGGCGTTTATTGTCTGGGCAAATTATCTGCGGTTCCTGCGGAGGGAAATGTTATGTCCATGATGCTAAAAGATCTATGGGATTGCGATGCAAACGTCGCCGGGTTTACGGCGAAACTGCTTGTAGCAATAGAACCGCAGTTTCACTGAAAAAGGTTGTCGATGCCGTTGATGCTGCCTTAACAACAAGAGCGATCAAACTCAGGGACTATGTTGTCAGCAGCCAGCCATCGAACCAAGATACCCCGGAAATTATCGAGCTTAAATCCCGTCTTGAGGTACTGCGAAAACTTCCCAGAGATTCGATTATTGAAGAAGCAATCGACCGAACAGTAGTCAAGATTCAGCAACTTCAGCAACAAAACATTCAATTCGCTTTTGTTGGGGCAAGTTTGCAAAAAGAATTGATAGACACCTTCGGTGATGTTGAGTTCCTTGAGGTTATGCCAGATGAAAGCAAGAAGGATTTGTACAAAAAATTTGTCAAGGAAGTAAAAGTTCTAAATGGCAATGTCATCGCCGTGTTGTTGGTTGAGATACTGCGGTAACAACTCTGGGTTTGTCATGATCATTTTTTTTGTTGCTTTATCTACATTTAACGGCTTCACCAAACGAAATAACATAGCTAGCCTGAGCAGTTTTTCAGATAGAGTTTCGTTCTTCCTGGGAATGTAGCGAGACACATCAAATTCGGTTTTTCTTTGCGGCATGATTTTTCTGTGGCGTTCTATTTTTAGGTTAGTGTGCCAGCAAAAAATTTCTGTTACCTGCGATGCCTAAGGCGAGCTGCGCCTAAGCATTTGCTGAAATGATAGGCACTCTCTGGAAGACGGAGAGATGTTATCTGGATTTTGCGTGATTCAATGGTTATTTCAGGCGATCGCACTGAAAACCATTGACCAAGTTTTACGATCGCATTTTGTATGATCATCAACAAAGTGATCGCACTAATATTTTTTCAATTTCCTTTAGCACATCAGCTAAAAAAGGAGCATTTGATTTAACAACGTTATCCTCACTTCCATCATGTTTATGATGAGGAAAGGTAGTTAGATTTAATTTCCGGTGATGCTCAGTATTGTCATAGCGAAAAATTAGATTATTCTCTGAACTCATATATTGATAACTATACATTTTTCTATCTATGGATATTTCCACATAAACAAATTCTCTCAAATGCAGCAATGAATTATCTTCAAATTCCAGCTTTCCCCTAATAAAACCTTCATACATTCCTCTTTTTTCAGGTTCAATATTAAATAATTGAACTATTTGCGAGGATTCAATGAGAATCTGAATCTGCTGAAAGTAGTCTTCAATCAACAAAATGAATCTCCTCTATCGATTCTTTTGTTTGTTGTAAATGTGCCAACATTCGAGCTTCTCCGATCCATTCATCAAAGTCAAAATTATGGGATAATTCATCATTATTAAAGCGGATGATAAATTCCCCCGTCGATAATTGATATTTAGTTTCAAATTCTTGAAGACGTTCTTGTGTTCTTTTAATTCCTGCTGTCACACTTTGTAATCTTTCTGACAAAGCACTTTGAATAATTCGTCTGAGGGAATCTGGATCTTTTGACCTAAGTTTGAGTTCAGCCATTATCTTTATCCTTGCCTGCTATTGTAGAGTTTATGATATATTCCAGGGGATGGAGCAGGTTTTTAGGCGATCGCCCAAAAGTCAAAGCAATATCATCATGGTGTCGTATTTTAATTTAACGCACCCTACAAGATCGGCGATCGCACTTTTGCAAAAACCAATCACCCATTTACGCAAATCCACGTAGTGGACTGACACAGCTAAAATGTTGCAATAAATTTCTTCTCTTCTCTCTGTGTTCTCTGCGCCTCTGCGGTTTATTAATGCACCATTTTAGCCTTGTCGCGCCAGTAGGGTGCGTTAGCGACAGCGTAACGCACCGGAATTGGTACGTTGAAGGTGCGTTACATTTCATTAACGCACCCTACAAGATCAGGCGATCGCACTACTCGCTATGGGTTAAATTGTTGAATACCTCTATACGTTGACTACAGCAGCGTTTTGCCAGTAATGTGTGTTTGGTACACCTTGTTGAGCATGACCGCGGTGGTAATATGCTGTATGGTATCGAATTCGATTTTGTGCAGGCATTACTCCCTGATGCCAAAATGCAACAATTACTATATGTGATAAATAGGGAGCACCAGCTCGCGGATAGCTGACGACTATCTTTGTGTCGCTCGCTAGTCCTTGGTTGATTGCACGATTATTCAGATCTGCACCCAAATTGGGGATATTATAGGCAGCCGCGTGTGCGTGTATATCCGGTCCCGCAGCCGCTCCCTGGTTCCAGTGTGATGTGTTTTGCTCAATTAATCGCTGGATTACCGTCGAATTTCTCGCCTCTACTAGAGGCAATCGCATCACTGCCCCACCATTCTGCTGCACCACATGGGTCAACTCATGGGCAATCAACTCCTGACCTCCACGACTCCCTGGCTCATACGCCCCCTGCCGAAAGAAAACATCCTGTCCTGTAGTAAACGCCTTTGCCTGAATCGACCGATTCAACTGGTCTGATTGCGTATCTGTATGCACCCGCACCCCACTAAAATCTGCCCCCATTGCTTGTCCCATTGATTTTTGCAGACTAGCATCTAGAGGTTGTCCTCCTCCCCTGGCGCTGTTAATGGCTGATGTCAAATCTGGTGAAGCTTCCCCGCCTGCGATATCTTCGCGTCTTTGGATAGTGAACTTCGCTTGTAGTTCTTCTGGCTTTTCCTCCTGTCTTTGCAGACTGGTAATATCAGGTTTTGCCTGAAGTTCCTCTTTTTTTTCTTCCTGACGCTGTACTGACTGCCCTTGATTTGACTGCACGGGTGCTGGTGCATTTATTTGTTCTACCACTTGGGATGCTACCCGATCTGCTTCCTGCTCGTACTTATCCCCTGGCTCACCGATAGTCAATTTTGCCTGTATCGGTGATGGGTTAACAAACTTTCTCTGTACTGCCCCATTATCCTTAACTTCACTTTCAAAAGCAGGCATTCTTTGCACTACTGACTCACTTATAGCATCAGCATCGCTAGTAGCCGACCGTTGGAAAAAGGGTGTAGACTGCTCTTTTGCTAACGAAAAAAATGCTTGCTCTGGTTTAGCTCCGAAAAAAGGCTTTTGCGTCGCTGGCTGAGAATTTGTGCTTTTTTGGTTCTCGTTGGTTTTCATAAATTTCCCCTAAATATAAAAGTAATCTTGAGTTGCTAATGCCATTCCACAATCAGAATGTCATCCATCATCGGCAATTTCACCATGCTGAGTCCCCAAGGTAGACGACCCAGCAAAATATCGATCGCCTGTTGCTCTACCTGAAGCTTCCAGTTACCATCAGCTTGGGTAAGCTTCCCTGCACGCTGTAAAAAACCCTCCCGCAAACCGTCGGGGCTGGTGCTTTTCAGGGCTTCCCAGTAGTTGATGACAGTTTGTAACAGGTTTTCGCCTTCTGTTAAGGCGGTTGCAGGTAAATCTAAGCCACGGGAAACTGGCTCATCTAAAGGCCAGCCGCAAAGCAGTTTGGGTAGCACTAGTTCGTATTCTGGTGCGTCGGTTTGCTTGGTAGCTAGGTAATGCAACAGGTAAATTGCTGTTTGCTGTGCCAATTCATCCCGGAATGATTCGCCATCTAATAGCCCCACTGCATCGAGATAGACAGTTAAAAACGGATGTAACAGCACGATTCCGGCTTGGTTGACATACAACCCCGCAGTTTCTTCAGACTTCGATAATCTCGAACCCCTAGCCCGTCGGGGGGGTATGCTCAGGGGATTGGTTGGTTCTGGTGTCGGGAGTTCTACTTGCTCAACCGATGGGTTTTGCTGTGGTGTTGGGGTTGCGTATGTGAATATGTTTGTTTCTGGGGAAGATGGCGCAGGAACACCTGTCGATTCTTGGGGAATTGGGGGTAAGGCGGAGGTTTTTGTCTCAAAGGGTGGTGTGCTGATATCAATAAGTGTAGCAGTGAGCATCTGCTCAAGGGCATTTTGCCACAGGGTGCTGTCGCTAATTGGGAATGCAGCGATGCGCTGACGCAGGTTTTGCTGCGGCTTCTGATTGGCTATTTCTGGGGGAACTGCATCTTGGTTTTGTGTCGGTGCTGCTGCTTCCACTGGGGGAGAAGTTGCGGTTAATTGATTTGTGTTCGGTGTTAATCGCCAGATTTGCAGAAGTTTGGTAAGCCAGTTGCGAGTCCAATTGGCTGCGGGTAAGGGATTTAGTGATGGGTTATCAAAGCTCAGTTCTGCTAAGAGTAGCAGCCAAGCTTGTTGTTCTAATTGCTCACAGTTATCATTGCTCAGGTTTAAAGATTGGATGATTTCTCTAGCTTGAGCTAACAGGGTGTACCAATTTGTCCAAGCCGGCTGTAATTGCAATATCACCTGATGGCGTAAGGCTGGCGGGAACTGAGTAATTAATCTCTGTCTTGATGCTACATTATTAATCAGCAATTGCCGCAGAGGTAATTGCCAAGTAGTTTCAGTTTGGATGACTGTTTCCCAGCGTTGTAACCAAGTTTGCCAAGTTGTTGATGCTTGCTCATCTGGTAATCGACCATGTTCTAAAAAGTACAATAAAACTTGCCAATCTGTTTGTGGAGTGGTTTGAGGTAGCTGAGGCGATCGCTCTTTTTTCTCAGTAGCAGTTAAATTTAGCACCTGGTTATAGGCATTCAACCACAGGTTTCTTTCAGCACGAGATATAGCATCAATACTACTACGTAATCGTTCCCAAGCAATTTGCTTGACGTTGACATCAACCGCCAACTCATCACTTTCCCCCCCTGCTCCCCTGCTCCCCTGCTCCCCTGCTTCCTTGTCTCCCCAGCGCCAGTTTTGCACTAATTGAGCAAGCCAGTTACTTGTCCAATTTGCGGCGGGTAAGGGATTTAGTGATGGGTTATCGCTGCTGATTTCGGCTAAGAGTAATTCCCAAGCCTGTGTGTTTAATTTCTGTAAGCTATCACTGTTGAGGCTCAAAGACTGCATTAATTGTTGAGCTTGAGCTAGCAGGGTGTACCAATTTGTCCAAGCTGGCTGTAATTGCAATATCAACTGATGGCGTAAGGCTGGCGGTAACTGAATAATTAATCTCTGGCGTGCTGCTACATTATTATTCAGTAATGGCCGCAGAGGTATTTGCCAAGCGGTTTCAGTTTGGATGACGGTTTCCCAGCGTTGTAACCAAGTTTGCCAAGTTGTTGATGCTGCCTCATTGGGTAAACGACCATGTTCTAAAAAGTACAGTAAAACTTGCCAATCTGTTTGCAGGTGGGTTTGTGGCAGTTCAGGCGATCGCGCTGTAGGATCTGAGATAGCAGTTAGCACCTGTTCTAGTGCTGTCAGCCAAATTCTCTGCTCTTCACTGGGAAATCCTTGCAGATCGGCGCTGATTTGTTGACTAATTTGGTTAAACTGGGAGATTTGCGGCTGATAATCTGTAAAATTAGCTGATTGCTGCCAGATTTTCAACAGTTGGGCTAACCAGTTACGAGTCCAATTTGCGGGAAATGGTTTGGTAGGTGCGTTATCTGCACTAATTTCGCTGAGTAATAATAGCCAAGCTTGCCGATTTAGGTAGCGAATAGCACTACTATCTAATTTCCCGGATTGCATCAGCCCTTGAGCTTGTGCTAGTCGGGTAGACCAAATTACCCAGGCGGGTTGTAGTTGTAATATTAACTGGTGTAGGAAAGATTCTGGTAACTGCTCAATTAAGCGTTGCTTTGCTGCTTGGTTATTTATCAGTAATTCCCGCAGAGACTGTTGCAAACTGGTATCATTTTGCATCACGGCTGCCCAACGTGGAAACCAAGTAAGCCAGTCTCCTGAAGGACACCACCAAGGTAAGCGCCCATAGCGTAAAAAGTAGAGTAACACCTCCCAATCTGAGCCAGAGCGATCGCGGGTAATTTTTTCGGTTTTTGCACTACCAACCAACCTATCCGCTAAATGATCTGCTAAAGTCTCCCTAAGTGCTTTGATTAAATTGCGGATAAATTCATCAGCTAAAAATCTGCGGTCAATATAACCTATCTCCACCACTACCCGATCCAGGCGAATCACCTGCTCATCCCCCAGCAATTGATCAAAAAGACGCTCCATTTCCTGCACGCCCTGCTGCTGCAACAAGCGGCTCATATCTTCCTGTAAACTCCATACATCAGCTATTTGCCCAGTATCGAGTTCTAATACAGTTTTTCCAATGATGTGGCGTTGTTTAGTCATAGCAGGGGCTAGGGGCTAGAGGCTACAATTCTCTCCTTTGTGGGTATTGGGAGTAGTTACCCAAAGATTGAGCAGTTTATCCATTAGGATTAACGCCTTTGATCTCCTGAATATTCCACTCTTTAGTGTCAAATAGGACACGTAGGCGATTAAGTAATGTAGCGGACTTAGGTGTAGATGGGGTAGGGGTATTTGTACCAGTGTCACCGTCAGATATGTGAATGATTGTAGTCGAAGTTACCCCTAACCAGAGTACGTTGTTAATTTCCTTAACGGGTTGTGCTTGAATAATATGGTCGCCGACAATATTGAACCAGCCATCGGGTAGGCGGTAGGGTGTATTCATTGGACTACTAACCATCTCTTCATCACCAGGAGCAGTATAAGTAAATACTATGCTGTCTAAGGTAGCAGGGATAGTTACCGCTTCGATCGTATATTCAGCTGGAGATTCACTCTGTTTCTCTAACTCTCCTAATATAAAACTGTTATTGCTTCCCAATGAGATTTCGTCAAGTACATTTGTACCACTACGAATCACTAAATTAAACCCTTGTACAGCACCAAAGGGAATAGCAACGTTTTTGGTAACTGGATTGCTGCTACAACCACCAAGATTTTCTGGTGTAATTACCTGCAATGTAATAGAAACCTGTGCGCCAGCTTGCCAATTATTGAAATCATAGTTATAGCTAATTAAGAACTCATTATCATCAGGATTGCTGGTGTTAGCTTCTCCGTTGGGATGTTCCCACTCTAACCTCATGGAACTATTTTGTGCTGGTAAAATATCGAATACTCGCACGGAAAATCCATTAGCATTGATTTGGAAAATTTCTGCTTCAAAGTCACTTACAGGAACTCGATGTACGGTGAGGTTTTCAACGTGCTGGCTAGTACAGTTATTTTCGTTGACGATTGTATACTCAATGGTAAGTGTCACTTGTCGTGCATCACCGATTTTCACTGCACTAGGAATCAAATGCGGAGGATTAGATTGGTAATCAAGTGCATCATCAGAAATATCTTTGTCGCCAATTAATACTCGGAATTTACCACTCGCAACTTTGGGTATAAGTTCCACAGGTAGAGCATTCTCACAGATATTAGTTTGATTTTCTGCTTCACTACCTACTTGGAAACTCGCATCTGGTACGGCGAAAATTGTCAAAGTTTTCTGTGCAGAGTTGGTACAACCTTGACTGCTGGTGATGGTGTATTTTAATGTAACCTGTGTTGATGTTTCAGCTTCGTCGATTGTGACTGCTTTGGGGAGGAATTGAGAATTAGCGATGGCTGCGCCCACGTCTACGGCGAGCGCATTTTTAATCACTTTACCTTGTGCATCTAGCACTTGGAATGTACCACCCGTCACATTGGGTATAAGATTAACAGCTTCATCATTCGCACAGAAACTAGTTTGAT